>JAZLKN010000019.1:0-57740 GCA_045597605.1 Candidatus Cryptobacteroides sp. | reverse complement strand
AGGTACAAGGTTACCAAAAGCAGGATACCTTCTTTCAAGATAATAATCGCGGTCTTCTTCAGGAATCTGAGAACCTTTGATTTCACCTTTTTGTAGTTTGTTAGCATCTTCTTTCTTCTTTGGAACCCAAATACGACCATCATTTCTTAATGATTCTGACATCAAAGTCAATTTTGACTGCTGTGTTCCGTGAACAGGGATACAAGTAGGGTGAATCTGTGCGAAACAAGGATTTGCAAAGAATGCACCTTTTTTGTAGCACTGCCAAGCGGCTGAACCGTTGGAGTTCATTGCATTTGTGGAAAGGAAATAAGTATTACCGTAACCTCCGCTGGCCAGAACTACTGCATGAGCACCGAAACGCTCTATTTTTCCGGTAACGAGATTACGTGCAATTATACCTTTTGCTTCACCTTTTACTATAACGAGGTCCAGCATCTCATAACGGGGATAACTCTTCACTGTACCGGCAGCTATCTGACGGTTGAGAGCGGCATAAGCTCCGAGAAGAAGCTGCTGTCCCGTTTGTCCGCGGGCATAGAAAGTACGCGATACCTGTGCACCACCGAAACTGCGGTTTGCCAGAAGTCCGCCGTACTCGCGTGCGAAGGGAACACCTTGTGCAACACACTGGTCAATAATATTGTTGCTAACCTCTGCAAGACGATAGACATTGGCTTCTCGGCTGCGATAGTCTCCACCTTTTATCGTATCGTAGAAAAGACGATAGATACTGTCATTATCGTTCTGGTAATTCTTAGCGGCGTTAATACCACCCTGAGCTGCTATTGAATGAGCCCTTCTGGGAGTGTCGCTGATGCAGAAAATCTTGACATTATATCCCAATTCTCCCAAAGAAGCGGCAGCTGATGCGCCACCGAGACCGGTTCCAATCACGATAATTTCAAGTTTTCTCTTGTTTCCCGGACTCACAACCCTGATATTGGCTTTATGGTTGGTCCATTTCTGAGCCAGGGGGCCTTCCGGAATTTTTGAAATCAATTTGTCAGCCATATATATTGAATTAGTTATTATCTGTTCGCGAAATTACTGATTTTATAGATAAAAACCTATTAAAAAAGCGTTGAATCTTCACCAGTAACATTTAATCCGTCTAATCCGAGATGTTTGTAGGCTAAATCTGTAACCTCCCTTCCGCGTGGTGTCCTGATTATAAAACCTTCTTTTATAAGAAAGGGTTCATAGACTTCCTCAAGAGTACCCTGATCCTCACTTATAGCCGTGGCTATGGTATTGGCTCCAACCGGACCTCCCTTGAATTTCGTAATAATGGTCCTAAGTATCTTGTTGTCTATTGAATCAAGACCTCTCTTGTCTATATTGAGGGCATCAAGGGCAAATCTGGATATTTCAACGTCTATATTCCCATTTCCCTTCACTTGGGCAAAATCGCGTACTCTTCTCAGAAGCGAATTGGCTATTCGGGGAGTACCGCGGCTTCTGAGCGCTATTTCTAAAGCCGCTTCATCACTTATTTCCACCTTCAGTATTCCGGCGCTTCTCTTCACTATTTTCTGAAGATATGCGGTATCATAATATTCAAGGGCGCAGTTTATTCCGAATCTTGCACGCAATGGAGCTGTCAGCAGACCGCTTCTGGTAGTTGCTCCTATAAGAGTGAAAGGAGAAAGATTTATTCTTACACTTCTGGCTCCTGGACCTTTGTCTATCATTATATCTATAACATAATCCTCCATTGCGGAATACAGATATTCCTCAACCTCAGGTGAAAGCCGGTGAATTTCATCTATAAAAAGCACGTCCCCTTCTTCGAGTGAAGTCAAAAGTCCGGCTAAATCTCCGGGTTTATCCAGAACAGGACCGGAAGTTATCTTCATATTTACCCCCAACTCATTTGCAATTATATGCGCAAGAGTGGTTTTTCCCAGACCAGGAGGCCCGTGAAAAAGAACGTGATCCAAAGATTCACCGCGGAGTTTTGCCGCCGCAATGAAAATTTTCAGATTTTCTATGATTTTATCCTGTCCCTTGAAATCTTCAAGTTCCTGAGGACGGATTATTCCGTCTAATTCCTTATCTTTGTCGGAATTGATTTTTCGCGGATCGAAATTTTCATCCATATTTCGTGAAAAATTATAAATACAAATATAGTTTTATTTTTTAGATTGTTGTTGTTTATAGCTGTGTTGATATGTTGATAAGTATATTAAATTAGTGATTTTCAAAAATTTAAATAATAATTTTTTGTTTATTTGATTTTTTATTGCTTATTGATAAAAATATATAATTCCGCCGGTTTTCATAAAGGAATTATTTAGTCACCGTAATATTTATAGTTATAAACAGGTTATCAACATCTTTTTTGTGTGTGAATGTTGATTAGCGGGGAACAGACTGAAAAGTTGAGACATTCCATTAAGAACAGTATGAACTCATATTGTTCCGGACTATATTTGTCAGCTCGCTGGTATATAGTCTCACAGGCTGCCGTCAAAAAGATAAATCTGATAATACTTCCTTCACGTGATGAAGCCGAATACTGTGCCTGTGACTTATACAATATGGTGAATGGAGACAGAGTATTCTTTCTTCCTGATTCGGCGGCAAATCATCATAAGAGCAATTTCAAGGCTACTGCAGAGGTACAGAGAACTTCAGCTCTTGCATCGATAGTTAATTATGACGGAACGCAACCGCTTTATATAATATCATATACCGATGCCTTGAAAGAGTCTGTACCTTCAGGGGAAAAAATAGGAAAACCTCTCATATCCTTCACAAACGGGCAGAGAATAACGCATAGTTTCATAAGTGAAATTCTGTGTAAAAATGGTTTCGAAAGGGTGGATTTTGTAGCCGAACCAGGTCAGTTCGCCTTGCGTGGAGGTATATTGGACGTTTTTTCGTACGGTTTCAATTTCCCTTACCGTATATCTTTCTTCGGTGATGAGATTGAGAGAATAAATGTATTTGATGCCAACAGCCAGCTTTCGAAAGAGCAGGTGGATGGTGTTGACATACTTTCGGATATGAGTTCCGGTGGAAATGAGAATGTTTCCCTGTTTTCAATTCTTCCGAGGGATAGTGTTATTTGGATAGATTCTCCTGATTTAATAAAGGAAAATGATTTTTTTGAGGAAACAGAAAAATGGAAGAGAATATTTCTGCAGATACCGCTTGACACAAATACGGATAATTCTGAAGTCAGGTTCAATATCGTTCCTCAACCTGTTTTCAATAAGAATTTTGATCTTCTGGTTGAAGATATAAGAAGAAAATACAGCAGCGGATATAAAGTTTATATTTATGCCGAAAAGAAGAGTCAGGTAGAAAGATTGCATGCAATTATAGCTGAGAGCGGTGGAATAGTTCCGGAATTCAAGGAAGGCAGCAATATTCATCAGGGTTTTATAGATAACACGGATAAGGTATGCTGTTATTCCGATCATGAGATTTTTGACCGTTTTCACAGGGCTTCCCTTAGAAGAACCGTGGATAAGACCGAACAATTGACTGTAAATGATCTGGCATCTTTCAATATAGGGGACTATGTGGTGCATATAGATCTTGGAATAGGCGTGTTCGGCGGTCTTGTCAGAATGAAGGATGACAAGGGAAAATATCACGAAGTCGTAAAATTGCAATACAGGGACGGAGACGTGGTATTCATTTCCGTTCATTCCCTTCATAAGATAAGCAAGTACAGAAGCAAGGAGGGAGAGGCTCCGAAAATAACCAAGCTAGGCAGCAAGACCTGGCAGAATCTCAAGGCAGGCACAAAGAGCAAGGTAAAGGATATAGCCAAGGAACTGATACAGCTTTATGCCAAACGCAAGGCTTCCAAAGGTTATGCGTTCAGTCCCGACAGCTTTATGCAAAATGAGTTGGAATCATCTTTCGAGTGGGAGGATACACCGGATCAGGAAAAGGCTACTGAAGCGATAAAGAGGGATATGGAGGATGTGTGTCCCATGGATAGGCTTATTTGCGGCGATGTCGGTTTCGGAAAGACAGAACTGGCAATAAGGGCGGCATTCAAGGCTGTTTGTGACGGCAAGCAGGTGGCTGTTCTGGTGCCTACCACAATACTTTGTCTCCAGCACTACAATACGTTCAAGGGAAGGTTAAAGAATTTTCCATGTGAGGTTGAATATGTCAGCAGATTGCGTACAACAAAGGAAATATCAGCTGTGCAGCAGAGATTGAAAGAAGGTAAAACGGATATAGTGATAGGTACTCACAAGATTCTTGGAGAAAATTTCCAGTTCAAAGATATAGGGCTGCTTATAATAGATGAAGAACAGAAATTCGGCGTTTCGGCCAAGGAAAAGCTGCGTCAGTTGAAAATGTCAGTGGATACTCTGACTCTTACCGCCACACCTATTCCGAGAACTTTGCAGTTCTCCCTTCTGGGCGCACGGGATTTAAGTATAATAAACACTCCTCCACCCAACAGAATACCTGTTCAGACGGAGATAATGCTCTTCAACAAGGATGAAATAAAGTCCATAATCAATTATGAACTGCAGCGCGGAGGACAGATTTTCTTCGTTCATAACAGAGTGGAGGAATTGGAGAGCATACGGGAAATACTGCAGCGTCTCGTTCCTGACATGACAATATGTGTGGCTCATGGTCAAATGGAATCCAGGATGTTGGAAAACAAGATTTTGGATTTTATGGCAGGGGAGTATGACATGCTTCTGTGTACCACAATAATAGAAAACGGACTGGATATTCCCAACGCAAATACAATGATAATCAATCAGGCTCAGAACATAGGCCTCAGTGACCTTCACCAGTTGCGGGGAAGAGTTGGCAGAAGCCGGCGCAAGGGGTTCTGTTATTTGATTGTGCCACCTTTGACATCCATTTCCAATGATGCCAGAAAGAGGCTTCATGCCATAGAGGCTTTCAGCGATTTGGGCAGTGGATTCAATATCGCGATGCAGGATTTGGATATAAGGGGAGCAGGCAACCTTCTAGGCGCAGAACAGAGCGGATTCATATCCGATATGGGTCTTGATACATATCAGAAAATCCTTGCTGAGGCTATGGAAGAGTTGGGTATGGATGTTTTCGATGAAACGGGAATACCGCAGAACGAGGCTTTTGTCACTGACTGTACGATAGATACCGATATTGTAGCTATGATTCCTGAAGAATATGTCGACATTCCGATGGAGAAAATAAGAATATACAAGGAACTGGATGCCGCCGGCGATGACAAGGTTCTTATGCGTCTCAGGGCAAATCTGGAAGACAGATACGGTCCTGTCCCTCAGGAGTTGGAGTCACTCTTCGACATAGTGCGCATACGCACGGCAGGAAGAAAACTCGGATTCGAGAAAATCATAATCAAGAACGGCATTATGATATGCATATTCGTCTCCAATCCCATGTCTTCCTATTTCCGTAGTTCCAAATTCAGTGGAATAATAGAAAAACTCAATGAAAATCAGGGGCTTTTCGAGTTGAGGCAGAAGGACAGTTCACTACGTATCCTTGCGAGAAATGTGGAAGATTCCACTCGGGCCTATAATCTGATTTCCAAGTTACTTTTTTAATTCGTAAATTTGTGATTCGGTATGAATCTTATTGTTGATATAGGAAATACAGTGCTCAAAGCTGCCGTCGCGGACGGTGTTACACTTGGAAGAACCTACCGTTATCAGGGAGAGAAGGGTATAGATTTCGTAATTGATCTGGCCTCCCGTCTCCATCCTGAAAAAACAGTTGTATGCAGTGCAAGAGTTCTGGACAGTACAGAGATTGCAAAACTTTCTAAATGCTGCGGGACTCTCATAATAATGGATTCGGAACACAAGAATATAGCCGCAGACATAAAACTTCCAGAATACATCACACCTTCGTCAGTGGCCGCCATCGTTGCGGCGAGACATCTTTTCAAATCCAAGGGATGTTCAATATTCGACTTCGGAACAACGATTGCATCTTTTTTCATAGATAATGAAGGTCATTATCTCGGCGGTAACATTTCACCCGGATGCACGACTCGTTTCAGAAGCATCAGCCGTTACGCGCGCAATCTTCCACTGTTGTCCGAGACTGAAGATCAGGGGGAAATAGGCAATTCCCTGGAATCTTCCATCAGAAGCGGAGTGGTCTCGGGCATAATGTTTGAAATAGAAGGATATATGGCATTATATCCGGATAACATAACTATTTTCACAGGAGGAGATGCGATTTATTTTGCAAAACGGACTAAAAACTCCATCTTTGTAATTTGTAATCTTGTACTTATGGGCTTGGCTCTTGTTGCGGACAAGTATGAAAATTAGAGTAAAAAACATATTTCTTTCATTATTTGCGGCATTTCTGTCATTGCCCTCTTTTGCCGATGGTGGAACCAATGTGGACTACAGCCCGTATTCAAAATTCGGAATAGGCGTACTGGCCAATCCGGGAACGGCATATACCCGTTCAATGGGAGGTGTAGGCGTGGCAACCCGCGACAACCGCTATCTGAACGTAATGAATCCTGCGGCCGTTACAGCCAGAGACACCCTTGCCTTTATGGCTGATTTCAGTTTGTCCCAGAATAATTCCTATTTCCGTCAGGGAGACATAAGTTCAGTCAACAACACATTTAATATCAGAAGTCTGAGCATGAGTTTCCCGATATGGAAATCCTCAGCGTTCATGATAGGATTCGCTCCGTTCAGTTCAGTTGCATACGAAGTGACTTCCAAGGAAAAGGACCCCGAGGTGATAGGACATACAGGAAACATAACAGACGCCTTCAACGGAACGGGCAGTATATATCAGCTTTATGTAGGCGCAGGCGTTACTTTCTGGAAAAAACTTTCCGTAGGGGCACAGATCACCTATTATTTCGGAAATCTTGAGAAGGCATCGACACGCAGCTTCAGTTCATCCAACTACAGGTCCATATATTCCGGAACACAGATGTCCCTGCGCGGTTTCAACGGCAAATTAGGCCTGCAGTATGAGCAACCGATAGGCGAAAAGGACAAATTGATTGCCGGCATGACATATCGTATGCCCACACAGCTTCACGGTATAGACAAAGATGCACAGAATCCGCACGGAAAAATCGAAGTGATGCAGACTGCAATACAGAGCGATATAGTGGATACACTGCTGTGCAGCTATGTAGGTTTGGGAAACGTGAACATTGCACAGGAGTTCGGATTCGGCTTGTCATACCGTCACGCTGACAAATGGTCGGCAGAAATCAATTACTCTTTTGCGGACTGGCAGAATTCACAGATGGACAAGGTGACCGGCTTCAAGCTTGACGGATTTTCCGCAAACAGGTCGCATAGCGTCAATGCCGGTTTCGAAATCGTTCCCAATCGCAGTGACATCAGGTATTATCTTCGCCGCTGCTCGTATCGCGTCGGCGGATACTACAATGTAGAATACTATAAATACAACGGAAATGCCATCACGTCATACGGTGTAACCCTTGGTATGTCGCTGCCGGTATTCAGGTGGTACAACGCGTTGACTTTGGGCGTGGATTTCGGACAGAGGGGATCGTTGAAGAACAATATGATGCGCGAGAGATACGTCGGCTTCAACGTGAGCCTGAACGTATTCGACATATGGTTCAGAAAACCCATGTATGAATAATCAATACAACAATACAATGAAAAAACTGTTTATCATTCTTTCAACAGCAGCATTATTCGCCATCTCATCTTTCGTGGCATCGGCCCAGGATGAATGTATGCTTTATCTTTCTTATTATCAAGAGTATTACAAGCAGGGAACCAAAGACGCCAAAATGGCGGCTCTTCCTTCATGGAGAAAGGCATACGACATTTGCGCCCCCACCACAAGACAGAACCTCTTCATCCACGGAACCGATTTGTACCGTATTCTGATTTCCAAGAATGCAAAGAATCCCGAGTACCGCGCAGCTTTGGTGGATACCCTTGTAACCCTTCATATGACACGTGCGCAGTATTATCCCAAATATGCTGACAAGGCTTATGCAGCTCTTGCCGCAGATGTCAACAACTATTTGAAGAACGATCCCGAGAAGACGCACGAGATTCTCTCAAAGGTTATCAAAATTCAGGGAGCCAAGACTTCACCCGTTGCCTTCGTTGCGAATATGAACGCATCTGTTGCACTGTACAAGGACGGAAAACTGTCCATCGATGAGATTATCGCCGAATATGACGAGGCTATGAACTGCTTCACGGAAATTCAGAAGGTGGACACGACACAACATACAAGGGATCTCCGTGCTACTGTTGAAAACGCCTTCATCAACAGCAGGGTGGCTTCCTGTGAGAATCTCATCAACCTGTTCCAGAGCCGTTTCGAAGAGAATAGGGACAATATCGAACAGGTCAGCAAAATCGTGAAACTGATGGCACAGGCCGATGACTGCACCGACAATGAACTGTTCTTCAATGCCGTTACTCAGATGCATAAGCTCGAACCTTCTGCAAATTCAGCATATTATCTGTTCCGCCTCTGTGCATCAAGGGACAATACCCAGGATGCGCTCAATTATCTTGAAGAGGCTGTCGGATCAGATGAACTTGACACTCCCACCAAGGCTCAGTACAGATACGAAATGGCCGCCTACAGCCTCAAGAACGGACTGTATGCGAAAGCAGTGGAATCTGCCGCCAAAGCAATTGAACTTGACGCCTCGCTTTCAGGAAAGGCCAATATGATTATAGGTCATGCCTGGATGAGCACAGGCTGTGGCGGAAACGAAGTCGAGCGCCGTGCCAAATTCTGGGTTGCAGTCGACTATTTCAACCGCGCAAAGGCCGCCGACGAGACCCTCGCCGAAGAAGCAGGCAAACTCATTGGCCAGTGCGCTTCATATTTCCCCGAAACAGCGGAAGCTTTCATGTATGATTTCCAGAACGGTCAGTCATACACCGTTTCTTGCAGCGGAATGAGGGCTACCACTACGGTTAGAACAAAGTAGTTTGTCAATTCACGCACACAGGATATTTATGAGAGCAACCGTCATTATGGCGGTTGCCCTTGTCGTTATATCCTGCAAGCACAAAATAAAGGAAGCTGACGAGCTTGACCTTGATCAGACCCCCGTTCAGGTTGTGGACAATATGTTCGTGGTCCAGACGGACAAGGGTCGTATGCAGATGCGCACCGAAGCTCCGGTTATGGAACGATATCAGAACGACACCCTCGAATGGGAGCTTTTCCCGAAAGGCTTTGTGGTTTATGCGTATGATGAAGAAGGGAGGCTGGAGACACGCATAGAGGCGGATAAGGCCAGACATACCAAACCGGCCAAGTCCACAAAGGAAAATCCGGAGGTATGGGCGGCATACGGAAACGTTGTCGTGAAAAATCTGATAAGAGAGGAGACAATGGAAACGGATACCCTGTATTGGGACAGGGACAAGGAAAAGATATACACCGACTGTTATGTACGTCTATTTTCTCCCCAGGGCATGATGCAGGGTTATGGCATGGAGTCGGATCAGAGGGCAAGAAATTCCGTTCTCTTCCGTGCATTCAACAATTACGGTCTCGTCGAACAGGATACGACCAAGATTACAATTGACACTGTGAATTTTATAGGCCCTTTGCAAAAAAAATGACCCAACATTACAGGAAAATTGCTATCTTCGTGGCTCGAATGCATTTTTGTAAAAAAAATTAAAAAACAACAATATGGCGGTACTTGAAACAATACGCGTTAAAATCGGCTGGCTCATCACAGCACTGATAGCCATAGCCCTTCTTTCTTTCATTGTGGACTTCAACTCCCTGTCTTCAGTCGTACAGACATCTTCGGACAAATATACCGTAGGTAAAATCAACAGGCAGAAGGTATCCTACAAGGATTTTCAGGAGCAGGTTGAGTACCAGACATCCATAGCCGAACTTCTCGGAGGCAATACCTCCAACTCGGACGAAGGCCAGCAGCAGATTCGTCAGGCCGCATGGCAGCACTTCGTGGACGAATATCTTTTCCTCAAGACAGCCAAATCTGCCGGTATAGAGGTTGGCAAGGATGAACTTATAGACCTTACAACGGGGAATCAGGTTTCTCCCGTAATGATGTATGATCCTATCTTCGGTGATCCCAACGGAAATTTCGACAAGCAGAAAGTTGTGGATTTTGTCAAGAGCATCGATGCCGATGCCAGCGGAAATGCCCGCAATTACTGGAATTATGTGCAGAACAATGTCCTTACCCAGCAGTACTACACTAAATACGGTTCGCTGTTCAGCGCTTCCGATGTCTTGAACAATCTGGCTCTCAATAATTTGAAGGCCGGGAACAATACTACGGCTTCCGCACGGTACGTCGAAGTGCCCTTCGGTTTCCAGACAGATACGACAATCAGCGTAACGGCCGCCGAGATTAAAGCATATTACAAGGCTCATAAGGAAAACTTCAAGCAGGTTGCCAACTGTGACATCGAATATGCCATGTTTGAGGTGGTTCCTTCAGAATCCGATTTTGAGGCCGCGAACAAGAGCCTTGAAGAGGTATATGATGAATTTGCCACAACAACCAACGTCAAGAATTTCCTTATGCGCAATTCCGACATGCAGTTGAGCGGTTATTACTACAAGGCAGGCGAACTCAACACCCTGAACCGCGAAATCAACGATTTCGTGTTCGGCGAAGGCAAAGGCATTTCACCGGTCATCAAATCCGGCAATGAATACTATGCAGTGAAGGTTGTTGACACCAGATCAATTCCCGATTCCGTTTATGTACGTCACATACTCATTCAGAATGACGACAATCTTGCCGACAGTCTGTTCAATGTTGTGAAGGCGAACAGGAACCAGTTCTCACAGCTTGCCGCACTTTACTCTGCAGACCAGAACCCCAACGTTCCCGCTCCCGGCGATCTCGGCTGGATGACCCAGGTCTATATGATTCCCGGCATGGAGGCTGTGCTCACCGCGAAGGTGAACGAACCTTTCGAACTCACAACCCAGTACGGACGTCATATTGTCGAAGTGACCAAAGCCACCAAGCCCGTCCAGAAAAAGCAGGTTGCCATCCTTCAGAAGACAGCCGTTCCTTCAAAGGCCACAATGAACGACTATTACAACAAAGCAAACACTCTGGCCACCAAGGCTGCAGGCAAAATCGAGAATCTTCGCGAGGCCGCAAAGGAGCAGGGCGTATATCTCCGTCCCATGAACGTTACGGAAGCGACTTCCCAGTATAATGCCGTACAGCGTGCCAAAGAGGTTACCCGATGGATATTCGATGCCAAGAAAGGTGCCGTATCAAGCGTGATAACAGTCAACCAGAACTACCTTTTCGTTGTCGGCGTGAAGGAAATCCACAAAGAAGGATATGCCACAGTTGCTGAAGCTTCCGCACGCATCAACCCCATACTTTACCAGCAGAAACTTGCAGACAAGCTTGCTGCCGAGGTTGCGGAGAAGACAGCTGGGCTCACAACTATCGAAGATGTTGCAAAAGCCCTTGACAAGACTGTCACAAACGTTGACAACGTTTCTTTCGATTCATACAAGTCATACGGCAGCGAGCCTGCGCTGATCGGTGCAATCGCCGGTTGCGGGCAGGGTAAGATTACCGCACCTGTCAAAGGCAATACGGCCATTTACGTAGTCACCGTTACCGAGCGCAGTGAAGGCACTTTCTATACCGATGAGGATGCAAAGGCTTATCAGGCACAGAAAGCCCAGTATACAAGCCAGATGGTAATCCCCACATTGTTGCAGTCAACAGGCAGCGTGGACAATCGCGAAAGATTCTATTAGCGGAGCATAACGGGCAGATGGTCGGAAACTCCTCCGTTGAAACGGGGTCCGACATAAGTCCTTCTGGGTTTTTCACCGGGGTACTGCCTGTCACGTTCGAGAAGGAATGGAGGTCTGAGGACTTCCATTCTTTTTTTTGCCGCCAGGTCTGCGGACACCAGGAAATTGTCGATCAACTGCCATCTGCCCCGGAAGCGTATGGTTCCTTCATCTTTGAGCAATAGTCCCATATTGACCAGCCTGCCTTCCATTTCCGAAAAGGCTGCGGCGTCGGGTGTGTCGTTGAAATCCCCCATAGCCACGATTGAACTCTGTCCGGCGGCGAGCAGCGAGTCCACGCTGTAGCGCAGTGTCCTCATCGCCGCAAGGCGCTTTGGGGCCGAAGATGAACCTCCGTATTTTGATGGATGATGGTTGACGAAAACGTGATGGAACTGCCCGTCTTTGCGGCCTCTGAAACAGGCGTACAGTATGTCGCGTGTGGCAAGTGTGTCTATTTTTCCTGAGGCTTCATCCCTGCACACAACGGGCAGGGGATAGCATTTTATCAATTCCAGTCGGTCTTCCAGAAACAGCAGTCCGACATCTATTCCTCGGCTGTCACGCGATTCGAAGTGCAGATAACGGTAGTTGAATTTTCGCAAAATGTCGCTGCGGCACAGTTTCCCCAGTACGAAATCATTTTCGATTTCCGCCAGACCGACTATCCACGGGGGAGATTCCGGGCTCCACAACAGTGTCTTTCCGATTGCGTCTATTTTCCCCTCGAATTTCCTTTTGGTCCAGTGGCGGGGCCCGCGCGAGGAAAACTCACGGTCCGAATCGGAATGTCCTCCGTCAAAATAATCGAAGCAGTTTTCCACGTTCCAGAACACTATGGAGAAAAGCAGGAATGATATGATGTTTTTCATGCTGCAAGGACGGCATAAAAACGGGAAACTGTCATAAGAAAAACAAAAACTTTGCGTATTTTTGTGATAAGGAATAAAAAAAATCGGAAATGTCTCTCAAATGCGGTATAGTGGGCCTCCCGAATGTAGGAAAATCCACGCTTTTCAATTGTATTTCTTCAGGCAAGGCACAGAGCGCAAACTTCCCGTTCTGTACCATCGAGCCGAATATAGGCAGCACAAATGTTCCTGACGAAAGGTTGAACGTGCTCAGCGATATATGCAAGCCACAGCGTACGATACCGGCTACGGTGGAGATTGTGGATATAGCCGGACTGGTTAAGGGAGCATCGAAAGGCGAGGGTCTGGGCAACCAGTTCCTGGCCAACATTCGCGAAACGGATGCAATACTCCATGTCCTGCGCTGCTTCGATGACCCGAACATAGTGCACGTGGACGGCAGCATAGACCCGGTGCGTGACAAGGAGATTATCGATACCGAACTCCAGATCAAGGACCTCGAGACCGTTGAAAACAGAATAGCCAAAGTGGAGAAGCAGGCCAAGATGGGAGGGGACAAGAGCGCAAGGAGACTTGTTGAGATACTCTATCAGTATAGGGAGGCGCTTCTCGCCGGAAAATCCTGCAGGACTGTGGTTCTGGACAATGAAGAGGATAGAAAACTTGCAAAGGAGCTGTTTCTGCTCACGGACAAGCCGGTAATGTATGTGTGCAACGTGGATGAGGGCAGCGCAGCCACAGGCAATCATTATGTGGATGCGGTGCGCGAGGCGGTTAAGGACGAAAACGCCGAGATATTGGTGATAGCGGCAAAGATAGAGTCAGACATTGCGGAATTGGAGGATTATGAGGAAAGGCAGATGTTCATAGAGGAGATGGGATTGAAGGAGAGCGGTGTTGTGCGTCTCATACAGAGTGCCTACAGTCTTCTGAACCTTCAGACCTTCTTTACAGCCGGTTCGGATGAATGTCGTGCCTGGACCATACACAAAGGCGATAAGGCTCCTAAGGCAGCCGGTGTCATACATACCGATTTCGAGAAGGGCTTTATACGCGCCGAAGTGATAAAATATGATGATTTCGTTGCCTTGAAGTCGGAATCCGCGTGCCGTGCGGCCGGCAAGTTGGGCGTGGAGGGTAAAGACTACATTGTACAGGACGGCGATATTATGCATTTTCTGTTCAACGTATAGAGTTCCACGGAATATGTCCAGGGCAACAAGAATACTGCTGTGCATCCTTGTTTTTCCGTTTTTTTGCGGAAGACTGGATGCACAGTTTGTTGTTGATGAGAACGACCCTGCCTCAATTCGCTGGAACAGCATTGAGACGCCGTCTTTCAGGGTGATGTATCCCCAGGGTTGTGACAGTCTGGCCTCCGTGTATCTGAGGGAACTCGAGCGCTTCCGTCCCGAGGTTGCAACCAGCCTCCAAATGGTGTCGGGACAATATCAGACCAGACCGCTGGACGTGGTTCTGCATACACGCAACGGGGCTTCCAACGGGAGTGTGACCTGGACACCGGACAGGATGCATCTTTTTTCCGTGCCGCAGTGGAATTCTCCCGACCCTCTGCCTTGGCCTACGCAACTTGCCGTACACGAGGGCAGGCACGCCGCGCAGATGCAGATGGGCTACAAACACGTTTTCCGTCCGTTCTACTATATTTTCGGTCAGATTATTCCGGGCGCTGCGGCGGTATATCCGGGCAGTCTGCTTTTGGAAGGAGACGCTGTAGTGGCGGAAACGGCCCTGACGAAGTCCGGCAGGGGAAGAACGGCCGATTTTCTGAACTATTATATGTACAGTTTCGACCGCGGAGACTACAGGAACTGGGCGAAATGGAACATAGGTTCATATTACAGGTATGCCCCCAACCATTATGCCTTCGGATATTTCGTGATAAGCGGGGCGCGGGTTTTGTATGACGCACCTCTGTTCATGGCAGATTTCTTCGATTACGTGTCCAGAAGACCGTATGATCCCTGGGCCATGAGGCACAATCTGAGGAGACACAGCGGCAGGAAATTCAAAGAAAATCTCCGAGATATAGAAAATTTGCATTACAGTCAGTGGTGTGCGGAAGCGGAGGGGCGCAAACCTTTCATTGCAACGTCGCGCCTGTCTCCTGACACACGTAAATTGACGATATATGAAAACTCATCCGCATTGGGAGATGGTTTTGCATGGGTTAAAAGCGATTTGTATCACAATCCAGCCATTGTTTGTCTGGACTCTGCAGGCAGGGAGACCCGCATTGCCGGAATATCCGGTGCCATAGGTCTGGTCAGCCCGTCTGAAGACGGGAAAACGCTGTTCTGGAACGAACTGCGCAAGGATCCGCGCTGGGGTCAGGTGAACTGGTCAGTGGTGAGGTATATGGATTTGAATACGGGTGAGCGCGGGACCCTGAGACTGCCGAAGGGTGAATATATATGCCCGGTGGAATACAGTGGAGACACACTGGCTGTCATAAGTTATCTTGAACGCGGCGGCAGTGAAATCTTGCTTGTCCACAGCGGCTCATCGTACATTTGTGGAAAAATCAGTGTTCCGTCCGGTCTGCAGCCGGTGGAGATATCTCCACACAGGGACGATATGTGGATGCTGGCTGTCAGCGATGGAGGGTACGGGCTTTGGAGGCATAGAGGCGGTGACTGGACAGCGGTTCTTGAGCCCCGTCCGGTGAAAATGGCCTCGCTCGGAGCGGCAGGGGAGGATATTGTGTTCGAAAGCGACCATAACGGCAGCAATGAACTCTACAGATACAGCCCTTCGTCGGGAAAACTTTTTCGGCTGACAAGTACGCGCTACGGAGGCGATTCGTATGCTGTCGGTGAAGACGGCGGCGTGACATTTGCCCAATACAGTGGCAGGGGAAAGGCCGTAATGCGTGTAGCGGCGCAGGATCTTCTGGATGAGGAATGTGATTGGAACGACATTCACGTTTATCCCATAGCCGAGAAACTCTCACAACAGGAGAGAAGTCTTCCCAAGGCCAGTGCCGAATCACTTAAGAAATACCATTTCACGCGCAAGGGACAACGCCCGGCACCTGCCGTGTGCGACGACAGCACAAAGATTCTTGCGCCCCGGAAGGCCTCGTCACCTTCACGTTACAGAAAAGCCGCGCACGGAATCCGTTTCCATTCCTGGGCACCCGCCTATGTGGACATAGATGCCGTCAAGAACTTCAGTTTCGACAATTTCAGGAACATTGCAAATCTCGGTCTCATGGGCTTTTTCCAAAATGCGATGAGCACCGTTTCAGGATATGTGGGATACAAGGCGGCGCCGGATGCCCAAAGGCAGTGGCAGCACAGCGGTCACCTCAATCTCACGTACAGCGGCCTTTACCCCGTGTTCGAATTGCAGGCTCACGCGGGCGAAGGCAAGGCCAGGGATTACTGGCTGAACGAGAAAGGGGACACACTTTTCAACAGAATCTCATCGAGACCTTATGTCAGGGCTTCCCTTAAGACATATATTCCCTGGTCGTGGAAGGTGAACAACACCAATTTCGGACTCGTTCCGTCTGCGTCCGTGCACTATAACAACACCGTTTTCGAAGGACGGCACACTTTACTGTTCAGTGCCGGCCTGAGGGGATACATTGTAAGTTCGACTCCGTCCGCCTGCGTTTATCCCCGGTGGGGAATAGGAGCGGAATACCAATGGAACGACCCCCTTCAGTTCTTCTACGTTTACGGATATGTGCCCGGAATATGCTGCGGTCAGGGACTGCGCCTGTCATATACAGACCAATCTTCCACCAGATCAGGATTTTCTTTCCTCAGTGCCTATGCAAATGTTCTGCCCCGCGGTTTTGCAAAATATTCCGGTAAGCAGATTTACACAGGTCGCAAATTCACCGCAGACTATGCCGTTCCCTTCTATATGGGGGACTGGAACATCTCCGATGCTTTCTTCTGCTCAAGGGGTATAATAACCCCCCATTTCGACCTTTCGCTGATTCCTGCCAAAGTGAACGGGGTGGGCGGCACGTACAATCTTTACAGCGTCGGTGCCACTTTCGAAATGGAATTCGGGTGTTTCTTCTGGATAAGGACTCCGGTCACCGTCGGTGTGACCTACTCATACAACGGCGGCAGCCCATATCCGGGAATGGGCCTGAATTCGCCTCATTACGTCGGCGCGACGTTCAATATAGAAATGTTCAACTGATATCACTTTATATTATGTCATTGAAATCAAAGGCCAGGGTAGTCTGTCAGAAATGCGGCCGCGAACACGTTACGGACATATACAGGAGCATCAACGCCGAGATTGATCCCGATTTGAAAGCGGCTGTGACAGACGGGAGCGCGTTTCTGTGGGAATGTCCGGACTGCGGCACTTCAAACCTCATAACCTACGAGTGCCTGTACCACGACCCCAAGGACAAATATATGGTCTGGATGCTGCCTTTCGGTGAGCCGGAGGGACCGGAAAAGGATGCCATAATGAACCAGACCCGCGCCATGGGTGACTATCGCCTCAGGATTGTATCCAATGCAGGAGATCTTATGGAGAAGGTTATAATCTTCGACGCCGGCCTGGACGACAGATGCATAGAACTGGTGAAATATGTAGCAGGCAATGAATTGCAGAATGTCTCCAACCTGCATTTCTACAGGATGCAGGACGACGTGATGGTGTTCTCCGCTCTCAAGGCTGCCCCCGACGGCGGAAATGGCAGCATGGAGGGCTTCGGTTTCGGACTGAACGTTTATGAGGACTGTCGCGGCATACTGCAGAGGAATCCGGACCTTTCCAGAGAGGCCGGATTCGCCCGTGTGGATGCCGATTGGGTTGCGTCAATCCTTAAATAATGATATATTTGTAAAGATTTATAATACAATATGAGTGTAGCACTCCAGGTAATACAGCTTGTCGGTTCGCTCGGCCTCTTCCTTTTCGGAATGGCGCTGATGTCCGAAAGCCTTCAGAAGATGGCCGGTTCCAAGTTGAGGAACATAATGGCCTCAATGACGTCAAATCCCTTCAAGCGAGTGATGACGGGTATGTCCATAACGGCGCTCGTACAGTCTTCGGCGGCCACAACCATCATGGTTGTGAGCTTCGTGAACGCAGGTCTCCTCACCCTTGCGAGCGGTATCGGGGTGATAATGGGTGCAAACATAGGCACCACCATTTCCGCCTGGATTGTGGCAGTTTTCGGTTTCAGCTTCAACATAGCGTCGATTTCCATTCCGCTGATGGCGGCGGGCTTTATCCTGAACATGTTCAAAAACAAGACCTGCAAGACTGTCAGCGGCTTCGTATTCGGCTTCTCGCTGATGTTCCTGGGTCTCGGTTCCTTGAAGGATGCGGCAAGCGTGCTTTTTGCGGGTGACGGCATACAGAATTTCCTGATGTCGATTACCGGCAGCGCCGGCTTCGGAAAGGTTCTGCTGTTCCTCCTGATAGGAACGATACTGACCATACTTTTCCAGTCTTCTGCGGCTACGATGGCCCTTACGATGACATTGGTGGCGATGGGCGTACTTCCTTACCAACTTGCCGCCGCAATGGTACTGGGTGAGAACATCGGTACTACGATTACGGCGAACATCGCGGCTTCTGTGGGTAACGTTTCGGCAAGACGCGCGGCTCTGGCCCATACGGTTTTCAACGTTTTCGGCGTGATCTGGGTGCTGTGCATATTCAAACCCTTCCTCAATCTGGTATGCTCCGTCGTGGGAATGTTCGGACTGCCCAGCCCTATGGGCAGTGATTTTGCGGAAATCTATGCCGCCGATCCCGGGCAGGGACATACCGCTCTGCTTTACAGCGTGGCGACGCTGCATACCCTTTTCAACGTCACCAATACGATGATACTTATTTGGTTCGTTCCCCAGATAGAGAAACTGGTATCGTTCATCATACCCAATCCTGACGGCGAAGAGGAATTCAGACTCAAATACATCAGCGGCGGCGTTCTCAGTACGCCTGAGCTGAGTCTCGGCGAGGCGCGTCAGGAAATAGTTCATTTCGGGCAGTTGTGTTACAAGGGCTTCTCCTATATACGCGAGGCCATCAACGAACAGAACTGGGAGAAATTCAATCCTATCAACGAGAATCTGATACGTTACGAGGATGTGACGGACAAGATAGAATTCGAAATTGCCTCGTACCTCAATGAAGTGTCAAAGGGCGAGGTTTCATCCGCCGCAGAGGACCGTATCAAGGCAATGTACAAGATGATAGGCGAGATGGAAAGTCTCGGCGACAGCGGTGAGGCTCTTGGACGGATGCTGATACGCAAGTTCACGCACGAAAAGCTCTTCACTCCGGCCATACTTGAGAACCTGAATCACATGCTCGACCTTTTGGACAATGCGTACAAGGTAATGCAGGAAAACATATCCACACCTTACTCGACGCACATTGACCTGGGCCCCGCCGAGGCGGCGGAAGTGGCCATCAACGATTTCCGCAACGAGTTGCGCGAGAAGAATATTGCCGACCTTGAGGCCGGAAAGTACCACTATCTGGTTGGGGTGTATTATATGGATACGGTGGCCGAGCTTGAAAAGATAGGAGATTTCATAATCAATATTTCGCAGGCCAAGGCCTCTGTTGTCAAATAATGAAACGTCCGCGTCATATCCTTCCCGTTGTGCTGTTGGCATTATCAGCGCTTTCCTGCGCGTCCAATGGCAACGGTAACAGCAGCAAGAAGGCTACAGTGGCGCATTTCCCTTTGGTGCAGGTTCCGACGATGCTGGACGGTGAACAGAGGGTGGCATATATGGCCGGACATTTCTGGGATGCATTTTTCAAGGATGCCGGGGCTCATTCTTCAGGAGATACCACTCTCGTCGGGGGGATTGCCTGTGCCGAGGTGGAACAGGCGATGGCCAACTACATAACCCTGTTGCAAGTATTGCCGTTGCAGGAATCCTGCGCTCTTGTTGAGAAATTCACGGACAAAATGACAGCCATCGAGGCTGCGGACGCTTCTTCCTCCGTTTTCGAGGACCTGTCAGACATTTTCGAAAGGTACATATACGACCCCAACTCTCCTGTGCGTGACGAGGACCTCTATACTCCCTATGCGCGCAGGATGGCGCAGTATCGTTTTGTTGACCCGTCCAAGCGGGAGGCCTATGAAGAGGACGTAAGGCTCACAAGCCTCAACCGCCGGGGAACAAAGGCGGCAGATTTCAGTTTTATGGACCATCGCGGCAGGCATTACAGCCTTTACGGAATCAAGGCGGAAAAGACACTGCTTTTTTTCAGCAACCCCGGCTGTACGGCCTGCAAGGAGATAATAGAAGGGCTGGAATCGCTGCCCGGCATCGATGACAGAATAAATGCCGGCGAGTTGGCAGTATTGAACATATACATAGACGAGGACTTGTCAGGATGGCTGGACTATATGTCCATATATCCGGAGAACTGGTATAATGGCTATGACGACAGTCACAGCATAAGGACGGACGAACTCTACAGCGTGAGGGCCATCCCTTCGCTGTATCTGTTGGACAGGGACAAAAACGTATTGATGAAGGACGTTCCGGTCGAAAGATTATTAAACACTCTATAGAATTATGAAACAGTATCTAGACCTGCTTCGTGACGTACGTGACAACGGTGTCATGAAAACCGACCGTACCGGCGTGGGCACCAAGAGTGTCTTCGGCCGCCAGATGCGCTTTGACCTCAACCAGGGTTTCCCTCTCCTTACAACCAAAAAGGTACATCTCAAGAGCATTATCTACGAGTTGCTCTGGTTCATCGCCGGCGACACCAACATCGCCTATCTGAAGGAGCACGGAGTGCGTATATGGGACGAATGGGCCGACGAGAACGGCGACCTGGGTCCCGTTTACGGACATCAGTGGCGCAGCTGGCCCACTCCTGACGGCAAGACCATAGACCAGCTCAGCAAGGTCATAGAGCAGATAAAGAACAACCCCGACAGCCGCAGGCTGATAGTTTCGGCCTGGAACGTGGCCGAGGTTGACAAAATGGCCCTGCCTCCCTGCCACAGCCTGTTCCAGTTCTATGTGGCCGACGGAAAGCTCAGCTGCCAGCTCTATCAGCGCAGTGCCGACATGTTCCTCGGCGTTCCTTTCAACATAGCTTCCTACTCCCTGCTCACAATGATGGTGGCCCAGGTATGCGGCCTGAAACTCGGAGAATTCGTACACACGACAGGTGACACCCATATATATACGAACCATTTCGAGCAGGTTGACCTCCAGCTCAGCCGCGAGCCTAAGGCTCTGCCCGTAATGAAGATTAATCCCGACGTGAAGAACATCTTCGATTTCAAATACGAGGATTTCACCCTAGAAGGGTATGACCCCTGGCCCCTTATCAAGGGAGTTGTAGCTGTTTAATTAAAAAATATTAAAATTTTTATTGTTTTTCAATAAATATTTATATATTTGCAGAAAAAAGACAAAAGCTATGATTGAATGGTGGTCTTCACTTGGAATCCTGATGAAAATCCTTTGGGGCATTACAGCTGCCGCATCTCTGATTTTCGTCGTACAGACAGTTCTCACATTTCTCGGAGTTGACGGTGACTTGAACGCCGACTTCGACGTAGATACCGGCGGTGCGGATATCGATATGGCCGGCGGCGACAGCGGTATGGGCCTGTTGACCTTCCGTAACTTCGTCAACTTCTTCCTGGGCTTCGGCTGGACCGCGATACTTCTTCACGAGCAGATAGCCTCGGTACCCGTTCTTCTGACCGTGGCGGTTGTCATAGGCATAGGCCTTGTGGCCGTTGTGATGCTTCTGTTCAAGTGGGTCAGCGGAATGCAGCAGTCCGGCAACATCAATATTTATACTGCGGCCGAGGGCTGTCAGGGAAAGGTCTATCTGAAGATTCCTGCAGCACGCACAGGAGAAGGCAAGGTGCAGATAACCATCAACAATTCCGTCCGCGAATACAATGCGGTTACCGATGGCGAGGAACTTCCCACAGGTACACCCATCTGGGTTGTGGAGGTTGTCAACGAAAATACGCTACTTGTAGAAAAATCCAATTCAATAATAGTATAAACTATGTCACTTTATCTCATCCTCATCATTGTGGCGGTAGTGTTCGTTTCGTTTGCCGCCATTCTGGCGCGCTACAAACGCTGCCCCTCAGACAAAATACTTGTAATCTACGGTAAGACAGGCAAGAACAAGCAGGGAGGAACATCCTCTGCACGCTGCATCCACGGCGGTGCATCGTTCATATGGCCCGTGTTTCAGAGCTATTCATTCCTTGACCTTACCCCTATCTCGATAGAGTGCAATCTCCAGAATGCGTTGTCAAAGCAGAACATCCGCGTTGACGTGCCCTGCCGTTTCACGGTCGGCATCTCTACGGAACCCGATAATATGACCAACGCGGCAGAAAGGCTTCTGGGTCTGACTACCGAGGACATACGTATCATCACCACCGATATCCTGTTCGGACAGCTCCGTCTTGTCATTGCGACTATGGACATCGAGGAAATCAATTCCGACCGTGACAAGTTCCTTGCGAACGTCAGCACGAACGTGGAGGCCGAACTTCGCAAGATTGGTCTGAAACTCATCAACGTTAACGTCACCGATATACGTGACGAGTCCGGTTATATCGAGGCTCTCGGTAAGGAAGCGGCCGCAAAAGCCATAAACGATGCCAAGAAGAGCGTTGCCGAGCAGAACCGTTACGGTGAAATCGGTAAGGCCGAGGCCGACAGAGACAAGGATATACGTATCGCCGAGACATCTCGAGACACCCGTATCAATACCGCTGACGCCAATGCGAAGGCCGTCGAAGGTGAGAACAACTCCAAGATTGCAATCGCCCAGTCAGACGCACTGCGCAGAGAAAAACAGGCCGAAGCCGAAAGAGTGGCGGTAGCCGCCGAGAAGGTTCAAGCTGCAAAGGCCCTGGAAGAGGCTTACAAGTCAGAGCGCGACGCCGAGCTGGCGCGTGCAGAGAGGGAGAAAGCTACCCAGCAGGCCAATGTTGTGGTTGCTGCCCAGATCGAGAAGGAGAAGATGATAATCGCCGCCGAGGCCGCCGCCGAGAAACTCCGCCGCGAGGCGAAAGGCGAGGCCGATGCCATCTATGCGAAGATGGATGCGCAGGCCCGTGGTACTCTCGAAATACTGTCAAAGCAGGCCGAAGGTTTCAACCAGATGGTGCAGGCCGCAGCCGGTGATCCTCAGAAGGCCGTTCTTATGCTCATTGCCGACAAACTGCC
Organism: Candidatus Cryptobacteroides sp.; assembly: GCA_045597605.1. Classification (GTDB taxonomy): domain Bacteria; phylum Bacteroidota; class Bacteroidia; order Bacteroidales; family UBA932; genus Cryptobacteroides. The sequence continues at coordinate 34,894 of JAZLKN010000019.1, read as the reverse complement.
CGAACTCGTCAAGACTCAGGTTGAGGCTGTCAAGGGCATAAAGATTGACAAAGTCACCGTTTGGGACGGCGGAAACGCCAAGGACGGCAAGACTGCCACCTCGAACTTCATTTCAGGAATGATGGGTTCCGTACCTCCTCTCCAGGATCTGTTCAAGATGGCGGGAATGACTCTTCCCTCTTATCTGAAAGGTGAAGCTGAAGATCAATCACAGACAGCCGGCGCAGAAGAAAAACCGGCGGAATAGCATGCCCATCATAGTAAACATTGACGTAATGCTTGCCCGCAGGAAAATGTCCTGCGGGGAGCTTGCGCAGAAAATAGGCATCTCTGCGGCGAATCTGTCAATCCTGAAAACCGGAAAGGCCAAGGCCGTGCGATTCTCCACCCTGGAGGCATTGTGTCGCGCGCTTGACTGCCAGCCGGCGGATATTCTGGAATTCAGAGAGGGTTGATTTACAGAAGGTTCAGAGCCCGAGCTGCTCTTTGAGACTCCTCAGAAGGTCGAAAGCCTGAAGGGGAGTCATATCGTTTATATCGGCTTCCTTGAGAGTGTCCCTGATGGCCCCGAGTGTGGGGTCGTCGAGTTGGAAAAGAGACAATTGCACTCCTCCGTCGGCGGGAATTCCGGCCTCCAGGGCTGCAAGCGTCTTCTGGGCGCTCTGCACCACCTTTGCAGGCATTCCGGCCATTCTGGCAACGTGGATACCGAAGCTGTGGGCAACGCCTCCCGGCATCAGCTTGCGCAGGAATATCACGTCCCTGCCCACCTCCTTGACGGCTATATGGAAATTGTGCACACGGCCGAAGTTGTTTTCCATATCGTTCAGCTCGTGGTAGTGCGTGGCGAAAAGCGTCTTGGCCCCCTTGCCGTCATTGTGTATGAACTCCACTATGGCGCGGGCTATGCTCATTCCGTCATATGTGCTGGTACCGCGTCCTATCTCGTCCAGCAGCACGAGACTTCTGGGAGAGAGGTTGTGCAGAATCTGGGCGGTTTCCAGCATTTCCACCATGAAAGTTGACTCGCCGCGCGAAATGTTGTCGGATGCTCCAACGCGGGTGAAAATCTTGTCACAATAGCCTATATGGGCAGATTTGGCCGGCACGAAACAACCCGTCTGGGCCATCAGCACAATCAGTGCCGTCTGGCGCAGAAGAGCCGATTTACCCGCCATATTGGGACCGGTCAGAATAATGATCTGGTTGTCGGAACTGTCCATATGCAGGTCGTTCGGAACGTATTCCTCACCGGGAGCCATACCGGTCTCGATAACCGGGTGACGTCCTGCCGTGATGTCAATCGTCCTGCCGTCGTCCACGACGGGACGGCAATAGCCCCTGTCCACTGCTATTCTTGCGAATGATGTCAGGACGTCAAGCTGCGCTATCACGCGGCAGTTGGCTTGTATGGCGGCGATGTTGTGCCGTATTCGATTAACGACTTCGGCGTAGATTGCCGCCTCTATCTGATATATCCTGTCTTCGGCTCCGAGTATCTTGTTTTCGTACTCCTTGAGTTCTTCGGTGATATAGCGCTCCGCGCCGACCAGGGTCTGGCGGCGTATCCATTCGGCCGGAACCTTGTCGCGATGGCCGTTGCGCACCTCCAGATAATATCCGAAATTGTTGTTGAATCCCACTTTGAGGGACGGAATGCCGGTGCGATGGGTTTCCCTTTCCTGAAGTTCGAGCAGATACTGCTTTCCGTTGTGGGAAATGGCCCTGAGCTGGTCCAGTTCTTCATCGACACCGTCATTTATTATGTCTCCCTTGCCCAGTGCCGGGGCTGTCTGGGGATGTATGGTCCGGGTGATGTATGCCTGCAGTTCGGAGGTGTCCTGCATGGCCTCGGCCATCGTTTTCAGGGCTTCGACTCCGGATGTTCCGCAGATTTCGCGCAACGGTTCGAACAGGGCCATGCTGCGTGACAGCCCCAACGTCTCCCTTGGCAGCACCTTGCCGGCCGCGGCGCGCGAAATAATTCTCTCAAGGTCTCCGATATTGGATAGCTTGTCACGTGTGTCGTCGAGAATTTCGGGATGGGACACGAAATATTCCACGCTGTCATACCTGCCGTTGAGGCGGTCCAGATCCATAATGGGCATAGTTATCCAGGACCTGAGCAGGCGCGCACCCATAGGGCAGGAGGTCTTGTCCAGAGAATCGTACAGGCTGTATCCCCTGTCGCCCCCGGCGGGAGTGAACAGTTCCAGGTTGCGCATTGTGAAACGGTCCATCCACACGAAAGTCTCCCGGTCTATGCGCGAGATTCCGCAGATGGACTCCATATTTTCGTGCTGTGTCTGTTCCAGATACACCAGCAGGGCACCTGCGGCGCATACCCCTTCCTTCATCCTTTCCACTCCGAAGCCCTTGAGCGACCTCACGGCGAACTGTTTTTTGAGGCGTTCGACGGCGGTATCATATACAAAGGCCCAGTCGGGCAGTGTGCTTATATAGTATTTATCAGAGAAAAGTTCCCTTGCGGTCTTCTCAAAGGCCTTCTCGACCACGATTTCCTTGACCTCGTTGGACTCTATCAGAGTATGGACATAATCCCTGCTGCCGCAGCTCATCCTGAATTCTCCCGTCGAAACGTCCAGCAGGGCGACACCGGCCACGTCCTTGGTGAAGGCCACTCCGGCCAGAAAGTTGTTCTCCTTCTGTTGCAGAACGCTTTCGGACAGTACGACTCCCGGGGTCACCAGTTCGGTGATGCCCCTCTTGACAATGTTCTTGGTGAGCTTGGGGTCTTCCAGCTGGTCGCAGATGGCCACCTTGAAACCGGCCCTTATCAGTTTGGGAAGGAAGGACTCGATGGCGTGATAGGGGAATCCGGCCATTGGAATCTGCTCCTTCATCACGCTGCTGCGTTTGGTGAGCGCAATGCCCAGGATCTTGCTTGTGGTTTCGGCATCGTCGCCATAGGTCTCATAGAAGTCGCCGCAGCGGAAGAGTAGCAGCGCTTCGGGATGCAGAGCCTTCATTGCGAAGTACTGCTGCATCATTGGAGTCATTGTGGAATCCTTGCCCATAGAACTGCAAATATACTTAATTTTTTCATATCTTTGTAAGGATGAAAAGGGTGCTTGTCATATCGTATTACTGGCCTCCCAGCGGCGGCTCGGGAGTCCAGAGATGGGTGAAGATGTGCAAATATCTGCTTTCCTGCGGCTGGCAGCCCGTGGTATATACGCCGGAGAACCCGGCCCTTACCGCTACAGACGGAACGCTTGAAGGCGATGTTCCTCCGGAGGTGGAGGTCATCAGGCATCCCATACTGGAACCGGGCCATTTTGCCAAAAAGAGTACGGATGCTCAGGTTACACCGATAAACGCAGGAAAGAAAACACTCAGACAGCGCATAGCGATGTGGATACGCGGCAACTGTTTCGTTCCGGATCCGCGTGTCGTATGGGTGCGTCCGTCCGTACTTTGGCTGACGAAATATCTAAGGAAACATCCTGTGGATGCCATAATAAGCACAGGCCCTCCGCACAGTATGCATCTCATAGCCAAGAGCTTGTCGGCACGCACCGGATTACCCTGGATAGCCGATTTCCGCGATCCCTGGACCAGGATGTTCTATTTCAAGCATCTCAGCCTTACGTCATTGTCCGAAAGGAGGCACAAGCGTCTGGAGAAATCCGTGCTTGATGCTGCGACCCGTGTTGTGGCCGTATCGCCTTTTGTGCAGGAGGAATTCAGGCAGATGACAGACACCCAGGTGGAGCTGATAACCAACGGTTTCGACGAGGATGACTTCCCTGCGCGCGAAGCAGGGACTTCAAAGCCCGCCCATTTCACAATACTTCACGCCGGACTTTTTGCTGCGGACGGGAACCCCGACGCGCTGTGGAGGGCTATGGAGAAACTGACGGAAACAGACAGCGCCTTCGCGTCGTCCCTGCGCCTGGTTCTTTGCGGCAAGACGGACAGGGAGGTACTGGATTCCATTACGGGCAATGCTCTGGTGGACTATATGGAGAATCTGGGGTATCTGGACCACAATGAAGTTGTACGCCATATTGCGGATGCTTCGGTATTGCTGCTTCCTCTCCGCAAGGAACCGGAATACAGGGCAACCCTGCCCGGCAAGCTTTTCGAATATCTTGCCTCCCGCCGTCCCATATTGGGCATAGGGCAGAAGGACGGAGCGATGGCGGCCGTACTGCGTGAAACGGGGGCCGGGGATGTGTTCGACTGGACTGAAGAGAATGCCATATACGAATGGTTGAAGGACAAATTCAACAAATTCAGGGAAGGAGGTCTGCAGGACAATGCGGCTGACCTTTCACGTTATACCAGAAAGAATCTGGCGAAAGCCTATGCGGTTTTGTTGGATTTCGTATGCAAATCAGGAAAATGAAAGGAAATACATTGAAAACCGTCGGAATATATGCCGCTATAGTGGCATTGTTCGTCATACTGGCCTATGGTTTCGTACCCGAGGTTCTCGGAGGCAAAATAGTCAATCAGAACGATATCAGCGGATGGCGCGGAATGGCGCAGGAGTCCATCGAGTGGAATGCGGCCCATCCTGACGACAAGGCCCTGTGGAGCGACAGCATGTTCGGAGGTATGCCCACCGTCACGATGCTCGATGATTTCCAGGGTGACTGGACAAAACCTCTGTACAAAATAGCCCTCTGGGGTACGCGACCCGCCTCATATCTGTTCATTGCCCTGCTCGGCGCCTTCCTGATGATGCTGGCAATGGGTGTTAACCGCTTCCTTGCCGTTGCCGGGGCTATAGCCGTAGCGTTCTGCTCGTACAATTTTCAGATAATCCAGGTAGGCCACAACACCAAGATGCAGGCCATCGCCTTTGCCCCCTGGGTCATAGCGGCAATGCTTTTCACATACCGCAGTGCGCTGGGAGAAAGGGAGGGCAAAGATTCTTCAGGCAGGAAATGGCTTCCTCTGACAATGCTGGGATCCGTGCTTTTTGCCCTTGCCCTGTCTTTTCAGATAAAGGCCAACCACGTACAGATAACCTATTACCTGGCTATCATAATACTCGTTTATGGCATTGCGACTCTGATTTGGGTGCTCACAAAAGCTCACAGGGACAAACTCTCCAGATTCGCCGTCGCTTCCGCCCTGCTTGTGGTGACGGGCCTCGTCGGCATAGGCACAAACGCCAACAAACTGATTCCTACAGCCGCATATGCTCCCTACACTATGCGTGGAGGCAGCGAACTGACAACGGAAGGGGCCAACGCGGACGGACTGGCATTGGATTATGCCACGAGATGGTCGTATGGTGTGAATGAATTGCCCAACCTGATGATACCCAATTACAACGGCGGATCTTCCAGCGGTTCGCTTGATGACGGTTCAGCGATGTGGGAACTGTTCCGTAAGGCGGGGCAGAATCCTCGTCAGGTGTGCAGCAACCTGCCTCTTTACTGGGGACCGCAGCCTTTTACGGCAGGACCTGTGTACCTTGGCGCCATAAGCATATTCCTGTTCATACTCGGGCTGTTCGTTCTGCGCGGACGTGAGAAATGGTGGCTGCTGGTATGCTGCATTCTGGCTGTCCTGTTGTCGTTGGGCAGGCATTTCATATGGTTCACCGAACTGTGGTTCAAATACGCCCCTATGTACAACAAGTTCAGGACGGTTTCAATGGCCCTGGTGGCCCTGCAGTTCTGCGTGCCGCTTCTGGGCATATATGCGCTGGACAGAATAATGAAGGAGGAGATTCCGCATCGCAAGGTTGTGAGGTCGGTATGGATCAGCCTGGCCATCACCGGGGGGTTCTGCCTGATAGTCGCGCTGATTCCTTCCATAGCGGGAGATTTCATTTCATCGTCCGACGAAGGATTTCAGGATGTCATTGCAGATGCCCTGCGGAAGGATAGACGGAGACTGTTTCAGATTGATGCCTGGAGAAGTTTCCTGTTCATACTTGCGGCTGCGGCCGTCATAATATGGAGCTATATGAAGCCGGATCCCTTCGTTGCGTCCGCCAGAATAAGGATTGCGGCGGGTATCATCGGTGTACTGATACTCGCGGATATGTGGTCGGCAGGCAAGAGGTACCTCAACTCTGACCACTTCATAACTTCCCGCAATTTTTCATCCCAGTTTACCCAGAGGCCTGTGGATAAGGAGATACTTTGCGACGAGTCTCTGTCCTACAGGGTGCTTGACCTTTCGGAAAACCCCTTCAACAGTAGCGTCACAAGCTATCATCACAAGAGCATAGGCGGTTATTCACCAACCAAGATGCAGCGCTATCAGGACCTGATAGAACATTATATTCTATCCGAGATACGCAGTTTCTATGCTGCGGTGGGCGAGGCCACGACATTGGGAGGCATCCAGAATGCCGTGCCTGAGATGCCTGTAGTGTCGATGCTCAACGGCAGATATATCATCATTGGCGCAGAATATCCGCCCATCGTCAATCCTTACGCATTCGGCGAAGCCTGGTTTGTCGGCGGTACCGTTGAGGCCGCAACTCCGGACGATGAAATAGCGGCTCTGGGTACCCTGGACCTTAGGAATACAGCTGTGGTAAGTTCAGCCGACAAGGCGACGATACCGGCAGAATCTGCTGTCGGAGAGAACAGGATGATAAGGATGACGTCTTACAGTCCCAACGAACTCAGATACGAATATGAGAGCGATTCCGCTTCTACGGTGGTGTTCTCGGAGATATTCCATCCTTCCTGGACGGCGACGCTCAATGGTGAGCCCTTGAACCTGTTCCGTGCGGACTGGGTGCTGAGGGCTGCGTGCGTACCTGCCGGCAAGGGCGAGATTGTAATGAAATACGAGCCTCGGGACTATGTGCAGGGCAGAGCGCTTTCACGCATATGCAGCGCAATACTGCTGCTTCTGCTCGTGGCGGCAGCAGCGGTAATCGGTTTGGAAAAACGAAAAAAACAGAATAAATACATAATGCTATGAAAGTGGCAGTCGTCGGCGCAACCGGACTGGTGGGTACCAGGATGTTGCAGATTCTTGAAGAAAGGAAATTTCCCGTTACGGAACTGATACCGGTGGCTTCGGAGAAATCCGTCGGCCGGAAGGTGAAATTCGCGGGTCGCGAGTGGACTGTGGTGAGTGCAGAAGATGCTTTGGCCGCTCATCCAGCTCTGGCTCTGTTCTCGGCTGGAGGCTCCACCTCGGCTGTTCTGGCCCCGAAGTTCGCCGGCATCGGATGCAGGGTTGTGGACAATTCTTCGCAGTGGCGTATGGACCCCGGCAAGAAGCTGGTGGTGCCCGAGATAAACGGCGATGTTCTTACCGCCGAAGATTACATAATACCGAACCCCAACTGCAGTACCATACAGATGGTAATGGCGCTGTGCCCCCTTCACAAGGCATACGGGATACGCAGGATAGTGGTCAGCACCTATCAGTCTGTGACAGGCACAGGCTACAAGGCGCTGGACCAGATGAACGCTGAGCGCGGTGGCGCCGAGTGGGGAACATATCCCGCGGCATATCCCTGCCCCATAGACCAGAACGTTCTTCCCCACATAGACGTGTTCCAGGAAAACGGCTATACCAAGGAGGAGATGAAGATGGTGAACGAGACCCGCAAGATACTCAGGGACGAGAATATCAGGATTACAGCCACCACGGTGCGCGTACCCGTTCAGGGCGGCCATTCAGAATCGGTGAACGTGGAATTCGAGCGTCCTTTCGAGCTGGATGACGTACGTCGTCTGCTGGAGGCTTTCCCCGGAGTTACTGTTCAGGACGACCCTTCGGCGAACCTGTATCCTATGCCTCTATATGCCTGGGGCAAGGATGACGTGTTCGTAGGACGCATACGCAGGGACTTCTCCGTGGAGAACGGCCTGAATTTCTGGTGCGTCAGCGACAATCTCCGTAAGGGAGCGGCCACCAATGCCGTCCAGATAGCCGAACTGATGCTGGAGAAGGGTTACTTGGAGGCCTGAAGATAAATTTTGTGATATGAAGGAAAACGAAGTACAGAAGTGGTTGTTCGAGGTCGTGCACCCCGCCAAGGACAAGAACGTTGTGGAACTGGGAATGGTGGAAGGCGTGCAGATAGATGGTGAAAGAGTGGTCGTGACTTTGGCGTTCAGCAAACACCGCGATCCCCTTGCGGAATACCTGATACAGGCCACCAGGGCGACCGTTATTCGCAATGCTCCAAAGGGAACCTCCGTCGAGGTGAAAACCGTGGTGCGCGACGAAGGCGCCAAGCCCAGGGGGCTGGACCTTGGCAATGAGGAACTGGAGAAAGTAGGGAAAATCATAGCCGTGTCTTCGGGCAAGGGAGGCGTCGGCAAGAGCACCGTGGCCGTGAACCTGGCCATAGCCCTTGCAAGGGCAGGTTACAGGGTAGGCTTGGCGGATGCTGACGTTTACGGTCCGTCGGTGCCCAAGATGACCGGAACCGAGGGCGTTGTCCCCGACGGCATCAAGGATGGTGACAGGGATGTAATATTACCCGTTGAGAAATACGGTGTCAAATGGATGAGCATAGGCTATTTCGCCACTCCGGAGCAGGCCCTGATATGGCGCGGTCCGATGGCCTGCAATGCCCTTAAGCAGATGATACTTCAGGTGCGTTGGGGTGAATTGGACTTCCTTCTGATAGATATGCCTCCTGGAACCGGCGACATACACATTTCCCTTGTGCACGACATTCCGCTGGACGGAGCCCTGATTGTGAGCACTCCCCAGGACGTGGCCCTCGCCGATGTGGAAAAGGGCGTGAACATGTACCGCAACCCCAATGTCGACAAACCCATATTTGGACTTGTCGAGAATATGTCCTGGTTCACCCCGGCCGAGCATCCGGATGAGAAATACTACATTTTCGGACGTGACGGAGGAGCCGCAATGGCGGCCAAATACGGAATAGAACTTCTTGGACAGATACCTCTGGTTCAGTCCATAAGGGAAGGCGGCGACTCAGGAGAACCCGCCGCATTGGGTTCGTCTCCCGATGCGCTGGCGTTTATGGCACTTGCCGGGAAAATTGCCGGATAGGCGTGGGGATGGATTTAGGACAGGCTCTTAGTACAGGATGGCGACAACAATTTTTTTGTGACATTCCAACGGAAACGGAGCAGCTTACTGCTGCATTGAGGTTTGAATCGCAGCAGATAGGCCACCGACAAGACAAGTGTTCCACCCCATTTGACAATCTCCGATAATACGCGTTTGAGGTATTTTATCTTTGATATCCTCAGTGTTCTGAGCCTTTCGCTTGTACCTATTCCTTCTGTGATACGGACAAAGTAGTCATTCTCAAGCCTGTATTGGGGTATTATATGATATAGGACGCAATCCGGAACATAAACAACTTTCATCCCTGTTGTCTTCATCTTGTCAAAGATGTCCTTTTCTTCCCCACCGCCGAAGTTTTCTCCATTTCTTCCAAGCTCAGGGTTAAACAGGCCGACTTTGTCGAAGACTGATTTCCTGTACGCCGCGTTGCATCCTCCGGGGTAACTATTTCCCGGAAAGTAGCGTTCAGAATCTCCCAAATACAGGTATGCAGTAAGCAACCGTCGCAGATAGGGTGTCATCCATTCCGGCTCCATTCCGGACTCGTAACGCGGGATAATCGGACCTCCTGCGGCATCCGCATCCGGTCTTCTTTTAAATAAATCTGAATATTTTGCAAGGTATTCCTCATCAACAAAAGCATCATCATCTATACATATCAGTATGTCTCCCTTGGCTTCGCGGACACCACGGTTGCGGGCGTGTGACACACCTTGTTCGGTTTCAAGGAAATACCGAAGCCGAACATCGGGATATGCCGTCATGAAGCGCTCCAGCTCGGCGGCAGTGCCGTCCGTGCAGTTGTTGTCAACAAGAACGATTTCATACTCCGAACGGGGGAATTCGTTCTTCGCCAGACTCTCAAGACAGCGAAAAATGTATTTCTCGCGGTTGTATGTACAGATTATTACAGATATCATTTACTTTCGTTTGAATATTCCATAGGCTATGATGCCGGCACAGACAATATACATCAGTATTATGCAGATGATGGATATGATTTCGCCCTTGCGGGCACTGTCCGGAGCGAAAATAAAGTGAATGTTATGCTTTCCGGCAGGGACATTGAGTGCACGCAGCAGATAGTTGACGCGATAGTGGTCAACAGGGACGCCGTCAATGGTGGCTTTCCATCCATAAGGATAATATATCTCCGAGAAGACAACAGTCCCGGGAGACGAAGATATGCAGGTGTAATCAAGCTCCTTGGGAGTATATTTATTGAGGACTATGGATGCATCTTCCGGGATTGACGGTTCGAAATCGGTCACGTAGGGCGAGAAGGAGCGGTCAAGGACAGCTTCGTGTGACAGGTCTATGGTATTGAGGGCGTCAGACTCCTCATTTGCGTTTTCAACAACGTGGAGTTTGTCTACGAACCAGGCATTTCCAAATGCATGAGGATTCAACTCAGCCTGAGGTTGGCCGTCATCTCCCGGAAGTATGAGATATTTTGTGTTGAGCATATTAATCACGGGCCCGTGGTTCTTGCTCAGATGCTGGTCGATGAGGTCCTGATATCTGCGAAGTTTGACAGCGCTGTATCCTCCTATTGACTTGAGATAATAAGAAGTACGCGGATCTGTCCACGTACTTGTGGACAGGTTGAGTACTCTGAAATGAGACGGATCCTGAAGCAGCTGCTCTTCATACTTCTGAAGAGCGAAAGCGTCATCCATCTGCCGGGGGCTGACAAAAGAGTCATCGTTGAAATATCTCTTGTCCACCGGCCACATATCCGCAATGATAAGCACACCAAGGATGGCAATCATCCATCCTGACTTGAGCTTGCCCTTGGCATATATCCAAATCAGCAGGAAAGCGGCCAGAACGAAAGCAAAAGAACGGAAACTGTCAACGCGCAGCAATTCCGCTCTCTGAGCCAATACCGCTTCATAGAGCCACTCAGGGAAGTTTCCTACCCAGGAAGTGTCATAAAAGGACATAAAATCGAACAATGTATCGCCCCACAGTGCAAACCGAAGACATATTCCGGCTGTAATACCCGCCGCAATGCTCATCTTCTCAAAGAGAGTCTTCCTGTTAACAGTTCCGTCCATTATTTGCTTGAGCGCAAGGAAGCCGAGCAGAGGCATGGATATTTCTGCAACAACAAGTATTGATGATACGGATCTGAACTTATTGTACAACGGAAAATACTTGAAGAAAAACTCAGTGAGCCACATACAGTTGTGCCCCCAGGCCAATGCTGTTGACAATAAAGTGGCAACAAGCAGAACCCATTTGTACGGGCCTTTTACAATCATAAGCCCAAGAAGGAAGAGGAAGCAGACAACTGCTCCCATATAGACATTTCCGGCTGTGAACGGCTGGTCACCCCAATACATAGGTGTTTTACGGCAGAAATCAGCAGCCTCTTCTTCCTCCATTCCTTTTTGAATCAATGTCTTGTAGAGTTTGGAATCAGTCCCGACGTTTATGCTGTTCGCGCCGCCCATAAAACCTGGAATCAGAAACGAGAAGGTCTCATTCATTCCATAGCTCCATTCCGTAGCATATTTGATATCAAGCCCGTTCTGATTTGCCGGATCAGCGGTATCGTCTTCATCGACAATGTCGGAGTGGCCACCGCGCATCGTCTGCGTCATATATTCTTTGTTAATAAGAATGACGTCAGTATTTGTCCCCACTCCTATTCCCAAAGACATGGCAAAAATGACGGTGCCGACGGCAAAGTCACGGATTCTTTTTTCCTTGATATGTATCCACAGTTCCGCAATCCACATCAAGCCCATAAGCATAAACAGGTAATATGACATCTGCGGATGAGGGTTGAATCCCACGCTGCTGAAAACCATCACCAAGATTGCGCCGATGCCGTATTTCTTTCGGAAAATCAGATAAAGGCCTGCCATCACGACGGAAATCGAAGCTATTGTCGATGTCTTGGTGATGTGCCCGGCAGCAATTATGACAATGAAGTAGGATGACAGCGATATTGCTATGGAGCCGACTATACTGAGCCATTTGTCAATCTCGAATGACCTGAGCAGTACAAAGAAGCAGAAGAAATATAGGATGAATATCCAGATGGCATCCTCTCTATGGAGGATTTTTTTAATCGGATTAAGCAGTACAGAAGACAGGAATCGTCCGCCTCCAACCCTATAGTTTGGCATTCCGCTGAACATATTGCCGTTCCACCAGGTATAATCCCCCGTCTCCTGTGTATATCGGACAGCCTCCTGTATAGCGGATGTGTAGGTTATTATATCTCCCGAAGAAACCACTTTCCCTGACAACTGCGGTTTGCAATAAATAACGGCAAGCAGCACGAATACGACAATTGCCGTAAGATATGCTCCGTATTTCTTTAGCAAATCAAGGAATTTCATAATGATAATGTTTTCTTTAGTACATGACAATTTTTGAAAAAAATCGCTGTATATTATTGATTATCAACCAATTAAACTTGCAAAAGACCTCAAAATTTTGTCATGTGCTTAACAAATAATTATAAACGGTACCTTCCTTTTTGACAAAAGAAGGATTCTTGAATTTGTATGTGAGTTTATGAATGTTTGATCCGGAACAGATATCATTAAACACTTTATCTGAATAAGGATTGAACAGATTAGCTTGCATCCTGTGAGGAGAAAGGTCTTCAGCAAAATGCATATCATCCCATATTCTTCTGCATTCAATATCTGAATCAATGAGGCAGGAAACAAAGATATGGAACAGATAGTAATCCTTCAAGCGATGTTCTTTTTTCCAATAACACTCAAGAAGGTATTTCAATTTTTGAACAAAAAGGTTGCCTTGCTGAGAAACAATAAACCAATTTGACATTCGAATTGGCAATGAATCATCAACAGATCCTTTGAAAAAAAACAAAGGATTGTCAAGCATAATTGCAGGTACCGAGCCCGTTAGCAGCACAGTTGAATCAATCCAGATTCCACCCCACTTACAAAGCAATGCAACCCTAAGATAATCAGAAAACTGAGCATACTGCATCTGACGTTTATTCAATCTTTCGATAATGTACGGAGGGATATCAATATACGAGGCAATATTATCCCAAGTTATAATTATTACCGACCTTCCTGAAGAATACTTTCTGACAGATTCTATGCACTTCCTGACAATTAGAGGAGCATTCTCCTCTCCTTGAAGCCACGCAATCCATATGGGTGACAATCCAGCAGAGTCATCAGGTTCAGAATAGACAAAATTGTCAAGTTTCGGGATGTATTTACGTTTCAGATATCGATATGTCTTTTTCTGATAAATCTTGTCCATCATTCCCTTGTCAGATATCCACCTGACAGGAAACAGGTACTTTGAAACTTCTATGATGCAATAATACAGCCCCTTATTTCTCAACGAATTTATACAATGCTCAATTGTCATAGGATTCGATAATTAACATACTTGTAAACCTTATATTCGAGTTTTTGCATTGTCGTTGAACGCACCGCGGAAGCTGCCGAAAGCATAACGGTTCTCTTTTCTCGGAAACAGGAAGGAAAAAGGATAAATCAGGTAATAGATGCAGTATGCAAGAGTCTTGAACATTACAAAACCGAGGTCACCACAAAAGTAGTGATTTATTATCAGTTCTCCTATCCCATTTCGGTCCTTTTATGAATCTTGCCCGTATCAAATGCCTATCGAGTCGTGCTTTCGCGGGATGAAGTCCAGCGGCTTCAACATTGAGGATACTCATCTGGTGCATCTGGAACGTGTTGAACAACTCTTTGGGGTTATGATTATCGCTTTTACCTGGGCCTATCTCGTTGGCATAAAAAAAGACATCGAGGTCAAGGCCATCCGCATACTAAAGACTGGGAACAGAGCCATCAGCGTGATGAAGTACGGGCTTGAGCACATAGCCAGCGTGCTTCTGAACCCTCTCAGGCCCCAGCCATTCGATATTTTTAAAATTTGGTCATGTGCTTAAAAAAAATATTATTATCCATCAGAATAAAGTGGGCTCCAGCTCCTTCAGGTGGAAACTTTTTCTGTGATAGGGAGTGAAGCCGTATTTCTTTATGGCTTCGACGTGCTCGCGTGTCGGATAGCCCATATTCCTGTCCCATCCGTATTCGGGATATTCCAAGGCTATCTTTCTCATAAACTCATCCCTGTGGGTCTTTGCCAGCACCGAAGCAGCCGCTATGGATGCGTAGGTGGCGTCACCGTGTACGACAGTAGTGTAGCCGAAACCGTCGAAGGGGCGGAAACGGTTGCCGTCCACCAGCAGCCAGTCCGGCCTTGGCGATAGCTTGCGCACGGCCCTCTGCATCCCGGTCACGCTTGCCCACAGTATGTTCAGTTCGTCTATCTCCTCCGCACTCAGGCTGACCACAGCCCACGAAACGGCTTCTTTCTCGATGATGGGCCTTAACAGATCCCTCTGCTTTTCGGTCATCTGCTTGCTGTCATTGAGCAGCGGGTGGCTGAATCCATCAGGAAGAATGACCGCCGCGGCATAGACCGGACCCGCCAGAGGGCCGCGTCCGGCTTCGTCACATCCGGCCTCGATACGACCGGCCTGCATAAAGGGTAGAAGATGGATGTTTGTTTCCATTTGTTTTGTAAAGGTACGGAAAAATGCTTAATTCCAGACATCAGAGATTGAAAATCGGAATCATTTGCGTCTGTTCGAATGATTCAGCAAAAGTACCTATGCCACTTCGGGAACGTTTAAGAAACGAGCCATAGCACTTCACGACACATAACCCATGATAAAACGTGTCGTGAAGTGCTATGGCTCGTTTTGTCATGGGATATTGTTCCCGAAGTGGCATAGGTACTTTTGCACACGAGTGCATCCGTATGGACGGATGAACACAACAGACAGCCTTAGAAGGCGTAAACAGCATACGTTTAATTTTATAGTATTATTCATAGGTGTGCCCACCCCTCCGGAGAGGACAGGGAGTGGACACACCCCACCCCAACACAGCATGCCAGAAGGCAGGTCGCGTGCTCACTCCCTCATCTCCAGAGGGGAGTGGGCACACTTTAGCATCGGGAATGTTCCCGAAGTGGCATAGGTACTTTTGCGCACGAGTTCATATGTTCTAATGATGCCTGTTCATCATATACAGCGAGTAGAAAATGCCCTGTATGCCCCCGATGGATATTGCTGCAGAGACCGCAATCGGGAGTATTCTTGTGAAAGTGCTGTCAAAGATATAAACATGGGAACAGCACAATATAAACACGTTCATGAACCATGAGATTGTCAGATTCCATACAAGTTTCCATATTGAAAAGCCCGAAATCAGCATTTTGAGATAAACCCTGACTACAGTCGAAACTATAAACAGCCCCGTTACAAGCACGAACACTGCCAGTTTTGCCGGATAGCTGCCACCAAAATCAAACCTGATATCATATAGCTCCAGAATTGTCGACAATATGAGAAGACAACACACTACGATTGCCTCGCAGTATCCGCAGACTTTGTCTATTCTTTGTAGAAGCGTCTGCTTGAATTCAGTTTCTTTTTCCATTGTTTCACTACGTTACTGTTATTATTTCATCCTGCTCTTTGCATCCTGGCCGGCACCGGCACCTTTGTACTTGCTGGAAGCGGTGTTGAAGCGGTAGGACACCCTGAAGGTGATACAGGAATTGCAGTTATCGTTCGGCTGGTCGATTCTGTACCGGCCGAAGTCGGTGCGGGAATAGACGGCAGATGATTTGAAAATGTCTGCCCACGTTAGCCGTAAGGTCAGGGCATCATCTTTCAAGAAAGATTTCTGAATACTCAGGGATGTGTTGTTTATTGGTTTGTAGACCTCTGCATTGGACGTGTTCATCCTACTGATGAATGTGTGCCCGACCTCCAGAAGCCAGCTATGCTTGAAACGGAAGGCATTTTCGAATTGCACTGCGTACATAGGCTTGTTGAATGATACTGTGCGGAGTCCTCCGGTTGCCATTGGGTCCTCCAGTTCAAGCGTCAGGAACTGTTTGTCCATACCAATTGTCAAACGTGGATTCCATATTCCTACGGTCGGTGCTGCGATTATGTATAATACCATCTTGCGCCTCGGGACGTTCAGGTTTGCATTCTTTATCAGCACAACACCCTCATCGTTGTACGGCGTGGCCCATTGGACGAAGTAATTGTCGACACGTTCGTAGTTGCCGCTGAACGTCAGCCACTTCCAATTGGCATTGAGGGAGGCGGTACGGCGCTTCTCGCTCAGCAGCAGGGGATCCCCGCTTTGATAGCAGTAGCGGTTGTTGTACGACATCTCTGTCGAAAGCATATTGAAGTCAGGACGTCGTGTCTTTCCTGTGTATGAAAGAGACATTCCGACGGGGCCAAGCTTCGTTGAAAAACTGAATGACGGAAACCAGTTGTCATAGTCTTTCTTGACAGTTTCCATACGGGTCAGATGGTCATAATAGGAATAATCCGAGTGTTCGTATCGCAGGCCCGCACTGAGCTGGCCGAAAGGCAGGGCGACGGAATACTCTGCAAAGAGAGCAATGTTGTTCTCGGTCAGGGATGCGTCCGTGGCCGGTATTCCGGAGAAGGTGATGGAGTAGGTCTGACTTGCTTTCACATAGGTATCCTCGGCACCGAACTTAAGATTGCCTTTCCAGATGGGAAGGGATAGCACGAGCTTTCCTGCGCCCATTGCAGTAGTTGACCGTTGCTCCGAACTGAGTTCTGCCGGAGAGCTCCAGCTCTTTTCAGTCATCTCGGTGGAAGAATCATTCCTTCCTCTGAGAAAGTCGGCGTTGAAATTGACTCCCAGCTTGCCGAAACTGCCGTCATAATAGAGATTGCCGTTCCATTGGTTGTTGGTCGGAACTCTGGCATCATTGAGGGTTAACAGATCGTCTTCCTGTACGCCGTCATAGTAGATGCCCGTTGACATCACCAGTCTGCCGGATCCGAAAAGGCCTTGGTCACGGCCCAATTTGAAGCCGAGGGAATGCCTGTCGTTTATCTGCCAGTTGGCTCCTCCGAGAAACTGCAGGCCGCCATTGTGACTCCTGTAGTCGAGATTCCCGGCTTCGCGGAAAAGGTGATGGCCGTCAGCTTTCTCAAGGTAGGTGGAACCGTCGATGGTGCTGATCTGATAGTTTCGGTTGTCCCAATAGACGAGTTTGCCGAAAAAGTCCCAGCCGCCTGTGCGGTAGTTCAGGTCCAGGACCGACCAGGATGGCTCGAAGTCGCTGCAGTTGTAGATATGCTGCTTGGCCTGGCTGGTCAGAGCATAGCTGAAGCCTTCCCCCTGACGCCTGACAGTGCGTATGCGCACGACGCTGCGGACATCTCCTCCATAGAGAGAGCCCGGATTGCTCACGACCTCAACGGACCGGATATCCTCCGACATCAGGTTGCGCAGTTCGGAGTCATCGGTGACCTTGCGGCCGTTTATATAGTATACGGGTGTTCCGCGGCCTATGACTTCGAGCCCTCCTCCACGGTTAATCATTCCAGGCACCTTGGCGAGGACATCATAGGCATTGCCGTTGTGTTCGAGTACAGAGCCGCTTATGTTGGTGACGATGGCGTCACCCTTGAGCTCGGTTCGTGGCAGACTGGCACTGACCACAGCCCCCTCCAACACTGTGGCGACAGGGCGCAGATGTACCGTGGTGATAGCTGAAAGCCCGCGTACGGGCATTTCCACCGTACCATATCCTATCATGGATATCCGCGCGAGTGCCGCCGCCTCCGGCAGAGACAGGTCGAATAGCCCGTGTTCGTCCGTCATTCCGCCACAGAGTATGGTGGAATCGGGAAGCGAGAGCACAGCGACTGTCACGAACTCCACCGGGGCTTCGTTTTCATCAATAACGGTAAACTTGATGATGTTTTCAGTACTTTGTGCACGGAGTGCGAGGCAAAGCAGGATTGCTGCGGATAATAATGCGGCTGTCTTTTTCATTGCGTGTATTGTTTTCGGCGGCAAACATAACACGGCAGTGTAATTTGTGCAATATACGGGGATACTTGCATAAGCTCCGGGGACGGAAGCAGTTTTTCCAACTGTCCCGTTTATCTTTCCAATCATCCCCAAACGCTTGCGGAACTATGTGGAATGAGTATTTTTGCATCATTATGAAAAAGATTCTAAAAATCAGCATTTGGGACTATCTGCTTCTCAGCGTCGGTTTTTTCATTTTCTTCACGCTGATGAGGCCGTATGGGTTGGAGAACTCCATAAGCGACAAGCTTTGGCCGCTGCAGAGTCTGGGATGCTGCACGCTTATCTTTGTGGGGTCTATGATTTCCGACATCATTGTCACCTGCATTTTTCGCCTTCCCTGCGACTACTCCAAGGAATGGCCATATCAGATAAGGCGGGGTGCGCTGTTTTTCCTGTTCCTCATAATTTTGATTTCTGTATTCGCCGGTCAGTATTTCACCATATTGGAATGGGGCTGGAGACACTGGTATTACTTCTGGATAGACCATGACGGAAGTTTTTCCCTCAAATGGTATATGAACAGTTTCCGGCAGAACTTTATATGGGCGCTTTTTGTTGCATTATACTGGCTGTTCATGACAAAAAGTCGAATGAAAGAGCACAGGATTCAGGAACTGCTCTCGCTCAATGAGGCCATCGAACAGGCCGGAACCGTCAACGAGGAGAATGGTGATACTGTTGTCATCTGTGGTGAATACAAAGAAACGCTAACTGTTTCGCCAGCCGATATACTCTATATAGAATCGATTGCCAACTACCTGAGCATATGGTATTTCCAGGACGGAGAACTGAAGCAGAAACGGATTCGCAACACACTCAAAAGCGTGGAGGAAACCCTCTCCGGCTATCCCTTCATCCTCCATTGCCACCGTGCTTTCCTCGTGAACACGCGTTTTATCACCCACGTGGACGGCAATTCTGCCGGCTGCCGGCTCCATCTGTTCAGCATCGACAGGACCGTTCCTGTCTCGAAGGCCAATATCGAAGCCTTGCGTCAGGCTCTGGGGGCCGACAAAGATTAATCGGAATGCATTGATCCAATTTGTTTTGTAAAGGTTCGGAAAAATGCCTAATTTTACACGAAATATACACAAAGTACTGAAACGGCAAAAAAATGAAACACACGGCAAAAGAATGGTTTGCGGCTACCAGGTACTGGTCATTTCCCGTATCGGCTATGCCCGTAATCGCCACGGTGGCTTATATGGCTTGGAGAGGGAGTGAAATTGACTGGATTTGTGCGGTGCTTGCGCTTGTCGGTAATGTTATCTTCCATTTTGCGGGGAATCTGCTCAGCGATTATTGGGACTTCATGAAAGGAGTTGACAACGAGAGGGCTTATGCTGTCCCCAATCTGGTGTTCCACCATTTCGAAGCGGAGGAATATCTGAGGTTCTCGGCCATTCTTTTCACAGTGGGCATCATCATAGGCATAGTGCTTACCCTGATGACAAGCTGGACATTGCTAATAATAGGCGTTATCGGTTTTATATTGGCCGCCAGCTATTCCTTCTTCAAGTTCAGGGCTATGGGCGACGTGTTCGTTTTCGTCTGCTTCGGTGTGCTGCCTGTCCTGGGAACGTCTCTGGTGACCACAGGGCAGATAGACTGGAGCACCCTTGTCCTGTCCCTGCCCCTTGGCATATTGACTGTCGCCGTGCTGCACGACAACAATACCGTTGATATCGCAACCGACAAGGAGTCCGGCATCAGCACGATTCCTATGTATCTGGGAGAAAGAAAATCGGTCGTACTGTACATCGCGTACATAATCGCACCTTATCTTATAACGGTGATTTTCTGTCTTGCCGGCCTGTTGCCCTATGCGGCGCTTGCCTGCCTGCTCTCTGTCCCCGTGGCAGTGAAAATCATAAAGACGGCATACGGATATTTCACCCGCGGTCGTGAGGCTATGATAGGTCTGGACCAGAGGACGGCCCAGCTGCATCTTGCCTTCAGCCTCTGTCTTTCGCTGGGTCTTGTCGCTGCGACTCTTTTCTGATGGGTAAGGTCCATTTCAAAATAGGTTCCAAGGCCCTCCATCTGATTTTTTCAATCGTTGCTGCGGCAGTGCTGTGGTTCTATATGTTCAGCCCCTGGACTGCAGGATTGGCCGGATTCTGGCTGAATATGAGCATTTCGGCGGTCATACTCACCCTGCTGGCATTGAGTGGCGGCGGGTTTTCCGCGATCTTTGCCTTGCCGGCACCGGGACGCGGATGGAAACCTGTTTGCCTGCAGCTGTGCATAGGCGCAGCGCTGGCTTTTGCCCTTTGGGGAATATTCTGGATAGGGGATGCCCTGTCCAGGCTGATGTTCGATTTTGCCCGCGCCCAGGTGGACAGCGTCTATGGGATGAAAGCCGGAACTGACGGCACTCTGATAGCGCTTCTGTTGCTTTTCCTGATTGGTCCTGCCGAAGAGTTTTTCTGGAGAGGCTATGTGCAGAAGACTATGGCGGAGCTCACAGGTGACACCCGCGCGATGGTGGTAACGACGCTGATATATGCCCTTGTGCATATATGGTCCTTCAATTTCATGCTGGTGATGGCGGCTCTGGTCGCCGGTGCCGTGTGGGGTGTCATATATCGTCTGCGCCCCTCCCTGCTACCCTCCCTGATAGTGTCACACGCCCTGTGGGATGCCCTTGTGTTCATTATACTCCCGATTTGATATGAAAACAATGAAAAAGACACTTCTGCTGGCAGCTGTGCTGGCTATGGCGGCCTGTGCCGGAGAGAAAACCCCAAAACTCGACCCCAATGATTTCCGCAGCTGGGCCCAGACTCCGCCTATGGGATGGAATTCCTGGGACTGTTACGGACCCACGGTGGTTGAGAGCGAAGTCAAGGCGAATGCCGACTATATGGCCGAAAAACTCAAGGCCTTCGGATGGGAGTACATTGTAGTGGACATACGATGGTTCGTGGCCAATGACAAGGCCGGCGGCTACAACCAGGACAACCCCATATACAGTATCGACGGGTACGGACGCTACCAGCCGGCCGTCAACCGTTTCCCTTCCGCCGCGGACGGCAGTGGATTCACCGCTCTCGCAGAATATGTGCATTCCAAGGAATTGAAATTCGGCATCCACCTGATGCGTGGCATTCCCAAAATAGCTGTAAGTCAGAAAACCCCTGTCAAGGGTGCGGAAGGAATCACGGCGGATATGATTTACAACGAGGACAGGCTATGCGGGTGGTTGCGTGACAACTATACCGTTGACTACACTAAACCTGGAGCCCAGGAGTACTACAACTCCCTTTTCGAAATGTATTCGGGGTGGGGCGTGGACTTCGTGAAGATAGACGACCTCTCAGCCCCTTACCATCAGGAGGAGATAGAGATGATACGCAAGGCTATAGACTCTTGCGGACGTCCCATAGTGCTCAGCACGTCTCCCGGCAGCACGCCCGTGGAAAAGGCGGAGCATATCAGCACCCACGCCAATATGTGGCGCATGGTGAATGACGTCTGGGACCTGTGGAAGGACATTACCCACCTTATGTACACCGCGCAGGGATGGTATGACTATATATCTCCCGGCACCTGGCCCGACTGCGACATGATACCTCTCGGACACATATCAATACGCGGCGAGCGCGGCGAAGAGCGTATGACGCGCCTCACGGTGGATGAGCAGTACACGCTGATGTCATTCTTCACCATATTCAAATCTCCGCTGATGTTCGGCGGCGACCTTCCCACGATGGACGATTTCACCCTCTCCCTCCTCACAAACAGGGAGGTTCTCAGGATGCATCGCGAGAGCACGGGTGTGCGCCAACTCTTCCAGAAGGACAATCAGGTGGCCATCGCTTCGGAAAACCCCTTCACGGGCGAGAAATATCTTGCCCTGTTCAATCTCGATGACAACAGTCCTCAGGATGTGAGCGTATCATTAAGCGAACTGGGTATCGGCAGGAAAACCACCGTTACGGATATGTGGAGCGGCAAGAAGGTCGGGAAATATGCCGGCAGATCCACACTGACAGTCGCCCTTGCCCCTCATGCCTCAGTCCTCTACAAGCTGAAGTAAACCGGTTAGCCACAGCACCTGTGCCACTCCGGGGACCTTATACCCTTCTCCAGGTCCCCGGAGTGGCGCAGGCACTGTGGCCATGTCAGTGGCACGGGTGCTGTGGATTACTGCTCCAGCAGAACCATTTCGCAGTTCTTGCAGTCGAATTTCAGGGGTATGAGCTTGCCGTTGTTGCGAAGGAGCAAGCCGTTCTTTGCGAAGCTGCGGCCTTTCTCTGTCCGGAGGCAGCAGTCGTTTTCAGCCAGTATGCAGTACTTGGTACGCATCAGCTCCCCTTCCCTACGCGGATGCGAGGGGGCTTTGACGGGTGCTGGACAGGCGGGAGTTTTGTCCGTCTGCGGGGGACAGCCCGCGGCCAGTTCGGCCATATGCCTGCGTATGGAGTTCAGCGTTGAGGCGGAAATCAGCGGCAGAGGGACGTCAGATGAGATGTTCCTGACAGTGAAACGGAATATTCCGGATGTCTTTCCGAGCTGGAAGGCGATCATCGCCCTGATTCTGTCCTGATTCTCAGCGGGAGAGGCATCCCTGAAATCGAAAGTTTCCTCCAGATGTTGCCCGTCCTCCAGAGTCAGGGCAACAACAGCTTCCGCGTCGGTGAAACAGATGTCCAGAGCGGCATCGATGAACCTGTCCGGAAGCTTGTTTTCCAGTTCCTTTTCGAAACGCACATCGACGTTGCGCCAGATTTCCATTCCTTCCCGCAGACCCTCCATCTCCTTGCAGAACACCTTTCCACCTTCCACCCTGTCGGCTCTGAAACCGGCCACTTCACCGTTCCGACGAACGAAGCACAGCCCGTCACCGTTGCTGATTGCGGGACATTTACCCGTATGTCCGGCTATGGTTATCGAGAAATTGCGCCCTCTTCCGGATGTCTCCCTTACGGTTCCTAATGACTCACCCATGCCTTTGGCATAGTTGCCGCTGTTCCATTTCCCGCGTTTCCCGTCTATGAAGAGCGAGGTGTAGCCGCGGTTGAAGGTCTTGTCCAGATTCGGTGTGAAACCACCGCGTACGTGTCCCCGGGAAGCCCGGCAATAGCTGTCGGAGTTATTCTCAATGAAACAGTCAAGCGCTGTCGAATAGGCCCGCACCACGTTTTTCACATAGGATTCGTTCTTCAGGCGTCCCTCGATCTTGAAGGACGTTATGCCGGCACCGGCCAATTCGGGCAATCGGCCTATTAGCTTAAGATCCCTCAGGGAAAGCAGAGGTTTGCCGGCTATGAGGGTGTTTCCCCGTTTGTCCACCAGATCATACAGATTGCGGCAGGGCTGTGCACATTCACCTCTGTTCGCGCTTCGCCCGGTCAGATGTTCGGAAAGATAGCAGTCTCCGCTATAGCATACGCACAGGGCTCCGTGCACAAAGCATTCAAGTTCCACTTCATCAGGTACGGCTGCCCTTATCTCCTTTATCCGTTCCAGAGAAAGCTCCCTTTCGAGAATGAGTCGCGAGAACCCGAGGTCGGCCAGTTCCCGTGCCCTGAAAGGGGTCCTGATGGCGCATTGCGTGCTGGCGTGGAATTCTTCTTCCCACGGGCCTTGTTCCGCAAGCATGGGCAGCAGGGACGTGTCCTGAATGATGAAGGCGTGAATGCCTTTTCCTTTCATTCCTGCCATCATCCGGACAATCTTACATTTTTCTTCTTCGTCTCTGGCCAGAGTGTTTACCGTGACGAATATCCTGACTCCGAAAGGTATGGCAAAAGAGCACAGCCTTTCGATATCCTCAATGGAATTACCGGCTGCGGCACGTGCTCCGAACTGCGGGCCTCCGATATATACCGCATCGGCACCGCAGCGTATCGCAGCGATGCCGATGTCAGCATTGAGTGCCGGAGCTAGAAGTTCCAGCTTTATCATTATTTATTCAAAGCTGCCCTGAGAGCGGTGACAGCCGCTTTGATTTGTTCAGCATCCTTTGCATTGGGAGCCAGTTCCAGATACTTGCTCAGGTATTTTTCCGCGGCGGGAATATCTTTGAGGGCATTTGACGCAGTGCCCGCAATCTTGTATGCATTTGCGCTCTCGAGATATTCGTTTGACTTGAGGGCTGCAGTCACAGCACCTTTAAGGTCTTTTGCCTTGAGTTTTGCAGCAGCTTCCTTGAGGAATATTATTGACAGCTGCTTGTTGGCGGCATCAGCCATTCCGAGTTCGGCGGCTTTCAGGTAGCTCTCCACTGCCTGTGCCTTTTCATTTATTGCGCTGAGAACCTGACCTTTCTGAAGGTAAGCCTTGGCATTGTCTATTTCTTTTGCAAGAACTTCGTCAAGATGCTGTATGGCTTCTTTGTATGTGGAGAGTTTGGCTGCGGCATCCTTTTCAGCTCCGGCGGCCTTGATCTTGGCGTTTGCTATGGCCTGATGCAACTGTGTGGTCTTCTCTTCAGCTTTCTGAGCAAGATCTTCCTCTCCCACTTCGGCTGCAACTTTAGCTGCGGAAGCGAGCTGTCCTATAGCCTCGTCGAGCTTGCCTTCTTCGATAAGGGTGTTGGCGTATGAGTAGTATGACTGGGCGAGACCCGTCTTGCAGTTTTCAACAAGACCGGCTGCGCCTTCTTCAGAGCACTGTGAAGCCTCGGTGGCAGCTGTCTGGAAGAGTTCAATAGCTGTCTGTGCATTTCCGCCGGTCAAAGCTTCGTTGGCCTGTTTTGCAAGTTCTGTTGCTTTCTGGAAATCCTGTGCACCGGCAAGGCTGATTCCTGCGATGGCGGCTGTGAGTAAAAGTGCGATTTTTTTCATGAATTTTAGATATTGTGGTTAATCATTTCGTGTGGCTTGGTCCACAAAATACAAATGTAGCAATAATTTTACTAACTTAGCAACTGAAAATGGAAACTATGGATGTAAATATAATTGCGGCGGTTGCTCTCAACAATGCCATCGGCAGAAACAACGACCTTATCTGGCATCTGTCGCGGGATATGAAATTCTTCAAGGAAACAACAATGGGATATCCCGTGATAATGGGAAGGAAGTGTTGGGAATCGATAGGCCGTGCTTTGCCGGGAAGGAAAAACATAGTCATTTCCCACGGCTCACCCCAATTGCCTGAAGGGGTGGTTTCCGTTCACAGTATTGAAGAAGCCATTGCCGAAGCCGGAGGGCGGTGTTTCATCATCGGCGGAGGACAGATATATGCTGCGGCAATGCCTTTCGCCTCTACCCTTTACATCACCCGTGTGTTCTGCAGTCCGGATGCTGATGTATTCTTTCCGCCCATAGAGGCGAAGGACTGGGACATTGAAAGCCAAAGCGAAACTTTCTGCGAAAACGGTCTGGAATTCCGCTTTGAGAAATATGTCAGGGGCTGAGCGTTTCTCAGACGCCTTCGAACTCCCTGCGTGCTATTTCCAGAGCCTCGTAAAAATCCTGACCGAAGGCCTTTGTAAGGGGTTTTTTCAGAAATTCATATACTCTTGTACCTTCCTTCCTGCCCTTTTCGAAGGCGCAGCGGCAGATGTTCCATCTGTGCAGGTTCAGGGCAATCAGGCCGCTTGACAATATTTTTACCCGTACGGGATAGAGACTGCAGGAGAGCGGCTTGACTCTTCCTGCCATTTCAACGGCACACGACAGGCCTTTTGAACGGTCCTTATGGCAGAAGGCGCACTCGCCGCTTCCCGGAAGCAGAGGCGTGACAAGGTCTCCGTCGCGGTCCCTCATCGAAAAGCCCGACTCGGAAAGGACTTTCCGCCCCTCATCGCTCAGCATATCCGCATATAGTCCGTATTCCGAAGAAAGGGCCGCCGTTTCATCCATATCGGGCAGAATGTCCATAGGAGCGCCGCTGTCCCCTTCGATGCAGCACACGCCCTTGCAGACATCATAATCACAGGCGAAATATTCCGAGATGATGTCCGTGGACAGAATGATATCACCTATTTGAAGCAGAGGCGGCAACATAGAAGTTCTGTACGCTTTCGGAGGTGACGGCACCGGTCTGGCCGGAGATGTGGGAAGCCATATCCTTGTTATTGAGATATCTGTCGAGTGCCTTGTCCACACAGGACCAGGGTAGGGCGTTATACGAGTCACTTCTGTTTTTTGCCATTGTCCTGTACGTTTTCAGCCGTTTCTCCGGAATCTTTTCGCTGGCCAGTGATACAATGACGCTGTCTATGGCCTGCTGTGCCGTATCTTCTCCAAGACGTGCTCTCAATGTTGAAAAATGCTTCAACGGCAGATGCCGGATACCGTACAATATACGGTATCTGTTCAAGGGCCTTCCGACAAAGTCGTCCCTCAGCAGGCAGTATTCCCCATATCCGGAGAAACTGTCTGCAAGGCGGTCAGCGAGTGCATAGCCGGCCACCATGGAAACGGCATAGTTGTACACGGTAATGTCGTAGCCGAAGGTCCTTTCGCACCAGATGAAGCGGCGCAGGTCGCGAATATGCCCGTCAGCCTCCTCAACGTACTTTCCGGAAACCCAGCTCCCTCCGGATCCCAGCGGCAGGATGTGGCTGCCGAGCAACTTTTTGAGGGCGGGGACTCCGTAGTCCCCGGTTATCACAAGGACTTTATAGCAGTTCCCTTCGAACACGGCCTCATTGCCCTTGCGGTTGGAAATGGCAGCGAGCAGTTTCAGGACGTCAGGGAGAGATTCCGTATATGAACAGCCACGGAGACATACATCTGACGGATGCATTTCCACATTGTATCTTATGCCGAGCGAGGAAAGGATTCGTGAGAACTCCTCTTGGTCCACGCCGTCGATGGATGAAAGCCGGTTGTAGTCCGCATGCTGCCTTCCGCCTTTGGAAGCATATGCGAAGTAGGTCAGACCCTTGGTGTCCTGTTCCCGGTAGATGACATTGATACCGTTCTGGAATGTCCAGATGATGCCACCGGTGACGTACTCGGATTTGTCTTTGGGTGTCTTTGCAACGGACTTTACGACTTGCCTGTCCAGGGCGGTACGGACGCTGTTCACAGCTGACACTGCGTCATATTTGTCCAGCGAGGGGTCCATTACGGAACTTTGAGCCAGAAGTCCGCGTAAATATCGGTTGAAATGCAGGGTCTGGGTACTGTCCGGGAGACTTTTGTA
This sequence comes from Candidatus Cryptobacteroides sp., assembly GCA_045597605.1. GTDB lineage: Bacteria > Bacteroidota > Bacteroidia > Bacteroidales > UBA932 > Cryptobacteroides. The sequence continues at coordinate 7,847 of JAZLKN010000019.1, read as the reverse complement.
TACATTGGCCAGCCTTTCGGCATCGTTTGCGAGGGAAGACCCGTAGAGAAAATGCGAGGCGCAACGCCCGAGATAGGTCAGGTTGTCCGTGGCCTCTGCAGATTCCGCCGTCCAGGAAAATTTGAATGATTCATAGGCGAGTCTGTATTCTTCCCGGCTGACTCCGTATGTATAAAGCCTGTTCAGTTCCATGGCAAGTGCATCCCTCACCTCTTCGCGTATGGCTCCGCGGCAGTTGACCGTAAGAGCGATGGTCTCGTCTCCACAGCAGTCATCGCTGCAGTGTCTTTCATAATCCATCCATACGTCATATCCCTTCTTTCGGAAAACCGGAACAAGTCTGCTGCGGAGTATGTTCCCAAGTTCCGCCGCCATCTTTCCGGAAACCACCGGGAGTATGGTTTTCATATACATGTCGGGTGTTCTCGCTCCACGCCAGCGCACCGACACTTTCGAAACGGCACCGCCTTCCATCCTGATTTCCGACTCCCCGTCTTCCGGCGTGTTCCAAACGTATTCGTATACGGGAGCATCGCCTGCTACATAGGGATTCAGAAGGCAGAGCATCTTGAGTTTTGACAACATTGCAGTCCTGTCGAAATCTCCGGCGACTATTATGGCCTGAGCCGAAGACGGCGTTCCCTGCAGCGATGCCTGCTGCGCCAGATTGAATACGGACAGCAGGACGGTGTCCATTACCGAATCCTCCCGGGCGGAAGACAGATTGTCGAAGGTGTATTCAATAGCACCCTTGCGGCAGGATATGTAGCCGTTCTCTGTGGGAAGTATGCCGTTACGGCCAAGGAAATCGTCCAGAGTCACATCTCCATAGCGGACGTCCGTAAACCTTTTGCGCGCAGCGGAATACAATTCGTCTTCACTTTCCGTCTCCGTTACCTTCTGGACCAGACGGAAACTCTGCAGGCCTTTATGGGATTTGTTGTCCGCGAAATAGAAGGTCACTCCGTTCGGCAGGGTGCCGATGGATATGGCATTGTCATCCTTGAGATTAGGCAGGGAACCGGACTGCGCCGGGGCCGTCCGTGGAATCAACAGGGCGGCAATCAATATCCATTGTCTGCATGTAAATCTGGTCATAACCGTTTTTTCACAAGGTCAACAATACGGGAAGATCGAGAGATTTTCCATTGCAGACGATAGTGCATTTGCTGTCAGAAGACCGGGAAGCGGCGGCTTTTTCAGCATCAACCCTTCCGGTGATGACAGTCTTTCCGGTCAGAACCCCTGCGGGATTATCTACTATCATCCAATCGGGGAAGGAAGTCACTTCGTAATTGAGTTCCTGCCTTTCGTCTGAACTGCTGATAATGCAGAATTCCCATTTTTCTCCTTTGTAAACCTTGAGAAATGCAGGTGAAAGAATGAAACCGGCATCGAAGGATTCACGTGATATGACATTGTTGTCATATCTGATCATCTCGTTCTTTTTCTGGGGGGAAAGGGCGGACACCAAGGTACAGTCGCAGGGGCTGTAGGTTTCCGACAGGCCGTTTCTCTCGCGAAGGGCAAAGGGACGGGCCGACCGTATGAAGGCCTTGCCGCTTATCCGGCTGCCGCGTATTTTCTTCACCCAGGACGAAGTTCCGGTGTCGAACACTTCTACGGAACCGCCTACCACAGTAATTGTTTCATCTCCGGCAATCAGTACGGCGGACACGAATATCAAAGCAAGGGTAATTGATATTTTATTCATACATATTGTTGTTTTTTGGAAAATAAATCATTGACAAGGCTGTTGCTTGTTGTCACAAACAGGACAGAAGTCATAAACAGGAAAATATCGGGTATAAGCATCAGAAGTGATGTTACAATCTCGAAGCAGACAATCATCAGAAGAAGTTCGACGAATATGGTTATGAACATCGGGACGATAATCAGGACGAGTCTTTTGAACTTCCGGTCATCCGGCCGGCTCAAATCCGTGAGGAGATAGGAGCAGTATGAAAAGGCGAAGCAGAGGAGATAGGACAGAAGGAGGTTGATGAATGTCCCGCATCTGTGGAACGGGGCGTTGTATCGTGTGCGCATACCTTCATATCCCTTATCGTTGCAATATGTTCCGGTGCTTATCATCGAGTTTACGATATACGCTATTGTCACAACTCCGGGTATGAAATTGGACGACATGACCTTGAACGGCGTTGAATGTATGTCACGATAGTCCTTGCAGTCTCCGATTATCACGAATTTCCCGTCAATGTAATCGGGTTCCAATTCTTCTTTGCTGACAAGGGGGAAAAACCCTTTGTTACGGTAGTTGACCATAAAATCGTCGGAATATCCCAAGGGATAACCGTGGCTCTCCGTGAAAATGGAAGCTGCCTTATAGGATGCTGTGACCTTGTTGCTTCTGGGGTCTCTGGCTCGGAAGCTTCCTGCCATGTCGAAAGCCACCGGTGATGCAAAGAAATGCTGTGTGCTGTCAACATAGTTCCGGTAGAAGGGATATTCCCATTCGTTTGTCAGGTCATTGTACAGGCAGGGCGAAACGATGGGGAAGTCCATCGAAAGAAATGCGGACGTTACAGCACTGTCGGCACTCTCCTTCACTTCATCATTTTCCGCCATAAAGATGTCCAAAAGCACGACTGCAGGCTTGCAGGCGGCAAGACTTCCGAGTGCTTCGGCAATTTCGGTACGTGACCTGTAGTCGCCGATATCAAAGATGACGATGTCATCGCTCTCCGGCATGGACATGGTGGTCCTGTTGTGGACGTCGTAGTAAATTTTTGTATAAAAGTCCTTGTCCAGTCCTACGAGGAACGTTCTCAACCCGGCACTTACGCAGGATATGAGTATTACGGAGGCAAGACAGGATATTGCTGCGGAAACAGCCACCTTCACCAGTATGGAGTTGCATCTTTTCATCAGTTACAGCAGCAGCAGTTTTGCCTGGGAATTGTTCATTCCCGGCATCGTCCTTCCTACAGGGGCGCCGATATAGGTGGGGTCGCAAATCGTATATTCTCCGTCGGGTGTCGAAAAACTGTCTCCCTCAGCGCCTTCAGGGAAACGTACAGCCGCCGCGAGGTGTTCGGGATAATAGACGAGAGCCACCTCAAGGCCGAGCAGGTCGCGCACGAGACGGGTGAACAGAATTGCCCTGTCTTCGCAGTCACACGATGGGTAGAACAATGTTTCTTCCGCAAAGAAGATACGGTCTTCTCCCCATACGTCTTCATCCTGTTTGTATTGGAACGCCGTCTGAACGAAATCAAGAAGCATATCTGCCGATTCTGTCAACGATTTTCCAAGGATTGCATACTTCAACCACGGATACAATTGTGAGCAGATGTTATCGTCCATGGGGGTGTTGGCATAGCGGGCCCAGCGTGTCATATTGTCTTCTGTCGGCTGGGAGGCGGGATATGCGGAAAAGAAGTCAATCCTGTCTTTCCCCGTCGAGCACTCGGCATCTATTCCGTAACGTTTTGAAGTGAATTTGCGCCTGCCTCCACCGGCCTTTCCAAGAAACTGTTTTCCTATGTGCATCGAGAGACCTTTTTCGTCCGGCCAGGCAAAATTCGCAATGAACATATCGGACGATTCTCCTTCGAGGGTGTAGTAGTTGTAGCCGTCTATCTTGAAATAGGGCCTGTCATAAATGAGGTCTTCGGTTCCGAAAAGCAGAAAAAGGCGATTTTCGTCCATTCCGAGGCGCATCTTGTAGCCCGAACGGGCGAAGATATAGGCGGAAAGCAATGTAGCGGCGTCCCTGCTGTCAATGAAACTGTCCGTGAAGCTTTGTATTACCTGAAGATAGGCCCAGTCACTCAGATTATGACGCCGGCGTATTGCAAGAAAATCCAGAATAAGGTTGTTGTATTTTTTGTCGGAAAGTATCTTCCACGCTTCGGATATGTCAACAGTTTCGAGTGATGACAATATGCGGTTGTTCTGTTCGGGGACACGTACATTGAGAGCCAGCCCCAGACAGGAGAATTCGAAATGCTGCCGGCTTCCGGGGTATTCTTCGATGTCAGAAGCGGGTTGCACCGGCTCCGTCTTGTCAACGAGGCGTGTATATGGTACTTCCACGGAGGAATAATGCCGGTCATCGTTGCCGTCATATACAATCGGCGGCGTCTTCTGGTCACGCGTCTTGCCTATCGAGGGCAGCGATTGGAATTGCGCCCAACTTGTCCGCAGGAAATCGGCGTAACGTAGAGTTGCGTCATCGCGGAAACTGTTGTACCCTGACATGACATTCTGGCTGAAGGAGCTGAATTGGTCAATCATGGAATCCTGTGCCCGGGCAACTTCTGCCAGGAAACAGAGAGAGAGCAACAATATGACGTTACGATTCATCAGAGATTATTCATTTCAGACCATACCGCATTGACCTTGTCGTTCATTTCATGGCCGTCTGCCGCCAACTGCTGTTTGACAATGTCTCCGACAGTGCTGTAAACATTTCCGGTCTTGTAGGCAACACGGAGACAGACCTCCGTATTTTTTCCCGAGGAACGGTGACACTCCAGAACAACGAGTGCTCTTGCCAGGCTTTGAACAATCAGGGATCTGCTCGAACGGAGCGCATTGTTGATGAATACGGCTTCTTCAGCAGTCAGCATATTGCCGGAAACGGTACTTTCGGCAAGAGCTGTGATTTCGGATTCAATCTTACCTGCGACGTCAACTGCAGCATTGTTGAGTGCCTGCATCCTGGCCGCGTTATACATATTGCTGACAGCCCGGGATTCGCCGATAAGGTAGCTGGGCAGGCCGTCTGGACCGTATTCATAGTAAAGCCTGTATAATTTGTCAAGCTGTTTTTCCAGAGGGAGCTGGCCGGGTGAAACTACCCACTTTGCCTTTGTGAGCTCTTTGGCTTCTTTCTTTGCAGTTCTGGTTGCCAATGCATCGAGTTGGCCGTTGGATTCTTTCGCGAGAAGTTTGCGCTCCTTTATGCTGTCACCGCCATTCCCGGCATAAGACAGACACGCGAGGCAGAGTACAGAGCACAGTATGGAAACAAATCTTTTCATAACAGGAAAAATACAAGTGATTTGGACATAATAACGTGCAAAAATAGTAAAATTTCCCTAACTTTGTACAGATATGGCCAAGAGAGACGGAATAATAGGAGAAGTGGTCGGCAAGGAGTACGAACACGGATTTTCCACCGATGTGGAGCAGGATTTCGTGCCCAAGGGCCTGACTGAAGAGACGGTGAGGCTGATTTCGGCAAAGAAGCAGGAGCCGCAGTGGCTGCTGGACTTCAGGCTGGATGCCTTCAGGAAATGGCAGAGAATGAAATTGCCCACCTGGGGTCATCTGACCATACCCGAGATAGATTTTCAGGACATAATATATTATGCCGCCCCGAAGAAGGCCGAGGATATGCCCACGGAGATAGACCCTGAACTGGAAAAGACTTTCGAGAAGTTGGGCATACCTCTGGACGAGCGCAAGGCTCTGGCCGGAGTGAGGAGCGAAGAGCAGACAGGTGTGGCTGTGGATGCCATTTTCGACTCTGCCGGGGTGAAGACCACCTTCAGGGCCGCCCTGGCCGAGAAGGGCATAATCTTCTGCACTTTCAGCGAGGCTGTGCGCGAGCATCCCGAACTCGTACGCAAATATCTCTCGTCCGTGGTGCCCTCTGGCGACAATTTCTATTCGGCCTTGAATGCCGCGGTGTTCTCGGACGGCTCCTTCTGCTACATTCCCAAAGGCGTACGCTGCCCTATGGAGCTTTCATCCTATTTCAGAATCAACGCCCGCGGCACGGGCCAGTTCGAAAGGACCCTCATTGTGGCGGACGAAGGTTCATACGTCAGCTATATGGAGGGATGTACAGCCCCTATGCGTGACGAAAACCAGCTGCATGCCGCCGTTGTGGAAATCGTGGTCGAGAAGAATGCTGAAGTGAAATACAGCACGGTGCAGAACTGGTATCCCGGAGACGAGAACGGTAAGGGAGGTATTTTCAACTTCGTGACCAAGAGGGGCATCTGCAAGGGGGAGAACTCCCACCTCAGCTGGACACAGGTTGAGACAGGCTCCGCCATCACTTGGAAATATCCGTCCACGATACTGTTGGGGGACAATTCTTCGTCCGAATTCTACAGCGTCGCCGTGACCAACAATTGGCAGCAGGCGGACACCGGAACGAAGATGATTCACCTGGGCCGCAACACCCGCAGCCGCATAGTGAGCAAGGGCATTTCCGCCGGCCACAGCGAGAACTCATATCGCGGTCTGGTGCGTATGGGAAAGGGAGCCGAGGGGGCCAGAAACTACTCACAGTGCGATTCACTGCTGATAGGTTCAAGATGCGGAGCCCACACATTCCCTGTGATAAAGAGCGAAAATCCCACCGCAGTCGTGGAGCACGAAGCCACGACCTCCAAGATAAGCGAAGACCAGCTGTTTTACTGCAACCAGCGTGGGATAGGACCCGAGGATGCCGTGGGACTCATAGTCAACGGCTATGCCAGGGAGGTACTTTCAAAACTTCCGATGGAGTTTGCCGTTGAGGCCAAGAAACTTCTGCAGGTAAGTCTGGAGGGGTCCATAGGATAAGAAAAACGTTTTCTGACAATTTGACAAGAATGAAGGAAATACTGAAAATAAGCAATCTGCACGCGGTCATCGCCGGAACGGACAAGGAAATCCTCAAAGGCGTTGACCTGACCATACACGAAGGCGAGACGCACGCCGTGATGGGCCCTAACGGAGCGGGCAAGAGTACTCTGAGCTGCGTTCTTACGGGCAAGCCGCAATATGAAGTGACTCGGGGAACAATAGAATTCATGGGCCGCAACCTCTTGGAGATGAGTCCGGAGGAAAGAAGTTGGGCCGGCCTTTTCATGTCTTTCCAGTATCCTGTCGAAATACCTGGTGTCAGCATCTCGAACTTTATGAAAACGGCGTTGAACTGCCGTCGCGAGGCCTGTGGGGAGGTTCCTGTGAGCGGAGCGGAATTCCTCAGGCTGATGCGTCAGAAAATGGAACTCGTGAAGATGAACCCCGATTTTGCGAAGAGGGACGTGAACGCGGGTTTCAGCGGAGGTGAGAAGAAAAAGAACGAGATATTCCAGATGGCGATGCTGGATCCGTCCCTGAGCATATTGGACGAGACGGACAGCGGACTAGACGTGGATGCCTTGAGGATTGTTGCCGAAGGTGTCAACCTGCTCAAGACCCCGCAGAAATCCATAATCGTCATCACCCATTACCAGCGTCTGCTGGAGCTCATAGTGCCGGATTATGTACACATACTGAAGGCCGGAAAGATAGTCTGCAGCGGAGGCCGCGAATTGGTGACCCGCATAGAAGAGGAAGGTTATGATTCTTTTTGACGGGAAGCGCAAAATAGCCGAAGGCAGTATTCTGGAATTCCGTGAACACCTTACGGAAAGCCCTTCCAATCCCTTGATTCTGGTATGTCTGGACGGGGGAGAGGCCGTCTTTGAGATCGATATAGACGCACCCGGTGTTTCTCTGGACCTCCGTGGTCTGTATGTCTGTGGTGGAGATTCCCGCCTTAAAGTGACGGTGAATATGCGCCATAACGCAGGTGGAAGCTCTTCCACCCAGCTTTTCAAGGGTATAGCCGGCGGATATTCAGTTTCGCGTTTTGACGGCAGGATAGTCGTAGCCAGGGATGCTCAGAAAACGGAGGCATATCAGACCAACCGCAATCTGCTGCTGTCCCGCGACGCCGTCGTGGAGACACTGCCGCAGCTGGAGATATATGCCGATGACGTGAAATGCAGCCACGGCGCCACTGCGGGCAAGCTGGACGAAGACGAACAGTTCTATATGCGCAGCCGCGGAATATCGCTTGAGGAGGCCCGCCGCCTTCAGATGGTTTCATTCCT
>JAZLKN010000018.1:0-2679 GCA_045597605.1 Candidatus Cryptobacteroides sp. | reverse complement strand
TAGCACTACAAATTTAAGAAACATTTCTGACAATAACAAACATATTAAACGTAATTTTATTAAAAATCAAACATTTAGCAATCGTAGCCTCGCGGCCTAGCCGATGTAGTGCTACTTTTGCGCTGAACTAAAGTTTAATTGGTTCATTCGTATCAATGATTCTGACGTGCTGCGAAGTTTTGACAACATAGTTATAGATATATAGTATCTTACAGAATTACACTGACAGATGTCGTCAAGAAATTCAGGGCCCCTGCCTGAGTTCAACCACAAGAATGACAATTCGTAAATCAAGAATAATTTCAATAACTTTGCACATTACTCAAATAATATCTAATACTCTTTCAATGAAAAACCTGTTAGTGATAAACCTAATGTTGATTGCAGCATTGTGCGGATGCACTTCAAATTCCGGTAATCCTGTTGTTGAATGTGAAAACGGCCGTTTCGTAGGCCGTGTTGAAGATAACGGCGTAATGTCCTTCAAGGGCATTCCTTACGCCAAGGCTCCCGTCGGTGAACTGAGATGGAAGGCTCCTCAGGCTCCGGAAGCATCGTCAGAGACTTTCGATGCCGGAGAGTTCGGTCAGGCCGCGCTTCAGGCCTATTCACCGAGTGAGATTGCCAGCACCGGGCCCAAGGGTGAGGACTGCCTTACGCTCAACGTATGGACGAAAGACCTTGAAACGCAAGGCAAACCCGTGCTGTTCTGGATTCACGGAGGATCTTATTCTCTCGGCGGTACGGTCGATCCTCTCTATGAGGGCAAATATCTGGTCGAAGATTATCCCGATGTAGTGTTCGTTACCGCGAACTACCGCGTGAATATGATGGGTTTCATCGATTTCAGCCACGTTCCCGGAGGCGAGGCTTTCCCCGATGCTCCGTATCTCGGCATAATGGACCAGCAGGCGGCTCTGCGCTGGGTGCAGAAGAATATCGCGGCGTTCGGCGGTGATCCGGGCAACGTAACCATCTTCGGAGAGTCAGCCGGCGGCGGAAGCACCAGCTGTCTTCTTGTTGCCAAAGGCAGCGAAGGACTTTTCCAGCATGCTATCGTGATGTCAGGTCCCATGGATCTCACTTTCACAGAAAAAGTGTATGACCAGTGGGACCAGGCCGGATTCCTTTTGAAGGCTACCGGGTGCTGCAATATGGACGAGCTTATGGCTCTCTCGCAGGACGAACTCCTGAAGGCTATGGAAACCGACACCGGAGTCCCAGGCATAGAGGGGCTTACCACTGTTGCCGGACATAACAACCACCCGATGCGCGCCGACCGCAGCATCATTCCGTTCGACCCGTTCACGGCCATTGCACAGGGCGCTTCAAAGGATGTGGACATTATTGTCGGCACCACTTGGGAGGAAGCGCAGTATTGGGCTCATCTGTTCCACTATCTGGTTCCCTCCGAGGAGGCATTCTATAATTTCGACAAGAATACGGACGACCCGCTGGGAGCATACTACAGCCTCTGTATGGAAGGTTTCGAACAGAACATAAGAAAGGCTCTCGGCAAGAATGAACATATTGCCGACGAGTTCATCTCAAGTGTGAAGGACCGGCAGGACGAAATGAGCGCCAAGTATCCTATGATATGGGAACGCACCGAACTGTTGAACGAAATGCGTTTCCGTATGGGAAGCATACTTATGGCCCAGAATCACGCATCAGCCGGCGGCAAGGGCAAGACCTATATGTACTTCTTCGGCAAGGCCTACGACGACTCCGCAATGCCTGACGAGCCTTGGCTCGGAGCCTGCCACGCCTGTGAACTCACCTACGCCCTCGACAACAGGGGGTATGAAGCCGGCGGTCCGTATGACCGGGATCTGATGAAGAATTTCAGCGGGGCAATCGTATCCTTCGCAAAAGACGGTGACCCTTCCCAGCCCGGAATTCCTTGGGGCGAATACGATGCGGAGTCCCGCAACACTATGATAATCGGACGTGATGCTTCGATGTATATGGAAAGTGACCCTAAGAAAGAGCAGAGGGAGATTCTGCTGCCTTATTTTTACGATTATTGGATTAACCAATAGAATTGGTGTGTGAAAATTGATTTGCAAACGATATAAAAAACAGTGATAACTATGAAAAAAATACTCTTTTGCCTTTCAGTCCTGCTTTGTGTCGCAGGATGCCAGAAGTACGATGACACACAGATTAAGGAAGATATCAAAAACCTCCAGGAGCAATCGGCTTCCCGTATCCAAATCAAGGATTTCGAGAAGAAGGTCGTAGAGGCCGGAGATGAAATAGAACTGATACTCTCGTCTTGTGTCACAAAAGACAGCTATGGCGCAATCAAGGCGGAGATTTCAAGCAGTATGGGCACTGAGACGGCTGTCGCAACGAAGGGAGGGAATACATCATCCTGGAAACTCGAGGTGAAGAATCCCGAATTCGGTGCAGACGGAAAGGTGACGAAGAACCCGGCTGTGGTTATTCTGCAGACGGTTCCCGGCTATTCGAATGATGCCGTCCTTACTGTCACGCTCATTGACAATACAGGCGCAAGCTATTGCGCTTCGAAGCCTCTGACACCGGAGAAGATCAGCGCTGACCTTGTCGTTTACGGCAAGATTTTCACTTCTGACAACTATGAACTCGCCGAGGCGTTCGCAGTGAAGGACGGAAAGTATGTCTATGTGGGTGACAGGAAGAGTGCGGCCGTAT
>JAZLKN010000017.1:0-74472 GCA_045597605.1 Candidatus Cryptobacteroides sp. | reverse complement strand
ATAATCAGCCGTGGCAGTGAATCTGCCGTGCTTATTCCTCTTGACCAGTTCAATTCAATTAAGGAAACAGAATACCTGATGTCTTCCAAGGAAATGGAACGAGTTATCCTTCAAGGAATGGAAGACGTGAAGAATGGTAATTTCAAGGAAGTTGATATAGATGAGCTATAGGATTGCATTTACTCCTCAAGCTTCTGAAGATTTCAAATTCTGGAAAGAGACTAGCCCGAAGACCGCAGAGAAGATCAAGGCTATGCTCCGGGAGTTACAGGAACATCCATTTACCGGAACAGGTAAACCGGAACCCTTGAGATACCAATTTTCAGGAGCGTGGTCTCGGCGGATAAATCCGAAAGCCCCGTGTATCGTCAAAATCAGGTGCAATATCAGATAATAGGCCCGCATACTAATTCGGCATTTTATCAAACAGGAGCTTTTACATTCGCATACCGGCGTACGTTTCATCCGCACTATCGGAACCATAAGTTCAGCAATAACCCACCGGAAAGAATGACATTAATCACAACAGTTTCAGAGAGACCATCAATTCACCGCTGCGCAGACCGCCTCCCCAGATTCGGGCATAGCCTATGGACAACGTGGTGCTCATATTAGTGAAGAGGACTATCGGAATGTTCATCTGGGCACCGGCACTGATGTAGTTCGCTCTTGAAGTTGACATCTCTCCCCAGTAATCGGCCATAAGATTGCTTGCAAACAGTTTGAACTGAATATATTCGGGGTAACACTGCATCGCACCGAAATTGTTCAGTCTGATGGGAGACAGCGATATTTCCCCTGTAAACTTGGCATAATTGTGAGCGCGGATCTGATTGATTTTAGCGCCCGGCATCGAGTTGACGGATTGAAATCTGTTTATGTCACGGCAGTCTATCCAGTTATTGCGGAATCCGCCGAAATAATTGTTGCCGAAGGAGGACAGCGGTGAAGCGAACGAATGGCCCGCCGCACTCCTCAGCCAGAAACTATTGTGGCTTCCAAAAGGAAGGCGGAAGCCGAAATCGCCACTAAGGTCTATTGAAGGGAACAGTTCACCTCCGGCAAGATAGGTATAAGCGCTTGCCGACAGCTGATATCCCTGCTCCGGCTCCACGCCGCCGATGGTTGTTCTGGTTTTGGCGCAACTGATGTAAAGGCTGGCAGTCTGGAATGAACTTACCCCTTTGTCCACCTCGATGTCCTGATACAAAGGCAATGCATCCATTCCTCCATAATGTGCCACTGAGCCACCCCACCACCAGATGAAAGGACTCTTGTGGGAATAAGAGCGGTCATACGCCAAAGAGACCTGATATCCTTTCCTGGAACTTCTGCTCGGCCCGAACAGATCGTAGAAACTGGACTTGTTCCAGGCAGCGCTCAGTGTCCAGTTACGGTATCTGACATCTGCCGAAAAATGGAATTTGTTTTTCCAGTCGTTATTGCTCCACGGCGACATTCCCGCGAAGATATCTATGCGGAACTGAGACAGCGGGTCAAAAAAAGTCAGGTGTCCTCCAAGGACAGGTGTCATATTGTTCCAGGCTTTCCTGTCCGTAAAGGCACTTATGTCAGGATAGAAGCCTTGAAATTTCAGTTCCCTCAGAGGATTGTATTCAGTAATGGAATTATATACGTCGCCAAAATCAAGCTCCGGCATCTCCGATTCCAAAGAAGAAAGTTCCGCAATCTGCGGATTCGCCTCATAAGCCTTCTGCCCGAGAAATTCTACGCTGTTGGCGTCGTGTACTTCCCTGTATTCAAAAGTTACGGGAGTCATTCCTCCCACCGAATAACTGTATGCATACAGAAGGGAGTCTGAGGCCAGATATGGGGCGAACAGACTGGTCTGCACATTTGACAGGAGATTGAATTCCTTTGTAGCGATATCGTAGCACCAGATGTTCGGGACTCCCGTATAATAGCTGAAACCCACAAGTTTGCTGTCGTCATAGCTGAAGCGGAACTGGCTCAGATTGGAATCCTCTTCCTGACGGAGGACATCGTAGCGGTAATTGGAATTTTCAAGATCCTCCGTATCGAACATCGCCAAGGTATGAACTCCATTGGTTTCGTTTATGGCCACGACCAGTTTGCCGCCGTCGTGCGAAACGTCCAAGTCGCTGACACTCACTCCGAACGGGAAGCTGTAGAGAATTTCCCTTCTCTCAAATGCCGCATCATATCTTGCAATGTGGCATATTCCACGGTTGATGAAAATACCGTACAGGCAATCGTTGCTGTTGTCATAACAGATATCCGTCATTCTCTGGAACTTGAGATGCTTCACAATGCGTCTGTCGGCAAGGTCATACACGACCAGTCCCCGGTACCTGTCATTACGGTCAGTCCAAATCAGCCTCCGTCCTTTTTTGTCGTAGGCGATATATGCCGGCATATAGATTCCATATCCGTCAATGTATCCCAGACGCTCGATATCCTCTATCTGCCTGTTGTCCTCACTGAGCCTGAACTGCGCCACCTGCGCGAAATCGCCGTTGCGGTTCATCGCAGCGAACGCCAGGTGCCTTTCTTCATCGACAATCATAGGGGACATCGCGCCAAGTTCCTCCGATGTCATTTTCTGCAGTTCCGTCAGCGGATATTCAGCAATTCTGCGCAGGTTCTCTTTCTGGAAAACCTTTTCGTAATCAATCCACTCCTGCCACAGTTCACGCAAGCCTTTGCCATACACACTGCGGAACTGCTCCACATAACTTGCCTTGCTTTCATCGGTGCGGTTGTAGAAGGCAATCAACTTATCGTAGCCGTAGGTCAGCACCAGGTAATTGACGAATCTGGTGCCGTAGAGATATCCTGTTCCGCCAAGCCGGTAATCCGATGTGGAACCTTCCGTTTCAAGGCCGACGATGGCATGCAGCTCCTTTCCTTCAAAAATATTGGAGCGGAAATAGGCTTCGTCCAATCCGGATAGTGAGCGGCCTATGCCATCGTTGAGCCAGGTCTCCATAAAACAGGCTATGCCCTCCTGATACCATCTGGGGCAGAACATACGGGGCACGGCCATATAACTCCACAGAGCGCTTAGGGGATATGCCGGATTCTGAACAATCTTGCCACGGGTGAACCGGCGCCATTTTTCATCCTGCTCATTAGGCTTGTCCTGCATTACGGCGTGAGTGTATTCGTGCTTGAAGACATAGTCGTAACGCTCGTTTGACGGAGAGGTAAAATATGACTTGTTCAACGGAGATAGCCCTATCAGCATATAGTTGTGCGGAATCGAAGAAACGCCCGCATTGCCGTCATCTTCCATATCCGAGAATACTATATATGGGACCTGCTCCGGCAGTGTGCCCCACACATTGCCGTGCAAAGCCTTGGCACGGCGATATTTCTCCATTATATGAGGCACGTAATGGAACTGGTTCCTGTCGCTGAAAATCAGGAAAGCGTCATCCGCCTCATATTTGTAGAGTTTCTGCCCGTCAGCAATAAAACTGTTGGCCGCAAGCAGAGCCAACGACCAACATAGTTTGAAAAATATTTCTTTAAGACGTACTGTCAACGAAAGCTTGAGGGAATTGTATCAATAGAGAACAGTGTCACGTTTAACCGGGTGCGGCAGCGGCGGTACTGGAACGCCGAAATCAAGATGAAGAACCTGCAACATATCGATAATGCCAAGCGAATTGAGAATCAATCCGTCCGCCACGTCATTTATGTCATTCAAGCCGGAAAGCGCATCTATATTGAGCCCTTCGGTGGCATTATTTGACATTTCCTTGTATTTTTCGTTCCAGTAAGCCATATCATTCTCAGACTTGTTGAGCTTGGCATCCTGATAACTGTAAACCGTCCAATCCGACACCAGCGCGGCGAGTTCCGCATTCTCGTTGCTTTCCAGATATTTGCCGGCAACCTCTACGAAAGACTTGCCCAATTCAATCTGGTTTTCTATACTGAAGAATCCGGCGACGGCATTGTTGAAGGACTGATCGTAATCAGGAACATCCTTGCCTTGGGCCATTCTGTCCAGCCCGTTGCGGATGCCTTCGAGGGCAAGCTCCGTGTTGCTTGCCTTGAGATTGAGAGACTTGAGACCGGCTACTTGCTCCGTGAGTTCTTCTATTCCTGAACACTGATTGATACTCCTTTTTGTCAAATCTGCAAGGGTGCTGACGCGGGAAAGAAGGAACGATGACACATCCTTGGTCTGATTGAAATACTCATCGTCGTTCTGAAGCTTATCTTGAAGCAGGTTCAATTGTTCAACGTTCCTGATTCTGATGTATCGCTTGGCTTTTGAAACGTCACCGCCAGTCTTCGCCTGTTCGACAACGATGCTTTCCACAAGAGTATTCAGTCCGTAACCTGCCGCGAATGCAAGAATAAGGAGAAGTACAAAACTCTTTTTCATAATCAATTAAAAATTTATGTATTTGGCAAATTTATACAAATTTCCGTCAGATTCAAAGAACAGTGGACATATTTCCGAAAATATAAAGTATTTTTGTATCGAAGATGAATAGATGGCGGCAATAATCATCATATCTGTATTCCCCTGCGCTCTTTATCTATTGATTTTGAAAGCGCTGGACAGTTTCGCACTGGTTCGTTTCGAACTGATAATGCGGAATATTCTGTCAGGTATGATATGCTGTACCGCTGCATTTGTTGTGACTCTCCTGCTGAATCTGAACTTTGACACGGCAATCGGAGGAGTTTCATTTATGCCTTTGGTCGAGGAACTCTTGAAAGCCAGTCTTCTGACTGTTCTGATAATCAAAAAGAAGATACATTTTCTGGCGCAGTGCCTCATTTATGGAGCAGCGGTAGGAAGCGGATTCTCGCTTCTCGAAAACATCATCTACTTCTATTACAATCCTGATATTGCCCTGGGGACTGTCATTGCCAGAGGATTCGGCTGTAGCATATTACATATCGGCAGCACAGCCCTTTCCGTCTCGCTGATGCTCCTGATTTCCAGAGAGTTTTCGAATTTGCCGGGAATAATCTTTTCCCTTGTTCCCTCCGTTGCCATACATCTTGTTTACAACCGGATTATGATGAACGGACTTGTCGATCCGCTCGACAATGTTGTGTGGATTTCCTGCACTTTCGTTGCAATATTCCTGTTTATCTTCATTTGGGAAGAAAAACATATCAACAATCAGATGGAGATTTCCTTGGCTGGCGACATCAATACACTCTCTGCATTACGCTCAGGAGATTTTTCTTCAGCAAAATCGGGGGAATACCTGCTGGATGCAAAGATAGCGTTCCCTCCTGAAGTCTTTTCCGCTATGGTTTGTTATTTACAACTCGCCCTGGAGGTCAGAATCAGCAAGCAGAGCGACATGCTCCTGCACCAGGCCGGTCTCCCGAACGAAAATGCAGGAAAGAGGCACGAAGAACGCAATGCCAAAAAGAAAGAAATGAAGGCTCTTGCCCGGAAAATAGGCAAAACAGGAATGGCTGTGCTGACGCCGCTTCTCAGGAATTAAGCGATGTAATAATTGAAATTGCAAGTTCTCTGCCATTGAAATGTCACAGGGATTTGGGATATGAACAAACATACGCTGTTCACGCCGGCAAAACGATTGAAGACAGAAAGATCAATTACTGAACCAACAAAACCTGCCAATCCCCGTTATTGTCATGGCGTTCGACAAATCCTTTCGTCTGAAGGGACTTCACTATCTTTTGAACTGCTGACATATTAATGCCAGTACCTTCCTGAAGTTGTGAATAAGTCACAGCGGGGATTGATTGCATCATCCTTAGGATTCTGGTGTAGTTCGGAGTACGGAAAGAGAACTTCTGACCGTCATACCACCAGATATTATCGTCATGCTCGGAGACGAACAGAACATCGTTGTTTATCTCTTCTGCCATCATACCGGTCATATACCTGACAAACGGTGCAATATCCTTCAACTCGGCGTGGGCACCGTCGCTCGGTGAATCGCCGACAATCAAATCCGCCTGGTGCAATGCAATGCCTTTGCCATAAAATACCACTTTATTAGGTGGTATACACACCACCATTTGCAAAGATAGAGTTATCTCTTGAAATATCAAACAATATGAGAAAGATAAAAGAAATGATATGATCACCGGGAACTCCCTGCTCAAGAAGGTAATGCTTGCCGGTGGGCAGTTATTTCTTCCTTATGAAACTCAGGCCGTCGCGAAGGGGAATGATGACGCACTCAACCCTCGGGTCGGCGGCCACCAGCTCGTTGAATCTGAGGATTTCCTGAGTCTGGGCATCCGTGGGAAGGGGGTCTTCCACAACCTTGCCGTCCCATAGCGTATTGTCGGCCAGAATCACGCCTCCGGGACGTACAAGAGGCAGGACGGCCTCATAATAGGCGAAGTATTCGCGCTTGTTGGCATCGATATAGGCAAGGTCGTACAACCCGTCAGCCTCCGTCTTGCAGGTCAGGGCTTTCAGCGTTTCCAGGGCGTCACCCACGTGCAGGCTTATCCTGTCTGCCACTCCGGCCCTGTCCCATCCTTCCTTTATCAGCCCGACGAGCTCGTCGTTGATTTCCAGCGAGTCGATATGCCCTCCGTCTTCAGGGAGTCCCTTTGCCAGACAAGCCGTGGCGTATCCCGTGAATGTCCCTATCTCAAGTATGCGCTTTGCCCCTATGCTGCGCACCAATAAGGTCAGCAGGGCGCCCTGGACTTCGCCTGAAAGCATCCTGGCGTGGTTGGTGTGGAGGTGGGTCTGCCTGCGTATCCACAGCAGGTCATCGCCTTCGCTTACGCTGTGGGCCGCGATGTATTTGTATATTTTGTCCATTTTACAGATATACGAGCCTGCTCAATTTATCGTCTCCGAACACTTCACAGGCCATTTCCCGTACTTTGGCCGCAGTTATTGCCATAACCTTTTCAGCCAGCTGCCCGTCAGAATGCACACGGCCGAAACACATCAGACTCTTGCCCATCGACAGACATTGCGCCTCCCCGCTTTCCAAGGAGATGGCATTCTGTCCGAGCAGCTGGCGTTTCGCGGCTTTCAGGCATGAGGGCGACAGTTCCCTGTCCTGAAGGAGACGGAGTTGTCTTTTTATCACTCTTTCGCATTTCGACAGGTTCTCTTCCTCGCATCCGAAGGCTATTATGGCCACTCCGCTGTCAGAATAGGGGGTATAGGAACATTCCACGTTGTAAACCCATCCGTGCCTCTCCCTGAGTATGCGTCCGAGTATACTGTTGGAGGCGGGCCCGCCCAGCATATTGCACAGCAGGATGGTAGCCAGCCTGTCTTCCTCCCTGTCCATCGACGGGGCGGTTCCGCCTATCAGACAGTTGACCTGGTGGTCGTGCTTGTCTATGGTCTCGTCAAAGATTGTGCCCACGCCTATGTCGGAAACTTTTCGTGCCGCTCTCTTGTGCATATCCGTACTTGCATTCCGGTATTTGGCACTGATTCCGCGAATCATTTCCGCCATCTTCTCCTCAGGGAGAGGTCCTACAGCAGAGAAGGAAATGCGTTCCGGTGTGAAGAATGTGGAACGGAAGCGTTTCAACTCGTCCGAACTTATGGCCTGTACAGATTCAGGAGTGCCGAGAATGAGGTTTGACAGCGGGCTCCCTGCAAAAAGCTTTTCCTCGAACACGTCATAGATGTCCTCCGACGGCGAATCCTTGTAAGAGGCAATTTCATCTATGACCACTCCTTTCTCGACTTCCATCTCCTCGTCGGGAAAGGTTGATTCGAAGGCTATTTCCGCCAGCAGGTCTGCGGCCTTGGCTATGTCTTTCTTCAGGACGGTGGCGTGCAGCACGATTTCCTCCTTGGTAGTATATGCGTTGAGCTCCCCTCCCAGATGCTCCAGGCGGTTGTTGATGTAGTCGCTGCTGTGCCGTGCCGTGCCTTTGAACAGGGTGTGCTCTACGAAATGGGCTATCCCGCCGTGAAACCCTTCTTCGTCACGCGTGCCCACCTTGATACTCAATGCGCAATACGCCACCGCGTTGCCGAAATTGTGCACTGCATATTTTATACCCTCTGAGGTAACACCTGTCGTCATTGTTCCAAACCGTGCGATTCAAAACCCTTCAATTCCGCCTTTGTGAAGCCTGCAGGTGAGGAAGGGCTTATGTTGCGCTTGCGCATATAATAAAGTTCATATGTGGCGGTATTTATCAGGTAGGTGAAGCAAACCGACCCTTTCTCAGGATTTCCGGGAGCTACGACATATCCCACAAGGCAGTCCTCCCTGTTTTCCATCGCTTCGGTGACAGTACCGGGATCCGTGATTTTCACATAGGAGTCGGATGCCGCGGTTTCAGCCGTGTCCTGTTGAAAAGCCAGATCACAGTCGGCTATCAGGACTTTCCCGGGCCATTTGCCCAGTGCGTTTTTGCTCTTGGCCCAGGCTATTTCCCCTATATTGAACTCTTTATCAAGTATGCTGAGAGCCTGCTGTTGGAGCGTATTCAACATTGCGGGAACGGCATTCGCCTCACGTCCGTCTCCCCAGTCCACGCTGCAGAATGGTATGGAGGTTATCTTGTACAGACCGTTCACGCCCCCGCTTGCTTTCGGGTCTCCCTTGTACATTGACAAAAATTTGATTCCGGCCGAGGTTTCCTTTCCGAAACTGTTGTCCGTCACCACTATGAAATAGTATTCCTTGGATTTCGTGCGCTGCTCGAACTGCTCCGCAGTACAGAGCTCGTAGGGCGAGATATACCACACGTCCTGAACTTTGTCGCGATATGCGGCATCGACCTTGGGATTGCCTGTAAGGACGATTTCCATAGTTCTTTCACACAGGTCCGAAATCTTGAATTTCTTGGTTTCCAGTTTGGCTTGCGCAGTGGCAAAGAGGGCGGCAAAGGCAAGAATGCCGGTAAGTATGACTTTTTTCATATTTATTTCTTAAGCGAAAACAAAGTTACAAAAAAGATGCTAAATTTGTAAAATATGACAGACTATATAGTATCGGCCAGAAAATACAGGCCGGATTCATTCGAGACCCTCATCGGTCAGGACAATATCGCCAAAACGCTGAAAAATTCCATCAGCCGCGGCCAGTTGGCGCACGCCTACCTGTTCTGCGGACCGCGCGGCGTGGGCAAGACCACCACGGCGAGGATTTTCGCCAAGATGATAAACTGCTCCAACCCTTCCGCCGACGGAGAGCCCTGCGGCCGGTGCGAGTCCTGTGTTTCCTTCGCGGAAGGCAGGTCATACTGCATCTTCGAGATGGATGCAGCCTCGAACAACAGCGTTGAGGATATCAAGGACCTCATCGACAAGGTACGCATACCGCCGCAGGTCGGCAAGTACAGCGTCTATATCATAGATGAGGTGCACATGCTCTCCACCCAGGCTTTCAACGCATTCCTCAAAACCCTGGAGGAGCCGCCCGAGTATGCCATATTCATTCTTGCCACGACAGAGAAACACAAGATACTTCCTACCATACTGAGCCGTTGCCAGACCTATGATTTCAACAGAATCACGGTGGACAACATTGTGCGCAACCTGCGGGACATAGCCGGCAAGGAAAGCGTTTCCATCGATGACGAAAGTCTTCACGTGATAGCATTGAAGGCGGACGGGGCGATGCGCGACGCACTGACTGTCTTCGACCAGACGGTGGCCTTCTGCGGTACTGACGTCAAATATGAGGATGTGATACGCAATCTCAACGTGTTGGATTACGAATACAGCTTCTCCCTTGTGGACAATTTCCTTTCAGGAGATTATGCCTCCGCCCTCAGGACCTTCGACGAGATATTGGCCAAGGGTTTCAACGCCCTTCACTTTATGGCGGCCCTGTCTTCGCATTTCAGGGACTTGCTGGTGGCAAAGGCAGGAGGAGTGGACTCGTTGCTGGAACTCGCAGAGTCAGTCAAGCAGCGTTACCGCACACAGGCGGCTTCGTGCAGCGAGAAATTCCTCTATGATGCGCTGTCCTGCACCACTGCGTGCGAGCAGGGCTACAAGATGGCCGTAAACCCGCGCCTGCACATAGAGTTCTGCCTGATGAAACTGTGCTTTATGAACAGAGAGGTGACCCCCGCAGTCCAATCTGTGGCCCCCGCCCCTGCCGCTGCCCCTACCCAGACCGCAGCCCCCGCCCCTGCCCAGCCCGCCCGCCACAGGGCACCGTCGGCCGCATCGGGACTCTCCCTGAAATCCATAGTTGGCAGGGAGCAGAACGAGGCCAAAGAAGAAGTCTCCGCGCCGCAATCAGATGTAGTACCTTCAGATGAGTGCATAATTGAAAAGTGGAACTGCATCAAGGAGGAAGGCAAGAGCAATCTGAGACTGTTCAACGCTCTGGATACGGCAAAGATTGACATAACGCTCAAGGATGGCAAGAAAATTGTCAGATATTCCGTGATGAACGATTCCCAGAAGATATGGCTTGAATCATTGAATTCCCGTTTCGAGGCAAAGATGAGACAGTTGCTCGGATCCTCTCTCGTTGATATGGTAGTGGACCTTCAGCCGGAAGATCCTTCCCAAAAGTCGGCTGTCACTCCGGAGGACAAAGCGAAAGAAATGATGGACAGGAACCCCGTTGTCAGAAGCGCGATTGCCGACCTCGGTCTGGAACTAAAATAAGAAAACCATGAAGCTCAGAGCAGAAAACCTTGTAAAGAAATACGGGCCCCGCACTGTGGTAAAGGGGGTTTCAATGGAAGTGGAACAGGGCGAAATCGTCGGTTTCCTCGGTCCCAACGGTGCTGGAAAGACCACCAGCTTCTATATGATTACCGGCCTCGTGGTACCCAACGGAGGCCGTATTTTCCTTGACGACGAGGATATTACCGGCTTGCCGATGTACAAGCGTTCGCAGAAGGGTGTAGGCTATCTGGCGCAGGAGGCTTCGGTATTTCGCAAGATGAGCGTGGAGGACAATATTATGTCCGTGATGGAGCTCAGCGACAAGTTTACGCGCGAGGAGAGGGAGGCCCGTCTGGAAAGCCTCATAGACGAGTTCAATCTGCACAAGGTGCGCAAGTCTCTCGGCATACAGCTTTCCGGTGGCGAACGCCGCCGCTGCGAGATAGCAAGGGCTCTGTCCATAGACCCCAAATTCATCCTGCTCGACGAACCTTTCGCCGGGGTGGACCCCATCGCCGTGGAGGATATCCAGCACATCATAGCCAAACTGAAATACAAGAACATAGGTGTCATCATCACCGACCACAATGTCGGCGAGACGCTTGCAATCATAGACCGTGCGTACCTGCTCTATGAAGGAAACATTCTTCAACAGGGCACGCCCGAGGAACTTGCGGCGGACGAAGAAGTCCGCACGAAATACCTCGGCAGCGGTTTCGTGCTCAAGCGTTCATCGGCATTCGAAGAAATAGAGAAACAATTAAGGAAGAAAGAACAATGAAAACATTGATTTTACTGGCTATCGGTGCTTTGCTTACCGTAGTCCCTCAGCAGAAAATGGAATCTCCCGACGATTTTGTGATCAACAGTGACAGGACGGAAGCGGGTGTCCGCACTATAACAGCCACTCCAGCGATGGTCTGCGCGCAGAAGATAACCGTCAAGGTGGATGTCAAGACGGAAGTCATAAAATCAGTTGTCTTCTCAGGAGGATGCCCCGGCAACGGTAAGGCCGTAGGCATACTGCTGCAAGGTTCCACTGTAAGGGACGCGGTCAAAAAATTGAACGGTGTGGATTGTGCCGGACGGGGAACATCCTGTACGGATCAGCTTTCGCGTATTCTGAAGAAAGCTTACAAACTGTAGTGTCGGGGTACTCCGACTCGAACGGAGGACCACTTGGTCCCAAACCAAGTACGCTAACCAACTGCGCCACACCCCGATTCCCCGAAGGGACAGCAAAGTTATGCCGTTTTTTCGAGGATGCCAAATAAAAAGGTATTTTTTGGAAATGATAACAGCAAGGGGAATTACCAAATCCTTTTCCGGTCTTCAGATTCTGAAAGGCGTTGATCTTCAGGTGGAAAAATCGGAAATAGTGTCTATTGTCGGAGCCTCCGGCGCCGGCAAGACCACGTTGCTCAACATATTGGGCACATTGCTCCGACCGGATGGAGGAAGTCTGGAGATAAACGGCATCGACCCCTTCCGCCTCGGCGACGGCAAGTTGTCGGACTTTCGCGGCACCAGTCTGGGCTTCGTTTTCCAGTTCCATCACCTGCTGCCAGAATTTACGGCACTCGAGAACGTGATGTTGCCCGCACTGATTGCAGGAACGTCCAGAGCGACTGCCCGTCAGCGGGCTTTGTCCCTGCTCGAAGAGGTGGGACTTTCCGGACGCATCGGCCATTCTCCTTCCGAACTTTCGGGCGGAGAGTCCCAGCGCGTGGCTATTGCCCGTGCTCTGGTGAATTCCCCCGCAGTGCTTCTGGCTGACGAGCCGTCCGGCAATCTCGACTCCGTTACCAGGGAGGAGATACATTCCCTGTTTTTCCGTCTTCGTGAGCGTTTCGGCCAGACGACGGTCATAGTCACCCACGACACCGTCCTGGCGTCGATGTGTGACCGCAGTCTTACGATGAAGGATGGACAATTCATTTAGATTCAAGCAGTTCTCGGTAGGAAACGGCAGGTCGGGTCTCAAACTTGGAACGGATGCCGTGCTACTCGGTGCTTATGCCGCCATACCTGACCCCGCTGACGGGGCCCTGAAAATCCTGGATATAGGCACGGGTACCGGAATAATTGCCCTTATGCTGGCCCAGAGGACGGTTGAGGCCTATGCGGATTTGCAGGAGGATGCGTTGAAGATAACGGGCATAGACATCGACCCCATGGCTGAGGCAGGGGGGAATTTCGCAGCGTCTCCCTGGGCAGGATGTCTGAACTACCGCAACGTCAGCCTGGCTGCCTATATGGATTCGGGTCCCGGCAGCTTCGACCTCATAGTCAGCAACCCTCCCTACTACGACAATTCCCTTCAGTGCCCGGATCCGCAACGTTCCGCCGCCCGTCATACAGACTCTCTTTCCTATCGTGAGGTGATAACTTTCGCCAATGATTTTCTGTCTCCCGGCGGCACTCTGGCAATGGTTCTTCCCAAGGCGGAGGAAGTACGGCTGTGCCGTTTTGCCTCTTCTTTCGGCCTGTTCCCCTCACGCATCCTCAGCGTTCGGACGGTGGAGCACAAGACTCCGGCGCGCATCGTTGCGGAATTTTCCTTCGTCAGGAAAAAGACAGTGAACGAGACCCTAACGATTATGGACGATGGGGAATATACTGCTGAATATAAATCACTTACCAAGGACTTTTATTTGAATTTCTAGATATTATGTGGGCATTGGTTACAGGCGGAAGCAGCGGGCTTGGACTCGCGCTGGCTAAAAGGTTGGCGAAGCAGGGATATGACCTGGTCCTTGTCAGCCGCAGTGCTGAAAAGTTGGACGAAGCAGCCGCACGGATAAGGGAGTTCTGTGGCGGAAGGGACATACGCGTATATCCAATGGATCTATCCCGTCCGGGTGCTGCGGAGAGTTTGCACGGATGGACGGAGGCCCGCGGGATAGACCCCGACATTCTGGTCAACAATGCGGGTATGTATTTCTACGAACCCGTCACGGAAGTGAACGAATCTCAGCAGGATTGTCTGATAGGATTGAATATAAGCGCTTTGGCTTCATTGTGCCGTCTGTATGGCAAAGATATGGCCTCTTCGGAGTGCAAGGACGGCCGACCGGGAAAATACATATTGAACATTGCATCTTACTCGGTGTATATGCCTATCGAGGGTTTCGGCTATTATGCGGGCAGCAAGGCCTTTGTGAGAACCTTCAGCCGCTGTTTCGCCAAGGAGATGCGCCACAGTGGAGTCAAGGTTACGGCGGTGGCTCCGGCAGGTATGGATACCGGGCTGATGAATCTCAGGCCGAGGATCCGCAATCTGGCAAGAACATTCGGATTTCTGGCCGACACGGACACCATAGCGCGCATATCGCTCAGGGTTATGAAGTGCAGGCACATCCATTATTGGATACCGCTTTGGTACAATGTGCTTTTCATTCCGTTCCTTTGGATCTTCCAGCGTCTTTTCAAAAAAGTTTTAGTATATTTGTAAGAAGTTCAAATTTGGATTATGGCGAATATAACAGGTCATGTGGCTCAGGTGATAGGTCCGGTTGTGGACGTACATTTCGATCTGAAATCCGAGCGGAATGCAAAGGACAGCCTGCCGGGCATACACGATGCACTGGTCATCGGGCGCCCCGACGGCAGACAGCTGGTTGTCGAAGTTCAGCAGCACATAGGAGAGGACAGTGTGCGTACAGTTGCAATGGACAGCACGGACGGGCTTTACCGGGGGATGGAGGTGCAATGTACCGGTGCGCCTATCTGTATGCCGGACGGCGCGGGAGTCCGCGGCAGGGTGATGAACGTGGTGGGCGATTCCATAGACGGACTCGGAGAAGTGCACAAGAATGCCGTCAACCCCATACATCGTGAGGCTCCGGCCTTTGAGGATCTTACCACCTCGCAGGAAGTCCTGTTCACCGGCATCAAGGTGATAGACCTTCTGGAGCCGTATCTGAAAGGCGGAAAGATAGGCCTTTTCGGCGGTGCCGGCGTGGGCAAGACGGTTCTCATCAAGGAACTCATCAACAACATTGCGAAAAAACACAACGGATTCTCCGTATTCGCCGGTGTAGGCGAGCGTACCCGCGAGGGCAACGATCTGCTGCGCGAGATGATAGAGTCCGGCGTTATCAAATACGGAAAGGAATTCGAGGAGGGCATGGCCCGCGGCGAGTGGGACCTCTCCAAGGTGGACAGGACAGAACTTGACAAGAGCCAGGTGAGTATGGTGTTCGGCCAGATGAACGAACCTCCCGGAGCGAGGAGCAGCGTGGCCTTGAGCGGACTTACCCTGGCGGAGAGTTTCCGTGACAGCACGGACCCTTCTTCCCCAAAGGACATACTGTTCTTCATCGACAACATTTTCCGTTTCACCCAGGCCGGTTCGGAGGTTTCCGCCCTTATGGGCCGTATGCCTTCGGCTGTGGGCTATCAGCCTACGCTTGCTTCGGAGATGGGCCATATGCAGGAGCGCATTACTTCCACGAAAAACGGCTCCATCACGTCCGTACAGGCTGTTTACGTGCCTGCCGACGACCTTACCGACCCCGCTCCGGCGACGACTTTCTCGCATCTGGATGCAACAACGGTGCTCAGTCGAAAGATTGCCGAACTCGGTATCTACCCCGCCGTGGACCCTCTTGACAGTACATCACGCATAATGGACCCCAACATCATAGGTCAGGAGCATTATGACACCGCCCAGCGTGTGATACAGATACTTCAGCGTCAGAAGGAGCTTCAGGACATAATCTCCATCCTCGGTATGGACGAGCTCAGCGACGAGGACAGGATTACGGTGAACCGTGCGCGCAAGGTGCAGCGTTTCCTTTCCCAGCCCTTTGCGGTTGCGGAACAGTTCACCGGCGTTCCCGGCGTTATGGTGTCCATAGAGGATACGATAAAAGGTTTCAATATGATAATTGACGGAAAGGTGGACGACCTTCCCGAGCAGGCATTCCTGAACGTCGGAACGATAGAGGAAGCCATAGAAAAGGCAAAATCCCTGTAAACTCCGTATATGCAGCTTAGAATCATCACACCGGGAACGCGGGAAAGAACCTTTGAAGTCACGAAGGTTTTCTTCCCAGGTGTGGACGGAAGTTTCGAAGTCCTCGCGGGTCATGCGCCGCTGATTGCCGCCCTTGGAGAAGGGCTGGTCCGTTGGGATGGCGGCTCTGAAAAGATACGTTCCGGCTTTGTGGAAGTCAGGGACAATGTGGTCAAACTTGTTGCCGAATGAAAAAGTGGTTGCTCATATTGGCTGTCTGTCTGTTTCCTGTGACATTGTGTGCCGCAGAGGAGGAAGAGTTCGATATGGGTACGTACCTTTTCGGCCATATAGGCGATTCATACGAGTGGCACATAACTGAGATAGGAGGTCACGAACTGAGCATACCCCTGCCCTGCATAGTATGGGGGAAGACCAACGGTCCCGCGGTATTCATATCGTCACGCCTGCACGGAGGGGAACAATATAAGGGCTATTTCATACCTTCAGAAGGCGATTATGCAGGCAAGATAGTGGAACAGGCTGCCGACGGTTCGCTTGTGCGTCCGCTCGACATCAGCATCACGAAAAACGTGCTGGCCATTATGATAAGCGGCGCGCTGCTCGTGTGGCTCATACTTGCCTGTGCGCGCTGGTACCGGCGTCACGACGTGCTGAAAGAAGCCCCGTCAGGAATAGCGGGCCTGTTGGAGCCGGTCATAATGATGATAGACGAGGAAGTAATCAGAGACAGTATCGGGGAGGGCTATGAGCGGTTCAGTCCCTATCTGCTGACGGCTTTCTTCTTTATCCTGATAAATAATCTTCTCGGAATCGTGCCTTTCTTCCCCGGAGGAGCCAACGTCACGGGCAACATCGCTGTGACTATGGCGCTTGCCCTTTTTACCTTCGTTGCGGTAAATCTGTTCGGAACGAAGCACTATTTCAAGGATATATTCTGGCCCGACGTGCCGGCTTTTCTCAAGGTTATACCTATTATGCCTCTGATAGAGTTCATAGGCATGTTCACCAAGCCGTTCTCGCTGATGGTCAGGCTGTTCGCCAATATTCTGGCAGGCCACGTGCTCATATTGAGCGTTGTCGCCCTTGTCTTCATATCAGCGAAGATGGGCCCCGTGCTGTTCGGTTCGATGAGCTTTGTGTCCGTGCTTTTCGGCATATTCATGGATTGTCTGGAGCTGCTTGTCGCGTTTATCCAGGCTTATGTGTTCACTATGCTCTCCGCAGTCTTCATAGGTCTTGCACATCCGAAGGAAGCGGAGCCGGCCAAATGAAAATATAAACAATCAAAAAAAATAAATGATTATGTTACTCACAGTTATTCTTCAGGCAGTTGCCGGTTCAATCCTGGCTTATGTAAGTGCTGCAATCGGTGCAGGCATAGTTGCATTTGCAGCAGCTATAGGAATAGGTAAAATCGGTAAGGCCGCGATGGAGGGTATCGCCCGCCAGCCCGAGGCTGCCGGAAATATCCGTACAAGTATGATCATCATCGGCGCCCTTGTGGAAGGTGTCTGCCTTTTCGGCGTAATCGTTTGCCTTCTGGTAGTCCTGCTCAAGTAATATGGGTCTTGTAACACCTTCAGGAGGCCTTCTTTTCTGGATGGCCATAATCTTCGGCGTGGTGTTTTTCGTCCTCGCCAAGTTCGGTTTTCCCATCATCACCTCGATGGTCAGGAAGCGCAATGACTACATTGCCGACTCCCTGAGGAAAGCCGGTCAGGCCCGGGCCCAGGTGGAAGGAGCCGAGGAAAAATGCAGGCTGCTCATCGAGGAGGCCCGTCAGGAACAGACCCGTATGATGGAACAGGCCCAGGCTTCGGCGCGTCAGACCATAGAGGACGCAAAAGCCGCCGCATCGCAGCAGGCAGCTGAAATTCTTGCCAGAGCCAGGGCGGACATCGCTACAGAGCAGATGGAGGTTTTGTCCAATGTGCGAAACGTCGTAGCCTCCCTTTCCGTGGCCGTTTCCGAGAAGATTCTCCGTGAGAAGCTCCCGGCCGGCGAGGCCCAGTCCGATTTTGTGACGCGGACGGTCGAAGAAGTCAGTTCTCAGCAGCAGAAATTGAGTTAGAGGTATGCACGAGGGTATCATAGCAGACAGATACGCAAAGGCTTTTCTGGCCTACACGGATGCGCACGGCCTGTCGGCGGCAGTCACCGCCCAGGTCAGCACTCTGCTGTCCGCTATGGGGAAACTCCCTCGCTTCAGACAAGCCCTTGAGGCCGTGCTTGACCTTTCCCTGGAGGAAAGGCTTGCCTTGCTCAGGTCGGCTGTCGACCCTCAGAGTCTGGAGAATCCGATAGAGAGGCTGTACCGTCTTATGGAAGAGCACGGGCGGACCGCCCAATTCCGTATGGCGTTGCTGGACTACCTCACGATATACAGGAAGGAGAAAGGCATACGTATGGTGATGGTCACTACAGCGACTCAGGACACGGAGATGTCCCGGAAGGCTGCCGGACTTGTAGAACAGGTGTTCGGACAGGATGTGGATCCGGTGTGCAAGGTGGATCCCGACATTGTCGGCGGTTTCATTCTGGACACTTGGGGATATCGTCTGGACGCCAGCGTACGCGGTGCCCTGGAGCGTACGGAAAAACAGCTCAGGGTTAACAACAAAAGAAAAGTATAGCGAGATATGGCTATGAACATTAAACCCAGTGAAATCAGTCAGGTGCTGCTCCGTCAGTTGGAGGACATCGACCTCAGCGCGAAGTTCGAGGAGGTCGGTCAGGTTCTTCAGGTGTCCGACGGTGTTGCCAGGGTATATGGTCTGGACAAGGCCGAAGCCGGCGAGCTGTTGGAATTCGAAGGTGGGGTGATGGGTGTGGCGATGAACCTCGAGCAGGACAATATAGGTGTCGTACTGCTCGGAGAATCGGAAAAGATAAAGGAGGGACAGTTTGTACACAGGACGGGCAAGATAGTATGTATCCCCGTGGGAGACGGCATCGTCGGAAGGGTTGTGGACCCGCTTGGGAATCCCATTGACGGCAATGGCCCGGTGGAGGGCGAGCTGCTCGATATGCCTCTGGAGCGCAAGGCTCCCGGTGTAATATTCCGTCAACCCGTATCCGAACCTCTCCAGACCGGAATCAGGGCCATAGACGCGATGATTCCCATAGGGCGCGGCCAGAGGGAGCTCATAATCGGCGACCGCCAGACCGGAAAGACGGCCCTTGCCATAGATACGATTATCAACCAGAGGACCAACTTCGAGGCAGGTGACCCCGTATATTGCATTTACGTGGCCATAGGCCAGAAGGGCTCCACTGTTGCCAATATAGTGAAGACCCTGCGTGACAACGGGGCGATGGAATATACCACAGTCGTATCCGCTACGGCGGCCGACCCCGCCGCGCTTCAGTATTATGCGCCTTTCGCCGGTGCGGCGATAGGGGAATATTTCCGCGATACGGGCCGTCACGCCCTGGTGGTGTACGACGACCTTTCCAAGCAGGCCGTTTCATACAGGGAGGTGTCCCTTATCCTTCGCAGGCCTTCGGGCCGCGAGGCATATCCGGGCGACATCTTCTATCTTCACAGCCGTCTTCTGGAGCGTGCCGCCAAAATCATAGGCCAGCAGGAGGTTGCCAGAAATATGAACGACCTTCCGGAGTGCCTGAAAGACAAGGTCAAGGCAGGTGGATCTCTGACAGCTCTTCCCATAATCGAGACTCAGGCAGGCGACGTTTCGGCCTATATCCCCACCAACGTCATCTCAATCACCGACGGCCAGATTTTCCTGGATGCCGACCTGTTCAACCAGGGTTTCCGCCCTGCCATCAACGTGGGTATATCAGTATCCCGCGTGGGCGGTGCCGCTCAGGTGAAATCTATGAAAAAGGTGGCCGGAACGCTGAAGATAGACCAGGCACAGTTCAGGGAGCTGGAGGCTTTCACGAAGTTCAGCTCCGATATGGACCCTGTCACTATGCGTACCATCGACAAGGGTCGCAAGAACAACAGGCTGCTGGTGCAGAAGCAGTATTCCCCTATGCCCGTGGGCGAACAGGTTGCGCTGTTGTACTGCGGCACTCACGCCCTTATGAGCGGGATAGAACTTGAACAGGTGCCAGAGTTCAGGGACAAGTTCCTCGAAAGGATGCGTTTCCTGCACACGGAAGATGTGCTCAAACCTCTTCAGCAGGGCAAACTTGACGACGCCATCACGTCGATAATAGAAAACGAAGCACAATTCGTAACGGATGAACTGAACAGATAGTGGCAAGTCTCAAGGAAATACGTGGCCGAATAGGCTCTGTGAGGCAGACGTTGAAGATAACGTCAGCGATGAGGCTGATTTCTTCGGCCAAGCTGCGCAGTGCACAGAACGCCATTGCCAATATGCTTGCCTATGAGCAGTCCCTGAAGTCGGTATTCGACATACTTTCGGCTTGCAAGGGTGCTGCGGATGTGGTGAAACCGTTTGCCTCCGGCAGCGGCGGAAGAACGGCGGTAGTACTGGTCACTTCAAACCGTACCCTGTGCGGCGGGTTCAATGCCGCTTTGGTGAAGGCATTCGAGAGCCAGGGATTCGATACCGCGTCAACGACAGTCTATGCAATAGGGAAGTTCGGCCTCAAGGCCGTCACCAAGATGGGCTTCGATACAGTGAATCTTTGTTCTATGGCCGAGAAGGCCGGATATGACGCCTCTGCATCCCTTTCAAAAGAACTGGTTTCCCGCTTTCTTGACGGTGAACTTTCAAGGGTGGTGTTGATTTATTCCCATTTCGCCTCCATGTCCCACGTTCCGGTGAAGGTGGAAACCTATCTGCCTCTTGTTCCTCCGGAAAACGTCGGAGAGGAGGAGAGGGACAACGACTATATCATAGAGCCGTCACCTGAGGAAGTCCTCGAACAGCTGCTTCCCAAGGTTCTGAAACTCTCCCTGCATACGACTCTGCTGGATGCCCAGGCTGCGGAGCACGCAGCGCGTTCTCTGGCGATGCAGATAGCCACAGACAACGGAAACAACCTTTTGGGCGAGCTTTCGCTCCAATACAACAAACTGCGTCAGCAGGCCATCACGAACGAGATACTGGATCTCGTCGGAGGACAGATAAACAATTAACCAACAAAATAAAAACAAAAAAACAATGGCAACACAAAAACGCAACTGGGTAGCGATTATCACGATGTTCTTCATCTTCGCGATGATATCGTTCGTTACCAATATGGCAGCCCCTTTCGGAAACATCTGGGGTATGTCATACGAATGGGCCGGTTTCGCAGGAAACCTCATGAACTTTACCGCATACCTCTTTATGGGTATTCCTGCGGGTAATATGCTTATCAGGTTCGGTTACAAGAAGACTGCCCTCATCGCACTGCTCGTAGGTGCGGTCGGTCTCGGTGTCCAACTTCTCTCAGGTGTTGTGAGCAACATCTATGTCTATCTGCTCGGTGCCCTCATCTGCGGGTTCTGCGTATGTATGCTCAACACCGTGGTGAACCCCATGCTCAACCTTCTCGGTGGCGGCGGAAACAAAGGTAACCAGCTCATCCAGACAGGCGGTTCTCTGAACTCCCTTGCAGGTACTCTCACTCCGCTTCTCGTGGGTGTTCTCGTGGGTACCCTCACTAAGGACTCCTTCCCTCAAGTTGCCCCGCTCATCATCACCGGCATTGCAATCTTCCTCGCTGCATTCGTGGTTATATGCTTCATTAAGATTGAGGATCCTCAGAAGAACCTTTCCAGCGTTACCTATGAGAAATCTCCTCTGGCTTTCCGCCACTGTCTTCTCGGTATAATCGCGATTTTCTTCTATGTGGGTATCGAGATTTCAGTGCCCAACACGATGAATGCGTGGATAAGCCGTTTTGATTTTGAAGGTGCCGCTGCGGTAGCCGGCTCCCTGGCTGCCATCTACTGGCTGCTGATGCTCGTCGGCCGTTTCGCCTCTGTCCTCATTTCCGGAAAGGTATCGACGCGTGCACAGATGATAACGGTTTCAGCCGTAGCAATCGCTTTTGTCATCACAGCCATCTTTACAGGCAATGTGGACATCAGACTCAATGTAAATCTAGGATTCATCGTAATTGAGAATGCCACTGTTCCCCTTTCCTGCGTGTTCCTCTTCCTGTGCGGTCTCTGCACTTCAGTGATGTGGGGCTGTATCTTCAATCTTGCGACAGAAGGTCTCGGCAAGTACACTGCGAAGGCTTCAGGTCTGTTTATGACTATGGTTGTCGGCGGAGGCATCATGCCTTTCGTCCAGGATCTGGTCGTTCGCCCCTTCACCGGTTATCTCGCCTCATACTGGCTGGTTGTGGCAATGCTTGCATATCTCCTCTATTACGCTCTCGTTGGATGCAAGAATGTAAACAAAGACATTAAAATTGACTGATATATGGAACAGAATTATGTTGTAGGTGTCGATGTGGGTGGTCAGACCACCAAGATCGGCGTTGTGAATGCCAAAGGCGAAATACTTGCCCAGACGGTTATCCGTACTGACAACGATAAGGAATTCGAACCTTATGCGGAGGCTCTTGCCGCTGCCATCAAACAGGTTATTTCCGTAGCCGGTGTCGAGGGCCAGATCCGTGGTGTGGGTGTGGGTGCTCCCAACGGCAATTATTATAAAGGTACAATTGAATTCGCCCCCAATCTTGCCTGGGCGCACGGTGTCGTTCCGTTTGCGGAAGCACTGACGGCCAAACTCGGCGGAATGCCGGTGACACTTACCAATGACGCCAATGCGGCGGCTATGGGTGAAATGGCATACGGTGTCGCAAGGGGAATGAAGAATTTCATAATGATTACCCTCGGTACAGGTGTCGGCAGCGGTATAATCATCAACGGCGAGATGGTTTACGGTCACGACGGCTTTGCAGGCGAACTCGGACATACCTGCGCAGTACGCGGCGGACGTCGCTGCGGATGTGGCCGTGAAGGTTGCCTCGAGGCATACTGTTCTGCGATAGGTGCTGCAAAGACAGCCCGTGAGTGGCTGGAGATGAGCGACGAGCCTTCTCTTCTCCGCGGTCTCGAGAATATCACTTCCAAAGATATATATGATGCAGCCAAGGAAGGCGACAAACTTGCAATCCGGGTATTCGAATATACGGGACGTCTTCTGGGCCGTTCCCTTGCCGATTTCGTGGCATTCAGCGCTCCCGAGGCCATAGTTCTTTTCGGAGGTCTGGCACGCAGCCGCGAATTCCTCGAGGGTCCTATCAATGAAGGCCTCAATGACAATGTCCTGAACCTGTGGAAGAATAAGGTGAAGGTACTCTTCTCAGCCCTCAAGGAGTCAGATGCCGCCATACTCGGAGCATCGGCCCTTGCCTGGTAGTACGATTTATGGATAGCCGCATTTATTCTGACAATGCGGCTATCATACTTTCAGCCAACTTCGTTTTCCGGTCAATGTGGTCCTCCACTTCCATAACGAAGGGGTTCTGTTCAAAAATGCCGCCGCGAACCTGGGCAAAGTCCTCGTCGCGGCTGGCTTTGTTTCCGTCCGCACCGAATCCGGTCATGCTGCTGAGTGAAAATTCTTTGCTGGCATCATCATATATCAGTTTGTCCAGAGTGACAACCGCATCCTGCCATTTTTTGATGATGTCTATGGCCTGACTGCGTGTAATGGTCGCGGGATTTATTCCGAAGAAACTCTCAATTCTGTCATAAGCCCAGGTCCATTCCATCTCGTAATACCGGGAATGGACATCCTCGAACTTCTCACAGAGGTCGGCGATGTTTTCCAGTTTGCCTGAACAAATTTCGGCGTTGATTTTGTCGATTTCCTCCATAGGAGCTATCAGACCGGCGATGTCCACCCAGTATCCACGTCCCGTTTCAGAGCGGGTAACAAGAATGTTACGAAGTTCCGAGTCGGTGGATACAGATTTGTTATATATTTTGGAAATCAATGAGTTGCCCAAAAACTTGGTAATAGCAAGCTCATAGTAGTGAATTCCTTTGAACAAAGCCGCATTGCGTATGATTCCTTTCTTGTAACAGTAGTTGTCGGCTCTGTGGCCTGACGCCTCGACGAGTTTGTTCAGTATGTCCAGACCGGCGAACATCTTCTGGATGGAGAAGGGGCTCAACAGGTTGAAGTTTATCTGGTCCATACGATGAGGATCCGTGCGGCCGTCACGTTTGGGCCACTTCTTCACGTCGCGTATGGTGCCGACTGATTTCAGGTTTACCCCCGGAACGATGTATGAAACTCCCTGCTGTTCGATAAGGTATGAGAAGGGCAGGTTGGTCGTATCAAGATTGCTCACGTGGCGACCCATTACGAGTGAGAAGGCTCCGATTTTGGCCGGCCATAGAATGTAGGAATCGGACGTGGTCTTGGCACCGCGTTCCATTATTCCCTGATGGATGGGCCCCAGCTTGTACATATGGTTGCTCTGGTTGGAGCCCGACCCGGCGTTCATGAATGAGAACATTCCTGCAATCAGTAGCGTGGATTTATGGTGGGTTACGGTATACGGTCCGGCGAACAGGGCGCAGGCCTCACCGTTTTCGCCCTGACAATTGCTGAAGAACAGCGAATCGGTGGCGGTGTAGGCGTGTCCCAGCTTGCAGGCCTGACCGATGAAACAGCGTTCGATCATTACGCCGTCCGTAATGCGGCTGCCGCTGCATATTATGAAATCGTCTGCGATGACGTTCATTCCTATGTAAACCGGCGCTTCCTTGCAGGAGTTGATGGTACCGTTCCTGAGACGGGAACCGCCCTGGATTTTTGCATAATCGCCTATCCTAACGTTGACGATATGCATTGCATCGACTATCATCACGTCGTGGCCCACAACGCCGGTGGACGAGGTGACTTCCTTTACGTACTTGTCGACTAGAGCCTTGAGGGAGTCGGCCAGCATGGGGGTATAGCGGTAAAGGCACATCATATAAGCCTCGTGCGAGCTCAGATGGTCGTGTATGTACACCTCCCTTCCGCCTGTCTCGTTCAGGACGTTGACGCACACTCCGTTTCCGAAGGACGTTTCACCGTGAACGATGAGGTCGGTAATGTTCTCGATATAGCATCCGTCTCCGATGACGTAGTTCGCAATATAGTTGCGCACGTGTTCTATCATGCAGTCATCACCCACCACTACGTTGTGGAGTGTGGCGTGGAATATGCCGCTGTGTTTGGTGATGCCTCCTGCAAGAGTGAAGGTCTTGTTGAAACTGCCGAGCTTGATGTGACCCGAGAAATTGACGTTGCGGACGTACTTTGGGTTGAAATTTTCCGTCACTTCAACCAGATTCCAATCGTCGCACTTGCACTGTTGGGATACCAGAGCCGCTATCTGGCTCTGCGTCAGATGCCCGTAGTTCTTCATTTTACCAAATTTTGTTTCTGAAAATCGTTCACAAAAGCATTCATCCGGTCCAGCTGCGATTTCATACTCTGGAGAAGCTTGTACTGGGCTCTTGCCCGGACCAGATTGTGCTGCGGATATGCCGTTTTATAATAGGTGTCGCCGTCAATGTAATCCATCAGGAATCTCAGCACCTGCTCGAATGTTATGTAGATGCCGCTGAAGGCAAGTGCGTCCGTTTCCGTGTCGGTAAGGATGTCCTTTGTCTTTGACAGATAGCCGCCCATATACGCCTTGAACATATCAAAGCTCATTCCGACCCTGCTCAAATCGGTGTCGTCCTCGGCACCGGTATTCGTGTATGACCTCAGTGCATCGCCCACATCATTGAGTATGGTGCTTGACATCAGCGTGTCAAGGTCTATGGCGCACAAGAGGCTGCCGTCGGCTGCATTGAAGAGGAAGTTGCTGATTTTTGTATCGTTGTGTGTCACCCTCGTCGGGAAAACACCATTCTCGATTTTCCCGCACATCACCATCATCACTTCCCTGTGGGACTCTATCCACTCTATCTCTTCTTTCACGGATGAAACGCGTCCGGCCTTGTCGGCTGCAACGGAAGCATCCCATTGGCTGAAACGGAAACGCATGTCGTGGAAACCTTTGAGAACCTCGGTGAGAGGCTCCTTGAAATCGCTGACAAGAAGGTGGAATTCTCCCAGGCCGATGCCGCCCTGCCTCGCGAGGGACTCGGTATCGGCGACGGAATAGTTCTTCGAATCTCCGATATACAGGCATACGGCCCAGAAATTGCCGTCGGAATCCTTGTAGTACAACTTGCCGTCATTGGCGTTTGTCACGGTAAGGGTCTGGCGTTCGGGGTCGGGGACTTTCGCTTTGATATGTTCCGTCACCTTCCTGATGTTCTCCATCATTGCGGGCACATCGGGAAACACGATATGATTCTTGCGCTGGAGTATGTGGGACGGTGTCTTCTGTTCGCGGGTGAATACCAGGAAGGTGTCATTGATGAAACCTTCTCCCAGTGGGCGGATGTCCGTCACTTCTCCGCCAAGGCGGAACTTGCCGGCGATTTCGATGAGTTTGTCTTTATTTACCATTGCAATTCGAGTTTTCCGAAAAATTCGGGACGATGGAAATCTGGCTTCGGGCAGGTGATGGGAGCCCAGCTGACGTAATGGGGCTTCGCCGTCCTGTCACCGCATTTGTAGAAATTTGCCATAAGTGTTTCCGGCTTTGCACCACAGTCAAGTATGCTGAAGGGCACTTCCAGCTCCAGCGTCCACGCTCCCTTGCCTCCATCCACCGGTTCTGCCGGCAGACTTGAGCGGCGGGATACTTTTTTCATCATATCGGGAGTGAAATGTTCGCATTCCGTGCGGCTTGTGCGTTTTGCCGCCAGTCCCGTACCGATGCAGTTCGTCTCGAAGTTGAAATAAAAGGGGCTGTCCGGAGTTTTCACGAAGAATTCCGCGCAGCTGTCTTCCCATACCGGACCGTTGTCGGTAAGACAGACAGCCCTGACATCATCTTCCTCCACCTCGAAGCGCAGGAGGAGCGCATCGGTGTTGTGAGCTATGGAAAGCCTGACGGCGGGCTTGTAGGGGTATTCATTTGCCCAGGGCCGCTCGGCCAGATTGGTGCAGGCAAACTCCGGCAAATCTTCAAAACTTCTTACAAACGGTATGTTCAATGTTTTCATATATAGGGTATAGACAGTACAAATATACATATTTCCGTAAGAATCGTTATATTTGTCTGTCTGTAAAACAATGTGCCAATGAAAAAAGCTCTGTTCATAGGTGGAACCGGCACCATAAGCTCGGCGATAACTGCTTTGGTCAGCAAGAATCCTGACTGGCAGCTGTACCTCCTCAATCGGGGGAACCGGATAAACGAAGTTCCTGAAGGAGTTACGAACCTCATTACTGACATAGATGACGAAAATTCTGTACGGAAACTGCTCGGCGACCTGCAATTCGACGTGGTATGCGACTTCATAGCTTTCGTTCCCGCTCAGGTGGAACGTGACATACGCCTCTTCGGAGGACGGACGCGTCAGTACATCTTCATAAGCTCGGCATCCGCTTACAGGAAACCTCTTGCCTCGCCTTTCATCACGGAGAGCACCACGCTTGCCAATCCGTTCTGGCAATATTCACGTGACAAGATAGCCTGTGAGGAGCTCCTTCTGCGCCATTACCGCGAGAACGGTTTCCCTTTCACGGTCGTCAGACCCAGCCACACTTATTGCGAGCGCGGAGTACCTGTTGCCGTGAGCGGGAAAAACGGTTGCTGGCAGGTGCTGAAACGTATGCTGGAAGGCAAGGCTGTCATCATCCCGGGTGACGGTACCAGCTTGTGGACCATCACGCACAACAGCGATTTCGCGAAAGCTTTCGTGGGGCTTATGGGTAATCCCGAAGCCATAGGCGAAGTGTTTCAGCTGACAAGTGACGAACATCCCACCTGGAACCTGATATATCAGGCCATAGCCGGTGCGCTCGGCGTGAAACTGAACTCATATCACGTTTCATCCGATTTTCTTGCATCCGTGGGGAAACAGTATGAGCTGTCGGAAAACCTGCTGGGAGACAAGGCCCACACCGTCATCTTCGACAACACCAAACTAAAGAGGGTCGTTCCCGATTTCGTTCCGACCGTGCGCTACGACCAGGGTTTGAGGAAGGCTGTGGAATATATGCTCGCACATCCGGAGCTTCAGGTTGAAGACCCCGAATTCGACGAGTGGTGCGACAGGGTGATCAATGCCCTGGAACAGGCCGGAAAGAGCCTTGCCCTCTAGAATCGATAACGGCATTGCCATCACTTCAGGGGACTTTGAATTATGGGTTATGTCCCCTGAAGTGACGGCAATGCCGTTTATCCGGAAAGGAAGCCCTAATAGTTCAGAACCACGGGACCGAGCAGGCCGGCGGGAAGCAGAGGTGAATCCGCATTGTAGAACTTTGTGGTGGTATATGTCGTAATGTCAGGGCAGTCCGGCTGCGCATCGCCTATGAGCCGGTTCACCCATACGTTCACCAGTTTGACTTCCACGACATTCTTTCCCTTCTTCAGGGCCTTGCCGACGACAGCCTTGAAAGGAGCGCGCCACAGAACTCCCATATCCTGGCCGTTGACCTTCAGCTCGCAAAGGTCGCATACCCTGCCAAGGTCCAGTTCCGCATCCGGTGAAACAGTGTCCAGCTCGAACTCGGAAGTATAAACGCAGGTGCCGGAAAAATATTTTACGTCCTCGTACGGCGAGGCGGTATAGTCCTGCAATCCGTTCAGATTCAAGGTCCTCTGCGGGAAGGTCAGAGTCCAGGACTTGAGTTCGGTTCTGCCGGTAAGATTCCCGGTACCGTTTTTCCCGTCCATATTCCCGACTGTTATCTTCTCCGTTTGCTTTGAGGATGCCTTTCCGGCACCGAAGACCACAAAGAATGCGTCATCGGGTTTGAACTTCAGAGGAATGACGGTATTCTTGCCGTCTGCCCTGTATGGAAGCCCGTGGACCTCTCCCGTTTCGGGGTTCCAAAGCATAGGTTTTCTGCCGTGGCAGCGGAAACTCAGGTCAGCGGACACAGTCCCGTCCGTGGGGTTGTTCAGCCAGTAGATATCCGAACCGGCGGTTTTCCTGTGCACAAAACGTATCTCGGAAGGGGCTTCCACGTCCCTTGCGACCACTTTGGCAATGGCCGGGGACAAGTCCTTCACGTCACATATATCGGCTCCCGCCGCCTTCATTTCTTCCAGCCTCCGGCGGACCTTTTCCGTCTGGGGGAAACCTTCAATGTCCAGACACAGCATCGCGTATGACACACCTGAAGGAGCCACTATGCGACCCTTGTCCACTTTCAGGTCAAACAGTCCGTCGGGATTGACGAAATCATAGTTATAGCCGGACGGTACAGGGAAAAGAGCCTTGCCGTAACGGGCGGTGATATTGGTATCCTCGCCATAGTATACGAGTATGTCTGCGACGTTGCTTCCCCGGGACAGCATGTATGAGGTTCTGGCAATATAGTCCATCCAGGGTTTCGCCAGCTCGGCCCAGGTCTCGTGACGGCAGAACCACTGCCCGTAGTTGTTCAGACCTACGCCGGGACGGCAGTCGTCCAGAGGCTGATGCGAGGATTCGTGCACGAATATGCGGTTGACTCCGCTGGCAAACTCGGTGTCGGCGGTCCTCTTCAACTTTTCCGGGGTATATGCCAGAGCGTCCTGTTCCATACCGTCAGCGGTAAAGGACTCGGCGGCCACCCATTGCTTGCCGTACAGATGGGCCACGGATGCCGACTCGCGTATGTCGGACACTGCGATTTCGTAGGTTGAGTGGGATGTGGGCATATCCACTGGGGTCCAGCAGGCTGCCATAGGTACAGTTGCGTGTCTCTTGACACCCATTCCGTCGGCAACGAATACGCGGCCGTTCTCCTGGGATTCCAGGCATACCGTAGATATGCCGTATGAGGCGGCGATATCCTTCACCTGTGCATAGGTGTCGCGATACAGGTCGGACAGGGTGGTGCGCCAGTCGAAAAGAAATTTCTCGGTGGCTTCTGCGCTTTCCAGTATTTCCCCTGTCAGGGCCGGAAGCCACGGCAGCAGGGAGTAGCCGCGTCTGGACTCGAACTCCTCGAACATGGCGGGGGTCCAGGTCTGCCATCCCGCCTCGTAGCTGTCCACAAGGACTTCGGTAATGCCCCTTGTGCCCATCATTCCGTCCGTTGCGTCACGGTACATATCCAGATAGGTATTGAAATATCTGCGATAGGCATCCCTGTCGAACTTGTCGACTTCCAGTCCTGTGGCCTCTTTCGGGGCCGGGCCGTTCTGCCTGCCCGTGAGGGTATAGCCTATGCGTAGAATACGCCATCTGCCATCGGGGACGTCCCATTCCAGTTTGCCGTCTTCAGACAGTGCCGATGTAAGGTCTGTGACCGTCTCAAGTACGGCCACTTCCTCGTCATCCGGTATTATGGTGGGAAAATCCTTCAGGTCGTAGGGAGAACTGAACCCGGCCTTGTCTTCTGCGTTCTGCACGCGTGAACGGGTGTAGAGCTCATAAGGGATATCGGAGTTGTTCTCAAGGTCGCGAAGACGGAACTCTACGGCTTTCAACGGAGGAAAATTGACGGTAATCGAAGGTGAGCAGGTCTGGGGTATGCGTGCTACCTCGCGGAAAGTCTTTCCGTCATCCGAGGCCTCAAGTACCAGATTCCATTTGTAGGATTGAATATTCCACATGGGCCTGTTACTGTTGCCCAACACCTTTATGGAACGCACGGAGCCGTCGGTTTCGGGAAGTTTGAAGGCAACCACTTTGATGTCACGGTAATAGCCCTGTTTCTTGTCCGGTTCGGGGAGAACAGCCTGAAGATGTCCTTTTTCCACGTCGAGAGATGTCCACACCAGTTTCTTCATCGCATCGTCACGGCTGACCCAGGGACCGCCGGTATTGCTCCAGCCGGGAGAGCTGGCTATGCCCACGGTAAAACCGAGCGAGTCGGAAAGCCGTATGGCATAACGGAAGGCATCCTTCCAATCCTCGTGCATATAGATGAATCGGTTTTCCACCACAGGAGTCTGGGAAAGACCGGCATCGAAGTGGTGGTAGCCGCCGATGCCGATACGCTTCATCCACTCCAGATCCTTGCGTATCCCGTCTTTGGTTATATTTCCGTCCTCCCAATGCCACCATACACGGGGCCTGGCTTCGGACGGGGGATTGGCGAAGTTTTCCATTGAGGGGTCAGCGGACTTTTCGCGGGCCGCAACGGGAAGGCAGCAGGCTGAAAGAACAGCCGCTGCAAATATTCCTGAAAAGCGTTTCATATGCTACGATTGCTACCTTTTGTATTGTGGAAGGCGGAGATTGGATTTTTTCTGTTCCGTGGCCGTTTCCACAACGGGGAGAATTTCCTTTATGACCAGATTGAGGTCATAGCGTATCAGGTATTTTTCGTGATGGTTCTCGTTGGATACGAGACAGATACCGTTTCCGTAAGAAGAGAATTCCACATCCAGGTCGAAGAGCAGGATACAGCCCAGTGTTTCGCCTGAAGACAGCTTCATGTAGGGGGTCTCGACGGACGGAATGGCATCGAAGAACCTGAGGTTGCCTGTACTTTTCCACACTTTCTTTCCGGCGATGGTGAAACTGCTTATCTCCTCGATGTTCAGGTCTTTGTCATATTTGATGAACATCTGCACTGTACGGCCTTCTTCATTTACATATTCCACGCGGCACAGGCCATCGGGGAAGTCCGCGAACTTCATATCAACCCTTATGCCTACAAGGGAAGAAAGATTGTCTCCTACCTTGAATGATCCGTTGGGAATGCTTACTACACCTCGTCCGTCACCTATCCTGGCATCCACGAAACGTCCGTTGTCAAAAGTGTAACGGCAGTGCCCGTAAATGTATGTCAGGCTGTTTCCCTTGTCTTCGCAGGAGTCGGGTTCGCCCATCACCGAAATAATTTCATCTTGGGTGTAGCTGGAGCCATAGGACAGCCCGTTCACGGTCTGGGCATAAACGGCTGTGAATAATCCCAGGCACAGTACGGTAATCAGTGTTCTTTTCATATTCTTGGATTTATTGATTTGCAAATATAGTGAAAAATGCTAAATTCGCCCCCGGTACCGATACATTGGACAATGAAAAAAATACTTGTTTTCCTCGCAGCGGTCATCCTGTGCCAGACATCACGGGCCTGGGAGTCGTGCAGTGACGGATATGAACTGTCTTTGGATGCCACATACGGATATAACACTTCCTGGAGCCACTATGGAGGTGCGGGTCTGTCGGGATATCTTCCCGTTCACCGCTATTTCGAAGCCGAGGCACACGTTCAGTATATGAGTGCCGGAGATTTTACGGCATCGGTGTATGCAAGGCCCAAATACGCCCTGCCTGTAGGAGAACTCTTCCTCGATGCCGGCCTGTGCTGCAGGATACTGCACAACTACAGGACGTCGGATCTCTGCGTCGCGTTGAGCCTGGGTTACAGGATGGAGCATGTCAATGCGCAAGTGGGCATGTTTACAAGGAGAATGTACGATTTGGACGGTGGAGTTCCGCAGGTTGAGGCCGTAAATCTGCTGTACCGTGTCGGTTTCGATGTCAGGCCTTCCTCTTCCGTATGGAATCTTGGCGGAGGCGTTTCCAACTTTACGGAATTTGAATACGAAAGGGCGTGGCAGCCTCTTTTCTTTTTCGGCGGACATTATAGAATCAATCCCCGTCTCAGGGCCGG
Source organism: Candidatus Cryptobacteroides sp. (assembly GCA_045597605.1). Classification (GTDB taxonomy): domain Bacteria; phylum Bacteroidota; class Bacteroidia; order Bacteroidales; family UBA932; genus Cryptobacteroides. The sequence continues at coordinate 42,341 of JAZLKN010000017.1, read as the reverse complement.
GGCGACCGTTTACATCAAGCCGACCGGGATTTTCCACCTGTCGGCCGGTTTCTACGGCATACGTACTTCATTGGGTGTCACATATCTTTTTTAGAACCTGGAACGGACTATGACAAGAACCATCTCAATGGCAACAGCCTTTCTGCTGGGCTTATTTATCGCAAGCTCCTGCGGGAAATATGACATATTGGGTTTCGTGATGTCCACGAGCGACGACCCGGACAAGCGCTTTGCTACGTCTATGGAGTACAATGCAAAGTACGGCTACCGCAGCATCCGATGCGATGCGGACGAATACGAAGTTTTCGCGTTCTCTGACAGCCACATTAAAAATGAGGCCGGCCGGAAGTTGGAAGCCTTCTCGGATGCATATGTCAATTATTCGGGAGCGGCTCCCACGGCCCTGTTCCTGGGCGACATCGTGGACGGAAAGGATGGCTGGGACCTGTTTATGAGAGGTATAGAACCTATTTCTATTCACGGAAATTTCTTCGCTACGGCAGGCAACCACGATCTGTATTTCGGGCAGTGGCCCGAATACGTGAAACGTCTGGGCACGTCCGCATATTGGTTCGAAATCGTGTGCCCGTCGGCCGAAGATCTGTACATAAGCCTTGATTCCGCGAGCGGTACCCTCGGCTCCGACCAGCGCGCGTGGCTTGAGAGTATTCTGAAGGAAAAATCATCGCAGTACCGTCACGTAATCGTATTCACTCATACCCACTTTTTCAAGAGGGACGGCAAACAGGGGCACACGAGCAATTACGCTATGGAAGAAACGTACGACCTTGCCGATTTGTTCTCAAGATACGGCATCGACCTGGTGCTGACGGGCCACAGACATTTCCGGGACGAGCAGACCTTCAAGGGGGTCAGGTATATTACTACTGACTGTCTTGAAGAGTCCGAATCATATTCCAGCTACATTATTTGCAGGGTCGGAAGCAGGGTCGACGTGGAATACGTCAGCCTGCCGTAAAGTATTGTCCGTGTCTTGCGTCAGTCGTCAACCTTGGTGCAGATGCCCTTGGAATTGAAATAAACATCAAGCCCGTTTACCAGTTCCGCCTTGTATGCCGGACAGAAGCCCTTTTCCACCTTTTCGACGGGAACGTTCCCGAAAGAAGTGGTCAGATAGGACGAAACGGAGGGTGGAAGGGTGGCCAGTACGGCTGCAGGAATGCTTTTGTGTTTCATTTCTACGGTTTTCCATTCTCCCTTTCCGTTGAACTCGATCTCAGTCCCGTCGGTAAGGATGACATCATATTCGTTGCACTCTTTGACGGCATAGGAAACGGGAAAGTCGGAGAAATTCTCCGTCAGGAAGGTCTGGGCTTCTGCCGGAAGATTTTCGAATGTGACAATGTTTTTGCATCCGCTGATTGCGGCCATGCAGAAGGCGGAAGCCATAATGGCTGAAATGAAATGCTGCATCAACTGTATAATGTATTGGTTTCAGTTCATTTGTGGACAAGCGTTCCCACCTGCTCGCCTGACAGCAGACGCTCAAGGTTGCCTTCCCTGTTCATGTCAAAAACGATTATCGGCATATTGCCTTGTTCGCAGAGGGCGAAGGCGGTGGCATCCATCACCTTGAGATGGTCGCCGAGAGCCTTGTCGAAGGTAAGCTCTGAATATTTTGTGGCATTGGCATCCTTTTCCGGGTCTGCGGTATAGACCCCGTCCACGCGAGTACCCTTGAGAAGGGCGTCGGCACCTATTTCCAGAGCTCGCAGAGCCGCTCCGCTGTCGGTGGTGAAGAAAGGATTGCCCGTACCTCCAGCAATCAGCGCCACTCCGCCGTTTTCCAGAACGGCGACGGCCTTGTCACGCATGTAATAGTTTGCGACGGGTTCCATGGGCGTTGCTGTAAAAACCTCTGCTTTAATGCCTTCAGAGCGAAGTGCCATAGCCAGACCAAGCGAGTTTATCACGGTGGCAAGCATTCCCATCTTGTCGGCGTCAACCCTTTCGAATCCGGCCTTTGCACCGCTCAGACCTCTGAAAATGTTGCCGCCCCCGACTACTATCCCCACCTGGTGTCCGCTTCTGACAGCGGCCGCCACCTCTCTGGCGTAACGCGCCATCCATTCTTCATTGATACCTTCTCCGGCAGGTCCGCCGAGACTTTCTCCGCTTAATTTCAGCAAAACTCTTTTATACATTTCCGTGTTTTTTATATCTACAAAAGTATCTATTTATTGCGAAATCTCCAAGGAATTGACTATCTTTGCAAAGCCTGCGGGCCTTTGAAACGTAATTTTAAACACTATGGCAAATATTTTCAAAACATCCATCGGCAAGAAGCTTATCATGAGCATTTCAGGAGGTTTTCTGATAATTTTCATGCTTCTGCACATGACCATCAACAGTTTTTCTCTCCTTGACACACTTTTCGGCAGGTGGGGTGCGCCTGACGGCTGGTTCCAGCTCGGCTGCGACTTCATGTCCCTGCCTGTGGTGAACGTGATGGTTCCCGTTCTGGCATTGGGGTTCGTCATCCATATTCTCTACGGTATTCTCCTTACGGTTTCCAACTTCCGTTCACGCGGAGGATTCAACCGCTATGAGGTCGATTCAAGGGCCAAGAACGACAGTTTTGCCGCAAAGAATATGATTTATCTCGGCGTCATCGTGCTCGGGTTCATCTGTTTCCACCTCACTCATTTCTGGCAGGACATGCAGCTTCAGGAGTGGACGGGAGGAGAAGCTGAGAATCCCTATTTCCTGCTCGAAAGAACATTCGGAAACATCTGGGTGGTAATCCTTTACATCATTTGGTTCATCGCCCTCTACATGCACATCGGTCACGGCTTCTGGAGTGCATTCCAGACTCTCGGATGGAATAATATGATCTGGCTTCCTCGTTTGAAATGGATAGGACGCATTGTCGGCTTCATCATCTGCATGGGCCTTGTTTGTGTTGCGGTATGCGCTTACTGTCACGCCAACGGGTTGTTCGGCCTGAACAGTGTGGCAAATCTCTGATCCGACATTGAAACAGAAACGTTATTTTCTTGCTGAGAAAGATCTTCCGGAGCATTGGTACAACATTGTTCCGGATATGCCCGTGAAACCGCAGCCTATGCTTGACCCGGCTACGCGCGAACCGGTGACGGTGGAAAGTCTCAGCCGCATCTTCAGCCTTGAGGCCTCCCGGCAGGAGCTCAACGACAAGGACAGATGGATACCCATCCCCGATGTCGTGAGGGAGATGTACAGCTATTATCGAAGCACTCCTCTCGTTCGGGCTTACGGTCTGGAAAAGGCTTTGGACACGCCCGCTCACATCTATTTCAAGAACGAGAGTGTTTCTCCCGTGGGGTCGCACAAGCTCAATAGCGCCATCCCGCAGGCATATTACTGCAAAATGGAGGGTGACACCAACGTCACCACCGAGACCGGTGCGGGACAGTGGGGAACCGCTCTTGCCTACGCGGCGAGCGTATTCGGCATAGAGTCCGCCGTATATCAGGTTAAACTGTCATACGAGCAGAAGCCGTACAGGCGCAGTATGATGCAGGTGTTCGGCTCGCAGGTCACGCCCTCGCCTTCGATGAGTACGCGTGCCGGCAAAGACATATTGACCTTGGATCCCCACCATCAGGGGTCTCTCGGTACGGCCATTTCGGAGGCTGTGGAACTGGCAAGGATGACTCCGGGATGCAAATACACCCTTGGATCGGTTATGAGTCACGTTACGCTCCATCAGACTGTCATCGGTCTGGAGGCGGAGAAACAGATGGAGATGGCCGGGGAATATCCCGACGTTGTCATAGGATGTTTCGGCGGAGGTTCCAATTTCGGCGGCATTTCGTTCCCCTTCCTGCGTCACGTTCTGGAAGGTACGCACAAAGACACGCGCTGCATTGCAGTCGAGCCAGAATCCTGCCCCAAGATGACCAAAGGCGAGTTCGGATATGATTTCGGAGACGAAGCCGGCTACACTCCGCTCATCCCGATGTTCACTCTGGGACACAAGTTCCGCCCCGCCAACATACACGCGGGTGGGCTCAGATATCACGGAGCGGGTGCCATCGTGTCGCAGCTTCTCAAGGACGGTCTTGTCGGGGCCTGTGACGTCAGTCAGAAGGAAAGTTTTGCCGCCGGTATTCTTTTCGCCCGCTCGGAGGGCATAGTTCCGGCACCTGAAAGCTGTCACGCCATAGCTGCCGCCGTCCGCGAAGCGGCTCTCTGCCGTGAAGAGGGCATACAGCGTACCATCCTTTTCAACCTGACAGGACATGGATTGATGGATATGGCTGCGTACGACCAATATCTGGCCGGGAACCTGATATAATGCTGACCTATTATCTCATACTGCTGGTACGCCATCTTTTTTATGACAAGGGATGGATAAAATCCGTCCCTGTGGAAGTGCCGTCCGTCTGCATAGGCAACGTGGCGATCGGCGGTACGGGTAAGACTCCTGTCACAGAACTGGTAATACGTACCCTTCAGAATAAGGACGTGCCTTCGGCCGATGCCGAATTGTACGGTTTTGACTCCGAGGCCCTTTCGTACGGCAGAAAAATGAGTATTGCTGTATTGAGCCGCGGATACAGGCGCAGGACGAAAGGTTTCCGGCAGGTGACCGCTGACGGTACGGCAGAGCAGTACGGCGATGAACCGTTGCAGATAAAGCGGAAATTCCCGGATGTAACGGTTGCTGTGGATGCAGACAGGGTGGAAGGCTGTGAAATGCTTGTCCATCCCGACAGGATAGAAAGACTTTCGAAAAAATATCCGGGCCGCATGATCTCTCCGGAATTTGTGGCCGCCGATTACATCGTGCTGGATGACGCTTTCCAACACAGGAAGATAAAAGCCGGCAGGAATATAGTGCTCACAACTTACAGCAGACCGTATTTTAACGATTTTCTTCTCCCTCTGGGAAGGTTGAGAGATCTCAGAAAACGTGTACAGACTGCAGATATGGTGATAGTTACCAAATGCCCTCCGTATATCTCCGACGAGGAGAAAAAGTCCTGGGCCGTCAGGATGGGACTCACTGATTTTGATTGTGCCGCCTGCGAGGGTTCGGCACGGGATGGAAGAAGACAGAAAATATTGTTTTCTACCGTGGCTTATGATGGTCTCAATCCCGTATTCTCCGATGCCGACCCCCGATATGTCCATTCCAAGAACGCTGTTCTTTTTTCCGGCATAGCGGATGACACGCCTCTTGCCACGCATCTCAGCGAGATGTACAGACTGGTGTTCCACAAGAAATACCCTGATCATCATTATTTCAACTCTTCGGATATTGACGACATGCAGTCGCTTGCGCGACAATATCCTACAGCGGTCTTCGTCACTACGGAGAAGGATGCCCAACGCTTGGGTGATGGCTCAGTGAACGTGCCGGATGAACTGCGTCACAGAATGTTCTACGCTCCCATACATGTGCAGATGCTTACGGCCGGCGAACAGAATTGTCTGAAAAGATTCCTAATATAACAGTCCTACAACTATGATCGAGAAAGCAAACCAGATTTTGGCCAAAGCCAAAGACCAGATGAATTCCGCATCGAAATTCCTCGAGGAGAGCCTCAAGAATTACCGTGCGGGAAAAGCTAATCCCAGTATCTTCAACAATGTGCTGGTGGACTATTATGGCAGCAAGACTCCTATACCTCAGGTTGCCTCAGTGACAACTCCCGATGCCCGTACCATAATGATACAGCCTTGGGACAGAAATCTGATCGGTGCCATTGAGAAGGCGATTCTGGCAGCCAATGTCGGAATGACTCCCCAGAACAACGGCGAGACCATACGCTGCAACGTTCCCGCTCTCACCGAGGAGAGAAGGAGGGAACTTATCAAGAAAGCCAAGGCGGAAGGCGAGAATGCCAAGACCGTAATCCGCAATGCCCGTCGCGATGCGATGGACGCATTGAAGAAATGCATCAAGGAAGGTCTGGCCGAGGATATGGAGAAAGACTTCGAGGACAAGGTTCAGAAGGCGACCGACGAACTGGTCAAGGGCATTGATGGCCTCGTTTCCGCCAAGGAGAAAGAGATTCTGACAGTTTAGCCGGGTAATGAAACGCCCTTTCGTAATAGCCGGTCCCTGCAGTGCCGAGTCTTTGCCGCAGCTCGTTTCGGCGGCGAATGCGCTGGCTCCTGTGGGGGTTGATATGTTCCGTGCAGGTATATGGAAGCCGCGCACGCGTCCCGGTTGTTTCGATGGGGTGGGAGAGATAGGCCTTGACTGGCTGGTTGAGGCGAGAAAGCTTTCCGGGTTGAAGGTCTGCTGTGAGGTGGCGACTCCATCCCACGTCGAGAAATGCCTGGAGAAGGGCATTGACGCGGTGTGGATAGGTGCAAGGACCACCGTGAACCCTTTTATGGTTCAGGAACTGGCAGAGTCCCTTCGCGGTTCTGGAATAAGGGTGATGGTCAAGAATCCTGTGAATCCGGATCTGGACCTGTGGGCGGGGGCCATCGAGAGACTGACAAGATGCGGTTTGTCGGATATAGTGGCCATACACAGAGGAGTTACGAGTTATAGGGCTGTCAAATACCGCAACAACCCCGCTTGGGAACTTGCCATACGCCTGCGCAGCCGTTTTCCGGAAATTCCGGTATATTGCGATCCGTCCCATATGGCAGGCGATGCTTCTTATGTGAGGGAACTTGCCCAAAGGGCTCTGGACATGGGTTTCGACGGACTAATGATAGAGTCCCATTGCAAGCCTTGCGAAGCATTGTGCGATGCGTCACAACAGTTGACCCCTTCAGAATTGTCCGAACTTCTGACATCTTTGAAAGTGAGAGCCGGCAGTGTCGATGACAGCTTTTACAGGAGCCGGATAGAGCAGTTCAGGGCCAGGATAGACGACATAGATGCCGGCATTCTGTCGCTGCTCTCACAGCGTATGGATACATCCCGTGACATAGGTTTGCTGAAAAAGAAAAACAACGTCTCGATCATTCAGATGAGACGTTGGGAGGAAGTATTGACTCAAATGCTTTCCACCGGCAAGGATGCGGGACTTTCCGAGGAATTTGTCCGTTCCGTATTCAATCTCATTCACGAGGAAAGCATTGCAGTTCAGAACAGGATACTTGAGGAATAATTCCTACAGTATCACGGGCATCATGATTCCCGTAACGTACAGTATGCTGTAAACGGATATCGACATCAGTGATATCAGCCACAACAGAAAGATTACCAGTCCCGGTCTCCATTTCGGAGCGGAGAATTGGAAAATCATCCGTATTCCGGCATAGCACATACCTATTCCCATCAGGAGGATGAAGATGCCTGCCAGCCACCAGAATGTGGGATGCGTCAGCATTTCTATGGCATTCTCCACGTGCTGGACAGCATCTTCGTCCACATGCGAGATGTTGATGTTGTAAATGTTGTCACCTATCAGGGTTTGGCTTATCGGAATGCTGACCCCTGCCACGGTGAGGCTGCTCCCGATGAGCAGCAGCAGAATGCCTACGATCATCTCCAGAACCTTACCGATAATGGGGCGGTGATATTTCCTGACCTCTTCCTTTTCAGGCACATAATCCATATAATGGGCCAGTTTGACGGGAGCTCCGTTCATTTCGCATTTCTGTTTCACGGTCCTGGCGCAGGGGATACATATCCACAGCACGCAATATGCCAATATGGTGTATAGAAACAATATTCCATCCTTGAACACCCACTTTCCGTCAAGAAACAGGCCGCCGATGAGCAGGACCATCCATGCTATGCGGAACCAGACTACATCCGTGCCGAAATAAGCGGCAAGCCCGCTGCACACGCCTCCTACGTTCTTGTTGTCGAGATCGCGGTAAAGACGTTTCTTGATTTTGGCGTCATCCTGGCTGTCTGAGTCCGTGCCGCCCTCTCCGTCTTTGATGTCCGACGGATTGCCGATACGCTGTCTGACGGTCTCGACCATTCCCGCAGTAATGAATTCGTATCCGCCTTTAGTCTCCGCCAGGAGTTCTCCTATGCGGTTTTCTATGTCTGCCATTATTTCTGCGGAATTGCCGTTATCCTGAAAGATACGGCGTATTTCATCCAGATATGTCTCCAGCATCCCGGCGGCATTCTCCTCTATAGTGAAGGCGTAACCCCCCACATTGACTGACAAAGTCCTGTTCATATCGCTTGATTAATCCTTGAGTTTCTTGATTGCGCCTGCGAGGTCCTCCCATACGGAATCGAGTTCCTTCAGCTGTTTCTTGCCGATTTCCGTTATGGTGTAGTATTTCCTTGGCGGCCCCTGCAATGACTCCTCCCATCTGTATGACAGCATGCCGAGGTTCTTGAGCCTTGCCAGCAGGGGATAGGTGGTCCCTTCCGCCACTATGATGTTCACATCCTTCAGCTTCTGAATGATGGAGGACGCGTATTCGTCGTTCTTTTCCAGAATCAGCAGAATGCTGTATTCCAGAACGCCGCGACGCATCTGCGTCTGATTGCTTTCAGTTATTTTCTCCATAAAGTATCGGTAGTGTGCCACTCTAGCGGACAGTGGTCGTGAACCTTTTCAGATTCTCTGCGGTGCAGGGTATACCCCTGAGCTGACATTTCTCGCTGGCTGTATAAGCGGACGGAGCCACGAGACAGCAGATGAGGTAAAACCACAGACCAAGTGTTCCGAAGAATATCAGGATGAGGAAGACTATGCGGATGAGCACTACGTCCACGTCGAAATATGCTGCCATTCCGCTGCATACGCCACCTATCTTCCTGTCGTCCGTATCCCTGAAGAACTTGTGGACGGTATGACCGTCTGTGTTCTCGCACTTGCTTCCGGGGGCATGCTGCCCTTTTTCGGCATTGTCGGCATCGGGGAGCCCGAGTTGTTTTGCCACCTCTTCGACCATGGATATATCGACAACGTCCCTGCCTCCCAGTTTTTCGCGGAACAGGTCAGCAATGCGCATCTCGATTTCCTCCATAACCTCGTCCTTGTCAGTCTGAAGAGTAGCTGCATAATCATTCAGATATGTGTCGAGACGGTTGTAGGCATCATCGTCAATAGTGAAATTGCGGCCACCGAGGCCCATAGTAACTGTTTTTTTCATTTCTCTCTTTTTTTACGTGCTACAAATGTAGGTAATATTTTAGTACCTTGCAATACATAGTACCACATTTCCTACCGATATCTGTAATGTTTTTGTAGCAAACATATACAAAGAGGCCGGCCAAAATTGCTATTTGACCGGCTTCTTATGGTGTTCGATTGCAACCGATTACTCTTCTGCAGCAACGGGTTTCTTGCCCACCTTGGTGATCTCCACGTCGAAGATGAGTGTGCTGTTGGGTTTGATGGTGCCTCCCATGGGGCGCTCGCCGTATGCGAGATCGGCGGGGATGTAGAGTTTGATCTTGCCACCCTGGCCTACGAGCTGCATACCCTCTGTCCAGCCTTTGATGACCCTGTCGAGAGTGAAGCGTGCGGGCTCACCGTCGGGCTCTGTGCCGTCGAACTTGGTACCGTCGATGAGGGTACCGGTGTAGTGGCACCATACAGTATCGGCGGGACCGGCTTTCACGTCATCACCGTCTTCGAGAATCTGGTAGAGAAGACCGCTCTCGGTCTTCTCGATACCGCCCTCGTTGTAGAGTTTCTCGAGGAAATCCTGACCTTCCTTGAGGTTGACGGCGGCAACGTACTGGTTGCGTTTTGTGATGAAGTTGTTGAACACCTCATTCATCTTGTCGGGGCTGATCTTGAAGCCGGCGTTGAACTCCTCTGAGCCCATCTGGCCCTGAGCGGCGATGAAATCAGACATACCCTTCTTTATCTGTGAGAAATTGAGGTCGCCGAGTTCTTCGGCGAAATTGTTGGCTTTGATGAAATAGCCGAAATTCACACCGATAAGGTAGCTTACTGAATCGATTTCGGCACCTGTGGGAATGGGAGCGTCAACCTTTGGGGCGTTTTTGCAAGAGGCCATCATGGCAACTGCCAGCGCTGAGATTGCAAGAAATTTGATTGTTTTCATAATTGTATTTTGTTAAAAAAAATTCAAAATCGTGCAAATATACGATTTTTTGTGTAACTTTATACTAATAATTGTTGTGCAGATGGCCATTACCTCAGTTGAGATACACGCAAAGCTCAGAGAATTCTTCGGATACGACAATTTCAAGGGGGATCAGGAGCGTGTCATACAACACCTGTGTAACGGTGGTGACGCGTTCGTCCTTATGCCTACCGGAGGAGGAAAGTCCCTTTGCTACCAGCTGCCGGCTCTGCTGATGGACGGTACGGCAATCGTGATATCACCTCTAATTGCACTGATGAAGAATCAGGTGGATGCCATCAGAGGATTTGTGAGCGGCAACGAGGGGATAGCGCATTTTCTCAACTCCTCCCTTTCCCGCCAGCAGATAGACGAGGTGAAGGCTGATATATTGAATGGTGTCACGAAACTGCTGTACGTTGCTCCCGAGTCCCTTACCAAATGGGAGAACATAATGCTTCTGAGGGAGATAAACATTTCTTTCTTTGCCATAGACGAAGCTCACTGCATATCCGAGTGGGGCCACGATTTCCGTCCCGAATACAGAAGGATACGCAAGATTGTGGATGAGATAGGCAGGGCTCCGATGATAGCCCTTACGGCCACTGCCACGCCCAAGGTGCAGTCCGACATACAGAAGAATCTCGGGATGATGGATGCGATGGTGTTCAAGTCATCCTTCAACCGCCCCAACCTGTATTATGAGATACGTGAGAAATCCGATCCCAAACGCGATATAATCAGGTTCATCAGGTCGCATCCCCACAAGAGCGGCATCATTTACTGCCTCAGCCGCAAGAAAGTGGAGGAGATGGCTCAGCTCCTGCAGGTCAACGGCATCAAGGCCCTGCCTTATCACGCCGGGCTGGATGCCAAGGTCCGTTCCGAAAACCAGGATGCTTTCCTGATGGAGGAAATAGACGTGATAGTGGCTACCATTGCCTTCGGAATGGGCATAGACAAGCCGGACGTGCGTTTTGTAATACATTATGACATACCCAAGTCTCTCGAGGGCTACTATCAGGAGACAGGCCGCGCAGGCAGGGACGGCGAAGAGGGCTATTGCATAACGTTTTACAGTTACAAGGATATCCAGAAGCTGGAAAAATTCATGCAGGGCAAACCTGTGGCCGAGCAGGAAATCGGCAAGCAGCTGCTGATGGAGACGGCCTCTTATGCAGAGTCGTCACAATGTCGGAGAAAGTTGCTGCTGAACTATTTCGGCGAGGATTATGCGGAGGATAACTGCGGCAACTGTGACAACTGCCTGCATCCCAAGGCCCATTATGACGGAAAGGAAGATCTGACCACGGTGCTGAAACTGGTTGCCTCGCTGCCTGAACGTTTCAAGACGGAACATCTTGCAATGATTCTGACCGGTGAGGAGAATTCCATTATCAAGAGTTACCGCCATGACGAATTGAAAATGTTCGGTGCCGGGGAAGGCCATGACATCAAATATTGGACTGGCGTCATAAGGCAGGGAGTGCTTATGCATCTGCTTGACAAGGAGATAGAAAGTTACGGGCTGATATCCGCGACCGAGGCGGGAAGGAAGTTCCTGGAGGCTCCGTACACCATAATGCTCAGCGAAGAGAAGGAGTTCTCGGCAAGCGACGACGAGGACGACGATTCGATGTCTGCGGCTGCAGCAAGGGAAGGCAGCGGGGGCGGTGACCTCATGCTGTTGTCGATGCTCAAGGACTTGCGCAAGGACCTGTCCCGCAGGCTCAAACTGCAGCCCTGGGTGATTTTCTCGGACCCCTCGCTCGAAGATATGAGCATAATGTATCCGGTCACTATGGACGAGCTCCGCAAGTGTCAGGGTGTGGGTGAAGGGAAAGCCCAGAAATTCGGTGGAGAATTCATCAGGCTCATAGGAAAATATGTCTTGGAAAATGAGATAGAACGCCCCGATGACTTCGTTCTCAAGTCGACTGCCGCCAAATCGCCCAACAAGATATCCGTAATCCAGAATATCGACCGCAGGATTCCTTTGGATGACATTGCCCGCAATCTCGGTATGGATATGGGCCAGCTTCTTTCGGAGGTGGAATCCATAGTGTATTCGGGCACGCGTCTCAATCTCGATTACTATATAGAAGAAGAGCTTGATCCCGATGTCGTGGATGAGCTTTATGACTATTTCGACACCGAGGCAGAAAGCGACAGCCTGAGGGAGGCCAGGGAAAAACTCGGTGAAGACAGCTATTCCGATCTGGAATTGAGAGTCGTCCGCATCAAGTATCTGTGCGACAAAGGAGCCTGAAAATTTTGGTAGATACAAATATAATTACTACCTTTGCACCCCCTATGGAAAATAGGGAACGCAGTAATTATTAAGTATTAACCAAAAATTTCAAGACAGTGGACACACTAAGCTACAAAACTATTTCTGTGAAACCCGCAGAAGTAAAGAAGGAGTGGTATGTGATCGACGCGACTGATCTTGTGCTCGGCCGTCTCGCCAGCAGGGTTGCAATTATCCTCCGCGGTAAGAACAAACCCAGCTTCACCCCCAACGTGGATTGTGGTGACAACGTCATCATCGTCAACGCCGACAAGGTAAGGCTCACAGGCAAGAAAATGACCGACCGCGTGTACATCCGCTATACCGGTTATCCCGGTGGACAGCGTTTCACCACGCCCAAAGAGTTGCTCGCCAAGAAACCTACCGAACTCCTCAGGATGTCTGTCAAGGGTATGCTGCCCAAGACACGCCTTGGTAACAAGCTCATCAACAACCTGTTCCTTTATGCAGGTCCCGAGCATCCCCACCAGGCACAGAAACCCAAAGAACTTAAGTTTAACGAAATGTAAAAATGCAGAGCATGAAAATTACAAACGCCCTTGGAAGACGTAAATCAGCAGTTGCTCGCGTCTACATTACCGCAGGAAAAGGCAAAGTCGTCATCAATGACCGTGAGCTCAACGATTACTTCAAGGAGGAGTCACTCCAGTACATCGTTTGCCAGCCTTTCGAAATCACCGGTACTGCAGGTCAGTTTGACATCAAGGCCAACCTCGACGGAGGTGGAATCAAAGGTCAGGCTGAAGCTCTGCGCCTTGGTATCGCCCGCGCTCTTTGCGAGGTGGACAGTGAGGCTTACCGCCCCGCTCTCAAGGCTGCAGGTATGCTGACACGCGACGCTCGTGAGGTGGAGCGCAAGAAGCCCGGCCAGCCCGGTGCCCGTCGTCGCTTCCAGTTCTCTAAACGTTAGACTGATTTACCGACAATCCGCTGGCTCGGGACCAAATGTCAGAGACTTTCAGCAGGCGTGAGCCTCCCGGAACTACTCTGGATTGCCCGGACCGCAACAATCGCCAGGACCGGCGCAGCCGCTACCTGAGCAGATGAAAAAAACTTTAAAAAATTAACAGAAATGCCTAGAACAAATTTCCAAGAATTGCTTGATGCAGGTGTTCACTTCGGACACATGGCACGCAAGTGGAATCCCAAGATGGCCCCTTATATCTTCGACCAGCAGAAAGGAATCCACATCATCGACCTGCATAAAAGTATAGTAAAAATCGACGAGGCTGCAGCTGCCGCCAAACAGCTTGCACGCAGCGGTCGCAAGATCCTGTTCGTCGCCACAAAGAAACAGGCTAAGGACATCGTTGCCGAGAAGGCAGCCGCTGTCGGAATGCCTTACGTGACTGAGCGCTGGCCCGGTGGAATGCTCACCAACTTCATGACCATACGCAAGGCAGTCAAGAAAATGAATACCATCGACAAGATGATTGAAGATGGAACCTTCGACACTTTGGCAAAACGCGAGCGCCTTCAGGTTACACGCCAGAGGGCGAAACTCGAGAAGAACCTTGGTTCAATCAAGGACCTCAACCGTCTCCCTTCAGCACTTTTCGTAATTGACGTTCAGAAAGAAATCAACGCCGTCAAGGAGGCCAACCGCCTCAGCATTCCCGTAATCGCAATGGTTGATACTTGCTGCGACCCTACTCCGATTGATTACGTGATCCCCGCTAATGACGATGCCACAAAGAGTATTGCCATCATTATGGATGCCATCTGTGCAGCCATCAATGAGGGTCTTGAAGAGCGCAAACTCGAAAAAGACAAAGAAGGTGCAGAGGATGGTGAGACTGCAGAAACTACCGCAGCTCCCGCAGGCAAGAAGCTCCGCAGCCGCAAGACTGCCGCAGAGAAGCCCGCAGAGGAAACAGCCGCAGAGACTCCCGCTCCCGTAGAGGAGCCTGTAGCCGAGAGCGTTGCCGAGCCCGCAGCTGAAACTGCAGAGCCTGCCGCTGAAGCTCCTGCAGAGGAGAAAAAGCCTGCCAAGAAGACAACCACAAGGAAAACAACCAAGAAGGCAGAAGAGCCTAAAGCTGAATAGTTATGGAAATCAAAGCATTAGATGTAAAGAAACTGCGTGACATGACTTCCGCAGGTATGATGGACTGCAAGAAGGCCCTTGTTGAGGCAAACGGTGATTTCGAGCGCGCAAAGGAGATTATCCGTGAGAAGGGTAAGCTCGTTGCCGAGAAACGTGCAGACCGCACAACTGCTGAAGGAAAGGTTATCGCCCTTACCGATGAGGCAAAGAAGAAAGCAGTCATCGTGGCTCTCGGCTGCGAGACCGATTTCGTTGCAAAGAATGCCGATTTCCAGAAACTCGCCGATGAGATTGCAAAGACCGCCATCGAGAATTTCCCTGCCGACACTGAGGCTCTCCTCGCCTGCAGGCTCTCAAACGGTCAGACCATTGAGGCTGCAATCACCGAGCAGACTGGAAAGACAGGCGAAAAACACAGCCTTGCTTTCTATACCACGGCGACTGCCGATCACGTAGTTGTTTACAACCACGTCATCAACGGCAAGCTTTCCGCTGTTGTAGGTTTCAACAAATCCGTCATCACAGACCTCGCCAAAGGCGTTGCAATGCAGGTGGCTTCAATGAAACCCGTATCAATCAGCGCAGCTGACTGCCCTAAGGAGGTAGTTGAGCAGGAGAAGGCCGTTGCCATCGAGAAGACAAAGGAAGAGCAGGTTAAGAAGGCTATCGAGGCTGCTCTCAAGAAAGCCGGCATCAACCCCGCTCACGTCGACAGCGAAGACCATATCGAGTCCAACCAGACCAAAGGCTGGATCACCGCTGAGCAGGCTGCCCAGGCCCGCGAAATCATCAAGACCGTAGGTGAGGAAAAAGCAAAGAACCTCCCTGCCCAGATGATTGAGCAGATTGCCAACGGCCGCGTTGCCAAGTTCTTCAAGGAGAACACCCTTGAGGAGCAGGAGTATCAGATGGGTGATGGCAAGGTGTCTGTCAAGGACCATATGAAATCCGTTGATCCCGAAGCGAAGATCGTTATATTCAAGCGTTTCAGCCTGAACGACTAATCCGTACAGGGATACGATAACAGCAGGCCGGTCAGAAAGTTTTTTCTGGCCGGCCTTCGTTTTGTGCAATATCATAGAAAAATGTTAAATTTGTCAAAACAGTGATAATGATATGAACTTCCTGATTGCACTTCTTTTCGGAGGAATTCTGCTGAACAACGACTGGACCTTTGCCCTTGGCAATACGGATCCGGCACTGGACTACGGTCACAATACTGAGTATTTCACCACAATGGCCAAGGTGGGCTCGTCCGACCACAACCGCGGTCCGGTATGGCCCCTGTTCGATGATTCATCGTGGCATAAAGTCAGCCTGCCTCACGACTGGGTGGTGGACCTTCCCTTCAGCGGGGAGGCATCCCATTCCCACGGATACAAATGTGTGGGTTGGAAATATCCTGCCAATTCAGTAGGATGGTACCGCAAGCATCTGCAGATTCCGGTCGAAGAAAAGGGCAAACAGGTGTTCATCGAGTTCGAGGGCATATTCCGTGACAGCCGTATCTACTGTAACGGCTTCTATGTAGGCAGCGAAGAGAGCGGATACATTTCCAGGACATACGACATCACCGATTACCTCAATTACGGCGGGGACAATGTCATTACGGTGCGCTGTGACGCCTCTGTAGAGGAAGGCTGGTTCTATGAGGGAGCGGGTATATACAGGAACGTGTGGCTGCGTACCTGCGGTCCTGCGGCCGTCAAGCCCTATTCCGTCGTGATGCGTGACGGAAAACTGACCTTCGACTGCTGTATGGCAACCGGTGCCGACAGGAAAGCGGTGGAATCCAAGATTGCCTATTATGATGCGGAGGGACGTAAGGTTTCGAAAATGACTCATCTCTGGAGTGTCGAGGACCCGTATCTGTACACCGTGGAGATATCCTTATATTATAAAGGTGTACTGTCGGATGTCCATACTTTCCGCTACGGGGTGAGACAGCTGTGTTTCGACCCTGACCACGGTTTCCTTCTGAACGGGAAAAAGGTCTTCCTGAAGGGTGCGAACATGCATCAGGATCACGCAGGAGTGGGCACGGGTATTCCCGAAGAGCTGCTGCGATATCGCGTGTTGAGGCTTAAGGAATTCGGGTTCAATGCTATACGCAGTTCGCACGGACCGGCATCTCCCGCATTGCTCGACGTTTGTGACGAGTTGGGTATGCTCTTCATAGACGAGAACCGCCAGATAGGTTCCACGCAGGAGCATCTGCAGCTTTTCGAGGATATGATAATGAGGGACATCAATCATCCCTGCATCATTGCCTGGAGCATTGGCAACGAGGAATGGGGCGGACGCGGCATTGGTCCAGGCGTCACAAGGCGTATGGTGGAGCTGGCCCATCGTCTCGACTCTACCCGTCTTACGACCTATGGAAGCAGCAGCGAGTATCAGATAAATGATTATGTCGATGTCCCCGGCTACAACTACATAGTGCAGAATCCCGTGGACCAGGATCATAAGAAGAATCCCCGTCGCAGTGCGATAGGCACGGAGGAGACAACGGGCTGCGGTACGCGCGGCCACGACGTCACCGTTCCGGAGAAAGGCTGGATGGCGGCGCTCAAGGACACTACGGATTTCAATACAGGTTGGAAATTCTACAGTTCACGTGAATGGACTGCGGGTGTTTTCTATTGGACGGGCTTCGATTACCGGGGAGAGCCCAATCCTATGTCCTGGCCGGCGACAGGCTCGCAGTTCGGTCTGTTCGACTACTGCGGTTTCCCCAAGTATCAGGCCTACAAGCTGTGGGGAGAGGAAAAGGCTGTTCCCGAGGATCCGTCTTCAACGACTCTCGTTCCTTCAAAGCTTACGCTGCGTCCCGACGGACAGGATGTTGTGGTAATCGACGTATTTTCCCACGAGGAGGAACTTTCAGTAACGGTGGATGGTGCCTGCCTGCTGGGCTGGGGCAACGGTGACCCCGGATTCAAGGAAAAGGAAAGGCCGTCGGATACTTCCAACAGCCTTGTCATCAAGCCTTTTGCAGGCCGTGCGCAGATTCTTGTGCGTTCAGTCAGCGGAGGAACGGGGGATATCCTTGTCCACGTCGGGAACACCGACCTCGTAATACAACCGGCTTCCTGATTTTATGGCCGCTATTGGGCGACAAGATACAGCACCCTGCTGCTCCAGTCACTCTTCAGATGGTGCTCAGTATTGTTGTCCGCCGGAATCTCCAGCCCGTTTTCCATAAGGAACTTGCCCGTGAAGGTCTTGCCTTCGTAGGGAAGGGGAGTTAGGTCGATGCGGTTGAGCTCTTCCACGCGGTATGACTTGTCGGGATTCAGACCGGCAAACAATGCCCTGGGGAAGTGCTCATTGTAGAAATTGGCTATTTTCCACCAGTAGAATACGGCCTTGTCCTTTTCAGGGGTGACGTACATCATTGAGGCGTGTCCCTTGCCGTCGTAGGGTGAAACCAGACGGTAGATGTCGCCGAACTGCACCACGGGACGTATTCTCTTGTAGTCGCTGATGGCCTGACGGCTGACTGTCTTCTCGAAATCCGTCATGTTCTTGGGCTGTATCTCCATTCCGAGACGACCGCTCATCGCCACGTCGCAGCGGTATTTGATGGAGGTTGTGCGGAACACGGTATGGTTGGGAGTGGCACTGATGTGGGATGCCATTGCAATTGCAGGGAAGAAATAGGAGGTTCCCCACTGCATAAAAATGCGCTGCAAGGCATCGGTGTTGTCACTGGTCCAGAATTCATCGAACCACGGTAATACGCCCCAGTTGGCCCTGCCGCCTCCGCTGGCGCAGGCCTGTATGGTAACGTCGGGGTATTTCGCTCTGATTCTGTCCATTGTCTTTGCAAAGCCGCGCCAGTACTCGATGTCCAGATGTGTCTGGTTCTTCAGGTATTGGCTTCCATAGGCGCTGATGTTCATATTGGAATCCCATTTGATGTAGTCTATCTTGGGATTTTCGGTCATCAGACCATCCACAACGCCGAAAACGAAGTCCTGGACTGCGGGATTGGTCATATCGAGCACCAGCTGTGTGCCGCCGCGTCCGTAAACCTCATCCCTTCCTGCGGCCTTGAGCACCCAGTCGGGGTGTTTCTCGTACAGTTCGCTGATGCTGTTGGTCATCTCCGGCTCAATCCATATACCGAATCGTATGCCGTGATTATCGGCCATCTGCACGAGTTTGGCAACGCCTCCGGGCAGTTTGTTCTTGTCCACCACCCAGTCTCCGAGCGAACTGCAGTCATCCTTCCTGGGATATTTGTCTCCAAACCATCCGTCATCCATTACGAAAAGTTCTCCGCCCATCGAGGCTATGTCGCCCATCATCTGGTCCATTCCCGGCTCGTTGATATCGAAATACACTCCTTCCCAGCTGTTCAGCAGCACTTTACGCTCCCTGTCTCCGTGGGCGAGACGGTACTTGCGTCCCCACTTGTGGAAATTGCGGCTCACTCCGCTCAGGCCTTCTGCAGAATAACTTATTGCCATTGCGGGAGTGGTGAAAGTTTCGTTCCTGCCTAGGGTGTAAGGTGCGTTGTCCGGGCATATTCCGGCGAATATGTGATGATAGTCCGTATCGTCGGTCTGGAAACGCAGCTCGTAGTTGCCACCCCATTCAAGAGCCAGTCCTATCACCCTGCCTTCATTTTCCTTGGCCTTGCCGTCGAGGCTGATCATAGCCTCAGCGTGGGAGGTGTGGGAGTTGCGGATGCCGTCCATATTCTTGATGAGTCTGAGCCCGGGAAGCAGTTTTTCTTCGCATACGCGACCTTCGTTCGCCCATGTTCCGTACAAAGTGGAAATCCATACGTCAGACCTTCTCAGGGGCAGGTGGCCGGAATAGTATCGCGTCAGTACGACGTCCTTTCGACAGCCATTGGTGATTTCGGCCCAGAACTCTATCAGGTCTTCCTGAAGATAGCTTTTGAAAACGTTGTTGACCTGTATGTTGTAAACCGGGTCAATGCTGGTGACAGTAAGGATTTCACCTCCGTCCCATCTTTTACGTTTCACATCCTGTACTTTGAGGTCCAGCGTTACGTTTCCGTCATACTGGATGACGCTGATTGCGGGCTCCTGTGTCCCTTTCAATCCGAATGCCGGATACAGGCTGCCGGGACGGTAACCTGACTTCAGAAGAGTCTGGCTGTCGGCCTCGGACAGGGATGAACCGTAATAGACGATGGCTGCTTCCCTTCCTTTTTCGGCGTCAAGGACGAGACTCGTGGAATTAGTGCCGAAGACGACAATGCTTGCGAGAATTGTAATCAGAGTGTTCATGGTCGATGTCTTTGTCAGTTTTCCTTGAATTCTTCGCTTTCAAGAATCTTCCTTACGTTTTTGGGGTCCACGTTGCCGAAGACCTTGCCGCCTATGGTCAACACGGGTGCAAGTCCGCAGGCACCCACGCAGCGCAGGCAGTCCAGGGAGAAGATTCCGTCCGGCGTGGTCTGGCCCACTTCGATTCCGAGCACGTTCTTCACCTCTTCCAGCACCTTGTCGGAACCGCGTACATAGCAAGCAGTACCGAGACATACGGAAACGGGATGTTTGCCCTTGGGCTTTTCGGTGAAGAAGGCGTAGAAGGTAACCACTCCGTTTACACGGCTTACGGGTATGCCCAGGTTCTTTGCGACCAGTTCCTGGACCTCTGTGGGCAGATAGCCGAGAGTGTTCTGTATCTCGTGCAATATGTTTATGAGCTCTCCGGCGTCATTGTTGTGCTTGGCGCAGATTTCCTTGATGGCTGCGACTGCCGAGCAGGATATTTTATTGTTTTCCATGGTTCTTATTCTGATTTGTCAAAGTATTCGGTATGGAGCAGCGCGTGTGCCTTTTCGGAAAGGGGCTTGCCCAGATACTCTTCGTATAACTTCTGGATATAGGGGTTCTCGTGGGACTTGCGCATCGGCTTGCCCTCATCCTCACGATAGACGGCATTGCAGCGTGCCTTTATCACCTCGATGTTGCCGTGGTGCAGAGGCTGTCCGCCACCTCCGATGCAACCGCCCGGGCAGGCCATTATCTCTATGGCGTGGTATTCGCTCTTGCCGGCCCTGATCTCCTCCAGGAGTTTGCGGGCGTTTCCGAGTCCGTGGGCGATTCCGACTTTCAGTTCGAATCCGTCCATATCCACTGAAGCCTTGCGCATACCTTCAAGACCCCTGACCTGTGTGAATTCGACTTTGCCGAGAGTCTTGCCTGTGTGCAGCTCATATGCGGTGCGCAGGGCGGCTTCCATTACGCCACCCGTGGCTCCGAAGATTACGGCAGCACCTGTGGATGCTCCCAGCGGCATATCGAAATCGGAATCCTCCAGAGCGTTGAAGTCGATGTTGGCCTCTTTGATGAGAGCGGCGAGTTCCCTGGTTGACAGAGAATAATCCACGTCAGGATTACCGTTAACCTTGAATTCTTCGCGTCCGCATTCGTATTTCTTTGCAAGGCAGGGCATTACGGAGACTACAACAATCTTTTCCCTTGCTATGCCCATCTTCTCGGCCCAGTATGTCTTGGCTATGGAGCCGAACATCTGCTGGGGAGAGCGTGCTGTTGACGGAATGTCCAGCAGGTCGGGGAAGTTATGTTCGAAGAAGTTGACCCAGGCCGGGCAGCAGGAGGTAAGAATGGGAAGACGCACGTTCTTGTCTCCGGCCAGGAAGGCGTTCAGGCGTTCGAGCAGTTCGGAGCCCTCTTCCATAATGGTGATGTCGGCCGCAAAATCGGTGTCGAAGACATAGTCGAAACCGAGTTTCCTCAGGGCGGTGGCAAGTTTCCCGGTCACGATGGTGCCTGCGGGATTTCCGAATTCCTCTCCTATTGCCACGCGCACTGCAGGCGCGGTCTGCACCACCACAATCTTGTCCGGATTGGCGAGGTCCCTGATGAGCCTGCCTGTATTGTCCTTTTCGGTAAGGGCTCCTACGGGGCATACCGCGACGCACTGGCCGCAATACGTACACTCGCTGTCGGCGAGTTTCTTTCCGAAGGCGGGTGAGATGGTGGTCTCGAATCCTCTGCCCCTTGCGCCTATGGCACCTACGGTCTGCACCTCGTTGCACATTGTCTCGCAGCGGCGGCAGAGTATGCATTTGTTCATATCACGGATTATGGAAACGGTCTTCTCCACCTCGTAGCAGGATTTCTCTCCGCCGTCGAAGGGGATGTCGTGGATCTTCAGTTTCCTTGTAAGGTCCTGGAGTTCGCAGTTTCCGGATTTGGCGCAAGTGAGGCAGTCGTGAGGATGGTTCGAAAGAATCAACTCGAGGACAGTCCTGCGGGCCTTGAGCACTCTCAGAGTGTTGGTGTGCACCTCCATCCCTTCCATACAGGCTGTGGCGCAGGCAGGGGCGAGATTCCTTCTGCCGGCAACCTCAACCACGCACATTCGGCAGGATGCGGGATGATTGTTCACGCAGGTGCCGTTCAGGTTTATGTGGCACAGGGTGGGGAGTTCGATGCCGCAGGATTTGGCGGCGTCGAGTATCGTTGTCCCGTTCTCCACTGAAACGGGGCGGTTGTCTATGGTAAGGTTGATCATATTCTTTTCCATAACTGTACTATTTGAGTGAGATGGCGTGCAGACGGCAGTTGTTCATACAGGTACCGCACTTGATACACTTTTTCTGGTCAATCGTGTGAGGCTGTTTCAACACGCCCGTAATCGCATCGGCGGGGCAGTTCTTGGCGCACAGATGGCAACCGACGCAGTTGCTCTGGTTGATGGTGTACTGAAGCATTGACATACACTGCTTTGCGCGGCATTTCTTGTCCACGACGTGCTCCACGTATTCGTCCCTGAAGTTGGTCAGGGTGGAAAGGACGGGGTTGGGTGATGTCTGGCCCAGTCCGCAGAGAGCCGTGTCCTTGATGACCTGCGCCAGTTCCTCCAGCTTGTCGAGATCCTCCAGGGTGCCGTTTCCGGCCACTATCCTGTCCAGAATCTCCAGCATCCTCTTGTTGCCTATGCGGCAGGGAACGCACTTTCCGCAGGATTCCTCTACAATGAATCCGAGATAGAACCGGGCAACCTGTACCATACAGTTGTCCTCATCCATCACAATCATACCGCCGGAGCCCATCATCGAACCGGCTGCACCGAGGCTCTCGTAGTCGATGGGTATGTCCAGATGCTTCTCGGTGAGGCAACCTCCGGAAGGACCGCCGGTCTGTACGGCCTTGAATTTCTTGCCGTTCTTGATACCGCCTCCTATCTCATAGATGACTTCACGCAGTGTTGTTCCCATAGGGACCTCGATGAGGCCTACGTTGTTTATCTTTCCGGCCAGAGCGAACACCTTCGTACCCTTGGATTTCTCTGTGCCTATGGATGCGAACCAGTCTGCGCCTTTCTGGAAAATTACCGGTATGTTTGCCCAGGTCTCCACGTTGTTCACGTTGGTGGGGTATTTCTTGTAACCCTCGACAGCGGGGAACGGCGGTTTCAGCGTAGGCTCGCCGCGTTTGCCCTCCATCGAGTGGATGAGCGCCGTCTCCTCACCGCATACGAATGCACCTGCACCGTAGCGTATGGTGATGTCGAAGTCGAAACCGGTACCCAGGATATTCTCGCCCAGAAGGCCTAGTTCGTGTGCCTGGCCAATTGCTGTCTGAAGCCTGTGTATGGCCAGCGGATATTCGGCCCTGACATATATGAGTCCGTATTTCGCACCTATGGCATAGCCGCAGATGGCCATTGCTTCGATGATGGAGTTGGGATCGCCTTCCATTATGGAGCGGTCCATGAATGCGCCGGGATCGCCCTCGTCGGCATTGCAGACCACGTATTTTATGTCAGATTTGCTCTTGCCGGCAAATTCCCATTTGCTGCCGGTGGGGAAGCCTGCGCCGCCGCGGCCGCGGAGTCCGCTCCGCTTCACGACGTCAATCACCTCTGCGGGTGTCTTGTGGAGCAGGCAGTCCGCCAGAGCGCTGTATCCGTCCCTGGCAATATACTCTTTTATGTTCTCCGGATCGATGAGACCGCAGTTCCTCAGGGCTATTCGGACTTGCTTGCGGTAGAAGTTCATATGCTTGGAGTCGCTTACCGCCTCTTTGGTTTCGGGATCCACGTACAGGAGCCTCTGCACCTTTTTCCCGCCGATAATGTGTTCCCTGATGATTTCTTCGGCATCCTCCGGTGTCACCTTGGTGTAGAAGGTATTGTCCGGCATAACCTTCACTATGGGGCCCTTCTCGCAGAATCCGAAACAGCCTGTAGTGATGACTTCAACCTTGTCGGCCACGCCGTAACGTTCCAGACAGGCCTTCATTTTCTTTGCGATGGAGTCGCTGCCGGAAGCCTTGCATCCGGTTCCTCCGCAGGTCAGAATCTGGAGCTTCCCGTCTCCTTTCTCAAGGAAGCGGGCTTCTCCTTCCGCCTTGATCCGCTCGAGATCTTTCAATGATGAGATTTTCATTATTATAAAAGGTTTTTGATATATGCTATTGTTATTCCGTAGTTTGTCATCGGTATGCCCTGGGCTTTGGCCTGTTGCACGCGCGACAGTACATAGCGGCGGTTGAACATACAGGCTCCGCAATGTATCACAAGGTCGTACCCCCTTAAGTCTTCGGGGAGGTCCCTGCCAGAAACCACCTCTACGCTTAGCCCTTGGCCGGCTTTGGAACGCAGCAGACGGGGTATCTGTACCCGGCCTATGTCTTCGGACACAGGCACGTGCGTGCAGGCTTCGGCTATCAGCACCCTGGAATGGGGAGTCAGGGAGTCTATGGTCTTTGCGCTCTCCTTGAAATATTCAATGTCGCCCTTGGCCGCAGCAAGCAGTATGGAAAAGGATGTCAGCGCAGTGCCTTCAGGCTTGAGTTTATGCACTCTGTCCATCACTTGGGAATCGGCGATGATTGCCTTCGGCGGTTCGTTAAGAGTGTTGAGAGTCGTCTGCAAGGTGTCATCATCGCAACAGACGACACGGCACTTCCTGTCCAGCAGTTCGCGTATGGTCTGCTGCTGGGGAAGTATCAGACGGCCTTTTGGTGCCTGCCTGTCCTGCGGCATCACCAGCAGGGCAAGGTCCCCTTCTTCAAGCAGGCCGGCCGTCAGCAGGGGAGAGTCCCAGTCTTCCGGGATGGATTCCCGTATTGTCTGTATGAGTTCCTGTATTCCGGTATGTTTCAATGCGCTGGTCACAGTCGCCTTTCTGCCGAACTTCTTTTCCGCTTCGGCGGCAAGGGTGTCGAGGTCTTCGGAATCACAAAGGTCAGCCTTGTTTATTACCGGCAGCACCGGTACACGGTTATGGGTATTGCCTGAGCCTGCAATTCCGGGAATTTCCGGAATCACGCCTTCCTGTGCATCGAGCACAATCAGTACGATGTCAGCCGTTTTAAGTGCATCGGCGCTGGCCTGTACTCGTTTGAGCCCGAGTTCGCCGCAGTCGTCAAGACCTGCCGTGTCTATCAGCACGCAAGGTCCCAGCCCTATGATTTCCATAGGCTTGCTGACCCTGTCCGTGGTCGTGCCGGGGGTATCGGATACTATGGCGGTCTGCTGCCCTGCGACGGCGTTGAGCAGGGATGATTTGCCGCTGTTCCGATTACCTGCCAGAACTATGTGCAGACGTTGTGATTCGGGCGCCGTTGTCATATCAGTATCTTAGGTCACGTTTTCCTTCTTCAAGGCTTAGGAGGTCCCTGGCTAGGGAAGAGCGCAACGCTTCGTTTTCAATCTTTTCCAATTCTCTGCCGATAAGTTCCTCTCCGGCCTTGCGGCATTCGGGGGATGCATAGTCCAGCAGGTACTCCTTGAGTGTCAGTATTGCATTCGGGGTGCAGCAGTCCTGTATTTTGCCGCCCTTGCATATCTTCATGAATCTCTCTCCCGTCCTGCCGGCACGATAGCATGCCGTACAGAAACTGGGGATATATCCGAGTTCAATGAGCCATTTCACTACCTCGTCCAAAGTGCGCTTGTCGGCAAGGTCGAACTGTGCGGTATCCTCATCCCTCTCCTCTTCCGTGTAACCTCCGACGCTTGTCCTCGAGGCTCCGCTTATCTGTGAAATGCCCAGGTCCAGTACCCTTTCCCTCACCTTCCTTGATTCCCTGGTCGAGATAATCATTCCGGTGTAGGGTACGGCGCAGCGTATACACGCCACGATGTGCAGGAACTTGTCATCCGGCACGGCATCCGAAAATTCCTTGGGATTGATATCCTCCGCAGGACGTATGCGCGGTACGCTGATGGTATGGGGTCCCACTCCCAGGGCCGCCTCCATATGTTCCGCGTGCATCATCAGTCCCGTGAAATCATAACGGTATCCTGACAGCCCGAACAGTACGCCTATGCCCATATCGTCTATGCCGCCTTCGCGGGCGCGGTCCATTGCCTCGGTGTGATATGCGTAGTCGCTCTTGGGACCTGTGGGGTGCAGAATCCGGTATTTCCGCTTGTCGTATGTCTCCTGAAAAAGGATATAGGTACCTATTCCGGCATCCTTGAGCTTGCGGTAGTTCTCGACCGTGGTGGCGGCGATGTTGACGTTCACCCTGCGTATGTCACCGTTCCTGTGATGAATGCCGTAAATGGTCTTTATGGATTCCAGAACATATTCTATGGGGTTCTCCACCGGATGTTCACCCAGTTCCAGGGCCAGCCTCTTGTGGCCCATATCCTGCAGGGCAATCACCTCACGGCGTATTTCCTCCTGGGAAAGTTTCTTCCTGGGTATATGTCTGTTCTTTGCGTGATACGGGCAGTAGATGCAGCCGTTTACGCAGTAATTCGAAAGGTACAGGGGAGCGAACATCACTATCCTGTTGCCATAAAGTTTGAGCTTTATCTCTTCGGCAAGGGCGAAGGTCCTTTCCACCAGGTCAGGGATTTCACAATCCAGCAGTACTGCCGCCTCGCGATGGCTGAGTCCCTTGCACAGGGCCGCTTTGTCCAGAATGCTCTCGACAAGAGGTCTGTTGTTCCTGTTCCGGGCGGCGTATTCGAGTGTCTCAAGTATCTCTGCGTCGTCGATGAATTCTTCTGCAATATGAGACTTTGCGTTATACATTTTCCTCAATTTTATATCCTATGCTCTGCAGCTCTTTTCTCAATTCATTCAGGCCTTCGGCCGATTCCGCTCCGTCGGAGGCCTTGCCTTCATACAGTGAATAATCCCTGCGGACAGCGGCCGGCGACAGGTTGGGCATAACTACGTTGGCCCCGGCCAGTATTCCTTTCTTCCTTCCTTCGGGATCGAGCGTCGCCAGCGCCGTGGTGGCCGGAATCAGAGCCTGCGGGTCCATCAGGCGGAAGATGGAAATGAGTTTGGTACAGTTCTCCACGCTGCCGTCAGGCATATCCCCCAAGGGCGTGTCCCTGTGGTGGATGAAAGGCCCTATACCTATCATTTCCGGACGAAGTTCCTGGATGTAGAGAAGGTCTTCCACAATGTTGTCAATTGTCTGCCAAGGGCTTCCCACCATAATTCCTGTCCCTGTCTGGTATTCTGTCCTTTTCAGCGCTGCGATGCATTCCAGTCGTCTCTCTCTCGACATCCCTGCTGGGTGGAGCCGTGCGTAGTGCTCGGGGTTGAAGGTCTCGTGTCGGAGCAGGTACCTTTCCGCGCCAGCGGCTTTCAGCCTGCGATACGACTCTTCCGACCTCTCTCCAAGCGACAGCGTGACGACACAATCCGGATGCGCTGCCTTGATGGAACGTATCAGCTCTTCCAACCATTCATCGCTTTGGACGGGATCCTCACCTCCCTGAAGGACGAAGGTCCTGAACCCCAGTTTATAACCCCGTTTGCAGCAGTCGAGGATTTCCTCCCTATCCAGGCGGTAGCGCCGCACTTTGGCGTTCCCGGCCCTTATCCCGCAGTAAAGGCAGTTGTTCCTGCAATGGTTGCCGATTTCTATCAATCCTCTCACAAATATCCCGTTCCCGAATACGGAAAGCGCCGCCTTCCTCGCCTCTTCCCTGAGCAAGTAGCAGGTCTCTGTGTTGTTATCGAGGAGTAACTGCTTGTATTCCAGAGAGTTGAGGCGGTGGTTGTCTTTCAGGCGTGCAATCACTTTCTGAACGTCATCCATATATCCCGTAAATTTAACTAAAAATTGCGGAATGTATCATATAAAAACACCTGTGACACTTCGGGAACCTGGGGAAGGGTATAAGGCTTCCGGAGCGGCAGGACTACCACTTCAGGGGGCTTTTTATCATGGTTTATGCCCCCTGAAGTGGTAGTCCTGCACTAAGCTGTATACTACAGATTCTTGTTGAGTTTCTTCCAGTCCTTTACGGGAGGAACAATGCCGAGGTTGATTATCTCCTCACGCATCTTGCAGAGGTGCTCGTAAGATGCCTGGAGGTCTGCCAGTTCCTGAGCGGTTCCCTTGGGCTGTTTGTAGTGGACGCCTGTTGCGTCGATGGTGGTGGGCATAGCCATCATCACGTTCTTGTAGCCGCATTTGTCGCAGTTCACGTAGCAGCCTGCGGGCCAGGTGAACTTCTTGCCGCCCATGGCGGCCTCGATCATCTTCACGGCCTGGTATGCAGGGCTCTGGAACGAGCTGCGTCCGCGGAGTTTGATGATTTTGCTTCCGCCCTGAACTGTGTCGAGCTTGATTTCCTCCCATTTCTTGGCACTGAGCTTGAGATCCTTGAGAGGCTTGCCGTCAATCTTCGCCTTTGATGCGAATACTGCCATTGCCTCGCCGTGGCCGCCGTATGTATAGGCGCCGGTCACTTTGCACTGCTGAACCTTGAATGCGGCTGCAAGAGCCTCCTGCAGACGGGTTGAGTCGAGGGCTGCGAGTGAAGTGAGCTGCTCGGGCTTCAGGCCTGAATGGATAAGGGCTGTGAGAGCCGTAACGTCAGCGGGGTTGAATATTACCACAACGTGCTTTACGTCAGGGCAATATTTCTTGATATAGTCACCGAACTGGGCGGCGATTTCGCAGTTTCCTTTGAGAAGGTCCTCACGTGTCATGCCATCCTTGCGGGGAGCTCCACCGGAAGAGATGATGTATTTGGCACCTTTGAAGGCCACCTTGGGATCTGTGGTCCAGGTAACGTTGGCACCTTCGAATGCGCAGTGCGCAATCTCCTCGGCCACTCCGTGCACGCCGGGCTCGAAAATGTCATAAAGGCAGATGTTGGGGGTAAGGCCAAGCATAAGCGCGGTCTGTGCCATGTTGGAGCCGATCATTCCGCCGGCACCCACAATCGTAAGTTTCTCGTTTGTAAGGAATTTCATTTTATTAGAGTTTTAACGTGTTTCAATGGGACACAAAGTTAATAAATTTTCATTGAATGAAAAATATCTCTATATTTGCAGGACAATATGGGACTACATTTACGCAGGTCTCTGGACAATGGAGCTGAAATCCTCGTCTGGCACGTCACAGAGACCGAAGAAGAACTGAAAAATTTGTGTTCGATCCCTACCGACGAACTGGAAGAGATTGAAATGTACAAAAGCGAATCACAGCGCAGACAGAAGCTGGCGGTTCGGGCTCTGCTGGACGAGGCATTCGAAGAGAAGGTTTATCTGAACCATCACGATAACGGCAAGCCGTTCATCGAGAACGAGGCGATAAACATCAGCATTACCCACACTGACAAATACGTTGCGATTATCCTTCATGATGAGGATGACCTCGGCATAGACATCGAGTCTCTGGACCGTGATTTCTCCGCAGTCGAGAAGAAAGCCCTCAATGAGGACGAAATAGATGATCTTGAAGACGATAAAGAAGAGAAAAACGAACAGCTTGCCATATATTGGTGCGCCAAGGAAGCCATATACAAAAGAATGGGTGTCAACAAGGTGGACTTTGCAGAGCAGATAGACGTCGAGCGCTTCAACGTTCGGAAGGAGGGCGAACTCGAGGCTACCTTCATACACAAGGACGGTTATGAGGAGGAATTCGACCTCGAATATATAACATTCGACCGCCACGTGCTTGTTTGGCTCGTCGGCTGACGGCAGTACATTCGAAAATACACGGATATGGCCCGCTGAACCACTGGTTTTCAGCGGGTTGTGTTTTTCCGGAGAAATGGATTCGCTGCAGTTTGATTTGTCTCGCACGGCAAGATGTTGGCTTTGTGCATATCGTCAAGGCCGTTTTTTCACTTAAACGTTTCTTATTTCATAACACGGATAACTGTCGGTAGCTTTGCCGAAAATTCATAAGGAATGAAGGCAAGGAAATATATGGTTCTGGCTGCGGCGGTTATCTCTGTCGTAGTTTCCTGTGCGCCTCAGGCACTGCTGTACAGAATGGGCAAGGCGCAGCCCGAAGCCAAAATAATGATGGCTGCGGACAGGGTGCAGACGGACACAATGCCTTCCGGAGTGCCGGAACACGACACCCTGGTGATAAGGAACATTGACGGCCGGGACATGATAATAATGAGGGCGATCCGTGACGATGACGGCCAGATGGTGGCCAATCAGGTCATTGATGCGGCTTACGTTA
Organism: Candidatus Cryptobacteroides sp.; assembly: GCA_045597605.1. Classification (GTDB taxonomy): domain Bacteria; phylum Bacteroidota; class Bacteroidia; order Bacteroidales; family UBA932; genus Cryptobacteroides. The sequence goes on along the minus strand of JAZLKN010000017.1, from coordinate 12,568 downwards.
CCGCCAGATTCCGCAATGTGGCGGAACGTCACGGAAAAGTGGATATAGAATTCCAGGTCATTGTTCCGCAAAGCCTTCAAGACGGGAGATGGCAGCTCAGATACACCCCCACCCTGTATGCACTGCAGGACAGTCTGCCTCTGGACAAGGTTGTGATAACCGGCAGACAGTATCGCAGGCGCCAGCTGCGCGGATATGAACAATATCAGAGGTTTATCGACAGGATTATAACCGACAGTACGGAACTCATACATACCAGGGCTCTGGAGATTTTCATAAGGCGCAACATCCCCGCACTTTACGCTTTCCGCACAGATTCCTCTTTCGTTTCGGACGAACAGTTCAATTCGGTTTTCGGAGTCGGCGAGGCGGAGGCTGTGGAGCACTATACCGACAAGTTTGCGACTCGGCTCAATGACAGACGTATCGCCAACAGGGAAAGGATGTTCCGCAAGTATGTAAAGGCACCTATTCTGAAGGAGGGCATACGTCTTGATACTGTCCTTACAAATCAGAAGGGTGATTATGTTTACAATTATGTGCAGACGGTGCACACGCGGCCACGGTTGAAGAAGGTCGGAATAGTGATGTCGGGCGAAATCTACGAACAGGACTGGAAGGTGTGCGACATTGCGAGGAGTGAGGCACTTGATTTTTATATCAGCTCGCTTTCCGCCTTTGTCGATGAAAGGGAGAAATATATAACCAAGGTCATAGAAAGGCGGGCGGAGGCCAACGCCGTTTACAATATCGTCTTCGAAAGCGGCAAGTCTGCAATAAATCCGGACTTGGGAAACAATGATAGGGAAGTCGGCGACATACATAACAATTTGAGAAGATTGCTACGTAACGACACTTTCGACCTGGACAGTGTGATTGTGACAGCATCCGCCTCTCCGGAGGGCTCGTACGCCCAGAATTCGGCACTGTCGGTCCGGAGGGGTGCAAGCGTCGTGGATTTCTTCAACCGTTTCCTGAAGTTCCAGATGGATTCTCTCAGGCGTGAGGAAGGCGTGCATATAAACGTTGACAGTGAATATGCTCCAGACAGCCGTGAACAATATGCCACGATTCCTATGATGAACCGCCAACTTGCCGAGAACTGGCAGGGGTTGGACGCTTTCGTCGAGACTGACAGTGTGATGACATTCGCCCAGAAGGATGAATACAGGGCACTGAGAGAGATACGTAATCCTGATGAACGTGAAAAAGAGATGCAGGGGAAGCCGTGGTACGCATATCTTAAGGACAAGGCATATCCCTCCTTGAGAACGGTACAGTTCCATTTCCATCTGCATAGAAAAGGAATGGTCAAGGATACGGTCCACACCACTGTACCGGACACAGTTTACAGGGCCGGGGTGCAGGCTCTGAAAGACAGGGATTATGAAAAGGCGGCATTGCTTCTCGGCCCGTACAACGACTACAATTCGGCTGTGGCGTACTGTGCACTGGACAGAAACAAGAGCGCAATGGCGATCCTTCTCAAATGCGATGAGTCGGCGCAGGTGGAATATATGCTTGCGTTGCTGTACTCAAGGGAAGGGAATGACCGCGAGGCTGTCCGCCGCTATCTGCATTCCTGCAGCCTCAACCCGCAATATGTGCACAGAGGCAATCTGGATCCGGAAATATCAAGACTCATCAAAAAATACAATCTACAGGAAGAATTGACAGAAACCGAACAACTGTGAAAAGAGCTTGTCAGGAGTTGTAACATTTTTAGCATTTATTCGGATAAATCTTTATATTTGAGGTCGGTAAACCAAATAGTGCATTACCGGCATTGAATATGGACCACTCCGGAAAACAGATTGAGCGGGCTGACGTCAGGCAGAAAAGTGCGGAAAAGACGAGTTTCAGGCAGTTGAGGCCTACCCTGCATTCGTCCATCCAAACGGGGAGGCATAAAGGTGAATGTACCTTCTGCGGAGCTGCGGTAAGCCCCGCAGATACAGTATGTGAAGAGTGCGGTATGCCGCTTGCCGGTCTGAAATGCCCCGTCTGCGGTGCTGTCAGTCATAATTCGTTCTGTACCAGGTGCAATACCCCGCTCAACAGAATGGCACAGATGGCCGTCGAAAAGGCGAAGCAGGATCCCAAGTTCCAGGAGGTCTGCCGTCTTGTAGAAAAAGCGGAGAAACTTCGGGAGAAGATGAAGGTTTCCGGGCAGGCCCGCGTTGTCGACGAAGGTGAACGGGCTCTGCTTGAACTTATGGGAGTCTCTGTGGAGTTCACTCAGACAGAAGAGGATGTGAGCGGGGAATACGAACAGACCGTTCAGGATATAGACAGACTTTTTTCCGAGATGCTGCCTCCTGCCGGAAGCACCCCTCAACAGCAGCAGAACTACTATTCCGCAAGACATATATGCGTTACCACAATCACTGAAAACCTGGTAAAGGTAAAGACTCCCGTTGCATGGATATGCAACTTTTGCGGTTGCAGGCACAATCAGCCCAGCGAGTGCGCAGAGCCGTACCTTGGGGGTACGTGGGTGTACGAAACGTCGGAGAGATTGGAACGCAGCATCACCAAAGAAATCAAAACAGAAGAATAATGGCAGACATTGACAACAGACCTCAGGGTACGGCAGTTGCTCCTCAGGGCACATCGATCGTCCCTCAAGGTACGGCAGTTGCTCCTCAGGGTACATCGGTCGTCCCTCAAGGTACGGCAGTTGCCCCTCAGGGTACAGCCGCGGGCAGCGGCACGGAAGCCAACCTTTACGTGCAGGATGACGGCACAATCCTCAAACTCTACAATCCCGGCTTCAAGTGCAACGCCAGGGTTCTGGAGAAAGTCAAGGCGCTTAATGGCAAAGGTTTCGTCGTTGACCTTATCGATTATGGCGAGAAACCGGTTGATGGGGCAATGAGGGACTTCGAGCTTATGCGGAACTATCCGCTCGGAGCCGCTTCGAAATTTGATCTGAAGGGCAATGCGGATGCCATAACGAGAATTCTGGTGAAGACCGCACTGTGTCTCAAGGCCTGTCACGACGCGGGATTCATCCATAAGGACATAAAACCCGCAAACATTCTCATAAGGGATGAGAAAACCTGGGATTGTGTTCTTTGCGACTTCGGAATTGCCGATATTCTCGAGAAAGGTGGAAAGGTCTCCACGCTTCAGAACAGGACACCCATATATGCTGCTCCTGAAGCTTATGACCCTGCCAATGTAGTCTTCATAGACAACCATTACGAATGTACGCTTTCTCCTGCTTCCGACTATTTCTCTCTGGGAATGACGGCTCTTGCACTATGGTTCGGGGAGGGCAATTACCGCAAGCGCGAGGCGGAACTCGCCATCGAAAAGAAAAACGGGAACATCAAGGTTTCCAAGGATATCCCCCAGCCTCTCAATAAGATAATACGTGGTCTGCTTGTATGCGACCCTGCCCGCAGGTGGGGATGTGACGAGATTGTGAGGACTATGAAGGGTGAGGACGTTTCCGTATATGAGGGCGGCCTCAACATAGTGTTCAACGGAGAGAAGCATCAGATTGCCCAGACACTCCCGGAACTTGCAGCGTTGATGCTCAAGGATACGGAACTTGCGAAGAAATATCTTTACACGGGGATGGTGTCCAAGTGGTTGGAGAAGAATCCCGAGGTGAAGATACAGGTGGATGATATCATCGAGAAGCAGTTCCCCAAAGATGAGACAATCGGTCTTCTGTGTACTCTGCACGTGCTCAATCCCCTTTATGACATCAATCTGTGCTGCGATCCGTCAGATTCGGACTATGCCATGACGGGAGAAAGCATAGGACGCAAACTAAACGAGGCCTATGAAATCTATTATGGAAGGTTCGGGGGTGACGCCAACCGTATGCTCAAGGAATGGGACAGCGATTGCGCCGCACATTTCCGCGGTTCTGCCATAGCGTACAGACTGGTCAAGAGCTTTACCGAGTATTCGCCGAAAAGCTACCTTGTATGGGTGCTTTCCCACAAGGGTTCAAGGTTCACCGAACAGATAAATTGGATCAGATACTGTCTTGATTTTGACAGCAAGGACAATCAGAAGAAAGCCGGGCCGAAGGACAAGGAATATCTCGAACAGACGGCTATGATGAAAACCATAACCGGTTTCGGCCATAAGCCCGCATATGGAAACATTCAGGAAAAGGCCGGTGTCAGGGGCTGGCTTGCGGTTCAGTATCACGAGAATCCGAACGCCGACCTCAAGCCCAAATATGCTTACGAGAAACTGCTGGAGCAGTATCTGCTGGAATATGACCGTCTGTTTCCGGGAGACAGACCGTACAGCAGGTTTTCCAGTGCTCAGAGCATAGCGGCGGATACGGCTGTCCGGGCAAAGAAGGGAGCCGGACCTCTGGTCCGCAGGAGCCTCATCCTGAGAGTGCTTGGCCTGCTTCTCGTAGGCATTCCTGCCATATATCTGATTGTCAGTGCCATAAAACTTGTCATCACCTATCCCGACGTGGATGTCAGCAACATCACTTTCGGCTGGACCTTTGCCATAATAGGCATAGTGTTGGGAATCATATTGTTCGTGACCGATTTCGGAAGCTTGACCGGAGCGATTGTATGCGGGCTCATTGCCAGTGTCATACTGATGGTAGTGGTGAAACTGCTCGGATCCTACATTGCATGGATATATGCAGCCGTGGTAATCGCATTGGTGATAATGTATCTTGTCATGGTCGTCTTTGCCGGCAGAAGTGGCAGAATCAACAAGTTCAACGGGAACCCCGGATTTATGGAGTTGACCCTCGAACCTCTGTACTTTGCCTTCAACGACGAAGCGGCATTCACGTCATCACTTGATGCATACATAGATGAAGATGCCATAGACAGTTTCAAGAGAAATATCAAGCGCCGTCTGAAAATCATGCTGATTTTTGTGGCTGTGTTCTGGGCCCTTATGTTTGCCCAGACTTATTTCAACAAGCGCGTCAGCCTGCCTGACACTATGGAGAATGCAATTCAGATCAACACGAGACATAGGGGGATAATTCATGAATAAATGCAGTAAATGCGGAGCAGATAACCGCGACAAGGCCCTTTTCTGCAAGAAATGCGGCGCTTCGATAGAAAAACCTGTCGGGAGCAGGGAAGGCTTTTACGGCAAGGAGTGTATCGAGGATGTCCTTAAGAAGTTTCAGCAGAGGCTCAAAATTGCAGCTCACCTTCAGACAGCCGGCACTGGAGCGCGTGTGGGCCTTGATTGCCTGATTCTGGGCCCACAGGGCAGTGGCAAGAAGTTTATTGCCGATGAGATTATAGGAATGCTGGTGTCAGCCCGTCTTGCGGACAATGACAATATTGAAAAGGTGGATGCCGCCGATTACGAATCCTGGGCTGAGAATCTGGACGATAATCTTGAAGCTTTGGCCGGCGGAGTTCTACTCATTACGAATGTCCATAAGATGCTCTTTGAGGCAGGATCTTCCGATATGACAAGTCTGGATTCCCTTTTCGCGAGGATGAAGAACGATTCCGTGAAAATGCCTGTTGTCATAATGACGGGACTTTTTCTGGACGTGGAGAGCTATCTGGAGCATAACCACGATGTCGCCAACCTGTTTGAATTCACCTTCAAACTCAAGGATATTGATGAACGCGGGCTCGCCGACCTGACATCCACAGTACTGAAGGACAGGTTCAGGATAAGCATCAGTGCGGATGCCGTCGAGAAACTCAGGGCCAGATATGAATGGCTGTCCCGTCTGGGTGGAGGGACTTACGGCAACGGACATCTGGCGGTGACTATGGCGGAGGAGCTTGCTACAAACATGTTCAACAGGGGTGCAGACAAATGTGTCGGCCCCGAGGATATAACCGGCGAGATATTCATCCCGCGCAGCGAGGAGGAAATATGGGAAGATTTGAACAAATTCGTCGGGCTCGAGAATGTCAAGGCGGAAATCCGCAAGATTGCCGGAAAAATTCACGAAGTCCGGGAAGACGGAGAGGAGAATGCTGACGTAAGGATAAAGGACCACTACGTGTTCATAGGAAATCCCGGAACGGGCAAAACCACGATTGCCAGAAAGTTTGCCGAAATTCTCGCGGCTGTCGGTGCCCTTCCCAAGGGACAGCTGATAGAGGTTGCCGGTACCGACCTCATTTCCGACGTGGTAGGCGGAACGGAAAGGAACGTCAAGGAGTACGTCGATAAGGCGATGGGTGGCGTGCTGTTCATTGACGAGGCGTACAGTATGTCGAAGAACAGTTTCGGAATGTCCGGCATAGATACGCTTGTGCCGCTTCTGGAGAACCGCAGAGGCGAATTCGTATGTATAATTGCGGGATACAAGAAGGATATGGGTGATTTTCTGAAACAGAATTCAGGTCTGGCATCCCGCTTCAACAAGAATATCGAATTTCCGGACTACAATCCGACCGAACTTGAGAAGCTGTTTCTGGGTAATGCGAAGAAGGAGGGCTTCTGCCTTACGGACGATGCAGCCGGGAAACTTCATATCCCTATGGAACAGATGTACAATCGCAGGACCGACCTGTTCGGCAACGGACGTGACGTGCGCAACTTCTTCTTCGCAGCGGTGGAGAGGAGGAATAAAAGGATTGAGGATATGGACCGTGAAGCCCGAAAGGCGGAAGGGAAGGTGCTTACCTACGAAGATATTGTCGGGAAGGAGGCAACTCAGGAAGTCAACATAAATGACGTCCTCGCCGAACTTGACCAGCTGGTGGGCCTTGATAGTGTGAAGAAGGACCTCAAACTTCTGGCCGCTACCATAGTCCAGGAGCAGAGGAAGGCGATGCGCAAGGGCACGACCCCCGTCATCCCTGTTGACCACTATATGTTCCTTGGCAATCCAGGTACGGGCAAGACCACGGTAGCAAGGATGATGGGAAAGATTTTCAAGAGTCTGGGCGTTCTTCCTTCAGACGATGTCCTGGAGGTCAATCGTGATGCCCTAATAGACCAATTTCAGGGCGGGACCGCTCCGAAAACGAGGGATGCTGTCATGCGTGCGCTTGGCGGTGTTCTGTTCATAGATGAAGCATATAGTCTGAGCAACGGACGCGGCGACAGTTTCGGTCAGGAGTGCATAAACACGCTTGTTCCGCTGCTTCTGAACAATAAGGGTAAATTTGTCTGCATCGTTGCCGGATATACCAGAGAAATGACGGATTTTATGGCCTCCAATTCCGGCCTTGCCTCCCGTTTCCCCAAGAAAATCACGTTCAGCGATTACAATGGTCCGCAACTTATGAGCATTTTCCAACGTCTTGTAGCCAAGAATGAATTCAAACTTACGGAAGAGGCTGCAGACCGCGCCGCAGGGATATTCGACGCCATGTATGCGAACAGGGATGCCAATTTCGGCAATGCCCGCGAGGTGGGTAACTTTTTCGGCTATGTGAGGGACAATCACAATGTACGCCTGCTCGAAGCTGTCGACGTTACTGAAGAGATGGAGGTAACCATCACGCTGGAAGATATCAACGCCGCCGCTGCGGCATTCTAAAAAGATGAAGTTATGAAATGTCCGTATTGCAAGGAAATCGTAGATGATGACAGCCTGTACTGCGATCAGTGCGGGAAGGAGTTTTATTTCTGCCCTGAATGCAGAGTGCCGAAAAGGGGAACGGAGTGCCCCGTATGCGGCAGTACACTGATAGATAGCCTGTCTTTCTTCAAGCCTGCCGCTACGGTGCAGCCTGTTCAGCCCATGCAACCGCAGCCTGTTCAGCCGGCTGACGTTCCACAGGGGACAGCGGTAAGTCCCCAGCAACTGAAACCTTCAATCCTGTCCGGTTCAGGAATGCAGATAACGCTCAAGGCCGGTCCGTTCGGCCGTACCGGTGGAATTTATCCGGAATTTTTCACTTCAGCCTACGTTTCCGGCCGTCACGGAGAATTCATAGAGACGCCCGACGGATGGAATGTCCTGGATTACGGCAGCACCAACGGGACTTTTGTCAACGGTGTCCGCGTAGCTCCCGGCGTTCAGACTCCTCTCAAACGCGGTGACAGCCTCAAGATAGCAACCCTTACGTTTACGGTGCAATGAGACTTCAGATAGAGGCATACAGCGATAAGGGTCGCGTAAGGGACAATAACGAGGATATGCTGTCCGTAGGTGGGTATCTCATAAGGGACGATTCCACAGAACTGGCAATCGAAGTGCCCGAGGACGGCAAGTTCCACCTTCTGGTATCCGATGGAATGGGCGGACACGAAAAGGGCGAATATGCCAGCGAGTACCTTCTGGAGAACGTGGGTGCATTTTTCGATGAGACTGTATTCGTTTCGCCTGAGACGTTCCCGGACCTTTTCGCAGAGAAGGTGCGCCTGATCAGTGACAGTCTTAACATAATGTCTTTGCGTGAGGGACAGCAGCATCCTATGGGCTGCACGCTCACAGGCGCCGTTTGGGTGAAGGGACATATATTTGTGGTCAATTCCGGCGACAGCCGTACATACCGTTACCGTAACGGACGTCTGGCCCAGTTTACCACAGATGACAGCGAACGCGGAATCTCAGGGAATCCGGATGCGAGCAAACTGCTTCTGAATTGTGTCGGAGGTGGCTGTCAGGGTCTGCTCAGGACAGAGGACATTACCGACAGGCTTATGGACGGGGATATGATACTTGTCTGCTCCGACGGGCTTGTCGACGAGGTTTCCGAAGAGGAAATGGTACAGATTCTCAAAACCGATTACCAGCCGGCCACGGCCCTTGTCGAAAGGGCGAAGGACAATGGCGGGCACGACAATATTTCCGTTATAGTCGCCGTTGTCGGGGACGGTATGTTCGCTCCGGAGCCGGACGGCGGGGACGTTGACGATGATGGGCGTTTTGATGCATGGTCTTAAAATACAAGAGCTTATGAAATATATTTTCACCGCATTTTTCAGCTTATTGGTTTCCCTTCCTTTGTTTTTCCTGCTCAGGATGACCGTCAGCTGTCCGTATGAGAGTATTGACGACAGCGCGTGGGAATGGAAAATCGGGAAGCGTACCGCGCATTTCCTGGCGGAGGACAAGGAAGACAATAAAGGGCACAGGGTACTTATGGATTGGGCCAACGGATCAAGAAGCTGGGTCGATGGAGAGAAACTCCCCGATTATTACAAGCTTCATAGTGTCGCCACCGATTCCAGGGCTTTGATTTCAGCTGACAGAGTCAAAGGTTTCATAATAGGAAAGTCTATGGACGAAATAGAGAAATCCCTGGCTTATGCCACCGAATATAAGGGCAATACCGTCTCATTCCCCGTGAAGGTGCTTACCAGAGGAGAGGCCCTTTCGTCCGATTGCATCAAAGTCACCTTCAAGGACAGCATCGCTACAGCCGTAGATTACACACAGAGTGTGGACGAATCAGCCCTGCTCTACTCGTATGTTCCGGGAATGTTTCTTTTCATCGACAAGGGAATCCGAGCCCCGCAGAACAGTCTGTACAGTTCGAAGATGCCACCGAAACCGGCGCAGAAATACCATTTCGGTGACTTTACCGTCAAAGTGGTATCGTTCCTGCTGAAACTGGCTCTGGCCCTGCTCGTACTTGCGCTCCTTCTGGTCGCACCGTTCCTGATTGTACTTCCTCTGATGATACTGGCGATGGAGATTTTCGACAACTGGCTGGGTATCCTGATAGGGATAGCTCTCGAAGTGCTCGTCTTCATTGTCTATACGGGTGTATTCCTTGTCTTCTTCACGCTTCATCTTTGGCCTATGCTCATAGTGGCAGTAATATGCGCAGCCCTTACATCGTTGTTCTACAAGTACGATATGTATTATTAGAAACTTTTGTGCAATGTACTCGGTAAAGCTCCTGTTCTCAAAAACATCTGACTCCCTTGCCGGCCGCAGCAAGTGGTGGGGGGCTCCTGACTTGCCTGCGGATTCCCCTTATCCTGTCGTGCACTGCGTCGAAGACGGCGATGAGTGGGACGAACCGCTGACATTTCTTTGCCAGATACGCTGCGAGGACATTGCGGCTCTCGATCCGGACAATCTGCTTCCGCATACGGGAATGTTGTATTTCTTTGCTGCAGTGGACTATTTTATGGGAATGGACTGCCCGTTGTCCACGCCTATGGGGCAGTGGCCGGGCGAAATGGTAAGAATTATGTACAGTCCGTCCTGTGACGGCCTGGAGCCGTATGAAATGACCTGGGATGAAACGGGAGAATCTGTGTTCCTGCCCGCGGAGAAACTCGATTTCGAGGCCTGTGGAGAATGTGAGGAGGGTTTCAAACTGCTGGGGAGACCATATCTGACGGAAATAAACGAAATATATGATAATGATTATGTATCGGTACTTCAACTTGACGAAAATGATGACTGGGGTCTTCGTTTCTATGATTGTGGCATGCTCTGCCTGCTCATGCGGCGTTCACAGCTCGTCGGGCGCGACTGGGAAAACGCATTCGGATATCTGCACTCCTTCTGATACTGTTGAATATGAACTTGCTATGGATAATTTGAAGAAACTTGAAAAGATATTCACCTCTATGGTGGAGAATCACGACACTTTCGGAGCATTCTGGAAGAACCTTCCTCTGGGAAGAAGCGCCTTTGCGCTGATGAAGGACGAGATGCCTCTGCGGCTCAAGGGAGAACTCACTCCATATACGCGTATCATTCTGCTCAACAATATGTTGTCATGTATGCCGGAGAGGGATTGCGCCCGTTTCACGAGAGAGGTCCGCGACTATCAGATGAGCCTGTTCCCGCTTATCGGTCCGGAGGATATTGAAGAGGATATGGATATCGACGGATATACGGGTGATTCTGACAAATATGTTCACGCATATACCCCGGACGATTTGAAGAAGGCGGCCAAGAGGACGGAAGACTATCTAAATCCGGACATCACTATGGAACAGTGGTGTGACACATATGGCGTAATGCTTAAATTCGACCCTGTTGAAAGGTCAGCGAAATGGGAGAAGTGCATTTATGACATCGAGGCCGAATGTGACAGGAAACTCAAGGGAGAACCCAGAAGGATGGGATTCTGTTTCTCATATTGGAGCACCAAGAAGGCTGTTCTTGCAAAACACGGCATCGACTGGTCCAGCCCCTCGGCGATGAATCCCCGCGTGATGTTCGACTAGCTGCCGGCGAAGTGCTATGGCTCGTTTCTTGTGATATTTTTTGCGTGTCAATAGATGAAATATCCGGCCACTCCTGCGAGGGCGAGCAGCAATATCGGGTTCAGTTTTGTCCACATTGCAATCACGAACGCCACGGCGAAGATTATCCAGCTGCGCCAGTCGGGGAAGTTGTCGGCGGAAATCATAAGTATCGCGGCTGCGCCGATAAGACCGGCTACCGCAGGCCTCAATCCGCTCATAAAGCCCGTGAACACCGCAGATTTGCTGAATTTGCTATAGACGTGGCAGAGGTACAGCACTATTATGAATGAGGGCAGCACCACTGCGACCGTCGTGGTGAAGGAACCGCATACGCAAAGGAATTCGTTGTAGCCGGCCGCCTTTATGACGCTGTAGCCTATGTAGGTGGCGGAGTTTATGCCTATGGGACCCGGCGTCATCTGGCTTATCGCCACTATGTCTGTGAACATCCGGTCCGTAATCCACGCGTGTTCGGTAACCACCTTGCCCTGTATGAGTGGCAACATCGCATAGCCTCCGCCTATGGTGAACAGCCCTATTATGAAGAAATTGCAGAATAGTTTCAGGAATATCATTTCTTCTGAAGGGCGATTGACAGGGACAGGCTGACAACGATGACCACTATCAATACATATACTGGTGAAACTTTAAGGAAGGAAACGAGAATCAGAGCCACCGCAGTTACGGCGTATTGCCACCATTTGCGGCAGCTGTTCCTTACCATCTTTATCATAGGTACGGCAATCAGGGCAACTACGGCCGGTCTCATCCCGGCAAACACACGTTGCACTACCTCGTTTTCTGCGTAATTGCTGAAGCACAGGGCAATCAGCAATATAATAAGGAAGGGAGGAAGGCAACTCCCTATCGTGGCGATGACGGCACCAGGTATGCCGCGAAGCTTATATCCCGTGAAGATGGATATGTTGACGGCCAGAAGCCCGGGGGCGGCCTGTGACAGGGCTATCAGGTCTGGGAACTCCTCTTCGCTTATCCAGCCCCTGGAGGTGACTTCCTTCTGTATTATCAGCAGCATGGCATAGCCCCCTCCTATGGTGAAGGCACCTATCTTTACCATCACCAGAAACAGGTCGAGGAGAGAAATTTTACCAGCTTTGTCCATAGGAGTGCAAATTTAATCAAAAAAAAAGATGAAAAATATTTGGTGATTAAAAAAATCGTTGTACCTTTGCAGTCCCTTACAAAACAGGGAAGTTCATTGAAAATACTGAAAGACATTTTTTGTACAAGCAAAAGTACCGAAAACTAAAAAATTCGAGAAGCGTTAATTCTTTTTTTTAAGGTTAGCAGAATAAGCGTTGGGATCAAGCTGGAATTCTAAATTTTATACAATGAAGAGTTTGATCCTGGCTCAGGATGAACGCTAGCGGCAGGCTTAACACATGCAAGTCGAGGGGCAGCATGAGGAGTAGCAATACACCTTGATGGCGACCGGCGCAAGGGTGCGTAACGC
>JAZLKN010000016.1:0-59513 GCA_045597605.1 Candidatus Cryptobacteroides sp. | reverse complement strand
ACTGTTGGAGAGAATCCGTTTCTTGGTATATATGACAAGGGCATAACTTTACGAGTAACCTTTGAAACAAGAAACGAGGATGAGGATTTTGCTCAAAGTGAAAGAACACGTCTGAACTGGTTTAAAAAGCAGAGTTATTATGGCTCAATGCAAGTTGAATAATTATGATACTGCCGGAAGCTTCCCTTTACTTCCGATGTGTAATGATATCACGATCGATATAAGAAAGACTATATCTGAATACGAGAAAATGGAGAAAGAGACAGAATGATAGATGGTATGGCAACAGGTTTAACGCAAACTCTAAGTGAGCAACGTGCAATAGATACCACGTTCATCTCCAACTACTATATTGATGAGGTAAATCGGCTTATCAACGACAAGCATTATTTTGTTGCTTTTCTTGTGATATCATCAGGAATCGAATTTCTTGGGAAAGCTATTTCTGACCATGATTGGTTTGAAACGGGAACATCAAAGAAAGACTTCAATTTGGCTTTATCCGTCTTTACGTCTTTAAACAAATACGAAAATCTTGGTTTGAAGTATGATAATGCAACGAATGATATTTCTTTTTACTCCATAGTTCGATGTGGGATAGTTCATGCATCTACTCCGCTGTTGGGTATAACGTTATCTGAGGGTGCCAATAATCTTCCGAAAGAAATAGGAATAACTGATTTGGCTTCAGATATTAATAATGCTTGTAACGATTTGCTTAATGGAGTTGTCCCACTTGGTAAAGGAAAAAAACTATCTGACATAATCTGCTATTATTAGTTTTTCAAACGTTCCTTGACATACTCCGTAATCCCTTCCACAATAACCTTCGTCACGAGCTCTTTTCCTTTCTCCGACTCCAGAAACCTGAGGTCATCCGGATTGTCATAGAAGAAGTTTTCGACGAGTACTGCAGAGCAGGTGGTGCATCGGAGGATATAGAACGATTCTTCGAAATCGGGGTCTCCGTCGGAGAAGTCGGTGCGGATCCTGAGGTCTTTGAAATATTTGGCGGCAGCTTCGCAGAGGCAGGTGGCCAGTGCATCGGCAGCGGTGTCGCCCTTGGAAGTGTAGCAGCTCCATCCGCGTGCGTTCATCCATTTTGAGCCGTTTCCGGCGGCGTTGGCGTGGATGCTGACCAAGATGACGTATTCCTTGCCGAGCGCGGCGCAGCGGGTGTTTATACGGCTTACGCGCTCTTTGAGCGTAACGTCGGTGAGTTCGGGAACGATGATTTCGGCGTTGAGGCCGAGGGAGGTGAGTTTTGATGCCACGCGGGCAGCGATATCTCGGTTGAATGCGTATTCGCGGAAGCGGCCGTCGGGACTGCGTTTGCCGGGAGTGTCGGAGCCGTGGCCGGGGTCAAGAAGGATTGTCATTGCGCTGCTGGTTTTAAGCCTGGCAGCTCACCGGATTCCGGAGGTAAAGATACGAAGGGATTTCTTAAGTGTGGTGCGGAAAAGTGAAACTTAAGATGATTTGTCGTATATTTGCGGTGACGAAAATGTCAACAGACATTCAACGTTAATAATTCGTAAGGCCGTGGACACTGAGAAGTGTCTGCGGCCGTTTAAGTATCAAGATCCAAAGTTCAGTATCAACTCAGTATCAAATTAAAAGAACAACCCCCGTAGAATTGCTTCTACAGGGGTTGAGTGAGGTGCGAAGCAGAATCGGACTGCTGTAGCAGGTTTTGCAGACCTGTGCCTAACCACTCGGCCATCGCACCGTTACGTTCCCGAAAAACAACGGGACTGCAAATATATAAAGTTTTTCTGAATCCGCAAAATCGGAAAAGGTTATCAGAAAACAGAACTCCTGCAAATCACTTGGCGCTGTGTTTCAGACGGAAATACATCTCACGGCAGATCCAGGCGTCCGTGGCGGCATAAACCTTCTGGGCATCAGACAGTTTCGGGGCTTCCCAGTTGCTCAGTTGCTGAGTCTTGGAAATGCGCCTGCCCATAATGATGGCTGTCAGTTTTTTCACGCTCTTGTCCTCTATCCCCCACTCCGTGCACATCTTCTGCAGGTCCACGAAACCGGCCGCCTCGAAGGGGAAAATCTTCTGCAGACCGCGTATGTCATCGTGGACGGCGGCTCCCACCTTAATGATGCGGGGATTGGCCAGAATTGACGCAAGTGGTTCTTCAAGACCGATTTTGTGAATGCGGAAAAGGTATGCGCGGCGGCCAGACGATAGCTGCAGCAGAGCCACACCGTGTTGTGGAGTGTGAGGTGTGAAAACGGGCCTTGTCTCCGTATCGAAACCTATCACACGGCGCCGTCGCAGATAACGTACCGCCATCATGAACTCGGGGCCAAGGTCATCAATAACTGCAATTTTACCCTCGAACAGGGTAAGCGGCATCTTCGTAATCTCCTCCGGACTCACCGTCGGAGCATATTCTTTCCTTCTACGTAAAAACATTGACGCAAAGTTACGAAAAAAAATACTATTTTTGCATTTGTCAAAAAACATATAGACCTATAATGAAACGTTCACTGATTTCCATTCTGTCCATTCTTTCGGCCGCGGCAGTTTTCGCACAGATAAAACCTGAAACAAAAGGACCCGAATACAACTTCACAACCGTGAAGGCCAATCCTATCAGCGCAATAGGCAACCAATATCGCAGCGGCACCTGCTGGTGCTTCTCCGGGCTGAGTTTCCTGGAGTCCGAACTTCTGCGCAAGGGCGGCAAGGAGGTCAATCTGTCGGAGATGTGGGTAGTCGGTCATTCATACCACGACCGCGCTGTCAAATATGTGCGCATGGACGGAAACATGGGATTCTCCGCCGGCAGCGGCTTCGGTGACGTATTCACAACCATCAGCAAATACGGAATCGTGCCTCAGGACGTGTACAGCGGTATGAATTATGGCACAGAGCTGCCAGAGCAGGCAGAACTCGACGCTGTGCTCAAGACTTATGTTAAGGCCATCGTAAGCAAGCCCAACAAAGTGCTCTCAACTGCCTGGACCAAAGGATTCGACGGCATAGTGCAGGCATACCTCGGAGACTGGACCAATACTTTCACCATAGACGGAGTACAGTACACCCCCGAAAGCTACAGGGACAACGTCCTCAAATTCAAGGCTAACGAATACATCAATATCTGCTCCTTCAGCGACCAGCCCTGGTACGCCGAATGCCCCATCGAGGTATGCGACAACTGGAGGAATTCCACAGGATGGAACGTACCGGTCGAGGACCTCGTCAAGATTATCTACAACGCTTTGGACAACGGCTACACCGTGCTCTGGGGCGGTGACGTATCTGAGAAGGGCTTCACCCGCAACGGCATAGGCGTAATGCCCAAACCCGAAAAGAAAGTTACCGCAGGCAGCGATCAGGAGCACTGGGTGGGCAAAGACGACAGCAAAAAGGAAGAGACGACCGTAGAAATACCCGAGGAAGTGGAAGTCAGCGACAGCCTGAGGCTCGACGCATACAACCGCAAGATGACTACGGACGACCACGGAATGCACATCTACGGATATGCCACGGACCAAAACGGAACCAAATATTTCATGGTCAAGAACTCCTGGGGAGAAGACAACAAATACAAGGGTACCTGGTATATGTCCGAAACATTCATCGCATTCAAGACTCTCAACATAATCCTCAGCAAGGAAGCCCTTCCCAAGGACATCAAAAAGAAACTTAACGTCAAATGAGCATAAGGAAACACATTCCGAATACTATTACCTCACTGAACCTCGCGTGCGGCACGCTCGGAGTGGTAAGTGTAGCGTTTGGTCGCGTTGATGCTGCCTTCGCCCTGATGCTTGCGGGAGCGGTGTTCGATTTCTTCGACGGCCTGTCAGCCAGGGCTCTGGGGGCCTATTCCCCTATGGGCAAGGAACTTGATTCCATAGCGGACACTGTCACCTTCGGGCTTCTGCCCGCATTTATGCTGTTCAAGACGCTGTTCTCAACATACGGAGCAAACGAATTCTTCATATGGATACCCCTGCTGATAGCCGTGTTCTCCGGATTGAGACTGGCCAAGTTCAACATAGACGAACGTCAGACCAGCAGTTTCATAGGCCTCCCCACGCCCGCCTGCGCAATGGTATGCGGTTCTCTGGCCTGCGCCCTTGCGGTATGCCCGGAAACGGCTTTTGCAACCGTCGCCCTGAAGCCTTGGTTCATTCCGGCTCTCAGCGTTCTGATGTGCGCCCTTCTCGTGTGCGAAATTCCCATGTTTTCTATGAAGATGCACAAAGAAGAAGGCCTGAACAGGGATATGGTGCTCAGGATAGTGTTCGCAGGCATCACCCTTGCCGGCCTCGTTACGGTAATTGTAGCCGGTTGGCACTGGACAGTCGCATTTTTTCTTGCCTTCACGGCATATATATTAATAAATATGGTTGCCGCCGTTTGCGCGCCAAAGAAGACGGAAGAGTAAAGCTTTATGAGTGAAGATATTAAGAACATTCAGGCACAGGCATATAACGAAGAAAACATACGTACCCTGGAGGGTATGGAGCATATCAGGCAGAGGCCGGGTATGTACATAGGCCAGCTCGGTAACGGAGAGCACGCCGCCGACGGTATATACGTGATACTCAAGGAAGTTATTGACAACGGCATCGACGAGTTCAGGATGCACGCCGGCAAGCAGATCAACATCACGGTCAGCGACACTACCGTCACGGTGCGTGACTTCGGACGCGGAATCCCCCTTGGCAAGGTCGTGGACGTCAGCAGCAAGCTCAACACCGGAGCGAAGTTCGACGACAAGGCCTTCGTGAAGAGCGTCGGTATGAACGGCGTCGGCATCAAGGCTACGAACGCTATGAGTACCGAATTCTTCATCGAGTCATATCGCGACGGAAAGGCATCTTTCGCACGCTACCATCAGGGCAAGATACAGAATCAGGGATTCAGGGATGCGCCGAAGGAGAAGAACGGGACCTATGTGGAGTTCACTCCCGATCCGCTGATGTTCGTGGGATACAAATACCGTCTCGACATAGTTGAGACTATGGTCAAGAACTATTCCTACCTGAACAAGGGCCTTACGCTGAAACTCAATGACACCGTATATAAGAGCGAGAACGGCCTGCTGGACCTGGTCAACGATTCCCTTACCGAAGCCCCCCTCTACCCTCCCATACATATCGAGGGCGAGGACATAGAGATAGTGTTCACCCACGGCGAGGTTGACAACGAGAACATTTCCTCCTTCGTCAACGGTCAGTACACGCGTGACGGAGGTACCCATCTGGCAGCCTTCCGCGAGGCCGTGGCCAAAACCCTGAAGGAATTCTACAAGAAGGATTATGCGCCCGAGGATATACGTGAAGGCATAATAGGCGCCATATCGATGAGGGTTCAAGAACCCAACTTCGCCAACCAGGCGAAGACCAAGATGAGTTCCGTATATATGTGGGAAAAGCCCGTAAAGGACAAGCACGGCGCACAGATAGACACCGACAAGGGTCCCACCATACGAGGCTTCGTCAACGATTTCATGAAGACCAACCTGGACAACTATCTGCACATACACAAGGAACTGCAGCAGGCCATCCAGGACAAGATAGTCCTCAACGAGAAGATACGCAAGCAGAAGGGTGAGGTCACCACAAAGCTGAAAACCCGCCGCAAAAAGGACGAGTACAACCCCAAGCTGCGCGACTGCCGCTACCATTACAACGACAAGCCCACAAAGGACAATGCCGCTTTCACGCAGGCCAGCAGCATCTTCATAACGGAGGGAGATTCCGCATCAGGTACCTTCACCAAGGTGCGTGACGCAAACGTGCAGGCGGTGTTCAGCCTTCGGGGCAAGCCTATCAACTGTTTCAAGGAAAGTGCAGCCAAGGTGGCCGCAAACGTGGAGCTCAGCCTGCTCATCTCAGCTCTCGGAGTCGAGGAGGATATGGACAACCTGCGCTACAACAATATCATTGTGGCGACGGATGCCGATGATGACGGTATGCATATCCGTATGCTGGTGCTCACCTTCTTCCTGAAGTTCTATCCAGACCTGATACGCGGAGGCCACGTCTATATTCTGGAGACTCCCCTGTTCCGCGTCAAAAACAAGAAGGAGTCCATCTATTGCTTTGACAAGGAGGAGAAGGAGGCCGCCATCAAGAAGCTCAAGACCGGTATCGAGATCACGCGATTCAAAGGCCTTGGCGAGATTTCAGACCACGAGTTCAAGGATTTCATTGGCCCCGACATGCGTCTTAATGATGTGCAGTTGAGCCAGGAGGAATCCATCAAGGAGCTACTCAGTTTCTATATGGGCGACAATACTCAGGACCGCCAGGATTTCATTCGCGAGAACCTGCGCAGTGTCGAGCAGATGGACGGTATCGACATCTAGTTTGAATAGACGGCAGTACCACCACTTCAGGGGACATAACCCATGATACAAAGTCCCCTGAAGTGGTGGTACTGCCGTCTATCCGCCTCGGATTACTTCTTGGGGATGTTCTTCAGAACCTCGCAGAGGAAGTCGAAGGTGTGGCCCACTGAAGGGATGAAGAGTTTCTCGGCAGGGCTGTGGGGGTACATCAGGGTGGGACCGAAGGCAATCATATCCCAGTGGGGATAGCTGCCGCTGAACACGCCGCACTCAAGTCCGCCATGAGTTGCATTCACGATGGGTTCCTTGCCATTGAGCTTCTTGTAAACCTCCTTCATAACCTTAAGGATAGCGGAATTCTCATTGGGTTTCCAGCCGTTGTAGCCGCCGCTCAGTTCCACCTTGCAGCCTATAAGCTCGAAAACAGCCTTCTCGCGCAGTGCAAGAGTATGCTTGGCGCTGTCCACACTGCTTCGGGTGAGTGATTTTACGAAAAATTCGCCTCCGCCTATCTTCACGAGAGCCATATTCGTACTGGTCTCGGTAAGGCCGTTGATAACCTCGCTCATCCTCTCGGGGCCGTGAGGGCAGGCCATAAGGGCGCGTACAAAATTGAGGGCGTCCTTGGGAGCAACGTATTCCGTAACTTTGGCACAGCGTACTGGAGCAAAGGTCATTTCTGCCTTGGGATCGGAGATATGGTGCTCGGAAAGTATCTCGTCTATGAGAATCTGCACCTCGCCGACAACGGTCTTCTCGGTAATCTTCGGCACGAGAACCTCTGCCGTGCAGGTGATGGGGATGGCATTGCGGAGCGAACCACCATTCACGCCCACCAGAAGGCAACCGTATTCCTCGAGCAGGGTAAGAAGCACCCTTGTGACGGATTTGTTGGCATTGATACGGCCCAGGGGAATGTCCTGACCGCTATGTCCGCCTTCGCCCTTGTCGGCAGAAAGCCTGTACAGTTTGTATCCTTCGGGAATCTCTGTCTGTACTTTGTATTTCTTCGTAGCGGTAACGTTCACGCCGCCGGCGCATCCCACGCAGAGGGCGCCGTCTTCCTCCTCGTCAAGGTTGAGCAGGATATCGCCCTTGAGAGCCTTGGAACTGAGGGCGTTGGCTCCTGTCATTCCCTGTTCCTCGTCAATCGTGAAAAGAGCCTCGATAGGACCGTGTTCCAGATTCTCGGACTCCAGAACTGCCAGCGCAAGTGACACGCCTATGCCGTTGTCAGCGCCGAGGGTTGTGCCGTTGGTCTTCACCCAATCACCGTCGATGACAGTCTCGATAGGGTCCTTGAGGAAATCGTGCCTGCTGTCGCTGGTCTTTGCGGGGACCATATCCATATGGCCCTGGAGGATAACGCCCTTGCGGTCCTCATAGCCCTTGGTCGCAGCTTTGCGTATGATGACATTGCCCACCTTGTCGCGCTCGGCGTCAAGGCCGTGGGCCAAAGCCCAGTCATAAAGATATTTGGAAACTTTCTCCTCGTGTCCTGAAGGACGGGGAATCTGAGTCAGCCGGTAGAAATTGTTCCAGACAACTGCAGGTTTAAGATCTTTGATAGTGCTCATAGTATTTGTATTTTAGAATTTTCGCATTTTGACAAATGTAACGATATTTTGCTAACTTTGCAATCCGACGAAACAAATCAAA
Source organism: Candidatus Cryptobacteroides sp. (assembly GCA_045597605.1). Classification (GTDB taxonomy): domain Bacteria; phylum Bacteroidota; class Bacteroidia; order Bacteroidales; family UBA932; genus Cryptobacteroides. Next base: position 51,528 of record JAZLKN010000016.1, on the reverse strand, counting down.
TCATAAAAATATGTTCAAGAACCAACCCAAAGGACTTTTCGCACTGGCACTTGCCAACACCGGTGAAAGGTTCGGCTATTACACGATGCTCGCCATCTTCGCGCTGTTCATGCAAGCGAAGTTCGGCTGGAACGAGGCTGTTGCAGGACAGGTTTACGCCATCTTCCTGGCAGCCGTTTACTTCATGCCCATGGTCGGCGGCCTTATCGCCGACAAGATAGGCTACGGGAAATGCGTCACGGTAGGTATCTCCGTGATGTTCCTCGGTTATCTGGCCCTGGCCATGCCTACGGGCGCAGATCTCGCCGGAAAGATAACGATGTTCGCAGGCCTCGCTTTCGTGGCGGCCGGAACAGGCCTGTTCAAAGGCAACCTGCAGGTGCTGGTGGGCAATCTTTACGATGACCCGAAATATGCCGACAAGCGCGACAGCGCCTTCAGCCTTTTCTATATGGCCATCAACATAGGCGCAATGTTCGCCCCCGCAATGGCAAAGGCCATCACAAACTGGCAGCTTGGAAAATCAGGCTTCGTATATGATGCAGCCAACTTCTCCCCCGACTATCTGGAGGCCCTTTCCGGCGCCTACGGACTTTGCTTCGGAGTGGCCTGCGTTTCACTGATACTCTCGGTGGCCATCTATTTCTGCACACGCAGCTGGTGGAAGCACGCTGACGTCAACGAGAAACAGGCCAAGGCCGTCGCCACTGAGCCTGTCGAGGAACTTACCCCCGCACAGACCAAGAGCCGCATCACAGCCCTCTTCCTGGTGTTCGCAGTAGTGATTTTCTTCTGGATGGCCTTCCACCAGAACGGCTCGGCGCTGACCTTCTTCGCCAAGAAATACACTGACCTCAGCGTAAGCGGAGGCCTTCGCATAGGCTTCAACATCTGGAGCCTCGCCCTGATCGCCGCTTCCGTATATACCCTTTTCGGAGCTTTCCAGAGCGCAACGGCAAAAGGCAAGACCATCAGCGGAGCAGCCACCCTGCTTCTCTGGGGCGGAGCGGCTGCGTTATATTCAGCAATGCCCGAACCTCTGGCCTGCCAGCCTTCAGACTTCCAGCAGTTCAACCCCTTCTTCGTGGTTGCGCTTACACCTATATCAATAGCCATTTTCGGAGCACTCGCCAAGAAGGGCAAGGAGCCGTCAGCCCCCAAGAAAATTGCTCTCGGTATGCTTGTAGCGGCTCTCGGCTTCGTAATCATAACCCTGGCTTCAATGGGTCTGACCTCACCCAAGGACCTCGGTGAAGGCACCCAGAGCATACTCAGCCCCGGCTGGCTCATCAGCACTTACCTCACCCTCACCTTTGCCGAACTGCTGCTCTCCCCTATGGGCATCAGCTTCGTCAGCAAGGTTGCGCCTCCCAAGTACAAAGGCCTGATGATGGGCTGCTGGTTCGGAGCCACCGCCATAGGCAACTACCTCAGTTCCATCCCCTCAATGCTGTGGAACAGGATTCCCCTTATGGCAAACTGGGGCATACTCATCGCCCTCTGCCTTATAAGTGCCGTCGTGATGTTCTCCATAATGAAGAAAGTCGAGGGAGCGACGAAATAGTTGCGTTAGTGCAAAAGTACCTGTGCCGCTTCTGGAACCTGGAAAAAGGGTATAAGGTTCCAGAAGCGGCACAGGTGCTTTTTTGCATAGAGTTAGGACAACTCGTGAGCGTAATTGTGATAATTGCCAAGAATCTGCTCAATATGAATCACTTCCGGACAAGAATCCCAGGAGACTCCCCCACCCATAAGATACCAGTCTCCCCGTTCCTTAACAGGAACCTTCTTCAAACACGGAAAAGCGGAGATCGGCATAACAATGCTTCTGCCATCCACGAGGTCCACTTGAAACTTCCCACGTTTAGGGAAAGCAACCGATTTGATTTGAGGGGTAACACCCCAATATCCTTCGTTTGTCATTTCTTTCTGATTTTAATAATCCTAACCTTCTCGCCTCTCTTAAAGATTGCCCATTGTTGCAATAACTGTTCCCTATAAATTTTGGCCAGATCAAGCACCTGTTTTACCTGTAAATCAGTCAGATCTCCCTGCACGGCCATATCGACTTCGGGCTCCAGCCATATCTTGCATAATTTGGCCGATGCCTTTTTCCCAACCTTTCGGCCCACATGTACATGGGCACGGTTTTCATTGACATCGGTATCCCAAAACAAGAATATCCAGCATATTCCCTTGACAATAAACTCCAGTACCTTAGGCATACAAAGACACGTTTAATTTTCAAATATACAAAGAATTTAGCAAGAAACAAGGTTATCTGAAAAGCAGACCGTTCAAAAGCCGGTACCCAAGTACCTGTGCCGCTTCTGGAACCTGAAAAAAGGTATAAGGTTCCCGAAGCGGCACAGGCACTCTCAGATAACGAACTGATTATTTCTTGCGTAATTCAGTAATAATCACTATATTTGCGGTCCATTTCACGCGATGTGGGATGGACTGCATTATTTAACTAATTTATTAACAGATGATTAAACAGTACGAGACCGTTTTCATTGCAACTCCCGTTTTGTCTGATAGCCAGATGAAGGAAGCGGCTGCTAAGTACACAGCTCTCATCAAGGACAATGGTGGTGAGGTTGTGAGCGAAGAGAATTGGGGCCTGAAACAACTGGCTTACCCAATCAACAAAAAAACCACAGGTTTTTATTATCTGATCGAGTTCAAGGCTGACACTCAGTTCGTGGCCACCCTTGAGACTCAGTACCGTCGTGACGAGCGCATCATGCGTTTCCTCACTTTCGCAATGGACAAGAATGCCGTTGCTTATGCCGAAAAACGTAGAAACAAATCAAAGAAGGAGGAATAATTATGGCACAGAACAATGAAATCCGCTATCTCAACCCTCCCAAAGTTGATATACGCAAGAAGAAATACTGCCGTTTCAAAAAAGCCGGCATCAAGTATGTGGATTATAAGGATCCCGAGTTCCTCAAGAAGTTCCTTAACGAGCAGGGCAAGATTCTTCCCCGCCGCATCACCGGTACTTCCCTGAAGTTCCAGCGCAAGGTGTCACAGGCTATCAAGCGTGCACGTCACCTCGCACTTCTTCCTTATGTAACAGACCTTTTGAAATAATTGGAGGACAGATATATGGAGATTATTCTTAAGAAAGACGTCCAGAACCTTGGATACAAGGACGACGTGGTTACCGTAAAGACAGGTTATGCTGTCAACTATCTGATTCCCCAGGGCTTCGCCATTCTCGCAACTCCCTCTGCAAAGAAGGTTCACGCCGAGAATCTCAGGCAGCAGGCTCACAAAGAGGCCAAACTCGTCGCTGACGCAACAGCCGCAGCCGAGAAGATATCTGCAGTTGAGCTGACTATCGCAGCCAAAGTTGGCGAGAAAGGCAAAATCTACGGTTCAGTTACAGCCGCACAGATTGCCGAGGCTCTCGCTGCAAAAGGCTACGAGACCGACAAGAAGGACATCACCGTTCCCTCCATCAAGGAGCTCGGTACCTTCGAGGCCAAGGTACGCTGCTACAAGACCATCAACGGCACAGTGAAGGTGAACGTTGTCGCCGAGGCTGCCAAAGAGGAAACCAAGGAAACAGCTGAATAATGAAGAAGCTTATACTTACGGTCGCAGCCATAATTATGGCCGCGACCTCTCTTTTTTCAAGAGGACTCAACATCACCGCCGGCTATGCAATGGGTCTTGATAAATACACCGAAGCCAACGGAGAAAAATACAGCGAATTCTCCAATGGTTTCAACATCGGCATAGGATACACTATCAGGGAAGTCATCGCTGACGGTTGGAACATTGACACCGGGCTCCAGTACGTGAACCTCTGGGGCAGAAAGAACAGTGAATACAAACTCCTCGACGGTAGTGTAATCAAAGGTCAGGAGGTTGACAGTTACATCCAACTTCCCGTACGTCTGAGCTACAGTTGGGATACCGAGAACTGTGATTTCTTCCTGTTCGCCGGGCCAAAATTTCTTTTCGGCCTCATATCACAATTCCGCACCGACAATGACCTTACAGTCAACTGGTACGCAAGAGAATCGGAAAACTCCTACAAACGTTTCAATCTTATGCTTGGAATAGGAGGAGGCGTTTACATAGGCGAACATCTCCGCATTGACGTAGGATACGACTGGGGCGTGTTAAACCGTTACAAAGGTTCTTACAAGGACGAGGGATACAAGTTGTACGAATCAATGCTGAACGTAGGAGCAGCTTTCTGTTTCTAACCTAACAAGTAAGCGCGACAAGCCTCGGCGCAGCGTATTCCGTCAAGGGCGGAACTTACGATGCCGCCGCTGTAACCCGCTCCCTCACCGCAGGGATAGAGACCCGGAAGACTCTCATATTGAAGAGTCTCCGGGTCTCTGGGTATACGTACGGGACTGCTCGTGCGGGACTCGACACCCAGCAGCAGCGCATCGTTGGTATAATATCCGTGCATGAGTTTGTTGCCAATATAGGGAAATGCGAATTTCAGGCGTCTGGCCACGTGCTGTGGCAGCAGGTCATAAAGAGGTGCGGGGACGGTGCCTGGATGATAGGTGCTCGGAGGCAGGTCGCGGCTTTCGATTCCGCGGCAGAAATCCATCATCCTCTGCGCGGGGGCCTTTATGCTGCCGCTGTAACGGAACATTCCACGCTCCACCTCCGCCTGCAGATGCATAAGTCCAAGCGGTCCCTCCTTCATATATTCCGGGAAATCTTCGGGCTCAATGCTGACCACAACACCGCTATTGGCAGTCTTGCCGCTGCGGCCGCTGTTGCTCATACCGTTCAGCACGACTTCGCCCTCCGCCGTCATAGACGGCACGAGGATTCCACCCGGGCACATGCAGAAGCTGAACACTCCCCTGTCCTCTATCTGGGTGACGAGAGAATATTCGGCTGCGGGCATATAGGGCTGGTATTTCCCGTGATACTGTATCCTGTTTATCAGGGACTGGGGATGTTCGGCGCGCACGCCGAGAGCGAAGCCCTTGGCCTCCAGAGCCCAGCCTTTCGCCGCAAACAGTTCGTAGATGTCGCGGGCGCTGTGTCCCGTCGCCAGTATAACCGAGGCGGCACGGTAACTGACGGTCCCGGGAGCACAAGTGTCTTCAAAGGTCTGGTACCCCCCTGCCGACAGGGGGACTGCCGGAGGCAGCTTGGGTCGTGAGGGATCAAGCAAGCATTGCATGCTTGCGGCCCGAACAGGCCGCGTCAGCGGTGGGAGGGGTTCCTTTGAAGACACTTGGTGCTCCCGGGCCACAGAACAGCTAACCTCGATGCTGCCGTCACCGCAACGGTTGATGTCTGTGACACGGGTGCCGAAATGATACTCGCCGCCGTGCTCGACGATGCACTCGCGGATTTTCTCTACTATGGAGGCAAGACGGTCCGAGCCTATGTGCGGATGGGCGTCAATAAGTATCGAAGGATCGGCACCGAAGCGCACCAGCTGGTAGAGTACCTCCCTTATGTCGCCACGCTTGGATGAGCGTGTGAAAAGCTTTCCGTCGCTGAAAGTGCCTGCACCGCCCTCTCCGAAACAATAATTGGAATCGGGATTCACCACTCCGGCGGTGGAGAGCGCCGCAATGTCCCTCTTGCGGGAATGCACGTCACGGCCGCGCTCCAGCACTATGGGCTTGAGTCCCTGCTGCAGAAGATGCAGGGCGGCGAACATCCCGGCGGGACCGCTGCCTATGACTATGACTTCGGGGGCATTGGAGACATCCTTGTATTCAGGAACAACATATTGGCCCTCAGGCTCTTCACCCTTGCGGCACACTTGTATCCTGTATTTCCAAAGAACGTCCTTGCGGGCATCGATGCTGCGTCTTGTGACCCTGCAGTCACCCACAGAGTCTTCCTTCACGCCTAGGGCCTTTGCCGCGGCCACCCTAACGACGGCAGCATCCAACTCGCGCCCCAGAGGTATTGAAATCTCTATCTCTTTCATCACTCAAGTATGTATTCAGTTAAAGGTCAGCAGCGCGTGCCGCGGGGGCAACATCCAAAGCTGTTCTCTCCCCTGCCAGATAATGGTAATACCCGGCTATCGCTATCATAGCCGCATTGTCGGTAGTGAACTTGAATTCGGGAAGATAAGTATTCCATCCGCGTTTCGCACCCTCGGAAGTGATGCGGGCACGCAGTTCGGAATTCGCCGACACACCGCCGCCTATGGTCACTTCGTGTATGCCCGTATCCTTTACCGCCTTGACCAGTTTGTCCATCAGTATGTCTATGAGGGCGCGCTGGAAAGACGCGCATATATCCTCCTTGTTGTTCTCCATGAACATAGGATCCTTCGCCATCTCGTCCCTGACGAAATAGAGCAGGGATGTCTTGATGCCGCTGAAGGAGTAGTCGTAGCCGGGGATATGCGGTTTGGCAAACTTGAAACGGGACGGGTCGCCGGCCTTCGCGAGACGGTCCACTATGGGGCCTCCTGGATATCCCAGGCCCATCATTTTGCTGCACTTGTCGAAAGCCTCCCCCACCGCGTCATCTATGGTCTGGCCCAGAATCTCGAACTTAAGGGGCGAATCAACGCGGACTATCTGGGAGTTGCCGCCCGACACCAGAAGGCACAGATAAGGGAATTCCGGATGCACGAACGGAACGTCTTTCTGCTGCACGAAACCGGCCAGTATATGGCCCTGAAGATGATTGACCTCCACAAGCGGGCAATCCAGCGCAATGGCCATTCCCTTGGCGAACGACGTACCGACAAGGAGGGAACCCAGCAGGCCGGGGCCGCGGGTGAACGCAATCGCCGATACATCACCGGCACTGACACCGGCTCTTGCCAGAGCCTCGCTGACAACGGGCACAATATTCGCCTGATGGGCGCGGGACGCAAGTTCCGGGACAACACCGCCATAAGCCCTGTGGACATCCTGAGAAGCTATCACGCTGCTGAGCAGTACGCCGTCGCTGATGACGGCCGCCGAGGTGTCGTCACAGGAAGACTCTATTCCAAGAATTATATCGGCCATTTCAAAGTCTTTTTCGAAATGCAAACTTACGAAAAAAATTGCTATTTTTGTAAGTTAACATGGAGAGGCTGACAAACATACTGCATTATACTGTGTTCGCGCTTATTCTGCTTATTATGGCAGTGTTCGCGGCACTGCAGACTCCATATATCCAGACAAGCCTGACCGGCAAGGTGATAAATACGCTCGAGAAGAACTTCGATGCGGACATCACACTTGAGAGCGTGCATTTCAAACCCATGAATACCATTCTGCTGAAAGGTCTGTACATAGTGGACTACAATCCCTGCTGCGAAGAGGCCAGGGATACTCTCCTCCAGGCCGGAAGCCTGACCATTCGCTTCTCGCTCAGCAGCCTTCTGAGTCCGTTGCACGAGGATGTCATACTCAAGGAAGTGCAGATAAGGGACGCGCAGTTCAACCTCGTCATCGAAGGCGGCGACTGGGGCGCAAATCTGAGCAGAATGTTCAAACTGCGGGAAAAAGAAGAGAAATCCCCCATGCGCGAGGCCGACATTCTCACAATTCACAATATAATTGCCGAGAATCTGAGCTTCTCCATGCAGAATTTTGTCACGGGAAAAAGAACGGCACCGGCCAATGTCAATGCCATAGACTGGGCCGACATGGGTGTGGACAACATCAATATGAAGGCGCGTGAGTTCTCCATAAGTCACGGACTTTTCTCCGCCACTGTGGACAACCTGAGTTTCAGGGAACGTTCAGGATGGACGGTAAAGTCGATGAAATGCACCACCGTCACAGGAAAGGGCAGAGCGTTGATAAGCAGCGTGGACCTTGATGACGGTATCACAAGATCGAATTTCGACTTCAGCATGACCGGAACGTCGGAAGATTTCAAGGATTTCGTGAATAAAGTGTCGCTGGACGCAAATATACGCAAGGGCAGCAGATTCTCTCTCGAGATGCTGTCACGTTTCATCCCGCCCCTTGCCCCCACGCCCGGAGTATATCTGGACGTGACAGGGCACGCGTATGGTCCCGTATGCAACCTTACTGCGAACAATATCAGAATCCGGGCGGAACGCAGCAGCGTCGATATGACCGTCAACGGGAAAGTCACCGGATTGCCGGACGTGAATGCTATGCATATCAACGCTAAGGTCAGTCCCCTGAGATTCACTTTGACCGATCTGTGCAGATTCGTGAACGCCATAGTTCCGAAAGCAAATCTGACTTCCGGGACTATGGCAGGAACGGGATTGTTCACCGCAAGTGTCACCGCCAATGGTACTTTGAGAAATTTGGATGCAGGGCTGACACTGAATCAGGGTGAAAAGGAGCAAGATACCTGTTTTAAGCTGCACGCGAATAATCTTATTGGCAGAGGACGCAAGACGTTCAATGGTTCTCTCAATGCCGGCAGTCTTGATTTGAAAGCCCTGCTCGGCACTGAAAAACTGGGATCCGTGACGGCCTCTATGGAATTTGACATTGCCCTGCCCCACAACGGAATACCTCTGGACGCTCGCATCGATTCTCTGCGCATAGACAGTTTCCACTACAACGGTTACACATACCGCGACATCTCCGGAGAGATGAGCCTTCAGAATACGGACCTTACCGCCGCCATACAGTCGCGCGACAAAGCAGCGGACGCGGACATCACCGTATGGTCGGACAAATATTCGTACAACGGTGCCCTCATTGTAAGGAAAGCTGACCTGTATGCCACCAATTTCGACAAGAGAGGTATCTCCACCGTTTCGTTCAATGCATACGGACATCTGGACAAGGATATTGACAATCTGCAAGGCAACGCCAACGTCTCACTCATTACGCTGACAAACGGCAGAGGTACGCACGAAGTGGACGACATCACCGTCAGTGTAGGCAAGACAAAAGGGGATTTTGACATACTGCTCGAATCGGATATGGCCCACGCCACCTTTGCCGGCAATGCCCGGCAGTTCCGCACAGAGTTGGAAAGTTACGACACGGCCCCGCTACTGGCATTCGTGATGCCGGGACTCTATATGGAAAACGGCACACACATACAGATAGCCAAGGACTCAACAGAATTTGTGTCAGCTTCCGCGAGCTCCGGGCGCATAGCCTTCGGAAGGAACTACGTGAAAGACCTTGGCATAGAGATTTGGGGAAGGACGGACAGCCTTTATACCACGCTGGCTTCGTCCCGGATTCAGCTGTTGGGATACAGTCTGGACAACAATGCCCTGAATGCGGGGATGAAAGACAACCTTTTCACCTTCAACTACGCATTCAATAACGCGGATTCCGATGAGGAGAAAGGATTCGGTCACGGCAGCATAGGGCTGGATATGGTTATGGGGCAGGACAGGAGCATGGAGTTCAGGGTCAGGCCGTCGGGCATAAATTTCAACGGCAGGAACTGGGACATTCCCGAAACCGCGATATCCGTCAAAGGAAGGGAACTGAAGGTTGATAATTTCCTGATAAAAAGCGACGACCATTGGATAAGCATAGACGGAGAGACTTCCGAGACAGAGCAGACGACACTGGAAGCAGTGGTTCACAATATGGATCTGACAGACCTCAACGAGTTCACGGACAAGGATATGAACTACAGAGGTATTGTCAATTCGACATGCCGCCTGTACTCCCCACTCGGTGTTGACGTCCCGCTGCTGGAGACCGAAACCTACGCAAAGGCTCTGGGTATGGGCAGCATCGAACTGGGAGATTTGACAGTAAGAAGCGAGGTGGACATAGAACAGAGCAGTTTCAATGCGGACATTACGGATGTTCTGGACGGACGCAATGCCATCAAAGGCAATGTCATATTCAAGCCTTACGAGAGAAACGTGGAAGCCGGCATCAAATTCAACGCATTCCCCGTAGGATTTGTTCAGAATATATTGCCTGACGTTTTCAGCAACGTGGAAGGCAGTGTTTCAGGTACCGTGGGAATAAACGGTCCTATGGACAATTTAAGGCTGAGCAGCAGTGGTACACGTCTGGACAACGGCCTGTTGCGGATAGCGTTCACCGACGTTCCATACTATGTGGAAGGCCCGTTCACTATGAGCAATAATGGTGTGAAGATGAACGGCATGAAAGTGACGGACAGGCTGGACGGCAGCGGAAACATTCGCGGAGGAATAGTCTGGAACCGTTTCAGAGATGCCGGAATGGACATGAAGATAGACGTAAAGAATATGAAGGGGCTCGCCGTAAGCTCCGACAAGGCAGGCAGCGTGGTTTACGGCAATGTGTTCGCAAGCGGAAATGTCTCTCTCAAGGGCCCCTTCAACGCCTTGACACTCAGCACAGATATACGGTCGACCGGAAACTCCGATCTTCACATTGCCCTGTCCGGGGCTGCACAGGCCACCAAAGGTAATCTGCTGACATTCACATCGCCTGATTCAAGGCAGGAAGACCCGTACCTGACAATGCTGAAAACCATGGATGACAGGGACGAAACCGCAAAAAGCGACTTCCGCATCAGAATGCACGCCATTGCAGACCCCACCATGTCGGTATCCCTTGACCTCGGCAGCGGCGGTTTTGCAGCCGGGCTTTCAGGACGCGGCAACGGAGACATAGACCTGGCTCTGGGCGCAGAAACGGCCGGTTTCAGCATTACAGGTAACTACGTGCTTACCGAAGGCGAGTTTGATGTCAATGCCAGCAGTCTGGTACACAGGAAATTCAGCATCTCGGACGGCAGTTCCATCAAGTTCGGTGGCGACGTGATGCAGAGCACCGTCGACCTGGATGCCACATACCAGACCAAGGCTTCCATCGAAGCTCTGATTGCGGACACGGATGCCGTGGCCAACAGACGTACCGTCAACTGCGGAATACATATGCAAAACAGGCTGTCCAACCCCGAGATACGGTTCTCCATCGACATCCCCGATCTCAGTCCGTCGGCAAAATCGCAGGTGGACGGAGCCTTGAACACCGATGACAAGGTCCAGAGGCAGTTCCTTTCCCTGCTGCTGTCGGGCAATTTCCTGCCGGATGAGCAGAGCGGTATCGTGAACAACAATTCGCTGCTGTTCTCCAACGTTTCCGAAATGATGGCCAATCAGGTGAATTCCATATTCACAAGGCTCAACATCCCTCTTGACCTTGGCCTCAACTACCAGCCTTCCGATGACGGCACAAGGAGTCTGTTTGACGTGGCCCTCAGCACACAACTCTTCAACAACAGGGTGCTGATAGGCGGAACCTTCGGCAACAGGCAGAATATGAGCTCCAGCAAGCAGACCATATTCGGTGATCTGGACATACAATACAAGGTTCTACGTTCGGGAACCCTGCGTCTGAACCTGTTCTCGCACGCTGCCGACAAGTACACCAACTCGCTGGACGATTCGCAGAAGAACGGACTGGGCATCACCTGGCAGCAGGAATTCGACCAGCTTCCGGAATGGATAAGGAGGTTGTTCGCGGACAAGGCCACCAAAGAGATATTGATACGTCTTATGGCAGAACAGGCCAGAAAGACAAAGACAATGATACTGGATGAATAACGCTTACGGCAAACTGTTTCTGCTTCCCACCCCCCTTTCGGAGGGCGACCCCGCCAAGCTGTTGACGGCAACGGAGCTGAAGGTGATATCCTCCCTGCAGTGTTTCGTGGTAGAGGAACTGCGCACGGCCAGACGCTTCCTTTCGGCAGCCGGTCTGCGCGGGCATATCGACTCTTTGGATCTGCACGAAATCAACGAGCACACAACGCCTGAAGAGGTGGAAGTGCTGGAGGGGCTTTTCCGCGGCGGACGCAACGTCGGGCTGCTTTCGGAAGCCGGACTTCCTGCCGTGGCCGACCCGGGAGCGCAGCTCGTGGCCCTGTGCCACCGCAGGGGAATAAAGGTCGTGCCTCTCGTAGGACCGTCATCCCTGATGCTGGCCCTTATGGCCTCGGGGCTCAACGGGCAAAGTTTCACGTTCAAGGGCTATCTGCCTGCAAAAACAGCCGAGCGTAGACACGCCTTGCAGGAACTGGAGAGAACTTCTGCAAGACTTGACCAGAGCCAGATATTCATCGAAACTCCATATCGCAACGATTCCATGCTTGCAGATATAATCGGGTGCTGCAACCCGGACACAATGCTCTGCATAGCGACCGACGTTACGGCCAAAGATGAAGAAATACACACAAGAACCATAGCGGAATGGAAAAAACAGCAGGTAACGATAGGAAAACGCCCGAGCGTGTTTATTCTGTATGCCTCGAAGGGATGACCTTCAGGGCATATCACGGATGCCGCGAGGATGAAAAGATTAACGGGAACACGTTCAGCGTGGATTTCTGTGGGGAATTTGTTTCCCGCGCCGCGGACAGCGACTGTCTCGAAGATACGGTGAACTACGGCCGCATATATGACACGGTGGCCTCCGTTATGCTGGGAGAACGCTGCAACCTTCTGGAAACGCTGACATCCCGCATCCTGGACAAGGTATGCGCAGGTTTTCCGGAATTCCTTCACGTAAAAGTCTGTGTCGGCAAGATGAATCCGCCCGTGGCAGGGCCGTGCGAGTGGTCACGCATAACCGCTGAATGGACAAGAGATGAGTAAGGTAGCATTCGTCACATTGGGCTGCAAGTTGAACTACGCCGAGACCAGCACCTATGAGCGCGCTCTGGTCGGGGCGGGATGGACCGCAGTGCCCTGGACAGACAGTGCCGCCGACCTTTTTCTGGTCAACACCTGCTCCGTGACAGAACATTCCGACAAGAAATCGCGCAATATCATACGCAAACTGCACCGTGTGGCTCCGCAGGCCGGCATAGTCGTGACGGGCTGTTCGGCACAGCTTCGCAGACAGGATATCGAGAGGCTGGAGGGCGTCACCCGCGTCTTCGGCGCCTCCGAGAAGTCCCAGGTTGTTCCGTTTATTCTGAAGGGGACAGGGGTGTGCCCTTCACAGGTCTGGTACCCCCCTGCCGACAGGGGGACTGCCGGAGGCAGCTTGGGGGCCCGCCGCGTCAGCGGTGGGAGGGGTTCCTGTGAAGGACATATCCCTGTCCCCTTCACAGACGACTACTTCAACGCATACTCGACTGGAGAGAGGACGCGCAGTTTCCTGAAAGTACAGGACGGATGTGACTATAAATGCCATTACTGCACCGTGCCATACGCACGCGGAGAAAGCAGGAACGCACCCATTTCCACTATAGTCGAGGATGCAAAGGCAATAGCCGCCACAGGAGTGAAGGAGATAGTCATAACAGGCGTGAACACGGGCGATTTCGGCAAGAGCACGGGAGAAAGATTTCTCGACCTGCTCAAGGAACTGAACGCCGTCGAAGGCATAGAGCGCTACCGGATAAGTTCGATAGAACCGAACCTGCTCACCGAAGAAATCGTGGACTGGATAGCATCAGACACCAAGTTCCTCCCCCACTTCCACATTCCCCTGCAGAGCGGCAGCGATACCATACTCACGAATATGGGAAGACGTTATCTGACAGCCACCTTCGCCGGCAAGATAGAATACATAAGACGCGCAATGGAAAGGCCGGGCCGGCAGAAAGTGTTCTTCGGCATAGACGTGATAGCCGGTTTCCCCGGAGAGAGCGACGAACTCTTCCGCGAGACATATAACTTTCTCAAGCACGTCATAAAGCCGGCCTTCATACACATTTTCCCCTACTCCAGACGCCCCGGTACGCCGGCCGCCGCAATGCCCGGCCAGGTGCAGGAAAGCGTCAAGACGGCAAGGGTGGAAATGCTGGAGCAGCTCTGCGAACAGCTGCACGCGGATTTCATCGGGAGCAACAAGGGCCTTGTGAGCAAGGTGCTTTTCGAGCAGAAGACCGCCGGCGGCATGGCCGAAGGGTGGAGCGAAAACTACATCAGGGTGACAAGGCCCTGGAGAGATGATATAATAAACAGTATCGAGGAGGTTGTTCTATGAGGGCTAAATTGACCATTCTGGGTTCAGGAACGTCACAGGGAGTGCCTATGATAGCCTGCGACTGCCACGTTTGCACGAGTCCCGACCCGAAGGACAGGCGTCTGCGCACTTCGGCGATGGTGGAGATGGATGGTATGCGCGTGATTGTGGACGCAGGTCCCGATTTCAGAGAGCAGATGATAAGGGAGAAGGTGCGTCACATAGATGCCATACTCCTGACACACAACCACAAGGACCACACTGGAGGCCTGGATGACATACGCGCCTTCAACTATTTCGAGCACAAGGACAGCCACATCTACTGCGAGCCATACGTGCTGGAGGCATTGAAAGGCGAATACCCCTACGCATTCGGAGAACACAAATATCCCGGCGCACCGGAATGGAGGGTGCATCTAATCGAAAACGAGGACAGTTTCACGGTCAGCACCCATTTCAACGATCCGCTTCTGGTCTGGGAAATGGGCAAGGGCTATGTCCACACCGCTCCCGAAAAGCAGGTACCCGAAAAAAGCATAGAAATCATCCCTATACGCGTCTGGCACGACAAGAAACGCAGCTACCCCATCTTCGGCTACCGTTTTGCCCAGATAGTCTATCTCACGGATGTCGCAGAATTTCCTGACAGAGAGTGGACGAAACTGGAAGGAGCCGAGGCCGTCACCATCAACTGCGTGAAGATAGGCGCTCCGCACTATTCCCATTTCTGCCTTGAGGAAGCCATCGATTTTGCGAAGAAGGCACGCGACAGGGCCGGAATAGAGAAATGCTACCTCACCCACCTGAGCCACGCGATGGGAACATACGAGGAACTCAAGGCGCGCGTGGCCTGCGAGAACAGAAGTTACGAAGGCCATCCCCTGTGCATCGAACCGGCCTGGGACGGCCTTGTGATAGAATAATTTGTGGAAAGGACTATGACTCCCGAACAGACGCTCAAGCAGTATTGGGGCTACGACAGTTTCCGCTCCAAGCAGCCGGATATAATAAATTCGGCACTGGAGGGGCGTGACGTGCTGGGCATATTGCCCACGGGAGGCGGCAAATCCATAACCTTTCAGGTACCGGCCCTGATGCGCGATGGTATGGCCCTTGTGGTCACCCCGCTCATTGCCCTTATGAAGGATCAGGTTTCCAAGCTGCGCGAACGGGGCATAAAGGCACTTGCAATCCACGCCGGGATGAGCCGCCACGAGGTTGATATAGCCCTGAACAATGCCGCATACGGAGATTTCAAGTTTCTCTACGTCTCCCCGGAGCGTCTGGGCAGCGATATGTTCAAATCCTGGCTGAGAGAGTTCAACGTCAGTTTCATAGTGGTGGACGAGGCCCACTGCATATCCCAGTGGGGTTATGATTTCCGCCCGGATTATCTCCAGATTGCCCGCATACGGGAAATGGTGGACGCTCCGGTGATAGCGCTGACAGCGACAGCAACGCCCGCCGTAGCCTACGACATTATGGAGAAGTTGGGCTTCGGCACGCCGAATATCGTCAGAAGCGGTTTCGAACGTCCCAATCTGGCATACATCTGCCACGAGACGGTCAACAAAAGGGGCGAAATACTGCGTTGCTGCAATGAATGTCCCGGTACGGGGATAGTGTATGTCCGCAGCAGGCAGAACACCGAGGACATAAGTGCTTTTCTGCGTGCCCAGGGTATAAGTGCGGACTTCTATCACGCCGGTCTCGACGCCTCGGAAAGAAGCCGCAGACAGGATGAATGGATAAATGGGAATATACGTGTAATGGTATGTACCAACGCCTTCGGAATGGGCATTGACAAGCCTGACGTGCGCTTCGTGCTGCATTTCGGACTGCCGGAGAGCATAGAGTCCTATTTCCAGGAAGCGGGACGCGCCGGCAGGGACGGAAAGCAGTCCAAGGCACTGCTGCTGTGGAACAGCGACGACTGCGCAAGACTGCGTACGCTGCACACCACCTCCTTCCCTACCCTGGAATATATAGAAAGCATATATCACAAAGTCCACGCCTTTTTCGACATTCCCTATGAGGCGGGAGCCGGGAGGGAGCTGCGTTTCGACCTGAACAGGTTCTGCGGCGCATTCGGGCTGAACCGCGCACAAGCCTGGTATGCAATGAAATACCTGGACAGATGCGGCCAGTGGACCCTTATGGAGAACGTGGAGATTCCGACCAGGGTGATGGCCACGGTGGACAGGTCCGAACTTTACGACCTTGTAATTCCCTACGAGGAAATGAGGACCATACTGGACGTGCTGATGCGCCGCTACGAAGGGCTTTTCTCGTTCCCCGTATCCATAGATGAGGACTATGTGGCCGCAAAAAGCGGCCTGAACGTGGCAACACTGCGCCAGATGCTCTACAACATGAGTCTGCAGCACCTGATACGCTATATCCCCTGCACGGTGTCCGACGTAATACGCCTCCACAACGACAGACTCCATCCCAAGGACGTCAACCTCAACAAACCGCTCTACACCATGTTGGAAAAGACCTCACGCGACAGGATGGAAGCGATGATTGCCTATGTTTCCGACAAGAAACGCTGCCGGAGCCGCATTCTTCTGGAATATTTCGGGCAAAGCGAGACAAAGGACTGCGGAGGGTGCGATTTTTGCAGGAAAAAGCGTTGAAATACCTTTTCAATTTTTGATAATATTTGCTAAATTTGTGTCGCATTTTCGGAATTTGAAGATTCAGAATTAAATACATAACATTATGACAAAGAAAGATCTCACAAAGTACGGTATCAAATCCGTCAAGGAAGTCCTCTACAACCCCACCTACGAGGTTCTTTACAATGAGGAGACAAAGCCCGGCCTGACAGGCTTCGACAAAGGTCAGGCAACGGAACTCGGCGCCATCAACGTCATGACCGGCGTTTACACCGGCCGTTCTCCCAAGGACAAATACATCGTTATGGACAAGAACTCCAAGGACACCGTTTGGTGGAATACTCCCGAATACCCCAACGACAACCACGAGATGTCCGAGAAAGTATGGAAAGAGGTCAAGAAGATCGCCGTTTCCCAGCTTTGCGGCAAACGTCTGTTCGTAGTGGACGGTTTCTGCGGCACCCACAAGGACACCCGCATGAAAGTACGTTTCATCATGGAGGTGGCCTGGCAGGCACACTTCGTGACCAATATGTTCATCCGTCCCCAGAACTCAGCCGAGTTCGAGCAGGATCCTGACTTCGTGGTTTACTGCGCATCAAAGGCCAAAGTTGAGAACTACAAGGAACTCGGTCTGCGCACCGACACCTGCGTCGCCTTCAACGTGACTTCGAAGGAGCAGGTAATCATCAACACCTGGTACGGCGGCGAGATGAAGAAGGGTCTGTTCTCAATGATGAACTACTATCTGCCTCTGAAGGGCATCGCTGCAATGCACTGCTCTGCCAACACCGACCTCAAGGGCGAGAACACAGCCATTTTCTTCGGTCTGTCAGGCACAGGCAAGACCACCCTTTCAACCGATCCCAAGCGCCTTCTCATCGGTGATGACGAGCACGGCTGGGACAACCACGGCGTATTCAACTTCGAAGGCGGCTGCTATGCCAAGGTCATCAACCTCGACAAGGAATCCGAGCCCGATATCTACAACGCCATCCATCGTGACGCCCTCCTCGAGAACGTTACCGTGGACAAGGACGGCAAGATCGATTTCGCCGACAAGAGCGTTACCGAGAACACCCGCGTTTCCTACCCTATCTACCACATTGAGAAAATCGTACGTCCCGCTTCAGAAGGTCCTGCAGCAAAACAGGTTATCTTCCTCTCAGCCGACGCATTCGGAGTTCTGCCTCCCGTATCTATCCTGACACCCGAGCAGACCCAGTACTACTTCCTCAGCGGTTTCACCGCCAAACTCGCCGGAACCGAGCGCGGCATCACCGAGCCCACCCCCACATTCTCAGCCTGCTTCGGCCAGGCTTTCCTCGAGCTGCACCCTACCAAGTACGCTCAGGAGCTCGTGAAGAAGATGAAGAAGAGCGGCGCCAAGGCCTATCTCGTGAACACAGGCTGGAATGGTACAGGCAAACGCATCTCGATCCGTGACACCCGCGGAATCATCGACGCCATTCTCGACGGCAGCATCGACAAGGCCAAGACCAAGAAGATTCCTTACTTCGACCTCGAGGTGCCCACAGCACTTCCCGGCGTTGATCCCAACATCCTCGATCCCCGCGACACCTACAAGAAAGCCGGTGAGTGGGAGACCAAGGCCGAGGACCTCGCAGGCCGCTTCGTGAAGAACTTCAAGAAGTACGAAGGCAACAAGGCCGGAAAGGCTCTTGTGAAGGCTGGTCCGAAAACCAAATAAATACCTATAATATTTTGTAGAAAATTCATTGAGATTCGGAATACAATTATTACCTTTGTATTCCGATGAAACAACAGAATTCATACGGAATACAATACTACCGAAAGGGCTGATAAAATTCGTTTTTATCAGCCCTTCGTTTATTGAAACCCGTATGGGGCATAGGAAAAACAAGCGAGAACATAATGAAACAGGTCAGAAAGAAACTCGTCCTCGAAAACGGGATGTCGTTCACCGGAGCCGGCTACGGCAGCGCGGGACAAACCGTCGGCGAGATTGTTTTCAACACTGCGATGGTGGGCTATCAGCAAATCATATCAGACCCGTCATACGCAGGTGAAATCGTGGTCATGACTTATCCTCTCATAGGACAGTACGGCATAATCGAGGAGGACTCCGAATCGAAGGCTTCCCTGCTGAAAGGCCTTGTGGTGCGCGAATGCTGCGAGACACCCAGCAACTTCCGCTACACCAAAACCCTGGACGAGGAACTGGAGGAACGTGGCATAGCCTGCGTGTCGGAACTTGACACCAGGATGCTCACGCGCATCATCAGGGAGAATGGAAAGATGAAGGCCGCAATAGTGGACGAAAGCACCACCGACGAGCAGGCTCTGGCTATTATAAGGGAGTATGACAGCAATGTCAACTGGTCACAGAAGGCCAGCTGCACCAACCGCTGGTTCTCGCGAACGCCGCACCACAAGTTCGACGTAGTGATTGTGGACTGCGGAATGAAGCACGGTATTGTCAGGGAACTGACCGGCAGGGCCTGTAACGTGACTGTCGTGCCGTTCGACACAACGGCCGAAGAAGTGGAATCGTTCAACCCGGACGGTGTTCTTTTCTCCAGCGGTCCCGGCAACCCTATGATGCTGCATCATCTCGTAGATCTCATAAATACCCTGAAGGGCAGATACCCCATATTCGGAATATGCCTCGGACACGAACTGATAGCCCTTTCATACGGCGCGAAGATAGAGGAGTTAAGTTTCGGCCACCACGGTGACCAGCCCGTACGCGAATGCGACACCGGCAGGATAATCACCGCGGCGCACAACCACAATTTCACCGTTAATGAGAACAGCGCCGTGAAAGGCGGCCTGACCATCACCCACAGGGATATGACGGACGGCAGCGTGGAGGGAATCGAATGCAAGGAGGACAGGATATTCTCCGTGCAGTTCCATCCCGAAGGGTGCCCCGGCCCGCAGGAGAGCGGACTTTTTGACAAATTCGTAAAAATGATGGAGGAATAGAGCCATGCCGAAAAGAAATGATATAAAGAAAGTGATGGTGATAGGCTCAGGCCCCATCGTGATAGGTCAGGCAGCCGAATTTGACTACGCAGGTACCCAGGCCTGCCTAGCATTGCGTGAGGAAGGCTACGAGGTGATACTCGTCAACTCCAACCCCGCTACCATAATGACAGACAGCCATATGGCCGACAAGGTCTATATGGAACCGCTGACGCTGGAATACGTGGCCAAAATCATACGCTACGAGCGTCCCGACGCAATAGTTCCGGGCCTCGGAGGCCAGACAGGCCTCAATCTGGCGGTGCAGCTGGCCAAGAAAGGTGTGCTGGACGAGTGCGGCGTGGAGATACTCGGAACGTCGTTCCAGAGCATAGAGCAGGCCGAGGACCGCGAACTGTTCAAGGAACTGTGCGTGAGCCTCGGAGAGCCGGTAATTCCCTCGGAGATATGCTACAGCATAGACGATGCCGTTCGCGTAGCCGGTCAGATAGGCTATCCCGTGGTTCTGCGTCCGGCCTTCACCCTCGGAGGAACAGGCGGAGGATTCGCCGACAACGAGGATGAACTCAGGGAAATGATGCGCAACGCCCTTGCACTCTCCCCCGTGCATCAGGTACTGGTGGAGAAGAGCATCAAGGGTTACAAGGAGATCGAATTCGAGGTGATGAGAGATTCCAACGACACCGCCATCACCATCTGCTCTATGGAGAACGTGGATCCCGTGGGCATACACACAGGCGATTCCATAGTCGTGGCCCCTGTCCAGACGCTTTCCGACAGGGAATATGAAATGTTGCGCACCAGCGCGCTCAAACTGATAAGGGCCCTGAAGATAGAGGGAGGCTGCAACGTGCAGTTCGCCCTCGACCCGCTGTCATTCCAGTATTACATCATAGAGGTCAATCCCAGGGTATCACGTTCATCTGCGCTGGCTTCCAAGGCGAGCGGCTTCCCCATCGCCCGCGTGACTGCCAAAATTGCCGTGGGCTACACCCTCGACGAGATAACGGTTGCAGATGCACCTGCCTGCTGCGAACCTGCGATAGACTACATAGTGTGCAAGGTGCCCCGCTTCCCCTTCGACAAGTTCAGCGAGGCCACAAACGAGCTCGGCACCCAGATGAAGGCCACCGGCGAGGTGATGAGCATAGGCCGTACCTTCGAGGAAAGCCTTCTGAAGGCCGTCAGGTCCCTCGAAATCGGATGCAGCCACATCTACAAGAAGAAATTCGAGACTATGAGCGACAGCGAACTGCTGCAGTACATAGTCAAATTCCCCGACGACCACATCCTCGCCATCGCACAGCTCATACGCAACGGAGTGGATATCAGGCACATATACGACCGAACCAAGATAGATATGCTGTTCCTGGACAAGATAGTGAGCATCGTTGCGATGGAACGCAGCCTAAAGGATGCCCCTCATGACAAAGCCTTGCTGCGCCAGGCCAAGAGGCTCGGTTTCAGCGACAGATACATAGGACAGCTTTGGGGTGAAAAGGAGGCTGAAGTATTCAGGTTCAGGACAAAGGCGGGAATCGTTCCATGCTACAAGTTCATTGATTCCTGCGCGGCATCGCACAAGGCCGACGTGCCTTACTATTACTCCACCTACGAGGAGGAGAACGAATCAGTGGTAAGTGCCCGCAAGAAGATACTCGTGCTGGGCTCGGGCCCTATACGCATAGGCCAGGGAGTGGAATTCGACTACTCCACCGTACACGCTATCTGGGCCATACGTGAGGCCGGATACGAGGCCATCATCATCAACAACAACCCCGAGACGGTATCCACCGACTACACTATATCCGACAAACTGTATTTCGAGCCCCTCACTACAGAGGACGTGATGAACGTCATCAATCTCGAAAAACCCGAAGGCGTGATTGTAACCCTCGGCGGTCAGACAGCCATCAACCTCGCAGGCTCCCTGGTCGAATTTGACGTTCCCATCATAGGCACGCAGATTGACGCGATAGACAATGCCGAGGACAGGAAACTGTTCGAGGCCATAATGCGCAAGACAGGCATTCCTCAGCCCAAGGCCAAGGCCGTGACAAACGTCGAGGACGGCGTCAAGGCCGCTAACGAGATAGGCTACCCGGTGCTGGTACGTCCTTCATTCGTACTCGGAGGCAGGGCTATGATGATAGTGGGCAACGAAGACACCCTCAGGCACTATCTGCATAATGCGGTGGAAGTCAGCGAGAACTCCCCCGTCCTGGTGGACAAGTACATCGAAGGCCGCGAGACCGAGGTGGATGCCATCTGCGACGGCAAGGACGTCTTCATCCCCGGTATAATGGAGCACGTGGAGAAGACAGGCGTGCACTCCGGCGACTCCATCAGCGTATATCCCTCATTCTCCCTGAACAGCGGCGTAAAGGACAAAATCATAGACTACACCGTGCGGCTCGGACGTGAGATAGGCATAGTGGGACTGTTCAACATACAGTACATAGTGGACAAGGACGACAACGTATATGTAATAGAGGTGAATCCCCGTTCGTCCAGAACCGTTCCCTTCCTGTCCAAATCGACAGGCATTCCTATGGCCAAAATCGCCACAATGGTTATGTTGGGCAAGAGTCTGAAGGAGCAGGGCATCACCGGAATCTATCTGCCAGAAAGCACGCGCCACTACGTGAAATCGCCCGCATTCTCATTCGGAAAGATAAAAGGCATAGACACATACCTCTCTCCCGAGATGAAATCCACAGGTGAGGCCATAGGCTATGACAAGTCCCTCAACAGGGCTGTGTACAAGTCACTGCAGGCCTCCGGCATATCGGTGATGAACTACGGCACCGTATTCGCCACCATTGCCGACAAGGACAAGGAGGATGCGCTTCCCCTGTTGCGTCGCTTCTACAATCTGGGCTTCAACATACAGGCCACCAGAGGTACGGCGGAGTTCCTGAAGAATCACGGCATCAGGACAAAGAGCCTGGGCAAGATAAACGAAGGCAGTGACGACATCGTCAATTCGCTGCGCAAAGGTCACGTGACCTACGTCATCAACACCATAGACGTAAACCAGCACGAGACACGTCTGGACGGCTATGAGATACGCCGTGCCGCAGTGGAGAACAACGTTACGATATTCACTGCCCTCGACACCGTGCGCGTACTGCTCAACGTGCTCGAAGAGATAACTTTCGGAATATCCACAATTGACGCCGAATATGCTGCAAAGTAAATTCATAATAAAGAACAATGCCCGGATTGCCGACCAGACCTACCGTCTGGACCTGCTGGGCGACAGCGGGGCTATGGAAAGGGGCGGTCAGTTCGCCGACGTTGCCATAGACGGGTTCTACCTGCGCAGACCTCTGGCCGTAACGGAATGGAACGAAGAAGGTATAAGCCTGATATACAAGGTAATAGGCGAAGGCACAAAGAAACTCTCGACTATGACGTCGGAGGCTGAGCTCGACATACTTACAGGGCTTGGCAACGGCTTCGACGCCGATCTGTGCCGCGACCGTGCGCTGATTGTGAGCGGCGGCATAGGCGCATCCCCCACTTTCACTCTGGCCAAAGACCTCATTGCCGCAGGACGGCAGGTCAACGTGATACTGGGCTTCAACAGTGCTGATGAATGCATACTCGTGGACGAGTACAAGGCGCTGGGAACCAAGGTTGAAGTAACCACTGTGGACGGCAGCGCAGGCACGAAAGGCTTTGTCACTGCACTGCTTCCGGAAATGTCCGAGGGTTGCGACCACTTCTACACCTGCGGTCCGAAAGTGATGATGAAGGCCGTGTGCGAGGCCCTTACCGATATCGACGGCGAAGCCTCGATGGAGGAGAGGATGGGTTGCGGATGCGGGATATGCTATGGTTGCACCTGTCACACAAGCGACGGCCCCAAAAGGGTTTGCGCGGACGGCCCGGTATTCTCTAAAGACAAAATAATATGGTAACGGAAGTCAACGTTTGCGGTTTGAAGTTCAGGAATCCCGTAATTCCCGCCAGCGGAACCTTCGGTTTCGGCACTGAAATGTACGGACGCTACGACCTGAACATATTGGGAGGCATATCCCTCAAGGGCAGCACCTCGGAGCCCAGATACGGCAACGAATGCCCCCGCATAGCCGAATGTCCCGGTGGGCTCATCAACTCCGTAGGGCTGCAGAATCCCGGGATAGATGCCCTGGTCTCCAAGAAGGCGCCACAGTTGCGCAGTATATATAAAGGCATCATTATAGCCAACATAAGCGGCTTCAGCATAGACGGTTACGTCGAAAGTTGCGCGAAGGCCGCCGTTTGTCCCGACATAGATATGATAGAGGTTAACGTCTCCTGCCCCAATGTGCACGGAGGGGGCCTCGCCTTCGGGACCTGCGCGGCAAGCGCTGCCGAGGTTACCCGTGAAGTGAAAAAAGTCACAGGCGACAAGCCGGTAAGCGTCAAACTCAGTCCCAACGTCACCGACATTGTGGAGATTGCCCGCGCCTGCGAGGATGCGGGAGCTGACGCTCTGACACTCATAAACACAGTGCTCGGAATGAGGATAGACATCGCGAGGCGCAAGAGCGTCGTCGCCGCGGGATACGGAGGATACAGCGGGCCGGGAATATTCCCCATCGCGCTCAGGATGGTGCATCAGGTCACCGGAGCGGTTAGGATTCCAGTAATGGGATGCGGAGGGGTCAGCAGCGCACGTGATGTCGTGGAAATGATGATGGCAGGCGCAGCGGCAGTGCAGGTGGGTTCGGCCAACCTGCGCAACCCTATGGTATGCAAAGAGATAATTGACGAATTACCCACCCTGATGCAGGAGTTGGGGCTGGATAGTCTGACAGATTTGAGAATAAAATAATGAAAGACGTAATTGTAGCCTGCGATTTCAGCAGCGGAAAACAGGTTCTGGAGTTCCTGGACAAATTCTCCGGATGCGACAGGAAGCCCTTCGTGAAGATAGGAATGGAACTGTACTATGCAGAGGGTCCCTCAATAGTACGCGAAATAAAGAAACGCGGCCACAGGATATTCCTGGACCTCAAACTGCACGACATACCCAACACCGTGCGCAAGACGATGAAGGTGCTCTCCTCCCTGGACGTGGATATGACCAACTTACACGCAGCCGGCACCATCGACATGATGAAGGCCGCGCTGGAAGGCCTGACACGCGAAGATGGCACGAGACCCCTGCTGATTGCCGTGACCCAGCTCACATCCACCAGCGAGGAACGTATGCAGAAGGAACTGCTCATAGGCGCAGGCATAGGCGAGACCATTGCCCACTATGCCGCAAATGCCGCAGAGGCCGGACTGGACGGAGTCGTATGCTCCCCTCTCGAGGCCGCTATGGTTAAGGAGCGTTGCGGATCCGCTTTCCTTGCGGTGACCCCAGGCATCAGGTTCGCCGACGCTGCGGCCGACGACCAGGTACGCATCACCACCCCCGCCAGAGCCCGTGAGATAGGCTCGGATTTCATCGTTGTGGGACGCCCCATAACGGCCGCAGAAGATCCCGTGGCCGCATACAGACGTTGTGTAAAGGATTTTTTGAATGAATAAGGATATGGAAAAGACCATTGCAAAGGAACTCCTCAAGATAGGAGCCGTATTTCTCAGACCCGAAGACCCCTTCACTTGGGCCAGCGGCATAAAGAGCCCCATCTATTGCGACAACCGTCTCATACTCTCCTACCCTGACAGCCGCGCCATCGTGGAGCAGGCCATCGCAGACAAGGTAAAAGAAAAATTCCCTGAGGCACAGGCCCTTATGGGCACGAGTACTGCCGGCATAGCCCATGCTGCCATCGCCGCCACGACACTCGGACTGCCTATGGGCTACGTACGCGGCGACGCCAAGACCCACGGACGCAACAACAAGATTGAAGGCAAACTGGGAAAGGGCACCAAGGTGGTTGTCATCGAGGACCTTATCTCCACGGGAGGCAGCTGCATCGAGGTAGTCGAGGCCTTGAGGGAAGCCGGTGCCGAAGTGCTCGGAGTTGTCAGCATATTCACCTACGGCATAAAGAAAGGCCTGGAGAGGCTGGCCGCAGCAAATGTCATAAACCATTCGCTGTCAAACCTCGATACGCTGACGGAAGTTGCAGTGACCGAAGGCTACATATCCCCCGAATGGACAGAAAAGATACTGGAATTCCGCAACAGTCTGTAGTATTTATCCCGCCAGATTATGAAACACCTTATCGACCCCACAGACCTCTCACGCGAGGAAATTGACCAGATAATAGCGCTGGCCCTGGACATAATAGACAACAGGGAGAAATACCGCGACTGCCTGAAATACCACAAGCTGGCCACGCTGTTCTACGAACCCAGCACGAGGACACGTCTGAGTTTCACCGCAGCGATGATGGAGCTCGGAGGCAACGTGCTGGGCTTCTCAGACGCCCGAAACTCCTCCGTGAGCAAGGGGGAAACAGTGGCCGACACCGTGAGGGTAGTTGACAAATTCGCCGACATAATCGCCACCAGGCACAGTCTGGAGGGCGCTCCCTATGTGGCAAGCCGCTTCTCGCGCGTGCCCATAATCAACGCCGGCGACGGATCCCACGCACATCCCACGCAGACGCTTACCGACCTGCTGACCATCACACGCGAACTGGGCGGCATCGACGGCATCACCATAGGATTCTGCGGTGACCTCAAATTCGGCCGCACCGTGCACTCCCTCATCAAGGCCCTGGGCCGCTACAGAGACATAAAGGTAATACTCATAGCCCCGGACGAGCTGCGTCTGCCCGACTACATCAAGCACGACGTATGCGACAGGCAGGGCATCAACTACCGCGAAGTAAGGACCATAGAGGAAGTCATCGGGGAACTCGACGTGCTGTATATGACACGCGTGCAGAAAGAGCGTTTCCTGGACGAGGAGGAGTTCAACAGAGTCAAGGACAGTTTCGTGCTGGATCCCGCCAAACTGGAGGGCGCCAAGCAGAAGATGGCCATACTCCATCCCCTGCCCCGCGTCAACGAGATTACCCAGGACGTGGACCTGGATTCCCGCGCCGCATATTTCAGGCAGGTGGAGAACGGCAAGTTCGTGCGTATGGCGCTTATCTACAGCCTCATCAAGTGGAAGGACGATCCCAGCCATCCTATGCCCCGGCACGACGAATACTTTACCGACCCCGCGCTGCACTGCCATAATTCGAAGTGCATCAGCACGCACGAGGACGTACAGCCACTGTTCCACCGTACCGAGGAGGGATTGGTGCGCTGCGTGTATTGCGACGCGATAGTGTCGAAATAAGACATCCCGGACGACTAAAAAAGGTTCCCAATCAACATGGCAATACGGGACAATATACGGAATATCAATAGACAGCTGCCTGGCGGAACACGTCTGGTGGCTGTCAGCAAATACCGTCCCGTAGAAGAATTGAAGGAGGCGTACGATGCCGGGCAAAGAGTGTTCGCAGAATCGCGTCCCGCCGAGTTCGCTGCGAAAGCCGACGTGTTACCCCGCGACATTGAATGGCATTTCATAGGCCATCTGCAGACCAACAAACTCAAGCTGGTACTGCCGCGATGCTCGCTGATTCACAGCGTGGACAGCATTCACCTGCTTGATGTAATACAGAAGTTCGCATCGGATAACGGTCTGACTGTCAACATTCTGATAGAGGTACATATCGGAGCAGAAGACACCAAACAGGGTTTCACGGTACAAGAGACCGAAGAACTTTTCTCCGACCCTTCCGCCCTTTCGGTCAGGTACCCCGACGTGCGCTTCCGCGGGTTGATGGGAATGGCCTCGCACACAGACGACACTGCCCGCATCGACAGCGATTTCGCCACACTGAAGGCTCTGTTCGACAGGGTCAGGGCTATACTTGGCAGAGCCGGAGACAATGGCGAGGCCACCGGGAAGTTCACTTCGGAGTTCACCGAACTTTCCGCCGGAATGTCCGACGACTGGCAGATTGCACTGCACCACGGCTCCACCCTCGTACGCATCGGCAGTGCGATATTCCTGAGATGAAGACTACGCGAGTGATTCGTCTGCTTAAACCGAAGTGTCTGTGCCGTCTCGGGAACGTTTTAACATTCCCATCCGGATTCACGATTTGCTGCAAAGATAGTGATTTTTTGGAAACACAAGCGATGCCGTCGCAGAAAACACTGGAGGATTTTGCGCGGACGCGCTGTTGCCATCTTTTTTTTGCATTTTTGGGAAATAATGTCTTAATTTGCAGATTAATGAGTATTATAGGCACATATAATTCTTCTGTTCCCGTCCTGACCTTGTGGGGGGGGGTATAAGTGCCTAGCAATCAATAATCTATACAATTTTAGCGACGGTTTTGGCTTCAGGACCGCGGCTTCGTCGTGTCCGGACGGCTTCACCCGTTCCGGCTTAACCGGCATTATTTCTCCAAGCGAATTTTTACAAAACAATAATTTTTTCGAAAAAATGAAGGAAATCAAAAAAAAAGAACTGCAGGAGCGGCAGAAGTACGTCCCTGCGAGCGTGAAGGTCATCACGACCTCAGTGCAGAGAGTCATCTGCGCAAGCGGAAACGGGACTCAGGATTATAATCACGAGACCCCAAATTGGTATTAATTAAAAGGAGGACAAGGAAATGAAAAAGAACATCATCATCGCAGCCATGGCCGCTGCATCAGCACTTCTTCTCTCAGTATCCTGCCAGAAGGATGACCTGACCGAATCACAAAGCGGAATCAGTGGCGGCAAGACGTTCACCGCATCTATCGAGCAGAACCTCACCAAAACCACTCTTACCAGCGAGTATAAGGTGAACTGGACTACCGGGGACATAATCAACATCAATGGCGTGACATTCAAGGCCACCGCCGACGGAACAGATGCAACGAAGGCCACTTTTGCAAAGGACCCTGATTCACAGGATGACCCGACAGGAGCTACGTTCACTGCAATCTATCCTTCAAACCTTTATGTAACGGACAACTTTACACTTCCTGCCACCCAAACTTACACTGCAGGTGCGTTCAACGCCCCGATGTATGCGCAGAGCGCAACAACTTCCCTTTCATTCAAGAACATCTGCGCCGTACTCGCAATAAAGGTCACTAGCGACGATATCACCAGCTTGAAGTCAATCAAGGTAAAGGCGGACAAGAAGTTGAACGGAACATTCACGGTGGAGTCTACTACAGATGGCTATAAGGCTGTAATCGGAACTAACGGCTCTGAAGAAGTCGTATTGTCTTTGGGTGATGAAGCAATCAACCTTACTTCAGAAGGTACAACCTTCTATATCGCGATTCCCGAGCAGGAATATTCATACTTGAAGATATACCTCTCCGAAGACGGAACTCTCTACAAGAGGGCGATGATTACGAAGAAGGCCGAAGGTCTTGGCACAATAGCCTGCAACAAGATATACGAAATCGACTACGAGACCAACGCCGTCCAGATTTATGCAAACGGTCCGTACTGGTCAACGATGAACATCGGTGCAACCACGGAAACAGGGATTGGCCTGTATTTCCGCTGGGGAGAAAAGACGGGACACAAATTAGCTGCAACCGTTGACAGTAGCAAATTTAATGGGGATAAAGTCTCAAACGCTTTCGAGTATACCTTTAACGAGGATCCTACATTAGACGGTGAAGATCAACAACCTGAAAAACTTCCTGCAACCAACGATGCCGCCACTGTCAACTGGGGGAAGGGCTGGAGAATGCCTATCGGAGGGGGAGGTGAATTTTTGACTCTATCAGATAGCACCACTCGTGCTTGGCAATCAAGCTATCAATCTAAAATGAAAGGCATGACATTTACAGGAAAGAGTCCATATGATGACATCACGCTGTTTTTCCCCGCTGCAGGTTGGGGCGGTGGCACTACGCTCCATGACGCGGGCAAATACGGCGGCTTTTGGTCAAGTACTCTGACCTCATCGACGCATGCATCTAACATGTACTTTGATAGTACTGGCAAAATCATAACGGCGGACTCCTATTATCGTTATGCCGGTAGGACGATCCGTCCCGTCTCAGATAAATAAAGCCAACTTTCCCAAAAAGCGCCGCCCCAAGTCAAGGACGGCGCGTTTTGCATCCTGCCTCGTCCGGTCGCAGAACGAACAGCAAAAAGTCCTCTCTGCAATGATAGCATACTGTTGCGCGGACGCGAGTCACTCGCGTATTGCGCAACTTTTCCGGCTGTGCATAAATTTATGGACCATAAAATTATGAACCGAGAAATTTTTTATTAAATTTGCAGAGGAATTCGGGATTATCGGGGCAAATCTCCCTGATTTCACATTAAAAATGAAAAAATTATTTGTATTCGGACAATCGGTTGCAGGTGACAACTTCACCGACAGAGAAAAAGAGACCCACAGGCTGAAGATGAATTTCACCCACGGAGTGAACACTATCCTTATCTCTCCCAGGCGAATAGGCAAGACCTCATTGGTGATGAAGGCCTTGTCAGAACTTGACAGCGACGACATCATCCCCGTTTTCTTTGATATGTACGACTGTCGTGACGATTACGACTTCTACAACAAATTCTCTGCAGCCATACTGAAAGCCACTTCTTCGTCGATGGACACCCTGCTTCGCAGCATATCCGAGTTCCTCGGAAGAGTTACACCAAAGATATCTGTCAGTCCCGATCCGTCCGCAGACTATTCGCTCTCCCTCGGTCTTACTCCAAGACAATATGCCCCAGAGGAGGTGCTCTCTCTCCCGCAGCGGATAGCCGCAAAAAGGCAGAAGCACATCGTAGTCTGCATAGACGAGTTCCAGCAGATAGGAGAATGGCCTGATTCGATTACTGTTCAGAAGACAATGCGCGGGGTGTGGCAGCATTGTCCGGACGTGACTTTCTGTTTCTTCGGCAGCAAGAAACATATGATGGAGAAAATCTTCGGTGATCGCTCGATGCCATTCTACCAGTTTGGTGAGTTGACAGAACTTGAGCGCATCCCCACCGAGGTATGGGTCAGATACATCAGCAGCCGATTCGAGAAAGAAGGGAAAAGTATTCCTAAGGATATCGCCGTCAAGCTTTGCCAAAGCGTTGAAAATTACTCTTCGTACGTGCAGCAGCTCTCCTGGAACCTGTTTGTCCTTACCGACAAGGTCGCTACAACTGAGGACCTTGAAGAAGCCCTTGACGACACTCTCAGCCAGAACAACTCCTTCTTCACCGAACAGATAAAAGACCTTACCGCCTACCAGCTCAACTTCCTTAAAGCCATAGCAAGCGGCATCCACAGTGGATTCGCCTCAGCCAAAATACTGAGCGAATGGCACCTCGGAGCGAAATCGAATATAGCCATAATAAAGAAAACTCTTACAGACAAGGAGCTGATTGACGTGAAAAACGGTGAAATCATCTTCTCCGACCCGGTGTTCGAAATTTGGCTGAAGCGCAATTGCAGTTAAGGTTGGGGGACTTTGCACGGACGCGAGTGACTCGCGTATTGCGCAACTTTTGCCTGAAGTTCTTGTTGTAATAATAAAATATTACACGTAACTTTGTGGTATGAATTCGATTTATTTTGAGGAGAAGGGGGAGGCACTCCTGGAGAGGATAGGGATGCCGAAGGCGGAGTTTGCCCGCAGGATGGGCATCCAAAGGCAGAATGTGAAGGCGCTCTTCAAGAGCAAGGACCTCCGAGTGATTCAGCGGGCCGCGGATGTGATGGGCGTGCCGTGGATTTTCCTTGTAGGGTACGCTGAGGAGCCTGATGTCTATCAACTCCCTGTTCCATCTTACGAGGAGTATCTGGATTTTGCGAGGCAGTACCCGGGTGAGTATGATGTTCCGGAGGATGCCTCTTCGGACGGTTCTTTTGAAATCGCGCCTGAGGACATCCCTACAGGGGACAGTGTGGAGGACAGGAGGGCGAGGCAGAAGATTATCTTCAGTTTCTACAGGCACTGGCGTGAGACTCATCCCGAATTGAGGATGTTCAATGACAGCCTTGGAGACTGGATTTATGTGAGACATATATCTGTGGACGAGACAGCGGGACAGGCGTCTTTAACCTATCTCTCAACATTGGCTGTGTTGCAATTGGACACCATTTTGAGAGATGCTGTTTATGTAGGAGAGAAAGTTGCGAGAAGTGAGACCAAGAATCAGAAACAGTTTACGCGGATGATTCAACTCAGGCATACACTTCCCGGAATTGGTCGGGTAAGGTTGATGGTCGGAGTAAAGAAGCAGGACAAGACCAAGGTGCAATACTGTATCACTTCTATTGAGGCTATGCTGGAGGCAAAAAACAAGGCAGCCTCAAGTAGAGACTGCCTGTAGATTTGCCCACGTGAGCGGAATTACTTCAAGAGCCAGGGCAACGTGTGCGGGACTTCGCGCTTTCATCGTAAGCCCATCCACTCTCACGATTTACTGCAAAGATAGTGTTTTTTTGGAAACACAAGCGATGCCGTCGCAGAAAATACATAAGGATTTTGCGCGGACGCGAGTGACTAAGCCGCTTCGCGTCTTTTCCTCCTCCTCGCTCGGTAATGCTCAAACAAGTTTGGCATTACGCTCACTCGTTCGTCGGTTCGCGGAATGCGCAACTTCTTAAAATTTGATAAAATATGGAACAATTATCTATTTTTCTGGGACTCAGTGCCTTGCAGTCGGAATCTTTGCAGATTCTTCTGCTCATTGCTGCCGTCAGTGCCGCGTATTGCTTTGTGGTGGGGGAGATTACCCGCAACAACAGTCAGATGGACAAGTTGTGGAGCATCCTGCCGGCGGTTTATGCGTGGGTGGTGGCTGGCAAGGGTGGTTTTGATGCGCGTCTGGTGGTTATGGCGGTTCTTGCCACGCTCTGGGGTGCGCGCTTGACCTTCAATTTTGCCATGAAGGGTGCTTATACGTGGAAGTTCTGGACTGGCGAGGAGGATTACCGATGGCCGTGGCTGCGGGCGCTGAAAGAGTTTCAACCACGATGGAAGTGGGTGGTGTTCAATTTCTTCTTCATTTCGATTTATCAGAATCTTCTGGTGCTGCTTACTACGTTGCCCGCTGTAGCTGCAATGGGGTCGGAGCGTCCTTTCGGGTGGCTGGATGTTGTCGCTGCTTTGATGATGGCCGGTTTTATCGCTTATGAGGCCATTGCCGACCTTCAGCAGTGGCGCTTTCAAAGTGCGAAGTGGGGGATGATCAAGTCCGGCAGAAAGCTCGAGGAATTGCCTGCTCCGTATAATCGCGGGTTCAATACGAGTGGTCTGTGGCGTTACAGCCGTCATCCGAATTATCTGGGCGAGCAGGCCATCTGGGTGTCTTTCTACGTTTTTTCGATTGCCTCTGGTGCCGGAATCCTAAACTGGAGTATATGTGGGGCAATTCTTCTGATTCTACTGTTTATGGGCAGTTCAACCCTCGGGGAATACATCAGCAAGTCCAAGTACCCGGAATATGCCGAGTATGTGAAGAAGGTCAACCGCTTCATTCCCGGCCGTCCGTATTGATTTTCGTACAATACGCGAGTTGCGCGGACGCGAGTGACTCGCGGGATGCGCAACTTTTAAAGTCCGGCATAGGATAGAAGCCATTTGTGACCGTCACTTCCGGGTTCAAAGTATCTTGTGACGATGTCTCTGAATTTTCCGTCCACTTCGCCATCCAGCCATTTGCGCTTCTTCATATACTTTTTGCAGTCATCGACATAGCAACCGACAAAGGAGTAATTCAGGCTGTCGCAATACTTTTGAAACAGCAATCCCCGCACGAGTATGTCAAAAGTCTCATATATATAGTCCAGGGCAATTTCCTTGTCCGGGTTGTAATGAGTGAACTTTTTCAGAACTGCGGAAGGTACGCCCAAGCGGTTGATTTTGTTGCTCATACTGGCTTCAATGACATAATCACGGCACTCAAGGTACAACTGCTCCCAATTTATGACGGGTGGACTGACGATGCCATAGATGAAATCTCTCACCCGTGGAAAATTGGAATGGATGTCGGTTGTTATGACAGTTCGCAAAGCCACGATATGAACACAATATGCAAGTTTTTCCCCTGCCTGGCCGTAACACTCTCAGTTTCTCTGCAATTGCTGGCACAGAGTGTTCCGGACACATATTGTAATGATTTCAGAAACTGGGTCAAGACCATCGGTTCGGACGAATTCGACGGACGCAAGCCAATGTACTGCGCGAAACTGGACATTGGTAGATTGAAAGTATGTTATTTAGGGGAGGGCACCCTCATCATCCCTTCTGAATTAATTTTCTTTCTTCTTCCAGTTGCAGGAACCTGTCAAAATCACTTTGATACAGCCTGTCCTGTATGATCCGGAATTTCTCCCACTCCGATTCAGCATGCAGTTTTGCCATTTCCGCCGATACCTTTCCGGCATCATTCAGGACGTCACGATCCCATAAAACAAGGAAACCGTTCAGCCTTTTCTCCCAATCTTCCATCGTCATCGGAATATGACGTTTTGCCATACTTTGGGCAAAATCCAGATAACCTGTCACAATCAGGTTCAAAGAACTGATTTCCTCTTCCGACAGATAATTCTTGGCTACAGACACATCAGATTTCTTAATTTTGCAATATGGACCATCCTGCCAAGTGGTAAGGCCCATATTGGTCTTGTCGGAGTCCGCTCTTTCCATAATAAGTTCAGCTGCGGTATGGCCATGAATGGCATAGTGCAGCTTGTTCTGGACTGTGGCATAAAAACGTTTCGTTGCAGCGGCATCCGAATCATAGTCTATTGATGTAGCGTAGATATCCGTAATCTTCTGGTAAAATTTCCTCTCGCTTGCACGAATTTCCTGAATGCGTTCAAGTTGCTGATCGAAATACTTGTCTGTAAGCAGACCGCCATTCTTCAACCTTTCATCATCCATCACCCATCCTTTTATGGTGAACTCCTTCACAATGATGCCGGCCCATTTGCGGAACTGTACGGCACGCTCGTTCCCCACTTTGAATCCGACGGCAATAATCGCTTGAAGATTATAATGGTTTGTATTGTAACTTTTCCCGTCCGCGGCAGTTATTAAGTATTTCTTAACAACTGAACTTTCATCCAACTCTCCGTCAGCAAATATAGTTTTCAAATGCTGGTTAATGGCAGGAACGGAGACTCCATACAGTTCTGCCATCAGGCGTTGCGTCAGCCATACATTTTCATCTTCATACCTCAGTTCCACGCCAGAACCATCTCCACCCATTGCAGCAGAATAAGTCAGATACTCGGCAGCTGAACTGCGAATTGTAATGTCATTTTTCTTCTTCATCGCTTTGAGGATTCTATGTATTGAGTTTTTTAAATTACCTGAACCAATTCTCCATAGATGCAGAAATCTCCCTCTTCTGCCTCTGCAGATTCAATCACAATTGGTTGAAATTCCGAATTCAGTGGCGAGAGAACTATTCGCGTATGAATATTCCGTCCATCTTCATCTGCCTTTGATTCGCTTGAATACTGCTTGATAGTGTAACTGCCGGCATCGGGGTCAAGTTCATCCTTGGCCTTCGCAAGAACGATTTTCCCCTGACGCGAACCTGCCGTTTTTTCAAACACGCACAGGTCTCCATCGTGAATCTTCGGTTCCATTGACCTGCCTTCAGCGTGTACAATGTACATATCCTTATTCAAATGCCTCAACTGTCCGCTCACATCCAGCCAGCCCTCCGCCTCCTCTTCCGGCAGGATTCCGCAATCATCGAAATAGCCGCAGGCGGCACGGAGAGGATAAACTGGAAGATGAGTGGTGTAGCGTTGGGAGGGGGCAATCTCCACAGGAATGTCGATGCTGTCATCCGCCTGTAAGAAAGCCGCCAAATACTCCTGCCGCTTCTCCCAGTCGTATGGGGCGAACTCGTGGCAGAATCTTATGTAGTACTGCGCGAAACTGGACATTGGTAGATTGAGGGGATGTCTTATATTATCGTCCTATGACTTTACTAATCGTTGTATCCGTGAATGTTCTCCAGATTTCAAGTGTCACCTTCTTGTAGTCATCGAAGAGCAGACCGACACGTTCTATCTCGAACACAAGTCGAAGGTCGTTCTTGTCTTCTCCCACCTGTCCTTCCTTGCGATAGCCAAGGCGAGCAATCTTGATGTAGTAGAGATCGCGGATGCCCTTGCCTGAGAGGTACGGCATGAAGTAGTAGAGTTTGTTGAGTGCAACCGTAGTCGGGAACTTCTTACCTGTATAGTAAATCTTGGCGGAGCCATCGAGGTACTGTTCCCAGTTGTCTTTCTTGACGTTACAGATAAGGAGGTTCCTGGTTAGGTCAATGGGAAACGGATAATGTGTTCGAGATGTGCCATACTGAATTTCAGCACTTTCGTGAAGCATGCTATTCTGGGTAATTGGCTCTAGTTCGTACTGATCGAAAAGATCAAATAAGTTTAATTGCTTTACTCGAGGTTTGTTTATTCTTTCTACTTTTTCTACAGTTACAGACAATGATGTTTCCTTCAAAAATTGAAGTTTCTCATTGAAAATCTTTAATGACCTTATACCATCAGTATAACGTAAAGAAAAGAATTCATTCAAGAGCAATACTCCTTCCTTCTCTTTCTGAGTATCTTTAATAAAAGCATACACATCCTTAACAAAAGTGCATTCTTCTGTATTGAGCAAAGTCAAATCGGCAACCATGCCTTTATTTAGATCGTTTGGTTCGAATTTTACAAGGCCATTCCCATATTGACGCGAATTATCCAAGAAAATCTCCTTCGCTACTTCTGTAATGAGGTAAGCGAATAACACATCAACATCAACTTCATCGGTTTTGGGATAAACACAATGGAATGTAGTGAGATTGTAAATATTAGCCTCGTTGCGGATAAAGCGCAACCCACTTCTATTGAAAACAGAAACCCAGATTGGCGCAGGTGGTCGATTTTCAATTGCATACCATGGTGAGCGACTTGCAGTTAGATAGCGTTTGTTGATTCCTGAATCTTCCCCGAGTCGTATGTACCTTAGCACACTGGTATTAGTATCGGCAACGCTACCATTGAACAGATATACAGCCTTATCCCCATTTGATAATTTTGAAAAATCATTATGGGTAAAGAAAGTCTGTGGTGCATCCACGGCTTTACAGATGCATGGCATTAGGCATTTTTCTGGAATGTCATATTCGTCAGCCTTCGACGGCTTGAACGTAAAATAATCGTTTGCGCCTGTGGCGATACCGCGTGAGACCTTGGCGAACTTAGAGAATGGGACAAGATGGTTGTATTTGCTACTATTACCCTCCTCATAGTATGATTTCCACTTTATGTTTGCGTCAAGTTTCGATGTGTCGTATTCAACATATTCTCCTAAACATGTGTTCAGCATTTCTATGCTGTTAACAAGCGAGAAACGTACTTTTTCTGAGTTTGTTGTTCTTTCGCAAAGGAGAATACATGCAGTTGTTAGGGCATCGTCGAAAGCACATTCCGTAAAATCTACAACAATAATATGTTGAAGTGTGTTGCTCTGTATCAATGCACGTTTTACCTCTACGCCATAGTCCGAATTGAGGAACTCAGAAGGAATGATGTATGCCAAACGACCACCTTCCTGCAATTGTGCGATTGACTTTAGAAGGAACAATGTGTAAAGATTTGTAAAACCATTAAGCTTTGTTCCCAAATGACTATTTACATCAGGTATGTAAGTCGCATTATCATAGTCATGGAATTTTAGATAAGGAGGATTGCAAACAATTGCATCATATTTTGAATTCCAATCACACGTAAAGTAATCTTCATTCCGTAGATTCACACCATTAGGGCGTGTTGGAAGTGCACTTGCAAAAATTTGTCCATCGATCTCATATGCATCAACCGGAAGAGTCGTATTTTGAGTAAGTACTCGAGAAAAGATTCCCAAACCGTATGCAGGTTCGAGAACACGGGTTTTCTGCTTACCTTGTAATACCCAATGACACATGAACTCAGCAATCTTTTCTGGAGTGAAAAACTGAGCATATTTCTTGCGATGGTCAAGAGGGGTGGATGCTATGTATTTCTGTTCAAGAGTCATTCTATTAGAGTTTTATACCAAACAGGGATTCAAAGTTGTTGGCATCCAAGCAAGCCTCACCACCATCAAACTTCACATAGAACAACAATCTACCCTTGTTCAGTTCCTTTCTTACGCTATGATGATTAGGTTCGGTTACAGCTTCTGCAAGACACGTTCCATCTTGTGAAGGTATTTTGATAGTAGTCTTGTTTTGGTTCTTCGTGTCCTGTTCAATGAAATACTTGTCATCTTCCAAGTCAGGGTTAGACACAAGTTCAAGTATATGCTGGAACGATACACCATAAACTTTGTCGAAGAACACCTGTACGTAGAAATGTGGTACATTGTAGGTCATTATCCATTTATGAACTACCTTTAAATCTTCCACTTTAGGGGTGATGGACAAAGAGTTTCGTTTTTGAATAGCTTTGAGACACTTTTTAATCTCAGAAAGCATAGCAGAAAGTTCTTGCAAACGTTGTGAAGAACGCCATGTGGCAGCACTGTAGTCAAGCGTACGTACAGAAACTTCGTCAAGTTGCTGAAGAATCGCGATTAGCTCAGGGCGTTTCTGTTCCAGCAAATCAACGTATTCACCCAATACAATATTCTTTAATTCTATAGCCCTTTTCGTATTCTCGCGAACGACTCTATTCGCTTCTTCTGTGTATTTGTTAATAAGAAATGCACTAGAACGAACTTCTATACCTGCAATTGCTTTGGAAACGTAATCTCCGATCTCTCCACTTAGTTTTGAACTGATGTCATAGCCAAAAGATTCGTCAAAGTCTTCCTTCTTAAACAGCAGAATGTCTGGGCGTTTTCCAATAGAATCAAGTTCTGCTTGATATTCATTGAAGAACTTCTCAAATCCTGCATCTCCAGCAACAAGATCATCCGATTTACCATATCTCACAGCAACGATATTCTCTGAATTGTCATTAATTGCTCTGAAAAGTACATCCTCCGCCCAATCACCTTGCTGTTTATTGGTAACGAACTCCGAAGATGCCTGTGTAGGCATTGAGGCCTCACTACGAGGCTCGTCAAAATCAATCAAACCTGTATGAATGTTGCTACAGATATTATTTATGATGTCTTTGTATTCCATAATTATCTTGTTATATTTTGTTTTATTCTATAAATTTCGGTTATCCTGCCGACCGATTTGCTATTTTCGATATTCGGATAAGTGATTTACTGATTATTTTGCTTCCTTCTCCTTTCTCAACTCGTTCAGAGTCTTCCCTTCGTAACTAAAATACTTGGGACCTTGGTAAGCGCCCGAAGTGTTCTGCTTATCTTCCGGCAATAACTCACGAGTGAAGGCAGAAAGCGACCAAAGGCGACCTTGGTATTCCACCTTGTCATCTGATGCAACGGTAACGGGTAGATTCAGTTCATCGAAGACAATGGTATCGCCAACCTTTAAGCCAACCATGTGAAACTTAAAGGCAGACTTCTGTGCTCTGCGTTTCTTCTCTTGGCTGCCTGCTTCTATCTTCTTATCTTCTGCCTTGCTGCTGCTGATCACAGGTTTGCCGTCAACATAAACAGCCAGTTCGGCATCCTCAAGCAGGTCGGCAATGTCGCGCATAATATCAAGAGCAACAGAAGGGGCAATATTGAAAAACTCGCGGTTCTGACGAATGCGGAGGTCAGTCAAGCGGTCAATCTGCTTATGTATCTGCTTCTCAACCTTGTCGAACTTCGATGTCTTCAATGTTGCATAAATCTCGAAAGGCAGAGGAACGGCCGTATTGTCCAATTCCTTGGAGCGCACATCCACTGGACGTGTACTTTTGCCAATCTTCACCCAATCTTCACGGAAAGATGGATTTGTGAGTATATATACATACCCGCGATTATCTTCAGCCATTATCATTTGTATTTTTTCAATTCCTCTATTATATCTCTTATACGAGAAGATTTTATCTCCATAATTTCCTATTTCATTTCTCCTCCGGCAGTTTGATATTCTCCTCTTCCGTCATCCCTTCCAGCGGCAGCTCAGGCAATTCACCACCTTCCAGCTGCATTTTCTCGAAGTCGTTGCGGAAGAGGCAGTCCTGGATGATGCGGTAGCGTTCGAACTCCGTTTCGGCATATTCCTTGGCGTATTCGTATACCCCACGCTGATGATGGCATCAAGGTTATAGAAAGTCGGTTCACGGTTCACGTTGCGGGAGCCTTCAAGTTGAACTACCGAAATTTTCTCGGTAGTTGCCGTCTCCTGTACGCCCTCCTCCTTGTTCGCTGCCACAAATGTCAGGAACTCCGCAGTGCTGTTTCGTACTTCAACAATTTTTGCCATAATTTCGTAGCTTATACACTTAATCCTCCCGGTCTTCGATGAGTTTCATCAACTCCTCCTTTGGCGGCAGAAGTTTGACAAGTTCCGGCTCTACTTCATCTGCCGTCTTATAGGTTGCCACTCCCATCGGCTGACGGAAGTCCTGCATGATGTAGTTGACGTACTCCCTGTCCATGTTCTTGCAGAGAATGATGCCGACAGGTGCATTCTCACCCTCCCGGCGATCATCGTCGTTGAGTATGCGCAGGTAGCTGCTGAGCTGGGCAAGATACGCCACTTTGAAGTCACCCTTCTTAAGCTCAAACACCACGGTACGATGGAGGTCGCGGTTGTAGAAGAGGAGGTCTATCCAGTGGTCATGACCGAGCTTGTCGTAATGTACCTGATTGCCGATGAAGGCAAAGCCCTTGCCGAAGGTCATAATGAAGTTCTTGACGTTGTGAACAATGTGCTGCTCTATGACACGTTCGTCCACATCTTCGTCACGCATGCCGAGTTCCTCAACGTTGATGAAGTCAATCAAATAGTCGTCCTTGAACATCTGGATGGCGCGGAATGCCTGTTTATAGTCGGGGATGGTTGCAATGAAATTATTGGGAAGACTGCCTTGATGGTGGTAAAGGTCACGTCCTAATTCACGTTCCAGATCATCGATGGTTGGCTTGTAGTTGTGACAATAGCGGATGTAGAAGATACGTTCTTCGAAGTCTTTGACACTATTGATTATGGCAATATGATGTGTAAAACTAATGCTGAGGAACTCCGAAATAGGGAAGTTTTCATAATTCGTCAGTCGCAACTGACGAATTGTATCTACCTCATTTCCTGCCGTTTCTTGTATTTCGTCGGTCGTAACTGACGAATTATGCTCAAGCAAACTCCAAGCCTCATAGAACAATCTCATATTCTTGAGGTTTGTGCTGCTGAACCCACGCAATCCGGGCAGCTCACTTTTGAGTCTTTCGCTGATTTGTGCCAGCATACCCTTGCCCCAATTCTTGTTGCGTGTA
Organism: Candidatus Cryptobacteroides sp.; assembly: GCA_045597605.1. Taxonomy (GTDB): domain Bacteria; phylum Bacteroidota; class Bacteroidia; order Bacteroidales; family UBA932; genus Cryptobacteroides. Next base: position 10,829 of record JAZLKN010000016.1, on the reverse strand, counting down.
TTGGCAGAGATGAAACGTCCGATGCCATAGTAGAGAGCCAGCATCTCTTGGTTGACAGCCTTAGCTGCTCGTGCCTGACTCTGCAGGATGGCGGTCTTGATGACATTTACCGCTGATGTGATATTCTGTATGTCGTTATTCATAAAGTCTATTGTCTTTTTCTGTTGGCATATTGACGAACAATACACCCAAATTAACTTATAAAGGTAAGACTTTTTTCTGACTCGGACGGGGATTCCCGCATAAAAATTTTCTTAGAGCCGTTAGAGCGTAAGCGTCTCCGCGTGGACGTAGCGGCTACACCCAAAGTTCCGAACCGGGGCCGGACGATTCCGTCTGTTGTCGCAGGAAACGGATGAGAGTGCTAATGTTTGTTTTGATAGACCACCTTGCCGTCCACTATTGTGGCGACTGTCGAAGAATTGGAAACCTTTGACAGGTCATCTCTCAGGAAGTCTGCGTCATACACCGACATATTGGCCACAAAACCCTTTTTGATCTTGCCCAAACGGTTTTCCTCCTTCAACTGGTAGGCTACGTTTACCGTTACGGCTTTCAATGCCTGCTCTCTGGTCACAGCCTCTTCGATATTGTTCACGCCTGCAGGCCCCAGATTTTCATCCGTTCTGGTGACCGCCGCATAGATAGTATGAGGCATACTGATATTGGGCGACACCGGATAGTCGCTGTGGAATGTCACGTTGCAATTCTTATCGAAGAAAGACCTGATAGGATACTGCGAATATGCACGCTCCCTACCCAAATACTCCAATTCGTGTGCAAAATAACCGGGCTCTATTGACACCCATAGCGGTGCCACCACGGGTATGATATTGTTGGCGCCTATCTTTTCAATATCCTCGGCTTTGACAATCTGAAGATGGGCCATCGTATTGCGTGCATCCGTGATGCCTGTCTGATTCTGGGCGGCTGCTATGCATTCAGCGGCAGTATGGACAGCGGCATCGCCGATAGTATGGAAGTGTGCGCTCATACCGTTGGTATTGGCAAATTTCACGGCTTCCGTTATGCGGTCAGGATTTGGGAAAGCCTGCAGACCATAGTCGGACGGATTGTCGGCATACGGCTCGGACAGCCACGCGGTGTGGGCTTCAACCACTCCGTCCACAAAAATCTTTATTCCGGACACCTTGAAATACTCGTTCCGGTAATGATTGAAATGGTCTCTGATTGTTCCCAAGTCATTCTTGAACTGTTCGTACGGGTCGGGATACTGCACAGCCTCGAAGGCATAAGTGCGCAGCTTCCATCTGCCCTCCTCGGCCAGCTCGTTGAAAGCGTCCTGTATCGGCACGGAGTTTATGGGCAAAGCTGCTTCCACCGCTGCGGTGATGCCGTAGCTGAATGCCATTTCCTGCCATTCAAGCAGTCCCTGCTTGTACTCCTCCTTTGTCAATGCCAATGCTGGACGGACAAGATCCATGGCCGCTTCGGAAATATAACCCGTGGGATAGCCGGAACCGTCAACACGTATGCAGTTGGTTCCGTATTTCTGAATGTTGGCAGGATCAGATACCTTATACCGCTCAATGGCAACTGTATTGATCCACATGGAATGGCCGTCCACCGTGGTCATAATCATCGGCTTGTCATTGCATATTTCGTCAAGCATAGCCGCCGTGGGATACACGCTGTTCCTGACTGACCATCCGGCACCCTTGTACAACTCCAATTGAGGGTTGTCTCTCACATATTCCGCAATCCTGTCCAGAAAATCCTCCATCTTGGTATCCAGATCCTCATCCAGGTCAGACAAATCCAACTGCATCGCGCGTGTCGCCACCTCCATTCCGTGCACGTGACCTTCCATGAATCCGGGATACACGCTGTTCTTTCCAAAGTCGAGCACCTGAGTCTTGTCGTTGCAGTATTTCTGTGCTTCCTGACGGCTCCCGACATATTGAATAATGCCATCCGACACCACAACCGCATCAGCCGCATCAGGATTATCGTCATCCATAGTGATGATATTACCCAGAATCAGGCAATCGGCCTCCGCGATTGACGGATCCGCTTCCGATGAATTGCATCCCGTCACAGAAGAGATGACAACGGCCCACAGGACAAGAAGACAGAACTTTTTCATTTAGAACACTTTCTTCAAATCCACGGTATATACCCTCGACATATCGTTGCGCAGAGCGAATGTAAGGGTACGACGGCTGGGATTGTAGATGCAGGACCAGTTGGTGAAGTCGTTGGGAACCTCTATGCTGTAGCGTCCCTGCTGCAGGCACTCCATAGCCTCCTTCTCTGTCATTGTAGGATTGTAGAAGTTCATCATATGGCCCACACGTATCTTGGCCGACATCACGACTTGCCAGTTGTAAGGATCTTTCTGGATTGGAGAAGGATAGGCAAGGTAAGCATCAGGATGGCGGTAGTAATTTTCTATGCTGTACCACTCATAGGGTATGCTGAGGCCTGCTTGCAATCCAAGGTAATAGAGCTCGGGCATGCGCATGACGTATAGCGTGTCGTTCCAATATTCGAAGAGAGCCCAATCGCCTGTTGCATCGGCTACCATCCAGTGGACGTTAAGACTCGTCAGGATGTTGACCATATCATAGGAGCGCAGGAGAGCCTCCACTTCCTTTACGGTCTTGCATTTGGAGAGGATGAGGTTGTGCATAAGCGATGCCGAGATTGCTTTTTTGCCCGTATTCTGGAAAAGAATCTTAAGGTCCTTGTTGTTTTCATCAAAGCTGGGAAGCTGGTAGGCACCGAAGCAGAGCCCGTGCTCGTTCATACCGTCCATAGTGGCAAGAGGCTCGCGCATAAGGCGGTGGAGAGATGTTTTGCCGTCACTCAGGACACCGTCGCCGTGAAGGCCGTCCGGACCCATATAGAGACCGGAATTGTAGTTCGGTGCGGTACACTGGATATACTTGTAGCCGTTGGCACTGTTGAAAAGCAGAAGCATCGGGCCGTGCGCACCGTCGAAATTGCGACCCAGCAGAAGCTCGCCCTCCGGAGTGTTGCATACAAACCCCGAGCAGGCCTGAGGTGAGTTGGCAGGAGATGGTTCGGCACCCTCCGGCTCGAACATAAACTCGGCAAAGGCATTTTCAAAATCATCCCTCGTACGATAATCGCCATCGACCAATTCATCAAGATGCAGATCGGCGGTGTAATCCATCTTGTAGAGAACGTCGGATATACGTCGCAAAGATGAGAGCGTTTCATCCGCCACCTCAGGATTCTTGCACAAGTCCGCATTCTTGGGATTTGTGACCTTGTCGCCTATTCCAGTGATATCTATTGGGTTGTCAATGGGAAGGACATTCTCCGGCTCATCTTTACTGCAGGCAAAGAAGAACGGAACAAATGCAAAGAGTACAAATAATTTTCTCATAATAGTGGTGCGAAATTTCTGTCTCTATTTTCAGCTATTGAATCTTCTTCCAAGTGAAGGTGGTAGTAAATCTTGTTCCGTTCCCTTTATCACGGAGAGCAGACCATTTCATCGTGCCGTCCTTGATTTCAACTATGTCCCACCACTCATATTCGTAGTCAGCACCATCGGTAGGCTTCCAGCGTGAAGCAAGCCAGTTACCGTCAACGTTGTATTCGTTACCCGCATCCTTGCTGAGCTTCCAGTCTTCACCATCTTTATCGTAATATGTATATGTTCCGTCCGCCTTGTATTCAATGCGGTGATTGGCATCCCCATACGTCTCGTCACCTGTCATCTCCACGCCTTCCCATAAACCGATAATAGCCTGAGAGTAGTCGGCAGAGACTTTGGAGTATTCCTCTACATAATCCTCCTTTACATCAACGCCGCGATATATGACTTTTGTCACATGTATTGTCATCCGGTTGTCATTGATGGAAGAAATGGCAATTGTATGCTCCGCGTCAGACACCTTTCTATGCAACACGTTGCCCTGTATGGAGTATTGCAACGGCCTCTTGTTGTCCCAAATCCATGTCTTCTCCGCTTCCTTGTAATCAGCGATTGATATGGTCCCCGTGCCGTTACCGGCGAAAGTCCATATGGCTCTTTCATTCGTCACAGCATCATCACCGTTGTGCGTAATTTTATTCCACTTCCCGATAATCTTCGTCTCGATATCCTTCTGCGACGGAACGTCCTCGTTCTTTGAGCAGGATGATAGTGCAGCAATTGCTGCGATGCCATATACGGCCAGTTTGAATACTCCTTTCATATTTGTTACAGATTTGATGCAAAGTTAGCCAATAATTACGTAAATTAGTTCACTATTATTCCGAAAATGCATCTTCAGGAAGACGGTATAGATGTTCGAGCCTCAGCCGCAAGACTGGGGCTTTTCCTCCTTCGGGAAGTGATCATGCTCCTGGACGTAGGTCCGAAGCTCATCAATGAATGCGTTCCAGCTTTCTTCGTGGGTCATAAGTGGATAATTTACTAAGAAATTTACTATCTTTGGGCATACGCAAAAAATCGCCACAAGTTTTGCTTGCGGCGATTTTTTGTGCTCCCTCAGGGGCTCGAACCCTGGACCCCAACATTAAGAGTGTCGTGCTCTACCAACTGAGCTAAGGAAGCAGTTTTGTCAATCAGGATTTCTCCCTGTGATCCGTTTGGGGCTCGAACCCAAGACCCCAGCATTAAAAGTGCTGTGCTCTACCAACTGAGCTAACGAATCTTCCAACCTTTTTCAAGGGACTGCAAAGGTAGATATTTTTTGGAGAATTGCAAAATAATTTTGGTATTTTTTGTATCTTTGCGAACTGATATAAACATATAGGTCAGCAAATGAAAGTCAAGATAGTCAACCGCTCCCAATGGTCCTGCCCCACCTATGCAACGGAGCAGTCCGCAGGAATGGACCTGAAGGCCAATACGGATACTCCCCTCACGCTGGAGCCTCTCCAGAGGGCAATGATACCCACAGGACTTTTCATCTCGCTCCCAGCCGGGTTCGAGGCGCAGGTACGCCCACGCAGCGGTTTGGCAGCAAAGCACGGCATCACGGTGCTGAACACTCCGGGGACTATAGACGCTGACTACAGAGGAGAAATTAAAGTCATCCTGGTGAACCTGTCTTCCGAAAACTTTACAATTGAGCCCGGCGAGCGCATCGCACAGATGGTCATTGCACGCCACGAGCAGATTCAGTGGGAAGAGGTAGAACAGCTGGACGACACAGAACGCGGTGCCGGCGGATTCGGCAGTACTGGAACAAAATGACGATTTCACAATTACACGATATATTCCTGCAGTGCGGTTCACGCATAACCACGGACAGCCGTGCCATCACCGGTGGCGAACTGTTTGTTGCACTGAAAGGTGAAAATTTTGACGGTAACCAATTTGCCGTACAAGCCCTCGAAAGCGGAGCCGCTTATTGCGTAGTGACCGAAGGTAGCGGCGCTGCGGCCTCAAGGGATCCCAGGATGATTGCCTTCCCCGACACGCTCAAGGCCCTTCAGTCACTTGCATCCTATCATCGCGAGAACACTCTCCATAACGGCAACAGAATAAAGATGCTGGCCCTCACGGGCACCAACGGCAAAACCACGACCAAGGAACTGGTCAAGGTGGCCCTTCAGACCAAATTCAACATCGTCGCAACCGACGGCAACTTCAACAACAATATCGGCATGCCGCTGACACTGTTGCGGATGACCGGGGAGACGGAACTGGCCATAATCGAAATGGGCGCATCACATCCCGGCGACATTCGCGAACTGGTCGAGATAGCGCATCCCGATTTCGGTCTGATAAACAACGTCGGACGCGCGCATCTGCTGGGCTTCGGTGATTTCGAGGGTGTAAAACGCACCAAGGGCGAGCTTTTCGACTACATACGCAGTGTGCGGGGCAAATGCTTCGTGAACACTTCGCTGCAGGATCTGAACGATATGGTAAGCGAACGCGAAGGGCTTCAGACCATACCCTACGGTCCCCTTCTCCAGAATGCCAAGATACTGCCCCCGACCGGGGAGAATCCCTTCCTGAGGATGTCCATCAGCGAAGGAGGCCGCACATACCTGATTCAGACTCACCTCGTGGGCTCCTACAACTCAGACAACGTGCTTGCAGCCATCGCTGTGGGCAAGGAGTTCGGCATCGACACGCAGACCGCAATAAACGCAATAGAGAACTACTCCCCCACCAACAACCGTTCGCAGATGTACGGCACGCAAGACAACACCCTGATTGTGGATGCCTACAATGCCAATCCTTCTTCCATGGCAGCCGCCTTGGAGAACTTCTGCCTTATCCGCTCGCCGCGTAAGGCGGTGTTCCTCGGGGATATGCTGGAGCTCGGAGATGAGTCCCTGCCGGAGCACGCAAAGGTGATCGCGAAACTTCGCGAGATGGGGCCTGAACTCGTCATACTCGTAGGCAAGGAGTTCGCTGCAGCTGCCGGGAACGGCAAGTATCTGTGTTTCAGAACTTCGGAAGATGCCGCAGATTATCTGTCCAAAAACCCCATCCAGGGCTTCACGGTACTAATCAAAGGTTCACGCGGCACAAGGATGGAAAAATTGATTCCTGTACTTTAAAATATGGATACGCACGTAGTAATAATGGCCGGTGGAGTCGGCAAGAGACTCTTCCCCATCAGCACCCCCGAGAGACCCAAGCAGTTCATAGACCTGCTCAAGGTCGGAAGAACGATGATACAGATGACTGTAGATCGTTTCCTTCCCATATGTCCCATAGAGAATTTCTGGGTTGTGACTTCGGAAAGATATATCCGTTACATACGCGAGCAATTGCCAGGCATCAAGCCCAGCCACATTCTGGCCGAGCCGGAAGCCCGTAACACGGCTCCATGCATTGCCTACGCATGCACCAAGATTGCAGCCCATCATCCGGATGTGAACATAGTCGTGACACCGGCGGATGCCTATGTGGGCGACAACGATAATTTTGTTCAGACAGTGAAGACGGCACTCGACTTCACCACAGAGAACAGCCGCATCGTGACTCTGGGCATAGTTCCTGACAGACCGGCCACAGAATACGGCTACATCGAGGCCGGCAAAACCGTGTTGCGTCCCATCAAGAAGGTTCTCAATTTCAGGGAGAAACCCACTGCTGACGTTGCAGAGGAATATATTCAACTGGGCAACTATTTCTGGAACGCCGGTATCTTCGTATGGAATCAGGCTACAATCGACTCGCAGCTAAGGAAGTATGCTCCGCAGATAATGGAGATAATGGACAAGATTGCTCCGCACCTTTATACTGCCGACGAGTCCTGCGCCTTGAGAGCTTATTTTCCCCAGTGCGAGAACATCTCAATCGACTATGCCGTGATGGAGAAATCCAATGACATCTTTATGATTCCCTGCACTTTCCCTTGGAGCGACCTCGGTTCGTTCGAGGCCCTGGAATCCGTCAAGAGTAAATAGTAGGCCAATAAGGAACGTCTAGCGAATCAGCTGGAGGAACTCGTTGCGAGTCCTGACATCACGCAGGAAATTGCCGCTGAAAGCGGAAGTGATCGTGATGGCATCCGACTTCTGAACACCACGCATGCTCATACAAGTATGTTCTGCCTCGATAACCACGGCAACACCCCGAGGCTTCAGAGTATCCTGTATGCAGTCGCGAATCTGCATCGTAAGCCTTTCCTGCACCTGAAGACGACGTGCAAAACACTCCACGACACGCGCAATCTTGCTCAGACCGGTAATAGTCCCGTCAGGAATGTAAGCCACGTGACACTTGCCTATGAAAGGCATCATATGGTGTTCGCAAACGCTATAGAGTTCGATGTCCTTGACCAACACCATCTGGCTGTAATCCTCGTGAAAAATAGCCGAACGGAGGATCTCGGCCGGGTCCTGACCATAGCCCTGGGTAATGAACTGCATCGCCTTAGCAACACGCTCAGGAGTCTTCCTGAGGCCCTCACGCTGCGGATCCTCCCCCAGAAGCTCCAATATTCTGGAATAATGCTCCGCCAGTTCGGCAGTCAGATCATCATTATACAATTCCAACTTTTTATAGGCCATATCCAAATCCTCCGTATAAGCTTTGGCGCAAATTTAGCAAATAATGTTTGATTTATTGATTTTTTATATACCTTTGCAACCCTAACAACGCCTCTGGCGACTTAAATTTTTCGACTATGTATTGGACACTTGAATTGGCTTACCGTCTTGAGGACGCACCCTGGCCAGCCACCAAGGATGAGTTGATTGATTACGCCACCCGCAGCGGCGCCCCTTTCGAAGTGCTCGAGAACCTTGAAGAGCTCGAGGATGACGGCGAAATCTACGAGAGCATCGAGGACCTCTGGCCAGACTACCCAACCAACGACGACTTTTTCTTCAACGAGGAGGAATACTAACCGCTAACCTATTGATTATCAATAATAAAATGTTTGACAGCCGCAGGAATGCGACTGTTTTTTATTTTTTCGATATGCCACACATCGCATTCTATCGCATTTCATCACATTTGATGTTTTACAATACTTTGTATTAAAATTTGTATTATATTTGCAAGGTAATAGTTGTAACACATATGGCACGAACTAAGTCAGAAATCCCACGTGGTAGCTTTGTATTAAGGAATCAGAAGAATTCCCAAGGTGAAAAAGTAGTCTATTTGAGATATTATATCAATAGGGATTACGTTTATCGAACAATGAATTGTTGGATTAGAGAGAAGGATTGGGACCAGAAAAACCAATGTGTACGCAAAAATGTTGAAGGAGCGGAACAGCTGAACAGGCGTATGGTTGCTGCGAAAGCCAGAATTGACCAAAAGCTTTTGCATTTTGAAGGCGTTATCACCGCTGAGGTTATGAAAAAGATTATCAATGATGATTTTTCCGAACTCATTGAAACGTCAGAGAGGGATTTTGTAGAATATGCCCTGAAGTATAATGATAAGATGTATGCCGCGAAGAAGTACGGCTATACAATGTATTATTCCAAGAAGAAGAATATCGAGGCATTTGAGACATTTGTTGAGCATTATGCCAAATTGCCAAGAGTTACACTCGATACTCTTTCCGTGAAAATTTTTGATGATTACATCGAGTATAGAACAACTGTCAAAAAGAATAAAAGCAGAGAGGGTATAAACAAGACTCTCGTTCCCTTATATGCGGCTATTGATTATGCTGTCAAAGAAGGAATTGTAAATGCCGTTCAAATGGCTCCTATTATCACAAATTATGTTCCTACAAAGGAAACAGAGTACAATGGGGAGACAAAAAAGACAGAAAAGGTAATGTATCTTACCACAGACCAGTTGAAGAAGATTAAGAATTACCAGTCAAAGTGCAAATACGAAAGGACTCGTGAGATTCTTGATTTCTTCTTATTCTCCTACTATGCGTGTGGTCTGCGCTTATCTGACTTACTAACGTTAGAATGGTCAAACATCAATTGGGAGGATCATACTTTGCAGAAGGTTCAGTTTAAAACGAAGAGAAAATTTGATATGCCCATACCTTTGACTGAAGATGCTCTAAAAATTCTGGAAAAATGGAAAGGTAGAAACAAACGTTTCGTTTTCAACCTGCTCCCGGAAAAATTCAATCTCGAAGATCAGAAACAACTGTTTATGGAGCGCAATGCCAAGGATAAGACTTTCAATCGTTCTCTCCAAGCAGTTGCGGAAGCAATCAATCTTCCGTTCTTCCCCACGATGCATACTGCTCGACATTCCTTTGCAGTTTATGCCATTAACCATGGCGTAGAAATCTATCTCCTCAGCAAATTAATGGGGCATTCTTCCGTAGTTTCAACTGAAAAGACTTATGCAGAATTTCTTAAGGAGAAGGTGGAAGAAAGCGTTAAAACCATATTCGAAAATACCTTGTGTTAGGATTCTTCATCATCCTTATCACCCGGTGATTCGGCAATACCTGTAGCGACACGAAAGGCGTCAAAGTGAGTTTTCTTCAAGAACTCCTTGACGTCTTTCAGCGAATATATATATGTGTTGTAAACAGCAGAATATCCGATATAACCCTCGTCTCTCCATTTCTTGACCGTTGCGGAAGATACGTCGAACATTTTCATCAATTCTTTATTTGTGTATCCTTCACGAGGTGTAATAGGAAGAGTTTTTTTAATTTCTTCCATTTCAGAGCTCATTGCCCTGACGCAATGCAGGACTTCCTGCAGGTGTTCTTCCAATGCGTTTCCCATATATTCAGTGCTTAATTGACATATTTCTATTGTAGCCTCTCGATGCGACCAGCATCTCATTGAGGTCTTTGAATTTCTTATATAGGTTGGACATATCCATAATCTGTTTTCCTTTGAAGAGTCCGCTGATTCTGTCGAGGCACCTCCGTCCCGCCTCGTCCCTGTCGGTGAAGCAAAGTATGCTGCTGTGGCGGTTGACATAGTCGATTGCCTTCTCCAGATTATTGACAGAATTGAGCACAAGGACATCGCAGCTCGGTTTCTCGGTACTCTGGAATACCAACCAGGACATAAAGTCAAAGAAGCCCTCAAAAATTGCCACAGACTCGGATGACGGATTGATATTCCTTTCTCCGTCCGTATTGATTGTCGTGATTCCGGAACGGTTTGTGGATTTGAATCCGGATACGGCTTTCATTGCATATCCCCCTGAATTGTTCTCAAATCCAATCAGTCGGTATTCCTTACCTTGCTCTTTATTAAAGGTCAGCACCTCCTTACAATATCTGGTGGCTATTGACACAGGAATCTTTCGGTCTCCCAGGTATTTTTTCAGGAGATAGTCTTGAATCACCCCAGTCTTCCGCACTTCAATTTTCGACTCTTCGGCCCTTTGTGGAATAGAACATTCCAGCGTCGGCTCCAAATGGGCGATGTATTTGATTGCCTCCTTTTCCGAGCATCTTTTCACC
>JAZLKN010000015.1:0-18721 GCA_045597605.1 Candidatus Cryptobacteroides sp. | reverse complement strand
GTGTGCCCACTCCCCTATAAATAGATGGGAGTGAGCACGCGACCGGCTTTCTGGCATATCGTGTTGGGGTGGGGTGTGCCCACTCCCTGTCTTCTCCGGAGGGGTGAGCACACTTATGAATAAAAGAAATGCAAAACTGGTACTCTTCACACATTCGGCGGTGCAAGGCGAATGCGAAGACGGCGCGGTCTGATCGAAAAAATCAAACGTATGCTGTTTACGTCACCAATTACGTTGTCGGATAAAAAATCAGCCTTCCGGCTTTATTTTTGTCTATTGCCACATTTTGGCAATGATACCGTATATTTTTGCACTATAAACCAAAGGATGGGGCCGGCCGTCATTTACGCAAGCGACTCTTTGTTTTGTTTCCGAAATTATGTATATTTGCATAGTTTTGGAAACACATCGTGCCTAATACAAGTTACATATCTCTACGAGACAAGTTCATCGAGTACGGCTGCTTCAGCATTTATCAGGTGCTGATGTGGGACCCCGGGTTCGATTCGAACAACTATACCCGCTGGTGCAGGCATGGGCTTCTCGTTCGTCTGCGCCGCGGATGGTTTGCCTTCCCGGAGATGCTGAAGGCTCCCGACTTCGCAAGATACATCGCAAACCGAATCTACAAGCCTTCATACATCAGCCTTCAGACGGCGCTGTCCTTCTACGGGATGATTCCCGAGGCCGTGACCGACATCACCAGCGTCTCAACCCTCAAGACAGCGGAATTCACCAACAAGTTCGGGACATACAGTTACAAGACCATAAAGCCTGAACTCTTCTTCGGCTTCGAGTTGAAGAAGATGCAGGACGGACGCACGATACCGTTCGCCACACCGGAGAAGGCGCTGCTTGACTTGCTGTATCTCTACCCCGAGTACAATACGGAAGACTCCCTGCTGGAACTGAGGTTTGATGAAGATTATATGGAGAACGAGCTGGATATGGGCAGACTCCGTGAATATACCGACTTATTCAAAAGCAAGGCCCTGTCCTACAGAATTGACACGCTTATAAAGGCATACGGACTATGATTGATATCGACCAGATACGCGGATATTTCCCCGCAGCTGTCAGAGACAATGCGGCATTCTACAAGCATATGCTCAAGGAGTACATCCAATTGATGATATTGGATTTCATCTCCTCATCCCCATACGCTGGGAAACTGTGTTTCATCGGCGGGACTTCTCTTCGTCTCGTTCACGGGATTGACAGATTCTCCGAAGACCTTGACTTTGACTGCAAGGATATGACAGCGGAAGACTTCAAGGCGATGACCGACGATGTCCTTGCCTTTCTTGCCGCCAACGACTTCGCTGTAGAGTCCCGCGACAGAGAGAATCCAAAGCTGACAGCTTTCAGACGCAACATTTATTTCCCGGGACTGCTGTTCGAACTTAACCTTACCGGCCATAGGGACGAACGTTTCCTCATAAAGATAGAGGCCCAGGACCAGAGTATCCATTACACTCCGGAGATGAAGGACGTAAAGGGCTGTGGCTTCTTCTTCCCTATTCAGGTTCCTCCCATTGGAGTGCTATGCTCTATGAAGCTCTCGGCACTTACGGCAAGAGCAAAAGGGCGGGATTTCTACGACTCGATGTTCCTTCTTGCTTTGACGCAGCCGGACTATGACTTCCTGAAAGTCCGCTGCGGCATAGGTTCACTGGAGGAACTGAAGTCGCATATAAGCGAACTTCTGGAGACAGTTGACCTAAAAGTCAAGGCCCGCGATTTCGAGCATCTGCTTTTCAACTCCGGGAACGCCGGCAAAATCCTGCGCTTCGGGGAGTTTTGGGCATACTCTCCCGCCTGAAGGCGGAAGATTCTCGGGAGTAAAAGGTGAAGGTGTTTGCAACTGGGCAGGAAGAACCCACAATCACGTCAATCGAAAAGTTAAACAATACTCATTCCAAAGCAATAACCAGTCCTATGAAAGAAGCAGACCTCAGCGTCCTTGGCGCAGAAAACCAGTTCGACCTTATCGGCAGGCAGTGGATGCTCATCACTGCCGGAACCAGCGAATCTCTCAATACGATGACCGCCTCTTGGGGCGGTTTCGGATGGTTGTGGAACAAGCCGGTGGCATTCATCTTTGTAAGACCCGAGAGGTACACTCACGACTTTATCGAGAAGAGCGAAAAAGTCACCCTGTCCTTCTACCCCGAGTCCTGCCGCAAGGCTCTTCAGATATGCGGAACAAAGAGCGGCCGTGATTGCGACAAGATTTCTCTGGCAGGCCTTACTCCGCTTGAGGTTGAACCCGGCGTAATGACATTCGCCGAGGCCCGTATGACAGTACAGGGGCGGAAGATATTCAAGGCGGATATGAAAGAGTGCGACTTCATCGACAAGAGCATACTCATCCACTATGGTGAATCTGACGGTGGTTTCCACACCGTATATGTCATTGAGATAGAGAAAGTGTTCACTGCATCATTGTAGAGTTTCCCTACCGGGCGTTGAGGTTGCCTTCGAAGGGGCCGTTGGCGCGGTAGTGGGGCGCATAGAGGGATTCGACCGTCACGACGGGAGCGGTGAAGGCACCGGTCTGCGTAACGAAGAATTCATCTCTTATCTCCACATCCTCCTCGGGAAAAGTGTCAAAGTAGTAGTCTATCCTGTCATAGCGGACCTCCCTGTATCCCTGGGGAGCGAGGCCTGAAGGTCCTCCCACGAGCGGTCTGACGCCCCAGTGAAGTGCTCCGCTCAGCTGCTGCACAGGTCTGAGACAGGCATACGTGGGCAGGCTGAGTCTCACGAAACTGCGGTTCTCTGCATTCCACACCCTATAAACCGCCGTCACCTTGTCACCGGCATTGACCGTGGCGCCCGACTCGAGCACAGACTGTTTCCCGTCTTCCGACGTCAGGACAAAATGCCTTGATATGCGGAAACCGTTGCCGGTGGCCTGTATCTCGCGGTAAGGACGAGTATAATCCTTGCTCATAACCATTACCGAAGTATTCTTCAGCCTGTCCGAACCTCCCATAACCGAAGCGGCGGCATTGGTGAAGGCAAAGTCGTTCTCCCAGGCCTGGGTCTCCTTCTGGAGAAGCAGCCAGAGCCTTATCCCGTCCGCAGTGGCAGCGTCATAGGGGGCGAGAAGGTCACACAGCAAGCTGTGGCAATAGGCTTCACTGGAAAGAAGACCGCGATACGGCATAACCAGATTGGGGTAATAAATTCCTCCGTCACGATGAGGAGCCGCATATTCCACAAGCGACTCGATATCCTCCTGCAGAGAAGTCAGAACATCAGCCACAGGGTGCTTTCCGACACGCCAGCCCTCCAGCAATTTTTCACCGTGCACGGATACATATATGTTCTCAAGTGTTGCAAGACGCTGCACTTTGGCGAATATGCGGCCGGGAAGACTGCGAAGATCATTCGGGAAAAGGTAAGCGTCCACAGCATCACCGAACTCTTCTGACGGAGTCGGGACATCCTCATCCTCCGTTGCGGTCTCAAACGGAATATCGGGATAAAAGCTGCGTGTGAGCAGATAGGTTTCAAGGCTGATGTCAGGACTCCAGTTGGACACCCTGTACCGGTCGGCACGGCGGCTGAACATCTGCCTGTCCAGATACCGCACGGCCGCCGGAACGATGTCGCCGTTCAGGAAAGCCTCACCTGTGCGCACCTGCACTCTGGCATTTCTCTCCAGAACTGTGGCCGTGACGATGGGAGACGATGACATTCCGCTTATCCATGCGAAACCGCCGTCAGGGTTGACAAACTCCGCCAATGCGGCTTTCATTCCGGACACATCCTCATTCCCGCCAGTCAAATGGTTGTAGAGCACATTCGTGGCAATGGCATCGCTCAGGCCGAGAACATTCTTTTCGCTGACTGCCCTGTGGGGAGCCATAGCCGCGGCAAGCATCTCCGGAACGGATATTTCACCGGCATCGGCATCGCCGGGGTCCGTATTGACAAAAGCCGCACGCAAAAGAGCGAGGGTGGCATCCCTGTCGGAGCTATCCCTGAGCAGAGCACTGTGCGACTCCGTGAGTGTCTGTCTGGACGAAGACACAGCCACTGAGAATGCCAAAGCATCGGAATAGCGTCCGGCTTTGTCCGTAAATATGATTTTCACGGGAAGTTGAGTCACTCCACAGGGGATTTCCAAAACAAACTCAATGACCGCGGATGACAAACGGCTTATTTCCACTTCACGGGAGAAACTGCCAATGCCGCCGGCCTCAAGAGCAAGCGTTCCGGACACGTCGAAATCGGATGTCGAAACCACCGCCTTCAGCACATAGCGGTCGCCTTCGTGGAGCATAACGGGCTCGGACACGGAAAGCTCCACTGGAAGAGAAACCACAATTTCCCTGCGTTCCACCGTGTTACGCATCGCCCGATTATGCGCAAAGGCACTGAGCACGAAAGTACCTGTCTTGTCGGAAGTCCTGAACTTCACGTCCACCTCACCTTTCTGCGGCACTTTCAACTGCGGTTGCCAGCAAAGCGTCGTGGAAAAATCGCTGCGGACTACGGTATCCTGTCCTTTTCCACGTATCACTACAGAAGCGGAGCCGTCATTCCTGGCCAAACTCTTGACAAGCACCATGCCGGAACCTGACATTGTTCCCGCGACAAAGCCCAGATACGGTGCTCCAATCCATTTCCGGTAAGGCTCCACCCTATTCCAGAGATTGGGGTGAACAGCCTCCGTACTCTTGTCGAAAACCGACACGGCGAGCTCTGACGAAGGCTCGGCCTTCAAAGTGAAAGTATATTCCGTTCCCGGCTCGGCCTTATCTTCATAGCGGCTCCAGCTGAGCGGGAATTCCTCCTCGGATGCGGGGCGTTCAAATTCGTGCGACCACTGGTACAATTCTCCGTTACGGAAATAGAATGCTCTCAAAGTCACAGAATCAGGGTATGTTTCTTCATAAGGAAGTGCAAAACGGGTCAGAGTTCCGTCACCGGCATATTCATTCCCGTCGGGGTTCAGCATGCCTTCATAAAGGCACTCTGCATTGTCTCCATACAGAGAGACCACCGCCCATACAAGGCCTCTGGTTGCCGCAAAATCGAAAGCAATGCCGTTATCGGGGCGCGGTATGAACAGACTTTCTACATCAGACACAACGGAGTCCGATTCCGGATTTACTCTAATCACCGTAAAATGAGTCCGACTGGTTATGATTTCCCCTGAAGAAGTTTCTGCCGAAGCCTTGAATTCCACTCCATACTCCCCTTCTTCCTCGAATGCGATTTCCAGTTTCTCACCGGAATATGCCGTTCCCGCAGCAACCTGCACAGTATCCCGCCTCACGATGTAGGACAGTTCTCTTCTCTGCGGAACTTCATCACAATTGAAAATATCCAGTTTGAATATGCCCCTTGCATCGTTGAGCACGGAGCAGATTTCATTGTCCTTGTTGATGTGTGCGGGAATTTTGTTTTCCAGTTCCACACGCAGATCCAGCCACCTTGTCAGGGGAATGGTCTTCGAAAACTGAAGTGTGCTGCCGCTTGCAGTGTTTACGGTCAGAGTCAATGACCCGCCCCAATAGCCGGATGCGGGGGTAGGTACCTTGATGCTGAAAGTTCCGTCCGGGTCGATAATAAACTGTTCCTTCCCCGTACGCCATGGAAGCTCATAAAATGCAGAAACTACCGGCACACGGTGTCCTGTATAGGATTTTATGCGTCCGCTCACAACCACGCTGTCACCAGCAAAACAGAGAGAGCCGATGCGGTCGAACACACACTCGAAATCCGGCAGTACGAAGTCGTCCACACGCAAGGTAGTGGAGGACAGTCTTCCTCCGGATTCAAGCACTATGGTATATATTCCCCCCTTCAGGTCGGAAGGTAGGACAAAGTCCGCGATGACGGAACCGGAATCATTGGTTTTCACCTCTTTGGAAACAATGACGCGTTCATCCGGGTCTAACAGGGATATCAGAGCCCGGGTGTTTTTGAGCGCGACTGACATATTCTCCGCGTCATATCCGCTGTACAGTATTCCCTTGCAGTGCACCACGTCTCCACGATGATACGCACCGCAATCGGTAAGGAGCACCGCCTTCACCCCGCCGTCTCCCTCGCGAGGATGCGAATCTGTCAAAGGCCTGCTGAAAGAAATATGCCCGCTACTATGATACACTCCGCAGCTGTCCGTATAGCTGCATGATACATAATGTCTTGCAGCTGATGAGGATTTGAATGCGGAAGACAGGCTGTCCGGCAGCAGTACAAAACCGCCTTCCTGACATATACTGTCACGCGATGCCACCGGAATATCGGACCCGTTCAAACAAACCGTCACGTCATATTTTGGAACGGGCCTGCCGCTGTCATAACCGGCAGCATACAATTTGTACCCCTGAGCATCATTCACTGCAGCGACGGAAATGCTGTGACGGGCGATATGGCAGACATCTTTCACATCCTCCGAACTGACTCTGGCAATATAATCCCCGTCATCCTTCACGGGAAACGGTACAGAAACAGTATCCGTAACATAATAGCTGCCAACCGTATTCATGACAGTGTCGAAGTATATTGTATCCCTGGACCTTGCGTCATTGCCGGATATTTCGAGCAGCGCCTCCTTCAGATTGCGGAAAATCACGTTCACCGAGGTGCTGTCCGCCACAATGCGTACCTCCCTGCTGTCCAATCTCTCAATCAAGCCTGCAGCAATGCGGCATTCCTGAGCCTGGGTTTTGCCCGTACCTGAAAACGATGCACGTTTCTGTTCAAACGCCACACATTCCTCCCTGAGTTTGCGGAAAGATTCGGATGTCGCAGTCCTGTCAAGGCAAAGCGTGTCCATTTTCAATGACAGCAACATCTGTCCCGCAAGAAGCGAGGCCGCCGAACCGTTCCAGCGCTTCAAGTATTTCTCATACAACGCGCTTTTGTCGGCAATCGAGCAGAGTCTGTCGGCACGTCTTGACAATTCATCGTATTCAGCATACGCAGCCTGTTGTGACTGGGCACCCGCCGTCTGCAGAATGAGTTCCTTCAAAGCAACGGCCTGCTGTCCTTCACTCTTTCCAAGCAGATACCACAATG
The DNA here is from genome assembly GCA_045597605.1 of Candidatus Cryptobacteroides sp. Taxonomy (GTDB): domain Bacteria; phylum Bacteroidota; class Bacteroidia; order Bacteroidales; family UBA932; genus Cryptobacteroides. The sequence continues at coordinate 11,677 of JAZLKN010000015.1, read as the reverse complement.
CAAATTCGTAGTCATTTCTGACGAGTTTTGACAATGCCTTGCCGTATATCGCCGAGCCCCGCGTTTCCCAGAACTCCCCTTTCTCATAAAAGTCCCTGTTCGACTTCCCCTTCAGTATTGACGAAGAATTCAGGGCAGTCTCCATATCCATATTCCCGCACACCAGGTCTATGACAGGCTCACCATATGCCGCCAGAGCGGAATCCCTGTCCGCAACCAGCCTGCTGCGATCTTTCCAATTGATGGCAGTGCCTGTACTCACCTTCTTTGTCCAGGCATCATAGAAATCCCAACTGTTCCGGATTGAAGCCGATTTCTCAATTATCCTGTCCAGTATCTCGAGTTGCGTACGGGGCTTGTCCGCCTTGCGGGCGGCATCGTATTCATTCCATAAATCATCGCTCATCCCGAGCAAAGAAGTTCCTGCAAACAGCAGGGATATCAATACCAGTCTTTTCATAATTCTTCATGTTTGAACAGAGGCACGGCCTCGCTGACTACGTAAGTACTGCCGCCTATGTAAAGCAAAGGCCTTGCCAGAGACGAACACCTGTCGAGTGCCGCCCTTACTGCATCCCCCACACAGGGCACAGCCTCGGAATCCGGCCTTGCCGCCCTCGAAAACAACTCGGCGGCAGGCATTGCGCGATGGTTGTCTGCCGCAGTAAAATATATGTACGCGCGTGGAGGGAGTATCTTCAGCACGGCATCCACATCCTTGTCCCGGACACTACCGTAAACAATAACCAGATCACTGTACTTCCCGCTATCCAAAAGGCCGTCCAACTGTCTGAAATTGTATTTCAGCCCATGTTCGTTGTGTCCTATGTCACAAATGGTGCAAGGCGAATCCGAAAGTTTCTCCCATCTTCCGTGAAAATCGCAGATGTAGGCGGCACGGCATATTGAGTCGAAATCCGGCGTCATTCCGGCCACTTCCAGCGCACAACATACTGTACGGAGGTTCTTTTCCTGGTATATCCCCCTCAAGTCCATTCTCCCAAGCGTACACGACATAGCCCCGGTCACGTCATCTTCGAATCCGTAACGGTCAGCAAAGAACATTGCAGACCCGGACTCCTCCGCCTTGCGCCGGAACACATCGTCAGTTTCCGGAGAAGACTCGCCTATCACCACCGGGACGCCGGGCTTTATTATCCCGGCCTTTTCGGAAGCGATGGCCCCGAGCGTGGGGCCTAGCAGGTCCATATGGTCATAACCTATGTTCGTAATGACGGACAGATACGGAGTTATCACGTTCGTGGCATCCAGACGGCCTCCAAGGCCGGTTTCCACGACCGCCACATCGACATTTTCGGAAGCGAACCACCAGAAGGCCATAACGGTGGATATCTCGAAGAAAGACAGGTCCAGCCTATCGAATTCCGTTCCGTATTCTTGCATGAAATCCCACACCGAAGTGCGTGGCACGAGAGTTACCTGCGAACTGCCTTCCGAAACCCGTACGGTGCGCATTCTTTCCCTGAAATCCAGTATGTGCGGAGAAGTGTAAAGGCCCACCTTGAGCCCCGAGCCAGCCAGGTGCGCAGCAAGCATATTGCCGGTGCTGCCCTTGCCGTTGGTACCGGCCACGTGGATGCAGCGGTAACGGGTATGGGGATTGCCGAGTCTGTCAAGCATGGTCCTCACTCTGTCGAGACCCGGCTTGTATGACGACGCGCCCTTCGCTCCGAACGAAGGAAAGCGCACGAAAAGGCCGGCAAGCATGGCATTATAAGCCTCGTCAGAATATGGAATTTTCATAATAATGCAGCATTTATCCACAAAAATACTTATTTTTGGAAATAAATCAGCGCAATGCAGATGAAAGATACCGTTTCGCCTATTTTTTCCCAGTACATACTCGACGGAGTGCAGATGGAGGAAACGCCGTTCAGCGCCCTGTACGACTGCCTTGACGGCAACGGAAGCGTTGACGTTCCCGGCGGCCCTTTCGAAGAGATAGTGGACGAATATATGGACAGGAAGCCCGTCTCCTTCGAATATGATCCGAAGAACATCGATTCCTACGTGCAGGCCATACTGCGTTCGACCAGAAATGCCCGGAAGGTGAATATGGACTACCCTGTCACCTGGACCCGCAATGCCATAAACTGCGCCCTGCTGGACTGCATCTTCCGCGAGGGACATTTCACCCTTCAGGACATACTTCTCATCGCGAGATGGGACTGGAACAACGAACCGGCAGGCAATCTGGCGGCTTTCTATGACAGTACGGTCACTGCCGGAAGGTATCTTTTCGATTTGGGAGTAAAGCTGGACAGATATTTCGTGGAAACCAACCGCCGCGACTGCCTGTTGGAACTGGAACTCAGAAACAGGATAAGCAGCCGCCGCAAATGTTCGGACACGATGACGGGCAATGCCTCCGACTGGCTGGTGTACATTCCATTCGACAATGCCCCGAGATGCCTTGGAGCCTCCGCCCTCTCGACGGTGGTAGGCAAGGGCGGAGGGGCCGAGACCGACAATCAGGACCCGGATTATTTCATTGACTGTTACGAAGTTGTGAGGGAACTTGTGGAAGACGGAGTAATTGTATCCGGGACGACGGTAGGATATGGCGGACTCATTACGGCGGCGGAGAAATTCCGCGGCAGGAACGGGTTCACGCTGGAGGCCGGAAATCTTATGGCGGCAACCGGAGAAACTGACATCGTAAAGCTGCTGTTCTCCGAAACTCCCGGCGTAATCGCCGAGATACGTGATGATGATTACGATTATATAGACTCGCAGTTTCTGCTGCAGGAGATAGCCTATTATCCACTCGGCCATCCCGACAGGAACCTTCGCTGCGTCAAGATTGACATCGACAGCAGAAACAACGTGGCGGGAATATTGGAGTCCCTGCTGAAAAATTCGTAAAAAATCACTATCTTTGCATCGCTTTACGCGCAGGCGTGGGCAGAATATTTGCAACTAATTAATCTATAATATTTTATGTCAACTAAGAAACGTGTTTATCGCTTCGGCGGCAAAAATGCCGAAGGCGATGGAAAGATGAGAGAATTGCTGGGCGGCAAGGGTGCCAACCTGGCGGAAATGTGCAAGCTCGGCATTCCCGTGCCTGCCGGATTTACGATTACAACTGAATGCTGCACCGAATATTATGAGCTCGGCGGCGGCTATTCCGACGATCTCCGCAAGGACGTGGCAGAAGCTCTTAAGGCAACCGAGGCCATTATGGGCAAGAAATTCGGTGACACCGAGGATCCCCTTCTGGTTTCCTGCCGCAGCGGCGCACGCAGTTCAATGCCCGGTATGATGGACACCATCCTCAACATCGGTCTCTGCTCAGCCACTATCCCCGGCCTCATCAAGAAGACAGGCAACCCCCGTTTCGTGTACGATGCATACCGCCGCCTCATAATGATGTACTCTGATGTCGTTATGGAGAAGGCCGAAGGCATCGAGCCCGCAGACGGACAGGGCATACGCCAGCAGCTCGACCGCATGATGGAAGAGCTCAAGGAGAAGAAAGGCTATGCTTCCGATACCGATATCACCGCAGAGGAACTGAAAGACCTCGCAGAGCAGTTCAAGGCACGCATCAAAGCCGTTCTCGGCGTTGAGTTCCCTGACGATGCCCAGGCCCAGCTATGGGGTTCCATCGGCGGCGTATTCAAGTCCTGGAACGGCAAACGCGCCATCGCATACCGCAAGATCGAGGGCATTCCCGATGATTGGGGCACTGCAGTGAACGTTCAGTCAATGGTATTCGGAAATATGGGCGAAACCTCCGCTACAGGCGTTGCATTCAGCCGCAACCCCGCCACAGGTGACAACAAGTTCTACGGAGAATGGCTCATCAACGCTCAGGGCGAGGACGTGGTTGCAGGTATCCGCACCCCCAACCCTCTGAACAACGCCACAAAGAACGACCACAACAGGCACCTTGCATCCCTTGAGGACGCTATGCCCGAGGTTTACAAGGAGATTGACGGAATCCGCAAGCATCTTGAGGAGCACTTCCACGATATGCAGGACATCGAATTCACCATCCAGGAAGGCAAGCTTTGGATGCTCCAGTGCCGCATAGGCAAGCGTACAGGCCTTGCAGCCCTCCAGATGGCAATGGACATGCTGGACGAAAAGATGATCGACGAGAAGACCGCCGTGATGCGCGTCGCTCCCAAGCAGCTCGACGAGATTCTTCACCCCATACTTGACCCCGCCTCCGAGAAGAAAGCACAGGTCATAGGCAACGGTCTTCCCGCATCTCCGGGTGGAGCTGTAGGTACAATCGTATTCACCTCCGAGGCAGCCATGGCTGCAGCCGCTGCAGGCAAGAAGGTCATCCTCGTACGTGAAGAGACATCTCCCGAGGATGTTGAAGGTATGCGTGCAGCTGCAGGTATCCTTACCCAGCGCGGCGGTATGACCTCACACGCAGCCCTCGTGGCCCGCGGATGGGGCAAATGCTGCATCGTGGGTTGCGACTCCCTCAAGATTGACTTCGAGGCCAAGACCGTGACCTTCACAGGTTCAGGCGTTACCCTCAAGGAAGGCGACAGCGTTTCACTCAATGGTTCCAAAGGCGCCGTTTACGGTGTGGCCATCGAGACTATGGACGCCAGCGAGAATCCCCTGTTCATCAAATTCATGAACATCGTGGACAAGTATCGTACAATGGGCGTACGCACCAATGCAGATACACCTGAGGATGCAGCACGCGCAGCATCATTCGGTGCCGAGGGTATCGGTCTGTTCCGTATTGAGCATATGTTCTACGGACGCAACAGCGAGACTCCCCTTGCAAAGCTCCGCAAGATGATCATGTCCACCACCGACAAGGAGCGTCAGAGCGCCCTCAACGAGCTCGAGCCTTTCATCAAGGCCGCCGTCAAGGGTACAATGAAGGTTATGGACGGCAAGCCCGTCACCTTCCGTCTCCTCGATCCTCCCTTGCATGAGTTCGTGCCTCAGGGCCAGGCAAAACGAGAAGAACTTGCACACGAACTGCACATCAGCGAGCAGGACATCGAGAAACGCGGAGAGAGCCTCCACGAGGTCAACCCCATGATGGGTCACCGCGGAGTACGTCTCCACGTATCATATCCTATGATTGCAGAGACCCAATACCGTGCAATATTCACGGCCACAATAGAGCTTCAGAAGGAAGGTTTCGATCCCAAGCCCGAGATAATGATTCCCGTGACCATCAGCGAGCGTGAGCTCAAGTTCCAGAAGTCAATCTGCGAAAAGATCAAATACGAGGTCGAGGCACATACCGGCGAGAAGGTCAACTTCTTCAAGTTCGGTACAATGATTGAAATCCCCCGCGCAGCCCTCACAGCCGACCGTATGGCCAAGACCGCTGAGTTCTTCTCATTCGGAACCAACGACCTTACCCAGATGACCTTCGGATTCAGCCGCGATGACGTCGGAACGTTCATGGGCGACTACCTCGGCAACAAGATTCTGGATGCAGATCCGTTCCAGACCCTTGATACCAAGTCTGTCGGCAAGCTCGTAGATTACGCTGTGAATGCAGGCCGTGGCACCCGTGCCGATCTCAAATGCGGTATCTGTGGCGAACACGGCGGCGACCCCGCTTCAGTGGAATTCTGCTACAAGACAGGCCTCAACTACGTGTCTTGCAGTCCTTTCCGTGTTCCCATCGCCCGCCTCGCAGCTGCTCAGGCTGCCATCAAGGCCGGTAAATAACGTATAAAAATGAAGAAGCCGGTCCGCGAAGACCGGCTTCTTTGTGTACTAAAACCTAAACCTATTATATAGATGCTCCATCATTGCGGAATGTTGCACGGTTTTTTCAAAAAAAGCACATTTTTATTGATTTTCGCTCTCTGTCAGTACCAGGGCGATGCTGTCGCGCAGGCCGTAATGGGTCAGTTCGCTCACAAATCGCACAATCCTTATCCCGTGGAACGCCGCTTCCTGTGGCATCCTACCGTCCAGCGCACCAAAGCCCTCGGAGACATTAACCTTCACGCTCTGGTGATACTCGCCGAATACGATGACGTGAGATTTGTCCACACCTCGGATGAATTCAAAAACACCTTGATAAATAAGGAGAAAAGCGCGAAACAGTACTTCAAGGACCAGTTGGGCGTGGACCTGGACATTGTAGTTGCGGGACCCGTCGTCGCTGACAGAAACCGAAGCCATTACGGTACAAACAATTCGGAAGGCAGAGACTCCCACCCCGGAGAATTCATCGCCAACGTATGCGAGAAAGCCGACGAACTGGTGGACTTTTCCCTATTCGACGACAACGGGGATGGATTTGTGGACAACATATATGTGTTTTACGCAGGCGAGGACGAATCGCAGCAGAAGGTTAAAGCCAACGGCGAGGTGGAAAATACCAATTTCATGTGGGCCCATTCCTGGACACTGAATGAAAGCGATTATGGCAAGACCCTCACTCTGGACGGAGTCCGGATCAATGCCTACGCATGCTCTTCGGAGCTCTACCGCAACTACGATTCAACCGGTGATTATACTGACGTGATTGCTCCCATAGGAACTTTCTGCCATGAACACTCACACATCTTCGGACTTTCCGACCTGTATGACACCGACTACGAGAAGAGTGGCGGCATCGCCGCCGGGACCTGGGGCAAGACTGCTCTTATGGACAACGGCAATTATAACGGGAATGGCGCCACTCCCCCGAACTACAACGCGATAGATCTCGAAACGGTGGGCAAACTCGTGCCAGAAGAGCTTGCTGCCGGAAGATATACCCTGCTCCCCATTGGAAACGCAGGTGCAAAAACCTACAAAATCACAAATCCCCTGAACAAGGACGAGTACTATCTTTTTGAATGCAGGGTGGATTCAGGTTGGGATGAGTTCATCGGCGGGAAAGGCCTTCTGGTATACCATATCGACAAGAGCAACGCCTACAGCACCATGTCAGAAACATTGAACAAGGAAATCACCTCTGATTTGAGGTGGACTCCATACAATCAGATCAACTGCAGGCCGGACCACCAGTGCGCAGATCTTATAGAAGCGGACGGACGCAACGACAATTCTCCCTCATCCACATCCAAATCGGATATCTCCGGCATATTCTTTCCCCAGCCTGGAGCCACTTCAATAGGAGGCAAGTCCAATATCAAGATGGCATATTGGGACGGTTCGGTTTCATCGCTGTCAATCAACGAGATATCCTTTGAGAACGGGCAGGTGAGCTTCCTTGTAAAGAATGAGGACAGCCCCATCCCTCCCGAACCCGTAAATCCACCGACAGATACCGATATGCTATATATAATGGTATTGGACAACGGAGAATCCCTCAGGCTTCTGGCAAGCAACAGCGTGGGAGCCGAAGTGGAATGGTACTTCAATGACAGGGAGATTGAAGACCCTTCGCATTTCATCCCCTCCGGCAATGGAATCATACGGGCGGAAATCACCTGGCCCGACGGCAGCACCGATTATATCATGAAAGAATGGAACGGAAGAAACTGACAAACGCAAAAGTGGCATTATTCATGGCTGCCCTGCTTTTCGCAGGGTGCAGGGCTCCGTTCGTCCCTTCAGACAAGGATGTTTTCCTCAACCAAACCGATGTCTGCATGGTTGCCGGACGCAAAGAATACATAGGAGGAGCCACAGGTAGCACGCAAAGCAGCTACAATCCCACCAGACACCTGTTCCGAGGAGGCAATGTCGATGTGGTAAAGGACACGGTGTTGAACATCAACGTAGAAACGGTAAACAGCTATTTCGTCCTGATGGCCGATGCAGTCCCCGGAGCCGTCGGTACAAACGTCAACGGAGTGCTGTACCTTAAACATCCTTCGCTTCCGAACAGCTACCGCACGTATGGGACGAATGCGAATCCGGCATCTTTCGAAGTCATCAAAGAAGATAACAGTCTGGTCTGGCTTTGGGAAAACAAACTGAAGATAGGTATCGTAGTCAAAGTCTCCGCGACGGGACAAGGGCTATGAGGTAGCCCATAACGGCTATGCTTATTGCCGAAATGACAACGTCCCTGACTTCCAGAACGACAGGGTAGGCATCGACTACGTAATTCCCAGGCATTTTGATGAATCCTGTCGCCTGCTGCAGAAGGCAGAAAGCCACTCCAAGCACAAGCCCGGCAAGCATTCCGGAAAGAGTGATGAACCATCCCTCAAGGGTGAATATCCTGCGTGCATCCCTAACGGAAGCGCCTATGGCCCTCAATGTGGTGATATCGTCCTCCTTCTCTATTATCAGCATTCTGAGGCTACCGAATATGCTGAAACCCAGTATCAGGACGATGAACGCCATTATAAGGTACACGGCAACCTTCTCATAATGCAACATCTTGTATAGGGCAGGATTCTGCTGCGATCTGTCCAGAACCCTGAATTGCGGGCCTGCAAGTTCCGCGACGGCCTTCTGCACCGTGGCGATATCCTTCGGCGAGCTGCCGTTGATCAGCCTGATTTCCACGGCGGACACCTCGCCCTCCACCCCGAGCAACTCCTGCATCACGTCACGGGCCACTATCACCAGATTGGCGTCGACCTCGCCATTGATTGCAAATTCGCACGAAGGCCACACCCTTACCGCATTGATTCCCGCCATCGGATTCAGAGCCGAGTAGCGCCCGTTCCTGTCGGGATAATACATATTGATTTCGGAGATGAACCCGTGATAGATGCCCATTGCAGATGCAAAGCCCTCCCCCACTGCAGCGTAACGCACTTCGCCCTTTGCAAGTTTGAAATTGCCTCCGGTCACATAGTCAAGGATAGGTGTTTCCTGAGCATAAATATCATCCACACCCTTGACCAATACCGTTCCTGCGCTGCCGTCATACTCCACGAAAACATTATCCTGAAGTACGGTGGAAACGTTTTTGACTTCAGGGCATTCATACAACCAGTCATAGGCCGGTCCTTCCGGGACAAAGAATTTGCCCTCGCACGGAACTATCATCAAATCCGGCTCGATGCTGCTGAGCATTGACTTGACCAGCGCGTCGAAACCGTTGTAGATGGAAAGGATTATTATAAGGGCCGCAGTACCCACCGCCATTCCCGTAGCACTGATTGCAGATACAATGTTTATCACATTGTGTGATTTTCTTGCAAACAGGTAGCGCAGGGCGATGAAGGACGGAACGTTCATTATTTCTTGAGCAATTCCTCTATGTGCTCGACATAGTCCAGAGACGAATCAAGGAAGAAAGCGATTTCAGGAACGATGCGCAGTTGCTTGGCCACGCGTGCGCCAAGCTCTCCGCGCAGTGCCCTGACATTCTCTTCCAGAGTCCTCATCACGGCTTCAGCCTTCCCGGAGGGAAAGACACTGACATAGACTTTGGCGACGGAGAGGTCAGGGCTGATTTTCACCCCGCTGACACTGACAAGGGCACCGGAAAAGAACCCCATTCCCTTGAGCCTGATTATTTCGGCCATATCGCGCTGGAGCTGGCTTGCGACCTTCAGCTGTCTGGTAGAATATTCCTCCATACTATTTCACGTTGATGATGTAATAGTTCTTCTTGCCCTTCTGGACAAGTATATATTTGCCGTCAAGGATGTCGGAGCCACCTATCTGACGGTCGAGATCGGTCACCTTCTCCTTGTTTACGGAAACGCCGCCACCCTGAAGCATCTTGCGGGCCTCGCCTTTGGAGGGGAAGATGTCAGTTTTCACAGCCAGAATGTCCAGTATTCCGGCAGGCAATTCGGATGCGGGTATATCGTAGGTGGGCACGCCGTCGAACACGGCGAGGAAAGTCTGCTCGTCCAGAGCCTTCAGAGCCTCCGAAGTGGCATTTCCGAAGAGCATCTGCGATGCGCTGACAGCCTTCTCGTATTCGCCGCGTCCGTGCACCATAACAGTAACCTCCTCGGCCAGACGTTTCTGGAGCACGCGCAGATGAGGCGCCTCAGAGTGCTGCGCGATGATGCCTTCCACCTCTTCCTTCTCCAGCATTGTGAAAATCTTTATGTAGCGTACGGCATCCTCGTCGGAAACGTTGAGCCAGAACTGATAGAACTGGTACGGAGTGGTGCGTGCGGGATCCAGCCAGATGTTGCCCTTCTCGGTCTTGCCGAACTTGCCGCCGTCTGCCTTGGTTATGAGAGGACAGGTCAGGGCATAAGCTTCACCTGCGCAGGTACGGCGTATGAGCTCGGTGCCTGTGGTTATGTTGCCCCACTGGTCGGCGCCGCCGAGCTGGAGCTTCACGTTATGGTGCTGGTAGAGATACAGGAAATCGTAGCCCTGCAGCAGCTGGTAGGTGAATTCGGTGAAGGACATACCCTCGGAGGAGTCGCGGCTCAGACGTTTCTTCACGGAATCCTTGCTCATCATATAGTTGACTGTGATGAGTTTGCCTATGTCACGCGTGAAGTTGATGAAAGTGTAGTCTTTCATCCAGTCATAATTGTTGACCAGTTCCGCCTTGTTCTGGGCATCGGAATTGAAATCCAGAAATCTGCCCAACTGGGCTTTTATGCAGGACACGTTGTGTTCAAGTGTCTTCTCGTCCAGAAGATTGCGCTCCTGACTCTTCATCGAAGGGTCGCCTATCATTCCGGTGGCGCCTCCCACAAGGGCGTAGGGCTTGTTGCCGCAGGCCTGGAAATGTTTCAATATCATTATGCTGACAAGGTGGCCTATGTGCAGGGAATCACCGGTGGGGTCTATGCCAACGTATGCGGACATAGGGCCTTTTGCCAGTTCCTCTTCAGTACCGGGAGTGACATCGTGAATCATGCCCCTCCATTTCAATTCCTCAAAAAAATTCTTCATCGTATTTGTTTGTAACTATTTGCAAAATTACAACATTTTCCTCATACAATTTACTATCTTTGCATAGCATTTGAAATTTTAACACAAAAATATCAGAATAATGAGAAAAAAAATCGTAGCGGGAAACTGGAAGATGAACACTACCGTTCCCCAGGGCATTGAGCTTGCAAAGGAAGTTGTGGCTCTCGGCAAGGAAGTCAAGGATTGCGAACTGGTCATCGCCCCTCCCTTCACACATCTGGCAGGCGTTGCAGAAGTTGTCAAAGGCACGAAGGTGGCTCTTGCCGCACAGAACTGCGCAGACCACACCGGCGGAGCCTATACCGGCGAGGTTTCAGTGGATATGCTTGACAGCACAGGATGCACCTACTGCATACTCGGACACAGCGAGCGCCGTCAGTATTACGGTGAGACAGACGAGAAACTGGTGGTCAAGGTGAATCTTGCTCTCGAAAAGAATATCAAGCCCATACTCTGCGTGGGTGAGAACCTCCAGGAGCGCGAGGCCGGCAAGCATTTCGAGATTGTCGAGACTCAGATCAAGAACGTGCTCTACACTCTCACAGCCGAGCAGGTGAAGAACATCGTGGTTGCCTATGAGCCCGTCTGGGCCATCGGAACCGGCAAGACCGCAACCGCTGACCAGGCACAGGAAATCCACGCCTGCATACGCAAGTGCATCGCCGACAAGTTCGGAGCCGGACTCGCTGAAGAAATCACTATCCTCTACGGCGGCAGCTGCAAGCCTTCCAACGCGAAAGAACTGTTCGCCCAGAAGGACATCGACGGCGGCCTTATCGGAGGCGCAGCCCTGAAGGCTCCCGATTTCATCGCCATCGCCCAGTCATACTAGGCTTACTGCCTTCGGCTGGCAAAAAAGTCGGAAACGATAGATGAACAGTCGTCTGCGAGAATACCGCAG
>JAZLKN010000014.1:0-28088 GCA_045597605.1 Candidatus Cryptobacteroides sp. | reverse complement strand
CCGTACGATTTGATAGACCGGAATCTTTCGTTGCCCACGGATAAATCCAATATCGTGACTGTCACCGGTGTCAGGAGGTGTGGAAAATCATCTCTTCTCAAATTGGCAGTAAACAGCCTTCTCAAATCCGGTGTAGAGAAGGAGAGGATATTGTACATTGGTTTCGACGATGAGCGTTTCTCTGAGATGAAGGTGCAGGATTTTGATGAAATTCTGCAGGCATACAGAGAAATGTTTCCACATCAGTCATTGAAGGAGGTTTATATGTTCTTTGATGAGATCCAACTTATTGAAGGATGGGATTTGTTTGTACTCAGAGTCTATAAAGATTATTGCAAGAACATCTTTATAACAGGAAGCACGGCGGAAATGCTGTCCGGAGAAATGTCATCAGCTCTCCGTGGCTATCCTGATGAGTATGAGGAGCAGGTCCTTTCTTTTGACGAGTATCTACGTTTCAGGAATGTAAAGGCCAACGGATTCACGGAGGCAGGCGCGGCTGTGATCAGGGATGAGTTCAAACGCTATTGCGTAGAGGGCGGATTCCCAAAGGTTGTCCTGACTGAAGAGAAAAGTGAGAAGACCAAGTTGTTGCAATCATATTTCAACACGATGCTTTTCAGGGATTTGATTGAACACTATAAAATCAAATCCTCACCTGCGGCAGTAAAATATTTCTTGAAGAGGGTGATGGCTAACATAACCAAACCGACGGGCGTAAACACCATCTACAATGAGATGAAATCCGCGGGAATAAAAGTGAGCAAGGACTATCTATATGACTGGTTGGATTATGCCTGCCAGATATATCTGTTCGACAGAGTTCCGAAATATTCGAAATCATACACAGAAGAATCCCTTGTTCCGGCAAAATATTATATGGCAGATATGGGTCTGCGCAATGCTGTGCTTCAGCCGCAGAGCATGGACAAAGGGAAGGCATTGGAAAATATCGTATTTAGAAGACTTAAGGAAAATTCAACGGAAGAGGACAAGATTTTCTATTTCAGCGAAGTGAAGGAATGCGACTTTGTGATTCAGCGTTCGGAATCTATAGTTCAGTTGATACAGGTTTGCTGGGAATTGACTGAAGAAAACTTTGAAAGGGAAATGAGCGGATTGCTGGCAGCATTCGAATATACAGGCTGCAGGAATTGCAAGATTATTACGTTTGACCGAACCGGCTCACTGGAATACCAAGGCATGAAAGTCCAGATTGAGGCTGTATGGAGATGAATAACTTTGTTGAAACTTAATGACACCCCCAAATCAAGATATGACAGACCAAAATAATAACGTTAGAGATATCATCCGGTACATCAGTCCGCAGGTCAAAGTCGTCAGCGTAAAGTCACTACGCGTCCTCTGCAGCAGCATTGGCGGAACTCCCGGCCTCAATGACTACGAAAAAGGCTCCGACTCAGCTTACGGTTTCGGAGACGATGACGAATAATTCACTGATAAAAATCAATACTATGAATACAAAGCATATATCACTCGCGTTTATGGCAGTCGCATCTGCAGTATTGCTCGCAGGCTGCACCAAGAATTCCATCGAAGAATCCGGAGTAATTGAGGCGCCTGACAATGGCGGCGGCCTGACCGACCTCGAACTCGCTTCTGTAAATTCAACCGGCACCAAGGCTGTTATCGAAGGCACGGACTTCCCTCAGACGGGAGAAATCGGTCTGTTCCTCTTCAAGGACGAAACGGCCACAACGGCATACGGAGACGGTTATGCCAATATTCAGTACTCCTACAATTCCGACAAGAAGAAATGGACAGCCACTCCATCCATCAAGGTAGGCAGCACTCCGGGCTATCTTTATGGCTATTATCCGTACAAAGAGAGTAATACTAACATCAAGGCAATTCCCGTATCATCCTCTCTCAACGGCGACGACGTGATGTATGCCTCGAAGCAGGCTGAACCTATCACCGATAAGACGGCAGCCAACACCTCCATCACGATGAACCACGCTCTGGCAAGGGTGGCAATAACCGTCATCAACAAAGGCTATACGGGCAATGCCGAACTCTCACAGATTAAGTTCGCAGGAGCGAAGATTGCCGGAAGCGGAACCCTCGATGCCACGAGCGGAAAAATCACGGCAACGAAAGCAGACGATGTGACACTCTCTGTACCTGAGGCGGTGCAGACTATAGCAACCGGAAACGGCACAACTTACGAATGCCTCCTGGTTCCGTCAGGAGAAGATGAAAGTAAACAGACAGTCACCCTCACCCTCACGATAGACGGCAATAACAAGACCGCAATTCTCTCCGGTAACGACAACGGAGTGATTATAGCTCAAGGCGCCAAGTCCAACATCACCATCGGCCTGAGCAACACTGGAATCGCCGTCCAGACTGTCTCTGTCGAGGACTGGAATATTGTCGAGGTAGGTGGGCACAAGGTGACGGTAAAGTTTGCAGATGATGTAACTCCCCACGATATCTTGACAGAGGCTTATGTTGATGGCAACAATGTTATTATCAAAGCAACTTCTTTTCAAGGCAAGAGACTTATATGTAATGTCGGAGGCGATGCCCAATGTGAGAGAGCAATCACGAGCGACAAGTTTACATTTACAATCAGTGAAATAAGTTCAGATATAGAAGCCGTATTGGGTTACGCTCCGCTCATAACACTTACAGTGACTTCCGATTCAAACGGCAAGGTTTGGATTGGGGATGACAAGAACAAGACAACCGGCCAGTTCGAACAAGGGGAGCAGGTGGTGATACACGCTACCCCGAATGACAATTTCAACCTCTTTGGGTGGAATGACAATAGCAAGGAATCCAGCAGAACGATTACTATCGGTGCAACCGATGTCACGTATTCTGCAAGTTTCATCCCTCAAGATGCGATTCCGGGCTTATTCACAGTCGATGCCAATAAAAAGAAGGTTTTCTTTTCCAAGGGAAACCTCTACTATAATGGTGCCACATTCAACTTCGAAGCCAATCAGTATGATACAACACCATCGAGCAATGATAATCGTGTTGAAGATCATATCTCCCATTTCATGTGGTGCGATAACGCCACAAATGCCGTGGTATTGAAGTATAACGATGGTTGGAATGGAACGGATAAATCATTCTTTGCCGCGAAGAATTTCACGGTCAACGGTTATAGTGGTTGGGGAGTACTTACAGGAGGTGCTAATGGGGAATGGGCTTATCTTCTGAATACACGTAAGACGACATATGGTACAGGAACACTTTCTGAAACGAATCGTCGTTACGCAGCGGTCAAGGTGAACGGTATGGCAGGGCTTCTGATTTTCACTGATGATTTCTCCTGGCCTAAAGATGAACTGCTAAAGAATAAAGAGCCTCAAACATTCAATGCCAACAGCAGTAATTGGAACGGACTAGATTATACAGTCGCAGAGTTCACGGTTCTGCAGAATAACGGATGCGTCTTTCTTCCTGCTGCCGGCTTTCGCAGTGGCGACATTGGGGATGCGTTCGTGAGCAATGTGGGCTCTTCGGCTACTACTGGTCCGCGTCCCCGTACAACGACAACCTCGCTTATGACTTGAACTTCAACAGCGGCAATGTCAATCCGAGCAACAACGACGCACGGTTTAGGGCCCAGTCAGTTCGTCTCGTCACAGAATCAAAATAATAAACCCCACCTTGCCCAAGGCCGTAAGGCCACAGGCAAGGTGACCATATAAAAGACTTTGAAAGCCATAGTCCAGCGCCCGCGGGGCGCGGGTGTCATTCGGCGAAGCCGAGGATTTTTTTGAACGATTTTTCATACTCAGATGACCCAGAAGGAAATCATAGACATTGAGCAGGCAAACACAGGTTTCATCAACCTTTACCTTGAGGGGACTTTCTACAAGGCGTACGAGCAGTCAGCCTTTGCCTTCTGCACCCGCATCAAGGCATACAATGTCCTTCGCAAGGAGTCAAAGACTCTGGGGCGCGACATTCTCTATGTCGGCTTCCCGCAGACCACCTTGGACAAAGTTCTCAGCAATCAGATGTTCTTAAGGGTTGATGAAAAGACTGTACGTGTTACCCTCTCCCGTCCAATCGACGAAAACGAATTCCTTGTCTGGAGGGATGCCCAGGAGGTGGAGCAGGCATCACGGGCATTACTCACTCCATACAGCAGGGTGATAGAAAGTGCGCCGGTGTACAAGACTGCGTATGATGTTCTTACCCAGGTGACACTGATTTCAAAGAACATCTCAAAGAACTGTCAGGTCCCTTTCGGAGTCCGTCTCAAAGAGTTGGCTTATGAGACCTGCAAGCTTGTCGGTTCTATCTATGACGTAAAGGGAGAAGACAGGAAAGTCCTGATAGACCGGGCCATACCGCTTTGCGATGAACTGTGCTTCCTGCTTCAGTTCCTCAAAGATATGAAAGAAATATCCTTGAACTCATATTCGATGCTCAGCGAAAAGATACAATCCGTGAGCAAACAGATGTCTTTGCTTCGGCGAAAGGTCACGTGCCCTGTACCCGAGGTATAAGTTTGATTCAGTGGCCCGTTCTGTATCAAACCTTGAAGGCTTCCTCTGGATTCCTGAAAAGGTGACCGGAAGGGATATTGCGGGCCACTTATATTCCCGGACTTCCTGCTGCCGGCTATCGCAATGGCAACAATGGGAATGCGAACGTGAACAATGTGGGCAACAACGGCTACTACTGGTCCGCGTCCCCGAACAACGACAACAACGCTTATGACTTGAACTTCAACAGCGGCAATGTCAATCCGAACAACAACGACGCACGGAATAGGGCCCAGTCAGTTCGTCTCGTCACAGCCTCAAACGGCAGACTCCCTGCTCACGGATCTTTTCGCTTCTTACTACTCGGCGCGCGCGAACAAGCGCAACACCGCCTCTCAGATGAAATTCGAGGCGCATCTCTCCAGGAATCTCATATCCCTCTACGAGGAAGTCCGTGACAGGACATATTCACCCGGCAGAAGCATCTGTTTCATCATCCGGGACCCGGTTCAGCGTGAGGTCTTCGCCGCATCGTTCCGGGACAGAATCATACACCACTATATTTTCAACAAACTCGAGCCTCTCTTCGAGCCTACCTTCATCTATGACTCTTACTCCTGCCGCAAGGGAAAGGGAACTCTTTTCGGTATACGGAGGATGGAGCATCACATCCGCTCCTGCTCCGGGAATAGGACCAAGTCTTGCTATGTCTTGAAGATGGATATTTCCGGTTACTTTATGAACATTGACAAGCTGATTCTGTACGGAATCATAATAGAGCGGCTTGAGAGGCTTCGCACTATGGAGCGCCTTCCTGATGGGTTTGACTATGACACTGTGATTTTCCTCCTGAATAAAGTCATTTTCAATGACCCTACAAAGGGCTGTCGCGTGAAAGGTCACCGGTCAGAATGGAAAGGGCTGCCGTGTTCAAAAAGCCTGTTCAGTTCTTTACCCGGCTGTGGACTGGCCATCGGCAATCTCACATCCCAGTTGTTCTCGAACATCTACCTCAATGCCCTCGACCAGTTCTGCAAACGGGAACTCGGCTTCCGGCACTACGGCCGCTACGTTGATGACTTCTATTTGGTAGATTCCTCCAGAGAACGGCTTGAAGGAGCCGTTGCACTCATTGAAGATTTCCTTGCGACGCGGCTGCACCTCTCGGTAAATCCACGCAAGACGCAAATCATATCCTGCAATTGCGGTGTGCCGTTTCTCGGTGCCATAGTATGCCCCAACGGCCGTTTCCTTCGCTCCCGCACCCGCCGCCACCTTGACCGCCGCTGGCTGGAAGCCCTCTGCACAGAATCCGACCCGTACGCTCTCCAAGCCGTCAGGAATTCCCGAGAAGGCTTCCTGAAACACTTCAGCATATAGTATGACATTATGTCGTTATCCCTGATGAACTCCGATTACTCGACGGTCCACCAACTCCCTTGCACTGCAACTGTACCGGAAAGTTTGTGGGCACGTTACTGTCATTTATACATACGGATGAACACAAAACAAACATCTTTTTACGCCTTCCTAAGCAATCACGTTTCATCTGCACATTGGCGATTCCAGGATATTCAATTCCTTATTTGCCTTCGAAGGTCCCGCCGACAATGGGGATGACGTTGCGCTCGCCCTTGTGATTCTTCCCGACATAATTGGATTCGCCGATAAGGACGTTCAGCCTCAGACAATGCTCAAGCTCCGGGGCTTTGGGTTCGGGGATATCAGCTCTGGCGGCCAAAATCCCGGTAAGATTTGCGGCAAGAAGAATAAGCGCCGCTATAATGCGCCTCATAGTGTAAGGATTACTGTTTACCCTTTGCGTACTGCATCGGCGTCAGGCCGGTTGCATCCTTGAAATAGCGGTTGAAGAGGCTCTGGGGACGGAAATTGAGAATCTCGCAAATCTGTCCGATGGAGTATTCTCCTGTTTTCAGCATTGCCTTGGCATCGAGGATGACGCAATCCCTTATCCAGTCCAGGGGACGTTTGCCGCTGGCTTCCCATATGACCTTGGCGAAATATTTGGGAGACAGATCGGCAGACTCCGCATAATGGGAGACTTCCCTGTATGTGCGGTGCTCCTTCTCGACGTTTGTAAGGAAATCGTTGAAAATCTTCTCCTTGCTGCGTTTCTTGTCTTCCGGGTGTTCAATCATCCATTTCTGAAGGTTCACGGCAGCGATGCCGGCCATAACCAGTATATAGGCCTTCACGAGATCGTCGGTGACCTTTTCTCCCATCGTAAGAATGGCATTTTTGAGTTGCAGATAGCTGTCTATTCCGCTCTTGAGAATGGGTTCCTCTAACTGGAGCGATATGGGTGAGGTGAAATTCTTCTGGGCGTAGGTTGCGTTCTGGAAAGAAGTTGCGGGCGCATATTCCTGGTCGGGAACCGCCATTATAATCAGACGGCTCTCCGGATCGATGCTTAACTGTTTGACTATTGTACCGGGTACAAGCACCACCAGTCCGCCTTTACTGGCACTGAGACGTCTGAGGTTGCAGTCAATCTCTATATTACCGTCAACGCAGAGAAGGATCAGTGCGAAAGTTATCATTTTGGGTAGACCGTCGACAAAGGTCTGGAAGTCGTTGTTTTCGACGTCTTTTAGCGGTTTGTCCAAATTGTCATACATAACGATGCGGTCGGAGAACTTCACCATGTCGGAGGTCTTCGGCATCATGCTGAAATCTACGCTTTTGATGTTCTTTTCCATAGTGAAACAAAAGTAGCACTTTTTGTTAAAATTAACAATAGGGCGGAAAAAAAGAAACCGGCCCGAAAACGGACCGGTTTCTTTCAAAGGTATTGTCGACGACCTTATTGGGCCGGCTTGCGTGCGCAGTACATAATCTTGAGGGCTGAGCAACGGCGCAGCTCCTGTTTTACGTCTGACACGATACCCATATGGACATCTGAGTCGCAACGGATAACCGTGGTCATAAACTGTCTGTCGACCTCTGACATAGCGTCGCGTTCAGCGGCGATGAAGTCGCGGATGTCGCTTGTAGTCTTGAAGGAGTCGTTCAGCTGTATACGTGCATCGGTACCGTACTGTGCCTGCATCGAGGCGATAGGTGAACCGATGTTTATGTAGCTGGCGAGATCCTTCCTTTCAAGCTTTACGACCTGTGATGCCTCGGGGAGTTTGATTATAACCTTGTTCTCGGTCTCACGCATAGAAGTTGTCACCATAAAGAAGAACAACAGCATGAACACGATATCAGGCAGAGATGACGTGCTGATTGCAGGCATCTCCTTTGATGAACTTTTTCCGAATTTAGCCATAATTCAATCTCCTACTTTTTGCCAACATCTTTAGGCTCGGCCTCAGAAATCTGCTGAGGAACGGCCTCACGGACAATTTTCTGCTGATCCTCGTCAAGCGCGATGTAAACCTTACCGAAATTAGCTCTTGAGAAGTCATCGCGGAGCTCATTCACGGCGGCAACAAGTTCGTTCTGCACTGCTATGTATGCCTGGTACGAAGTACCGCGGTCATTCTGCAGGGAGATAACGCCCTTGGAAACCCTTGCGGTTCCAAATCCTTCGATTTCCTTATCTTCCTTCTCGGGAAGGTTGGGGTCGTTGGTGGGGTTGGTGAGGAAAAGTTTGATCTTGTCTTTAAGCTGGCTAACATCCAAAATCTCGTTGCCGGCAAAAAGTCTGTCGGCTGAGTTTATCTTGACAATGATGATATTGCGTCTGTTAATCTTCTGGTCCTGAACCTTCTGATTTGCATCGGGGATGGGAGGAAGACGGCGGGCAAGACCGCTGTCCTGATCCATCGTTGTGGTCATCAGGAAGTAGCAGAGCAGCAGGAACGCTATATCGGCCGTAGAACTCGAGTTGATTTCCGGAGTTTTGTGTTTAGCCATAACAAATTATTTTTTAGCGGAATCCATTACTGCCGCTGCAATTACTGCGAGAATGGCTGCAGCTACAGAGAAGTAAGTAAGATTCAGAACGGTATCCGTAAGTTTCAAAGCACCGTCTGAAACGGGAGTGCCGACATAGCCGACAGCGGGGGTACCGGGAGCGAATATGTATGCCAGTCCAACCAAAACCACTGCACCGACGAGAACGATACCGATCTTCTTGATGTTCTTGGGATTTACAACGGAATCCCTTACGATACCGTAAACGATCGAAGCGATGGCGAGGGCTACCATGGCATATGCCCAGTAAAGCAGAAGGTTGACAGAGAGCTCAGAACCGTCCTGGGCAAAGACCAGAATGGTGAAGACAACTCCGACAATCATCAGTGCCCACGTAATCCATTTGATGATTTTGTTCATTGTACTGATTATTTGCTGAGTTTGGTGATGGTATCAACGAATGAGATGGAAGCGTCTTCCATTTCGATTGAAAGGGTGTCGATCTTTGAAAGGATGTAGTTGTAGAAGATCTGGAGGATAAGAGCCACGATCAAACCGCCTACGGTTGTGATCAAAGCGACTTTCATACCGCCTGCTACAATGTTCGGGCTGATATCACCGGCTGCCTGGATGGCATCGAAGGCCTGGATCATACCGACAACTGTTCCCAAGAATCCGAGTGAAGGAGCGATGGCGATGAACAGACCAACCCAGGAGAGGCCTTTCTCCATGTTGCTCATCTGAACTGAACCGTAGGAAACGATGGTTTTCTCTACTGTGTCGATACCCTGGTCAGCGCGAAGGAGACCCTGATAGAAGATAGAGGCAACGGGACCTTTGGTGTCACGGCAAACCTCTTTAGCTTTCTCGATACCGCCTTCTTTGAGGGCAGCCTCAACTTTTTCGAGAAGAGATTTTGTGTTTGTTTTGCAGAGAGCGAGATAGATGATACGCTCGATGGCAACTGCAAGACCAAGGATCAAGCAGATGATAACGAGGCCCATGAAGCCTGCACCACCCTCGATGAATTTGGTTTTGAGCTGCTGGTGAAGGGGCCCTTCGCTAGCACCTGCTGCAAAAGGATCAACGATCTCTGTCGTTGTTGTTTCAACGGCCTCTGAAATCTCTTCAGTAGCGGGAGCAGCGGCGTCCTCGGTCTGAGCTGAAGAGATCTGGCAAGAAATGCCCATCACTACAACGCTGGCTGCCAAAAACATGAAAATCTTTTTCATAATGTTTTGTTTGTTAAAAATTGATATAAAAGTGAATGATTGTTGTTATTCGTTGCCGTATATTTTCATCCGTGCAATTTAGAGAAAAAATCCTGAATTGCCAATATTATTTCTTGAAATAATTTACATCTCTCCGCGCAGATTTTCCTGCATCAGACGTTTAACTTCCTTATTGTCACAGCAATTGCCCATCAGATGGAAAAGTTTGGCCAAAGCACTTTCAGTCGTCAGATCTCTGCCCGAAATGACCCCCGAGTTCTGGAGTGCTTTGCCGTTGGAGTAAATGTCCATATTGACGGTGCCGCTGCAGCATTGGGTGACGTTCAGCAGAATCTTTTCCTGCGCAGCCTCCCGGACCACGTCCAGAAACCAGGATTTCGAAGGGGCGTTGCCGCTGCCGTAGGTCTCCAGTATCACTGCCCTTGTCGAGTTGCCGCACAGCACGTCGCCGACAACCTCGGCGGTGATGCCGGGGTGGATCTTGAGTATTCCCACGCGGGTATCCAGGTTGAGATTGATTCTCAGAGCGCCGTTCCATTCCGAAGGCTTGCGTATGGCGGCGTCATTGTATCTTATGGTTATCCCGGCCTCCGCAAGAGGAGGGAGGTTCGGACTTGAGAAGGCGTTGAAGTCGTCTGAGGAATACTTTGTAGTACGGTTTCCGCGCATAAGGGTGTTGTCGAAGAAAATGCACACTTCCGGAACTCTGGAATGACCGTCAGCATCGCGGGAAGCCGCTATTTCGACGGAAGATATGAGATTTTCCTTACCGTCGGTACGGGGCACTCCTATCGGCAGCTGGCTACCTGTGAAAATCACCGGTTTCGACAGATTCTCCAGCATAAAGCTCAATGCGGAGGCGGAGTAAGCCATAGTGTCTGTGCCGTGCAGCACCACGAATCCGTCATAATCGTCATATCTGTCCTTGATTATTTCGGCCAGATCCTGCCAGATTGCCGGTTCGATGTCAGAGGAATCTATGATAGGATCGAACGAGAATGAATCCAGACGGTAGGCGAATTTTCCCAGTTCCGGGACTTCGTCCAGTATCTGGCTGAAGTCGAAGGGATGAAGCGTGCCATCTTCAGGATTCACCTTCATTCCTATAGTGCCGCCCGTGTATATAAGCAGCAGCGAGGCTTTTCTGTTGTTTGTCATACGACATCTGTATTTTTCAATCCTTCCCCGAACAGGGAAATTGCATTTTCTGTCGTGGCGGAAGCTATTTGTTCTATCCGTATTCCCTTGATTTGCGCCAGAAAGCCGGCAATCAGGGGTATGAAAGAGCTTTCGTTGCGCTCGCCACGGTGCGGTACGGGGGCAAGGTAGGGAGAGTCGGTTTCCAGCAGTATCCGCTCGAGCGGTATATCCTTCGCCACAGTGGCTATCGATGCTTTCTTGAAGGTGAGAACCCCTCCTATGCCCACGCGCCAGTCACCGTATCTTTCCAATCTGCGGAAAGTCTCCAGACTGCCGCTGAAAGCGTGGAAAACCCCTCTGAGCCCCCTTCCTCTATAGTCTTCCAATATTCGGAATGTCTGTTCAAGGGCATCTCTGGAGTGGACGATCACGGGCAGGCCGTGTTCCAGAGCAGCATCCAGCTGACTGCGGAAAACTTCCTCCTGCTCCTTGACGAATTCCCTGCTCCAGTGCAGATCGAGCCCCACTTCTCCGACCGCGACAATGTCACCGCCGGCAACATTCACGGTTTTCAGGGCAAGGTCCAGCTCACGTTTCCAGTCTTCTCCGACTTCTTCGGGGTGCAGACCCACGCACGGCCGGGTGTTGTGCGGCCACCTTCTGCATATTTCGAAAACGCCCTTGCGGTCCCTTTCGCAGGTATCGGGCACTATCATCATACTCACTCCGGCATCTATGGCTCTCTGCACGGTCGCATCGCGTCCTGCGTCATTCTCATAGGCTTCGTCATAGAGATGGGTATGTGTATCAACGTACAGCATCTTACAAAGATAAACATTTTTACGTTGATTGCACTGACGTCAGGACCTATTTATCGTACATCTTCCCAGTATATCCACATCTATTATCCCGTCAGCCTCCAGACCAGTCAGGATTGCCCTTGCCCTATGCACGGGCAATCCCGTTTCCGCAGCGAGTTCCTCCACCGTTATCCCACCCCTTGAACGTATCTTGACAAGAAATGAGCTGGCGGTGTTGACATCTGTCCCAGAAATCGATGCGCCGCATCCGTCGGAGCCGTTACTGTCATTCCCTGCGGAAGCATTCTTCAGCCATGCGGTTGCAGCCGCTCCCTTGCGCCTGCGATAACCCAGGCTTTCCAGAAAGCGTTCCGTGTCGGTGAGGGCCTCGGCTGTGTGGGACTGGATGAGGGCGTTGCAACCCTGGCTCCTGACATCATCATTACGTCCGGGTACGGCGAACACCTCCCTTCCATAGGAGAAGGCTATTCTGGCAGTGGTCATTCCTCCTCCTCGTATCTTGCTCTCCACCAGGATGGTGGCCCGTGACATCCCGGCTATTATCCTGTTGCGGGCCAGAAAGTTCACAGCGAGAACCTCGGTATCCGGAGGGTATTCGCTGATGACGGCGCTTCCTTTCGTTCCGGCTATCCTTTCGGCATAATGGCTGTGAGAGGCGGGATATATGCTTCCTGTGCCGTTCCCGAGTACGGCTATGGTCGGTAACCCGGTCTCCAATGCCTTCAGTTGGGCGGTGATGTCCACTCCGTAGGCCAGTCCGCTGATGATGGCGGGCCGTTCTTCCGTTTTTCCAAGGGCCGCCACGATTTTCCCACACCACTCTTTGCCGTAGGGGGTGATGTCTCTGGTCCCTACCACTGAAATGCTTTCCCTGTTGAAAATGTTGCCGGGCTCGTCCCCGCTTCTGAAAAAGAAGCCAACGGGAGCGTCCTCACAGCCGGACAGTGCACGCGGAAAATCCGGATGGCTGTGCCACAGATACCTACTTGAGGTGTCCTTCAGTATGCGGTACAGTTCTTCCGCGGTCCTGTCGAGGTTTGTGCCGGCAATTGCGTCACGGTATTTGCTGAACGGTCCGAGGGCCTCGAAAAGCCCGTCGGCATCAAGAGAAAACAGAGTTCCGGCACTTCCGAGAGTGTCAATCACCGCTCTCGACAGTTTGGGCTCGCGCAGGAAAATCCTGCTAAGGGCGTAGGTGCAAATGTCTTCGGAAAATTCCATCTTTTTTTGCAGCAAACATCAGCAAAAAAAGTCTCATTTTCCGGCTGCCGGAGTAAATAAATGTTTTTTCTTAACGGAGTTGGCTTTTTTTATTAAAGTTTTTTAACAAAATGAGCCGTGATTGCTCTCAAAAACTCTAGAGAATCAGCATTGCATCCCCGTAGGGACCGAACTTGTAGCCTTCCTTGATAGCCTCGTCATACCCCTTCATCACGAGTTCGAAGCCTCCGAAGGCGGCTACGGCCATCAGCATTGTGGAGCAGGGGAGGTGGAAGTTGGATACTATAGCGTCAGGAATATTGTAGGTATAGGGCGGGAAGATGAACTTGTTGGTCCATCCGTCATAGGGAATCACCTCGGCATTTGTGGTCACGTACGTTTCCAAAGCCCTCATTACGGTAACGCCCACGGCAAGGACCTTGCCTTTGGACCTCTTGGTCCTGTTTATGCTGTTAGCGGCATCCTCGGAAACGATGATGCGTTCGCTGTCCATCCTGTGCTTTGAAAGGTCTTCGACGTCAACGCTGCGGAAATACCCCAGTCCCATATGGGAGGTAATGAAAGTGGTGTCGATGTCTGCCAGAATCAGACGGCTCATCATTTCCCTCGAGAAATGCAGACCGGCTGCGGGAGCGGCAACGGCACCTTCCTTTGCTGCGAAGATGGTCTGATATCTCTCGGCATCCTCTTCGGTCACCTCCTTCTTCACCCAGAGAGGCACGGGGGTGCGGCCCATCGAGTAGAGATTCTGCTTGAACTCCTCATAGGGCCCGTCGAACAGGAAGCGCAGCGTGCGGCCGCGTGAGGTGGTGTTGTCTATGACCTCGGCCACAAGGGAATCGTCATCTCCGAAATACAGTTTGTTGCCTATTCTTATCTTTCTTGCGGGATCGACGATGACATCCCATACCCTCTGCTCGCGGTTCAACTCGCGGAGCAGGAAGACCTCGATGTCGGCACCCGTCTTCTCCTTCTTGCCGTAGAGACGTGCCGGGAACACCTTCGTGTCGTTGAGGACGAAGTTGTCACCCTTGCCGAAATAGGAGATTATATCCTTGAATATCTTGTGCTCTATCTCGCCTGTCTGACGGTTGAGCACCATAAGCCTGCACTCGTCTCTCCAGTGGGAGGGTTCGGTGGCTATCATTTCCTGCTTGAGGGGGAAGTTGAATTGTGAGAGTTTCATAACAACATATTATACGAATAATCTGAAAAAAAGTTCCCGGACGTTGGCATAACGGGCCATGGCACTTCACGGCACGTTTTATCATGGGTTATGTGCCGTGAAGTGCCATGACCCGTTACATCATGGGATATTGTTCCCAAAGTGCAAGGGCACTTCAGATGCGGGGCACTTCAGATGCGGGCCTCGCGGAAAACTTCGGCAATCGAGGGGAAGGTGTTGGTCAGATATGCGGGGAGGGAGGATTTGGCCACCCAGGCGGCCTTGGAGATGTCCTCTTCGCGCTGCGGGGTCAGGTCAAGAGGGTTGGTATATAGCATGTCATACCACCAGGTGTGCTTCAGATGCCATTTTTCGTTGCGGAAGTAGCAGTGGTCGGTTATGCAGATGAGTTCACGGAGTTCCAGCTCGTGAACGCCTGTCTCTTCCTCGACCTCCCGCATTGCGCAGATTCTGATATCCTCACCCTCTTCCTGATGCCCTTTCGGAAGGTCCCAGAGTCCGTTGCGGCTTATCAGCAGAAAGTCTCCGCGCCTGTTGCTCACCAGCCCGCCGGCGGCATTCACTTCGTAGAATTCGCTGCAGATGCGCCTGTATGTGTCCTCCACGTCATTCGTGGGAACGCACACTTTCATCAGGCTGTCCGACAGCTCGAACATGTGTATCAGCGAATGTATGCTGAAGCTGTTGCCTATGGAGAAACTTATAGCGTTGGGATCCTGCAGAGCCTGGTCTTCAGGGGTGCATATCACGATACATCTTCTTTCGAAATAAATTTTGCGCATCGCCGGAATTGATAAAAATCGGTATATTTGCACAAATATACGAATTTATGAGCGAATACAAGTCAAAGACTGTCATCGTGAACGCTGCTCCGATGGCTCTTTTCAACAGATTCACCGACCTTGAAGGCCTGATTGCCTCAGTTTCCGAGCAGCAGAGAAAGGACATAAGCGTTGACGAAGACAGCCTCCGCGTGTCATACGGCGGTTTCACCATAGCCGTGAGGATAATCGAAAAGACCCCTTTCAGCAGAATCAGGGTCACTGACGTCGAGGCCCCTTTCCATTTTACGGTCACAATCAACCTGAACCCCGGGGAAATGCCGCTCCAGACGGCTCTCGACATAGAACTTGACGCCGATTTGAATTTCATGATGAAGGCGATGATAGGCTCCCACATACAGGAATTCCTGGACAAGGCGGTCACTTCCATTGTCACCGGCGGCGGAATCATCGGATAAATCCAGCCTGTGTCATCAGATAACCTCAACCCGCATAATCATCGGAGGACTTCAACCTGTGGAATCATCAGATAAGACATTACCGGTAAGCGTACGGATCAATCCGTTGAAGCAGTGTGATCTGTCATATCTGCCCGTGGACTGTGCCGTACCGTGGAGCCCTTACGGACTCTATCTCAGGGAGAGGCCGTCGTTCACCCTGGATCCTCTGTTTCACGCCGGGGCCTATTACGTGCAGGACGCTTCCGCCATGTTCGTGGGATGGGTGTTCCGTCAGGTCCTGTCACTATTGTCAGAGAACGGGTCTGGGCCCTCTCCGCTCGGAAATGCGGGGCTCAAGGTGCTGGACCTGTGTGCGGCTCCGGGCGGCAAGACCACAGATGCCGCCGCATCGCTGAGGGAGACTCTGGGTTCGGGATTCCTTCTCGTGAGCAATGAGGTGATACGGTCCAGGGCCGCGATCCTGGCGGACAATGTGGCGGTGTGGGGGGATCCCAATGTGGTCGTAAGTTCTTCCGATCCTGCGGAATTCGGCAGGCTGCGCGGGATGTTCGACATCATAATCGCTGACGTTCCATGCAGCGGTGAAGGTATGTTCCGTAAGAGTGAAAATGCCGTCAGAATGTGGTCCGAGGACAATGTGGCGCTGTGCGCATCGCGGCAGAGACGCATAGTGGCCGACGTGTGGGATGCCCTTGCACCGGGAGGGGTGCTGGTGTACAGCACATGTACTTTCAATGACGCCGAGAATGACGGCAATGTCAGTTGGATAGCCGATGAACTCGGAGGTGAGGTGCTCCGCTTCGATATGCCATTCGAGGGTCCCCGGGCGACCCGGTGCGGTTTTCTCCTGCATCCGGACAGCGTCAGGGGAGAGGGTCAGTATTGCGCCGCCATCCGGAAGAACGGTATCCGGGACAGTTACACCGCTATCCGCAGGGCTGGCAATCGCGAAACCGGTGATGCTCTCGGGAAGGACGGTGTCTCGATGTTCGACCGCAACGGTGAAATCTATGCCCTTCCGGATTATGTGGCATCGGTAATGCAGCAGATAGGCAGGAAAATCAACGTACTTTCCGCCGGAGTGCATGCCTTCACCGTGAAGGGGAAGGACAGGATACCTTGCGCGGACCTGTGCCTCAGCGCATTGCTGGATTCCGACGACTTTCCCGCAGTGGAACTGACACGTCAGGAGGCCTTGCATTTTTTACATAAAGATTCACTAAATTTGCACGATGCGCCCGTCGGATACGTGGTGGTCACCTATGCGAATCTGCCCCTGGGGTTCGTCAAGAATCTGGGCAACAGGGCGAATAATCTGCATCCGGCTTCACGCAGGATACTTATGAACGTAGAATGAAATTATGAGGAAATTGTTGCTTTCCATTTCTTTTGCCTGCCTTGCCGTCATGGCTCAGGCCCAGTCCGAAACCCAAGTTCAGTCAAGTTCAGGCTGTAAACAGCTGTATGACAGGCTGGTTACCCGCGTGGGTTACAGCGGAGTCGGCGTGGAGAACTTGCTCGAGAAATGGGAGAAGGCCGATTCGGTGGGGCTGGATTTTTACATAGCAAAGGCGAATTTCCACTTTTCGAAGAGCAGGACCGACTCCGTCAAGGTGCACTCCGGCAAGAGGTATCTGGACATGGATCCGGTGTTGGAACTCAAGGACAGCACAGGCAACCCCATATACTATTACAACGAACCTTTCTTTGACGAGACGCAGTACGGCCTGGGTCTGAAGGCAGTGGAAAATGCCATAGCCGCGAATCCATCGAATCTGGAACTGTGCATCTTCAAGGCCAATGCCCTGCTGGAATATGAAAAGGAGAGCCCGGACCTGACGCTCCAGTACCTTATGGAGCTGGTAGACAGGAACTACAAGTCTTCTCCGGCATGGGAATATCCGGGCGTAGCTGTGGACAATGCCTTTTTCTGCGACGTGATACAGTCCTACTGCTATGCCCTTTACAAGAGGGGAACGCCGGTGTCTAAGGAGGCCTTTAGGGCGTTGAGCGAAAAGATGCTGAAATACGAGAAGAACAACGTTTCATTTCTGGATAACGTAGGCTCGTATTATCTTGCGGTGAAGGAGAACGACAAGCAGGCGCAGAAGTATTACAGGAAGGCACTGAAAATCGACCCTGAAGACAGGACTGCGCTTCAGAATATGAAAATTATCGAGAGAAGGGCTGCAGCCGGCAGAAAATGACGATGTCCGCGCCATCTTTCATATCCGGAAAACTGTATGTAAGGGGCCGTGCCGCCGTGGCGGCAATCGCGGTGAGCTACCTTGTAATGATTGTCGCCCTTGCCATATCGGAAGGTTTCCGCAGCGAAATACGGAACGGCCTCGCCGAACTTGTCGGAGACATGCGTATTGCGGAGCCCGGCAGAGGTATCTGCGACCCCGCTTCTCCACTCAGTCTGTCTCCTGCAATAAAAAATGAACTTTCCGCAGTCACGGGAGTTGATTCCCTCAGGGAAGCTGTCTACAGCGCCGCAATCGTCAAAGGGGGAGAAAACGTGCACGGAGTGGTGTTCAAGGGTATTGCCACAGGAGATTCCGCGTCTCTCGGGGTCAGGATTCCCACGCGCCTCGCCTCCATTCTGGGGCTCAAGGTAGGAGACAGGATGCTGAGCTACTTCATAGGGGAGCGGGTGACTCTTCGCAATTTTACCGTCGAAGGCATATATGACGCCATATCCACAGGAGATGACATGATGGTTGTGATGTGCGACATTAACACCCTCCGCAGAGTCAACGGCTGGGATGACGGCTCGTTCTCGGCACTCGAAGTGATGCTTGAGGACAGCTTCCGTAACGATGAGAGTAGCAGTGCCGTTTGCGCACAGATTACCGGAATACTGCTGATGAATGCCCACGAGGAGGAGGGGGCGCCTGTGTGCTCGCGCTCCAACGTCATTTACGGCAGGATATTCGACTGGCTGCATCTGATAGATTTCAACGTAGCCTTCATACTTGCGCTGATGACCGTAGTCGCGGGGCTGAACATGGTCATCGGGCTGCTGATACTCCTGTTCGAGCACATGAAGACCATAGGGCTCCTCAAGAGCATGGGTATGAGGACGCGGGGGATAGCGATGACCTTTCTGCGAAGTTCGGCGCGTCTGGTCCTGAAGGGTCTCGCCATAGGCAATGCCGTGGCATTGCTGCTGTGCCGGATAGAACACAGAACCGGGATCCTCACCCTTGATCCGGACAATTATTTCGTGAGTTCCGTGCCGGTGAGACTGGACTTGTTCCGGCTCGTCGCCATCGACGCTCTGTCATTTGCGGTGATAATGCTCATTCTTCTCCTGCCCTGCAGTTTCATTTCCAGGGTGGATCCGGCGAAGACTATGAGACAGGGCTGACGGCCGGTCAGCCGAGCCTGAAAACTTCCCTTATATGCTCCACTTCGTCGAGCAGTTCCCATCCGAAGAACTGAACCTCCTTTCTGCCGGGCATGCCACCGTACAGCAGTTCCACCTCGGCTCTATATGGTTTGCGACCCATGTGGCCGTATGTGGCTGTGGGTGCATATATGGGATATTTCAACCCGAAACGCTCTATGATTGATGCAGGACGCAGGTCGAACAGTTCGGATATTACGGCGGCTATGTCCGCATCCTGTATCTGCGCATTGCCGGCGTCTCTGGCCGCAGTCCCGAAAGTGTTCACGAATATGCTCACGGGCTTTGCCACGCCTATGGCATAGGAAATCTGCACCAGCATTTCCCTTGCAACCCCGGCGGCGACCATATTCTTGGCTATGTGCCTTGCCGCATATGCCGCGCTCCTGTCCACCTTGCTGGGATCCTTGCCTGAGAAGGCTCCGCCTCCGTGCGCACCCTTGCCGCCGTAGGTATCCACTATTATCTTGCGTCCCGTAAGGCCGGTATCGCCTGCGGGACCCCCTATCACGAATTTTCCGGTGGGATTGACGTGGAGTATGCAGTCGCCCCTGAACAGCGCCGCCGTCTCGGAGGGAAGAGAGGTTATGAGGGTGGGAATAACTATCTCCCGCACATCCTTCTCTATCCTTTCGTGCATCACTTCGTCACTTCCGAATTCGTCGTGCTGGGTGCTGAGCACTATTGTGTGTATGCGCAGGGGCTTGTTGGTCTGCGCGTCATACTCGATTGTGAACTGGCTCTTGGCATCCGGACGCAGATACGGCATAGGTGAGTGGGGCGAGCGGCGTATCTCGGAGAGAATCTGCAATATCCTGTGTGACAGGGATAAAGCCAGAGGCATATAGTCCTTGGTGTCCGAGCAGGCATAGCCGAACATCATGCCCTGGTCGCCTGCACCCTGTTCCTTGTCGGCCCTTACTACTCCGCGGTGTATGTCGGGGCTCTGCTCGTGGATTGCGCTGATGACACCGCAGGAACGGCTGTCGAACATATATTCGGCATTGTTGTAGCCTATCCTGTCGATGACATTGCGGGTTGTTTCCTGAATGTCGACGTAGGCCTCGCTGGTGATTTCTCCGGCAACAAGCACAAGGCCGGTGCTGCAGAAAGTCTCGCAGGCCACCTTGGCCTCGGGGTCGCGGCGCAGGAACTCGTCGAGTATGGAGTCGGAAATCTGGTCGGCCACCTTGTCGGGATGGCCTTCTGAAACTGATTCGGATGTGAACAGGTAAGTATTCTTCATTCGGCAAAGTTAAGCATTATTTTGCAATTACAGCAATTCCCTCGAAAGTATCTGTCCGCCTATGAATTCACGCATTATGGAGGTGCAGGGTATGGCCTCGATGGCATCCAGCGGCAGGGCGTCTATCCTGCTGAATATGTTAAGGAGGCGCTGGGCTTCGCCGTAGGCTGCGGAATCCTCCGTTATGCCGTAGAGCAGGGGAGTCACGAAATGTTTGAGCAGAGGCAGTTCGTACTGCATCGTGCTGTTGAACACCTTGTCGGCGTTTTCCTGGAAGGGGAAAATCCATTTGTCCTCGCCCTCGCGCACGCTGGGCCAGCGCAGTATGGTGCTCTCCGGGGATATGCCGCGGGTGCGGTTGTCCCTTACCATACGCCTGAGCAGACGGTTGTCCGTGGTGCGTATCTGCGGGTCATAGTTGGATATGGAGGAAATGTCCGAGACGTATATGTAATACTTGTTCTCTTCGGGTATGTCGCGCGTCATCCTCTTGTCCAGGGCGTGGATACCCTCAAGTATGAGCACGTCGTTGGGCATCAGGCGCACCTTGTGCTTTCCATCCCATATCTTGACGCCCTGCTTGAAGTCGAACTGCGGAATGTCCACCTCCTCTCCGCGCAGCAGGGCGCAGAGGTCGCGGTTCAGCAGCTCCAGGTCCATGGCCTCAAGGCACTCGTAATCGTATTCCCCGTTGGGAAGTTTCGGGGTTTCCTCTCTGTTGAGGAAGTAGTTGTCCAGTTCAATGGTTCTGGGATTCATCCCGTGTACCTTGCACTGCAGGGCTATGCGCAGCGAGGTACTGGTTTTTCCGCTGCTGGACGGGCCGGCAAGCAGAATCACTTTCACGTTGCCCCTTTCCTTTATATAGTATGAAAGGGTGTTGCAGCGGTTTTCGTGGCGGGCTTCGCACAGATTCACGAGCTGTACGGCCTTTCCGCGCCTAATGATGCTGTTCAGTCCGTCGAAGTCATTGAATCCAAGCTCGTTGCACCATTGGGCATCCTTCATCAGGATATATTTGAAATCGTTTTTGTTTACAGTTGTCATAACACTTCTTTTAAGAATTTACCGGTAGGGGAGTCTGCGTTGTCCGCAATTTCTTCCGGCGTTCCGCGTGCAACTATCCTGCCACCTCCCTTTCCCCCTTCCGGGCCGAGGTCGAAGATGTAGTCCACGCTCTTGAGTATATCCAGATTGTGTTCTATTATGATTACGGTGTTGCCTGCATCAACCAGGCTCTGCAATGCCGTGAGCAGTATCTTTATGTCCTCGAAATGCAGTCCGGTGGTGGGCTCGTCCAGTATGTACAGCGTATTGCCGGTGTCCTTCCTGCCCAGTTCCGCAGCCAGCTTCATCCTCTGCGATTCTCCGCCGGAAAGGGTGACCGCGCTCTGGCCCAGATGCACGTATCCCAGCCCCACGTCCACAAGAGCCTTGAGTTTCACTGCTATCGGAGGTATGCTCTTGAAGAATTCGTATGCCTCGCTGATGGTCATTTCGAGTACGTCGTTTATGCTCTTGCCCTTATAATGCACGGCCAGAGTGTCTTCCTTGTACCTTCTGCCACGGCATTCAGGGCACATCACGTTCACCGATGGCAGGAAATTCATCTGTATCACCTGTATGCCGGCCCCCTTGCACTGTTCGCACCTTCCACCGGCAACGTTGAACGAGAAGCGTCCCGGCTGGAAACCCCTTATTTTCGCGTCCGGGGTGGCTGCGAACAGGTTGCGTATATGTCCGAACACGTTCGTGAATGTGGCCGGATTGCTGCGCGGAGTCTTTCCTATCGGGCTCTGGTCCACCTCAATCACCTTGTCTATGTTATCTATTCCTATAATCTCGGAATATGGTAACGGGCGCATCTTGGCGTGGAAGAAACTGTTCTTGAGTATCGGCATCAGGGTGTCGTCTATCAGCGAACTCTTGCCGCTGCCTGAAACGCCGCTTATGCCTATGAAACAGCCCAGCGGGAGGTCTATGTCCAGGTTTTTCAGGTTGTTGCCCCGGCAGCCTTTGAGCCCGAGCGTTTTTCCGTTGCCCTTGCGCCGCTGTGCGGGTACTTCAATGTTCTTGAGCCCGCGGAGATAATCCAGAGTCGGCGATGCCTCGCCCTTTCGCCCGGCTTTTCCTATGGCGCTTACGGGTCCGTTGTAACATATCCTACCGCCTTGCGAACCTGCTCCCGGACCTATGTCCACAAGCCAGTCGGCAGCCATCATTGTCTGCTGGTCGTGCTCCACTACCATTACAGAGTTGCCCTGGTCCCGGAGTTCGAGCAGCGAGGTGATGAGCTTGACGTTGTCCCGGGGGTGCAACCCTATGCTGGGTTCATCCAGTATGTAGAGCACGTTCACCAGTTTGGAACCTATCTGGGTGGCCAGACGTATGCGCTGCGATTCACCTCCAGACAGCGTGGCTGTGGAGCGGCTCAGCGTAAGGTATTCCAAGCCTACGTCCAGCAGGAACTTCGTCCTGTCCTTCAGCTCCCTTATTATGTCACGGGCGATGGTCTCGCTGCGTTCATCCAGTTTTTCCGGCAGCGAACACAGCCATTCGTGCAACTCCGAAATCTCCATCTCGCTGACCTCGGCTATGGTTTTGCCGTCGATGCGGAAATACAGGGCCTCGCTGCGTAGTCTGGTTCCTCCGCACACGGGGCAGGTTATCTTGTCATCTATCTCGTCGACTATACCGTCGTAGGTGACCATCTGGGAGGAAATGCCTTCGCCTATCCTGAACAATTCGTCGGAACCGAACACCAGCAGGGAAATCACATCGTCAGACAGGGTTTCTACCGGCTCGTGAAGGGAGAAACCGTATTTCCTGGCTATGGAATGCACCGTTTCGAAACGTTGATTGCCCCTTTCCACGCCCAGGGGAACGATGGCTCCGTCGGCAATGGAAAGGCTCCTGTCGGGGATAATACTGTCCATATCCACGTTGACTATCGTGCCAAGTCCCTTGCAGTGCGGACAATAGCCCTGAGGGGAATTGAATGAAAAACTGTGTGGAGCCGGCTCGGGCACTGAAATCCCCGTATCCTCGTCCATAAGATGCCTGGAGTAGTGCTGCAGCCGGTCATTTTCCATTATTGCAAGTGACCCCTTGCCGAAATTCATGGCGGTCATCACGGAGTCGCGAAGCCTCTTCATATCATCTTCGGAGGGAACCAGCTTGTCCACCACCAGCTCTATGAAATGGGTTTTGTAGCGGTCTATGGCGGTCACTTCGGCGAGTTCTCGTATTTCTCCGTCTATCCTGATCTGGGTGAAGCCGCGTCTGCGCAGATTGTCGAACAGTTCCTTGTAATGTCCCTTGCGGCCCACTACCAGTGGGGCGAGCAGCCAGCATCTCTTGCCGGAATAGTTCTTCAGAAGCAGGTCCACAATCTGTTCGTCGGTATATTTCACCATGGGCTTGCCCGTAGTCGGAGAATGGCATATTCCGGCCCGTGCATAGAGAAGCCTCAGAAAATCATATATTTCGGTGATGGTGCCGACGGTGGAACGGGGATTGTTCCCGGTTGTCTTTTGCTCTATGGCTATTATCGGGCTGAGTCCCGTGATGCTTTCCACCTCGGGTTTTTCCATTATGCCCATAAAATGTCTGGCATAGGTGGACAGCGTATCCATATAGCGCCGCTGTCCCTCGGCATACAGCGTGTCGAAGGCGAGGGTGCTCTTGCCGCTGCCGGACAGCCCCGTGACCACCACGAACTTGCCGCGCGGTATGGACAGGGAAACGTTCTGCAGATTGTGTGCGGAAGCTCCGGTTATAACTATTTCTCCGTTGTTCCTACTCATCTCTTTCGAAAATGAACGGATTTGTGGTCCTTTCCCTTGCAATGTCGGTGGTCGGGCCGTGTCCGGGATATACTTTTATGTCCCCGTCCAGAGTCATCAGGGAGCGGAATATCGATGCCATAAGGTCATCCAGCGACGCGCAGTCATTGTCGGTGCGGCCTATGCTGCCGGCAAAAAGGGTGTCTCCGGTGAAAATCGCCCGGTCTTTCTCGAAAAGGAAACAGAGTCCTCCGGGAGAATGTCCCGGCGTGGACAGTACCTTGATGTCAGTGTTCCCGAAATGGAGAATGTCTCCGCCGGAAACGGCATCGTATCCGAATTCTTCCGGAGAAGGCAGGCCGAGGGCCGTCATCCTCGGGTTGAATATCTTTATTGAGGCCTCCTCGGCCCCGTCCATCACCGCCCTTATCCCGTACTTGTCTTCAAGATACTTTACTCCGAATATGTGATCGGAGTGGGCGTGCGTGAGCAGTATCATCACGGGCTTGAGGCCGTTGGAAGTCAGGAAACCACCCATTTCGTCCTTTTCCTGTGCAATCATGCAGCCGGGGTCGATGATGACGCATTCCCCGCTGCCGTCGTCCACGACGTAGCAGCTCTCCCCGAAAATGTTGAAAACGAATTTTTTGACCCTTATCATCAAATTTTCCCTTTATTGTGCAAAAATACAAAAAAGAGTTGTTACTTTTGTAAGTTGAATCAAAGTTAATTTCGTTATGCACATAGCCATCGCCGGAAACATAGGAAGCGGCAAGACCACACTGACCAAAATGCTGGCCGCCCACTATGGCTGGACACCCAAGTTCGAGTCAGTCGATTACAATCCTTACCTTTCCGATTTCTATGAGGACATGGAACGCTGGAGCTTCAACCTCCAGATTTACTTTCTGAACAAGAGGTTCAAGGATATCGTGGACATCAATAAGTGCGATGACGTGA
Organism: Candidatus Cryptobacteroides sp.; assembly: GCA_045597605.1. GTDB lineage: Bacteria > Bacteroidota > Bacteroidia > Bacteroidales > UBA932 > Cryptobacteroides. Next base: position 3,485 of record JAZLKN010000014.1, on the reverse strand, counting down.
TAATCCAGGACCGCACCATATATGAGGATGCCAGGATTTTCGCCCCCAACCTGCATGACATGGGCCTGATGAGCAGCCGTGACTTTGAGAACTACAACGACCTTTTCGAACTTATGATGAGCCTTGTCGGCGCCCCCGACCTTCTCATCTATCTGCGCTCGTCCATACCCAATCTTATAGCCCAGATTCAGAAACGTGGTCGCGAATATGAGAAGAGCATACGCATCGACTATATTACCGGCTTGAACCAGAAATACGAGAACTGGATTTCCGGCTATAACCACAATCTTCTGATTCTGGACGTGGACAGGCTCAAATTCGAAAACAATCCTGACAATTTCCGCGAGGTTACAGACAAGATAGATGCAAAACTCTTCGGATTATTCAAATAGCCTTCCGTCAGGGAGAATCACGCTTGTCCAGTTTGCGGAATACTATACCCGGAAATATTCGGGCAAGACTTTCCTGTATGAAAAGAACGGTTCGGAGTGGGAGCAGACCTCTTTCGACGAGACTCGCGTTGAGGCCCACGCAATAGCCGCCGGCCTGATAGATTTCGGTGTACAGAAAGGTGACCGCATAGCGATGCTCGCCGAGGGCCGCAGGTCCTGGATAATAGGGGAGTTGGGCCTGCTGTACGCCGGAGCCGTCAACGTACCGCTCAGCGTCAAGCTGGAGCAGAAATCCGACCTTCAGTTCAGACTTTCGCATTCCGAGGCCAAATATATAATGGTAAGCAAGGGCCAGCTGTCGAAGATTCGCGCCATACGCCATCAGTGCCCCGATTTGAAATTCGTAATACTTTTCGACCATATCGAGAACCCCGAGGAAGGGGAGGTCTTCATAGGTGACATCTACGCAAAGGGGGTCGAGGCAATATACTCGCATTCCGAGGCGTTGGAGGAGAGAATGAACAGCATCTCTCCCGACGATTACGCCACCATCAGCTATACTTCCGGTACGGTTGCGAATCCCAAGGGAGTGCTGCTCACGCACCGCAATTACACTGCCAACGTGGAGCAGGTGCGGAACGTGATGTATTTCCCGCCGGACAGCAAAATGCTGCTGATTCTGCCGTTGGACCACTGCTACGCTCACGTCGCGGGTATGTATCTGAGCATGAGCTACGGTACGGCCATAGGCACGGTTCCGGGCAACAGCCTGCGCAACATACCGATGGCGATAAGGGAACTGAAGCCCGAAATAATGCTTGTGGTACCCACCATAACCAAGAACTTCAAGAAGAACATAGAGAGTCACGTACGCGATATGGGAGCCCTGAAATACAGGGCGTTCCAGTGGTTCCTAGGACTTGCCGACTCATATTACAGGGAAGGTTACAATGCGGAAAGACTGCGCCAGGGATGGAAACGTCCCCTGCTGCGTCTGGGAGACCGTCTGTTCTTCTCGAAGATACGCCAGAGCGTATTCGGGGGGCATCTGAAGTTCTTCGTAAGCGGCGCGGCCTATCTGGATATGGACCAGCAGCGTTTCTTTTACGCGCTGGGTGTGCCTGTGATGCAGGGATACGGCCTGAGCGAGGCTACGCCCATAGTCAGCACCAACGACTTAAGCAAGAAACACGTCCTTGGCACTTGCGGGATGCCGGTACACCCTATGGAACTCCAGATAAGGGACGAGAACGACGTGGAGGTGCCTCTGGGCGAGAAGGGCGAGATATGCGTGAAAGGGGAGAACGTGATGGCCGGATACTGGAAGAATCCCCGGGCTACGGCCGAGACGGTTGTTGACGGGTGGCTCCATACCGGCGACATGGGTTATATGTGGGATAAGGACTTCCTGTGTGTGACCGGGCGTTTCAAGAGCCTGCTGATATCGGCGGACGGTGAGAAATACAGCCCGGAACAGATAGAGGAGGTGATAACTTCCAAATCGAAATATATAGACCAGGTGCTGCTCTACAACTCCCAGAGTCCATATACCATTGCCTTCGTCGTTCCCAACAGGGATAACTTGTGTGCATACCTTGCTAAACTTCACAGGGGAGTGGATCCCGCATCGCCGCAGGGCAAGAGATATATGCTGGAGAAGATTCAAGGCGTGTTCGACTCATACCGCAGCGGACAGATTAATTACGGAGCCTTCCCTGAGAGGTGGTTGCCAGCTTCTATCATAATAATCAAGGACCATTTCAGTCTGCAGAACGGTCAGATGAACGCTACCGCCAAGGTGGTGCGCCGCAAGGTTGAGGCCGACTATGCCGAAAGGATGAAATACGCCTTCACTCCCGAAGGAAAGTCCATTCTGAATCTCCTCAATCTGGAGAATATTTAGGGCCTGTATGGGTTATGTCCCCCGAAGCGGTGGCACTGCCGTTAATAACATAAAAAATCACAAAATCTCGTTAAGAAAAAACATTTATTCACGTTTCGGGGCAGTCCGGCTATAGGATGAACCGACAGTATAGGCTATAATTGCGGTGAAGAACAATCAACCCAAAGTTCAACAACTTAAACACCTGAACAATTATGACTATGACAGACCCTAACGAATTCAATTTCTGCGACTGGAAGTTCGCCGACCCCACAGTGGACTATGCCTTCAAACGCATCTTCGGCACGGAAAAGTACAAGGATGCTACGATTCAGCTGCTCAACAGCCTGTTGCCGGACAGGAACATTGTGGACATCACCTACCTGAACACCGAGATCATCGGTACGACGGGGACATCGCGCAAGTCGGCCATCGACGTTCTGTGCGAGGACAATGACGGTGCGAAGTTCATCGTGGAGATGCAGAATGCGGAGCAGAGCCACTTTATGGAACGAACCGTTTTCTATGCGTCCAAGGTTATCTCTATGCTCGGGAAACAGGGCCGGAATTATGACTACTCCATTCCGCCGAACTATGTCATCGCATTCCTAAACTTCAAGCTGGACCGGATAGATGGCAACGACAGGAACGGGAGACAATACTTCCTGCACTATATCACGCGCGAGGAATCTGCGGGAAGGAAGTTGCCTGGCAGTACCGAATATCTGTTCCTTGGCATCGCCGACTTTGATAAAAAAGAGGAAGAATTGGAGACATATCCGGAAAAGTGGTTATATTTGCTGAAACACACCAAGTCCCTGAACGGCATACCGGCGGTCTATCGGTCTGACAACACATTCAAGACCTATTTCGAAGCCAGTGCCAGAGCAGGGTTCAACAAGGACGAAGAACACAAATACACCACTGCCATGATGAACGACTGGGATATCGAAAACTCAAAACGCGAGGCCTGCGAGAGGGCTGAGGCCAAAGGCAGAGCCGAAGGTAAAGCCGAAGGATTCGCAGAGGGTACCGCCACTAAGCAAATCGAGGTTGCCAAAGCAATGCTCGAGAAGAAATCATCCGTTGAATTCATCGCCAGTGTCACCGGTCTCACCGAAGAGCAGGTAAAGAACCTTCAGTAACCATATCGGCAGTGCCACCGCTTCGGGGGACTTGGGATTTTGGGTTATGTCCCCCGAAGCGGTGGC
>JAZLKN010000013.1:0-5056 GCA_045597605.1 Candidatus Cryptobacteroides sp. | reverse complement strand
CCACAGGAAAAGCCTGCCTTGCGCCCGTCATTGACTGACTTCTGGATGGTCAGCATCATGATAGGGCCTATGGGGATCGAGACGATGATTCCGATAATCAGACCTTTAAGTATGAAGTACAATCCTGTCATGGTGCCCTTTCCTATCTGCAATAGCCGGCGAAACGCTGGAACAGTCTGATGGCAGTGGCTTTATCCATGAAACCGTCAGGGTTTTCCTCGATGACGCTTCCGAAAACGGCTTCCGGATGGAACTGAATCCCGAGCACGAACTTGCAGTCGGTGCGCTGCTGGGCTTCCACGACGGTCCTGCCGCATGTTTCTTCTGGCGCGACCACCTCGAGATCTGTCCCTGTGACATCGCCTACGGCCTGATGATGCCATGAAGGACATCCTTCGAGCCTGTCAGTCCCCACCAGTTCGTGAAGCAGTGATCCCTTCCTGACATCCACCCCGTGGGAAGCGAAGGTGTTCTTGCCGTTGATGACGGCACGATGACTGTCGTTATAGCTGACGCCCTGGCTTTCAAGCCATGCCGGGATGTCCTGAATCAGCGGCGCTCCTGATACCACTCCGAGTACCTGGGAGCCTCTGCAGATGCCCAGAACAGGGATATTGTTGTCTATGCAGTACTGCATCAGCAGATATTCCGAGACATCGCGTGTCGCATTGTAAGTCTTGTCTCCTTCAAGTCCGTGCCATGGCTCGGGATTTTTGAACAGGGTAGGGCAGATGTCCCCTCCGCCGGTGAATATCACACCGTCAATCCCTTTCATCACATCCTTGACATTTGAGTTCCTGTATGTGTTCCTGCGTACGGCTGTGGCGTATTCCTGCTTGAGGATGGAATCCTCGTCAACGCATCCGCTGGAAATGAACCCGGTGGAGTCATAAGGAAGGTCGAAATTCATGACTTCATCGATCATCACGAAATCGATGCCTGCGGCCTTGAGGGCGTTCTGAGTGTTAATACAGGAGTTTGACGTGCTTTCGCCGTTCCAGGCAAGACCTATCACAGGACCGTCTGCCTTCTGATTTCCGCAGCCGCAGAGTGAGATGGCGCACATTATTCCTGCCAATGATAAAAAGTGGATTCGTTTCATAGTGTCATTCTTCTGCGAAAATAAGATTTTCTGACAAAAAAAGAAAGGCCTTCCGAGCGGAAAGCCTTTCAGATATGCGTTTATCTGTGGGATTATTCAGCAGATTTCTTGCAGCAGCAGTCGCCCTTGAGCCACTTCCATACGCCAGCGGCGAAAGCACCGCCTGCGAGAGGGCCGAGGATGAAGATCCAGATCTGCTTGAGAGCGTCACCACCCTGGAAGAGAGCTGGTCCGATGGAACGTGCAGGGTTCACCGATGTGCCGGTGTACCTGATGCAGGCGAGGTGGACAAGGATGAGTGAGAGACCGATGGCGAGGCCTGCGAAGTTGCCTGCACCGAATTTCTCATCTGTTGTTCCGAGGACAACGAGAACGAATACGAAGGTGAAGAATACCTCGGCGAGAAGACCGCCAATGAGGGAAACACCTTCCTGGCATGCGTTGGCACCTGTTCCTGCGAACTCAGCATTTGAAGTGAGAAGGCAGAGGATAGCGGAACCGATGATGGCACCGATGACCTGGAAAAGCATGTAGAAAGCAGCGTCCTTGCCGCTCATCTTGCCTGAAAGCCAGACAGCGAGGGTGATGGCAGGGTTGATGTGGCATCCTGAGATACCGCCGATGGTGTATGCCATGGCGACAACTGCAAGACCGAATGCGATTGAAGTGCCCACAACTGTGGCTGCGATTGCGTTTGTGCAACCAAGGCTTACAGCGGCGCCGCAGCCCATGAGAACCAGTACCATGGTTCCGATCATTTCAGCGAAATACTTTTTCATAATGACTTATTAATTTATGGTTGATGTTTCAACAGTTAAGCGAATTTATAAAAATAAACGAAAAATTATACCATTTTTTGTTATTTTTGTGCGTTTGGTAAAACATTTTACTTTTCAATATTGCCCGATATGAAGAAAATTATCCTGGCTGCTGCTGCGATAATTGCAGCGTCAGCATCGCTGAGAGCAGCAAACGACAGTGAAACCAAGATCAAGAGCGGATGGAACTTCGGATTCGTCCCGGCTGTCAGCTACAACTCCGATCTCGGCTTCCAGTATGGCATCAACGCGGACATCTACAATTATGGTGATGGCTCCATCTTCCCCCGCTACAAGCACAAGTTCTCCACTGAGATATCGCATTATACGAAGGGTATGACGAGACTTCATCTCTTCTATGACTCGAAGTACCTCATCCCGGGCATACGCGTCACAGCTGCCGCTACATACATGAACAACCCGATGTTCTCATTCTACGGCTTCAACGGCGCCGCCCAGCCTTATGTGCCGGAGTGGAACGCCAACAAGGATGAATCCACCGCATATTACAACTTCCAGCGCAACATGTTCCGATTCCTGGCTGATTTCCAGGGCGAGATTGCCCCGAACCTGAACTGGGCCGCCGGACTTTCGTTCTGGAACTTCGACATCAGTGACATCGACAAGGAGGACTATTCCAGCTGGAACACCCTGTACAAGGACTATCAGTACCGTAACATCATCAAGGAGGACGAGGCCAACGGAGGGAGCCGCCTCGAGATGAAGGCGGGACTCGTATACGACACCAGAGACCTGGATTCCGCCCCTTCAAAGGGAATATGGGCCGAAGCATATGTCAACGCATCCCCTGATGTATTCGGAGACGGATACAAGTATGCCAAGCTCAGCGCACACTGGCGCCAGTACATTCCTCTTGCTCCTGACAACAAGCTCACTTTCGCATATCATCTTGCCTATCAGGGAACCGTCGCAGGCGAAGTGCCGTTCTACATGCAGTCGAACATCACGACCCTCTATCTCCGCCAGATCCTTTCAGAGGGCCTCGGCAGCATCAACACTGTCCGTGGTACCCTGTACAACAGAATGATCGGTGACGGCTATGCTTGGGGCAATTTCGAGATGCGTATCAAGCTCTTCAGCTTCAACCTCATCAACCAGTCATGGTATGTGGCCACAAATCCGTTCTTCGACCTCGGCTCCATCGTCCAGCCGTACAGACTCGACGAGATGGCAGCCAACAAGTCAAAATATGACGAGAATGTCAACATGCCTCTCCCTGATCACATCCAGGGCAATACCGACAGGAAGGAGGTTACCAAGCTCCACTGCAGCGCCGGTGCAGGTCTCAAGCTTGTCATGAACCAGAACTTCATCGTCAGCGCCGAGGTCGCGAAGGCCCTTGACCCGGATGACAACCCAGGCCTTGGAGTCAACATCGGTTTGAACTATATCTTTTAGAGAATACCGGTCCGGTCCTATACTAAGGATGGTCTCAAAGTCAATATGATTTTCGGCCATCTTTTTATTATTTTATGCGTCTCCCGGTGCTTTCCTCATCCCTTATTCTTCTTAGTGTTTGTTACATCAAGCATTATCAGATGAGTCCGCGGCGTATGGCCTCTGAGATTAAGGCTGTGGTGGAGTTGGTGTTGAACTTGTCCCGCAAGCGCTTGCGATACCAATAGATGGTCTCCAGGCTGAGGGGTAGCTTCTCTGCCATATATTTGCTGTCCTTTCCGTCGGCAAGCATTTTCAGGATATCTATTTCTCTGTCATTAAGATTCATGTCCTGGTCAGGTTTTGGCACAGGCAGCGAGTCGATGGTCTCTTCGAACACTTCGGATGTCTCTGAAATCACTTTTTCCTGGTGTCTTGACTTGCGGAACAAAATCAGCACCGCTGTCAGAAGCAGCACCGCTACTATGGCCAGAGCCGTGATGGTCCTGTACATCTTCAGCTGTGCCTGCCTGATAACGTTCAAGTTGTCAAGGGTTTCCAGACGCCTTTCCTGCTCTTCGTCTTCGTGTGTCGAATAATAGATGTCCGCTTCGAGATACTCCTTTTGAGCCTTTTTGTATTTCCCGGTTTCAATGTAATATTCGCCGAGCTGGGAATGACCGAATGCCACCATGGCCGAGTCTCCTGACTCTTTTGCATTTTCCATGCATTTGAGCAGGCATCGTCCGGCTTCCTTGAAATCACCTGTCTCTTCGTACAGATAACCGAGGTTTCCGTACAGGATGGTCTTGCTTTCGATCCAATTATGTTTTTCGAAGATCTCAAGTGCTTTAAGGTAATACTCGATGGACTTTTCATAGTCGCCCATTTCACAATATACGTTGCCTATTCCGCCACAGCACCTGGAATATTCATCGTCAATCTTGTCTTCATCATATCTGCCGCCCGCTCTCATATCCTCTATGAAATCGAATGCTTTCAGCGACCACATGAGCGCGCTGTCCTGAACCCCTTTCGCCCTGTAGTAGATGGAAATATTGTCCGCGCCTGCGGCAGCCAGCCTCGGCCATCCGTGGTTTGGGTATTCATTGACCAGAATCCGTGAAAGCTCCAGTGCAAAATGAGGGTCCGACTGCCTGTAGGCTGACGCAAGATTGAACACGGCGTTAAAATAGGCCGAGTCTTTGGCATTGTTATTCACAACAGCCTGCAGAGAGTCAATATTGTGGCCCCGATGGTCGATGTATTCTGCTGATGACAAGTGGCAGAACGCCATCAAAAATATGATGCTTGGAACAATTCTTTTCATATCGCTAATATAGGTATTTCAATCCTATTTCGCCGGAAATCATAGCACCCAACCATCATTTCTACCGCCAGCGGTGGCGTTTCCCCTGCCAGCGGTGGTGTTTTTCCGTCTTGATAGTCTGAATTTTGTATGAATAAAGAAAATGCCATGATACCTAATTTGAACAAGAACGAAATAGCGATTATACGGATGCTCCGCCGGGGCATGGATTCCGAGCAGATGGCACAGGAACTTTGCCTCAGTGTCGAGACTATTTATTGGTACAGGAAGCAGTTGCTAAAAAAATTCGAAGTGAAATCGGTCGCAGCCGTGGTTGCCAGTGCGATTGAGCAGAAATTGATATAAATCCATATAGAATGAAAAAGCTTATTACCATTGCAGCTGCCATGCTGCTCGTCTGTTCTGCCG
>JAZLKN010000012.1:0-55899 GCA_045597605.1 Candidatus Cryptobacteroides sp. | reverse complement strand
CTTTCTCGTGGTTGGAAAACTTCAGGAGGATTGCCATGGACTATGAATTTTACTCAGAAACGGGGGTAGCGATGGTTCAACTCGCTTTCTGCCGGCTCATGTATAATAAAATTTACGATTGAAATTTAAACAGCTTCTAAAAGATAAATGTTATGGAAAAGAGGCCTGAAAACATTAAGCCTACGCCCCTTGGAGAAGGCAGGGCGACCGTAAAGGGAGGGAAACCGGCCATTGTGATTCTTTCGATAGTGGCCGCAGCCCTTGCCATTGTTCTCGCTGTCCTGTATATCAGCAAGTTGAGGCTGGTAAACGACCTTAAGGAAGAAAAGGCGGACCTCACGGAGCAGATTGTGAACCTTCAGCACGATTATGCCGATCTCACTTCCGACTATGAGGCAATCAACAGCCAGCTGGATTCTTCCAGAGAGGAAGTTGCGCAGCTTGTGGAGCGCATACAGAAAACCGACGCGACCAACCGCCATTTGATGCGCAAGTACGAGAAGGAACTCGGAACTCTGCGTTCGATAATGCGCAATTACATTGTGCAGATTGACTCGCTCAATACATTGAACCACAAGCTTACTGCCGATGCAGCTGCCGCAAGGAGGGAGACCGCTACTGTGAAAAAAGCCAATGCCGAGCTACAGAAGACCGTGGAGGAATTGTCCGACAAGGTGGAGACGGGTGCAGTGATACGCGGTCGTGACATCAAGGCGGAAGCCTACAACAAGAACGGCAAGGTGGTGGACAAGGCGTCTTCGACAGCGAGGATACTTACGACGCTTTGCCTTTCGGAGAACAATCTGGCCGAAACGGGGCCGATGAGGGTATATGTTGTGATAACCGACCCCGAGGGAAATATACTCAAGAATAATGAGTCCCGTATATGCAACTATGCCGGGGGCGAGCTTGAGACATCTGCTTCGCGAGAAGTTGATTATCAGGGCAGCGAGATAGAGCTCAGCATTTACCTGAATGACATTCCCAAGTTCAGCAAGGGAATCTACAATGTTCAGGTCCTGACTGAAAAGGCCCTTATCGGATCGGTGCAGTTCATGCTCCGCTAGAGTTTTGGGCGGGATCTACGTTCATATCCCTTTTTGCCGCACGCATTGCATTTACTGCGGTTTTTATTCGGAGCTGCTGCGCGATGCGCGGGGCTCCGAACGCTTTGTCGATGCCCTCTGCCGCGAGATTGAGTCGACAGGGGTAGAAGCCTGCGGCACAGGGGGCCCGGAAGGCCTGCTATCCCCCTGGCGGCAGGGGGGGGGGCCCGCTGCGAAGCGGTGGGAGGGGTTACTTCCGGGCCCCCTGTGCTGCAGGCTTGAGAGTCTGGATACCCTCTATTTCGGGGGAGGGACACCGTCGCTGCTGACGCTGGAGCAGATGGAACGCATAGTCTCGGCTCTGGGAGAAGGGCCCTGGGAGGAGTTTACCGTGGAGCTGAACCCGGATGACGTGGTGAAAGGCGGCCAGACTTATGCAGATGGGCTGGGGCGTCTTGGTGTCAACCGCATAAGTATGGGGGTACAGAGTTTCGATGATGCCGTACTGAAAAGAATGGGAAGGCGTCATAACGCATCCGAGGCGGTCAGGGCCTATGAAATCCTGAGGCGGTCCGGATTCGACAACATCTCTCTGGATTTTATCTTCGGCTTTATTCAAGGGATGGATGCAGATGCACTCGGGAAAAGAATTGATTCCCTTCCGGGAGGACCTCCGGAGCACATTTCCTGTTATCAGCTCAGCATAGAGGAGGGCAGCGGTCTGGAGAAGATGGAAAGTCGCGGGATTTATTCCATTCCCGATGACGACGAATGTGAACGCCAATACTATTCCCTGTGCGACATTCTCGGGAGCAGGGGCTACGAACATTACGAAATAAGCAATTGGTCACAGCCGGGTCGCCGTTCACGACACAACAGTTCATACTGGAACCATACACCCTATGTCGGTTTCGGTCCTGGTGCACATTCCCTTTTCGTGGATGAGGGCAGGTATGTCAGGCGATGGAACAATCCGGATTTGCGGGCATATGTTGCCGCCGCGGGAAGCGGCTCTTTTGCAGATGTACGCGGGGAGGAAACCCTGACTCCCGGGCAGATAGGAGAGGAAAGGATAATGCTCGGACTGCGCACGTCGGATGGCGTTCCATCGTCCCTGGTCGTGGAGAACGCTTCACTTGCAGCATCCTCCGTACAGGGGAACGTGCGTATTCCGGAAGGAAGATGGTTTGTATCCGATGCCATTATCAGCGATTTGGAACCTGTTTTGAAATAAATGATATGACAGATCAGCATTATGTCAGAGTCAGTGCCCTGCGCACTTTGATGGCGGCCAAAGGATGGGACGCCGTAGTATTGAGGGGATGCGATCCTCACGCCAGCGAGTACCTTTCACCGAGATATCAGGCCGTGACCTGGTTGAGCGGTTTTACGGGCGAGGCCGGCGACATTGTGGTTACGATGGATCATGCCGGCTTGTGGACGGACAGCCGCTATTTCATCCAGGCGGAGGTACAACTGAAGAATACCGGTTTCGAACTGCACAAGACCAGACTTCCCGAATCCGTGGACATACCCCATTGGCTTGCTTCCACAGGCTGCGGCACCGTTGTGTGCGACAGCCTGTGCGAGAGTGCCTCGTCGATGGAGGAGATAAGGCGGGTCTGTACCCGGTCCGTTCCGGAATTCAAACTCATAGGCATACCGGATTTCGTGGATGCCGTATGGCGGGACCGTCCCGGGATGCCCTCTGCTCCTGTCATCACTCTGGATGAAACTACTGTGGGAATGACAAGACAGGAGAAGATTTTCTGGCTCCGTGAATGGATTTCCTCCACGGGAGCGGATTTCATACTGTTGAGTACCTTGGACGAAATAGCGTGGATACTCAACGTAAGGGGAAGCGACATCGAGTATAACCCTCTGGTGTACAGTTATCTGCTGGTGGGACAGGATTCCGCCCAGTGGTTTGTCAGGAAGGAAGGTTCGGAGCCTGACGAGGATACACTTGACAGCTACGCCGCCGTTGAGGTCGACGGAATTTCCGTTGAGGCCTATGAACTCATATACGATGAGATTTCCCGTCTGTCGGCAAACAATGTCATCTGTTATGATCCGACGACCTTGAATGGTTGTCTGAGTGAAATTCTGTCCGATGGAATGGCCGTGACAAGTCCTGTCCCTCTGAAAAAATCGGTGAAAACGGACGTGGAGATTGACGGAATGCGGGAGGCATATCTGGAAGATGGCCTTGCAATGGAGAAGTTCCTGTACTGGTTGGAATGTACGTTGAAGGAGCGTCCCGTGTCAGAATGGGAGGCTTCGCAGAAACTCGGCTCCCTGCGTGCGGAAATTCCAGGCTACCGGGGTGACAGTTTCGAGACCATATCCGCCTGGGGACCCGGAGCGGCACTTCCGCATTATCACACACCTCAGGACGGCAGTTCTCTCATAGAACCCCACGGTCTGTATCTGTGCGACAGCGGGGGGCAGTATCTGTTCGGTACTACCGACATCACAAGGACAGTACCTGCAGGCGAGACCACTTATAGGGAAAAAGAGGATTACACCATAGTGCTCAAGGGGATGATAGACCTCAGCATGGCTGTATTCCCCTATGGTACCGCCGGGTGCCAGATAGATGCCGTCGCGAGGGCTCCGTTATGGAAGGCAGGGCGTAATTTCGGCCACGGGACGGGTCACGGGATAGGCTTTTATCTCTGTGTTCACGAAGGTCCTCAGAGCATAAGGCAGAATTTCCTGCAGCAGCCGCTTCTTCCTGGAATGGTCACATCCAACGAGCCGGGTCTGTACATAGAGGGAAGCCACGGAATCCGTCACGAAAACGTCATATTGTGCAAGGATGCCTATACTAATGAATTCGGCAGGTGGCTGTGCTTCGAGACCCTTACCTGCTGCCATTTCGATACTTCTGCCCTGTTGCCCGAACTGCTGACGAAGGAGGAACTGGAATGGCTGAACAATTATAACGAACACGTTTACAAGAACTTCGCCTCGGCCATAGAGGACGAGGCGATGCTCCGCTGGTTACGCGGGAAAACCTTGCCGGCAGAGTAGGCCGGGCTCCGGATATGTCCTAGCGTATACTGTTGAGCAGGTCCAGTTTGCCGTCGTCGATGAGTTTCAGTATGAGCTCTCCGAACAGGGTGTTCTGCCAGGCGAACCACTCGCGCGTGAAGTGGGCCGGGTTGTCCACGTGAAAAGACTCGTGCATGAAGCCGGTTCCCGCATCGGTGGTCATAAGTTGTATGATGCAGTCGCGTATCTCGTTGTCATCCCGGGAGGTGAAGGCCCTCATCATAATGCTCATGGGCCAGATATAGTCTGCAGCGATATGAGGCCCTCCTATTCCGTATCCCGCCGCTCCTTCGAAACGGTATGGATTGGCATCGCTGAGGACGAAATTGCGGGTATTCTGATAGATGCTGTCATTTATGTCGACATCGCCCAGATAGGCCATGGCGAGCAGTGAAGGAACATTGGCGTCATCCATCATAAGGGCGTTGCCGAAACCGTCCACCTCGAAGGCGAATATTTTGCCGAAATCAGGTCTGTTCACCACTGCATACTTGTAAAGCGCATCTTCGACCTCCTGTGCCAGACTGCGGCATTCGGCGGCCAGCGTGGTGTTCCCGTTTACGGTCTCAAGAATTTCCGCAGCCTTGCGGAGGCTGGTGACTGCGAAGAAATTGGACGGCACGAGGAAATCCAGTACTGTGGCATCGTCGGAAGGACGGAAGGAGGATACTATCAGGCCCACGGGTTTCACGGGGTTGCCGTAGCCGTAGTTACTCTTCATATCATACTGGCGGTCGCATACACGGGTGAACCAGTAAGGGCCGGGGCCGTCCTTGCGCTGCTGTTGCCTCAGAGTCTTCAGCACCTTCTCCATCGCTTCGATCCAGGTGGCATCGAATATGGAGGAGTCACCGGTTTTCTTCCAGTATCCGTAGGCAAGGCGTATAGGATAGCATTCGGAGTCTATTTCCCATTTGCGCTCGTGTAGGTCTGGGAGCATCTCGGTATTGTCCGATTCCCATTCCGAACCTGTTGGACCAAAGTTGAAGGCATTTGCATAGGGGTCTATGCAGAGGCATTTGAACTGACGGCGTATGGTACCCTCAAGCATTCTGCGTATCAGGGGATCGTCGCTGTAGCGCAGATAGGGCCATACCTGTGCGCCGCTGTCACGCAGCCACATTGCGTGGATGTCGCCCGTATATACAAAGGTGTCGGGATGCCCGTTGCCGTCGTCCTCGCTGAAGTGTACGGTGGTGTCCAGCGTGTTTGGGAAACAGTTGGCGAACATCCAGGCAAGGCGGGGATTGGCCAGAAGACCTTGTATGCGTGCTATTTCACTTTCGATGACAGGGCTGGTGAAGAGCCTGTTCTCGGATGCGGGGCGCTGGTCCACGTATTCCGAGGGCTCTTCGGCGCAGTACCACAGTTTATGTTCCGGGCCCATTTCGAAACGGAGTTCGCCACCTGCCATAATGTCCTTATAGTCTATGTAAGGCTTGGTGTAGGCTTGGTTGTTGAGCCAAACGCGCTGGATATAGCGGTTGGTGTCGGAATTGTTGTCGGCCTTGACCGTGAATGTCCTGTCGCCGGGAAGGGCAACAGTGACCTCATCAAAGAGGGGAGAGCCGAAGAAATAACGGCCGCCTGCGGGCTCGACCTGATAGAAGCCGATGGATGAGAGCAGATACCAGGCACTCATCTGGCCCACGTCCTCGTTTCCGGAAAGTCCGTCAACTGCTGCGGAGTACTGCTGCGCGCATATCTTGCGCACGAGGTCGGCAGTCTTCCAAGGCTGCCCCGCCATTGTGTAGAAGTATACGATATGGTGGCTGGGCTCGTTGCCGTGGGCATATTGTCCTATCATTCCGGAGATGTCGGGAGAAACGTTGTCACCTTCGAGTTCCGCTTTTGCGCTGAACAGTTTGTCCAGATGTTTGACAATCACGTCGCGGCCAGGTTTCTTGCGGTCGATGCGGTCGTCGAAGTCACCGGTGGCTTCGAAACATTCCACCAGACCCTCGAAATCGTGGGGGACCAGCCAGGTGTACTGCCAGGCATTTCCTTCGCAGTAGTCATTGGCTCTGTGTCCCGCTTCATAGGGGTTGAATGGCTCATTGAAGCGGCCTTTGCTGTTCACACCGCGCATGAATCCGGTTTTGGGGTCGAAATGACATCTGTAGGACTTGCTGCGCTGGCTGAAATATTTGTAATCCTCTTCCTTTCCAAGTTTCCCGGCAACCTGTGCAAGTGCCCAGTCCGCAAGGGCGTATTCCATATCGTAGGCCACTGATTCGCCGAAAAGGTCGCAGGGAATGTAGCCGTATTTCATTCTGAGGTCCTGTCCTCTGTCGGCTCTCAGGGCGGAGGCCTTCATCGCTTCGTATGCCTTTTCGATATCGAAACCGTCAAAACCTTTCAAAATGGCGTCTGCAGTGACGCAGATGCCCGGATTGCCGACCATACAGTCGGTCTCGCATCCCATGAGGTGCCATACCGGCAATTTGCCCTGCCTGTCGAAAATATCCAGGAAGGTGTTCATCACGTCATTCTCTCTCTCGGGGAAAAGTATGGTGTAGAGCGGCATCTGTGCGCGATAAGTGTCCCATAGCGAAAAGGTCGTGTAGCGTACCGGCTCGCCGGCATCACAGAACAGGGAGGGAGCAATCATAGAATGGTAGAGGGCGGTGTAGAAAATCTTCTTCGCGTCGGCATCCGCTGTCTTGATATCCACTTTGCCGAGTTCGGCGTTCCATGCGGCATCTGCAGCTTTGCGGCAGGCTTCGAAGTCCCATCCGGGAAGTTCGCAGGCCATATTTTTCTGTGCCCCCTCGATTGAAACGGGGGAGATGGCAACTTTCAGCAATACCTGTTCCGCATCGGGGAAATCGAGACTCCAGTGATGAGGAGCAGTTTCGGTACAACTGCCGAAGGGCTTGGAGAATTCGGCGCTGAACCAGATTTTCTGGTTGTCGGCCCAGCCTTTGGAGAAACGGTATCCGGTAATGTGGGTGTTGTCTACCACCGTGATGCCGCAGTCCGTCAGGGCATCATAGCATCCTCCGTTCTCAAGGTCGAAGATGAGGGATGTCCGTCCGGCTCCTGTGGGGAAGGTATAGCGGTGGAAGCCTACACGTTCGGTGGCGGTGAGTTCGGCGCGGACGCCGCTCTTTTCCAGCACTACGCTGTAATAACCGGGTACGCAGGTCTCTGTGGTTCTGTCGGCGGTATCCGCAATGCCTCCGCGTGAATAATCTGCAGGTTCCGCCGTCACGGGCAGAACCGTTATGTCGAACAGGTCACCTATGCCCGTACCGCTGAGATGCGTATGGGAGAATCCTATGACAGTGGAATCGCTGGAATGGTATCCTGAACACCAGTCCCATTCCTGCGGAACGCTGGTGGGTCCCAGCTGGACGGCTCCGAAAGGGACGTTGGCTCCGACGAAAACGTGTCCGTGCCCGCCGGTACCGATGGATGTGTCGACATATGACGTGTAGTTTGCAGTGTCATTGTGACAGGCACCCGCAAAAATCACGGCTGCCGCCATCATAGTAATCTGTATAGTTCTTTTCATATCTTTGATTTTATGGAATGTGTTTCTTTGAGGATGATTTACAGTACGATATCCGCGTAAACGGGGCTGTGGTCTGACAGGAAACCGCCGTCTGAAGCTTTGGGAGGCATAATTTCATAGTATTTGCACTGCCCTCCGTTGATGAGGATGTAGTCGATGATCTGGGGGACATCCGCGTCTATGCCGTACTGTGCCTTCTGTTCTTTCCTGGCTTTTTCGACGTGCTTGTCCATATCGCTGTCATAGCCGTGCCAGCTGGCCGGCTGGAGCACCTTCTCCCGGGCGATGTCATACACGTGGATGAGTCCCATTCCGCTGATTGCCTTGAAATCGTCGGATTCCTTGTAGATGTTGAAGTCTCCGGTAATTACCATGGGACAGTCGCCTCCTATCTCCTTTGCCTTGGTGCAGAGCAGTCTGACACCTTCACGGCGTGCAGTGACTCCGACGTGGTCCAGATGGGTGTTTACGAAGAAGAATTTCTTACCGGTGGACTTTTCCTGCAGGAAGGCCCAGCTGGCGATTCTTATGCAGGCGGCATCCCACCCGAGCGACGGAACGTCAGGCGTCTCGCTGAGCCAGAAGTTGCCGCAATCGAGAGCCTTGAAGCGTTTCCTGTTGTAGAATATGGCTGAATGTTCGCCTTTCTTTTTGCCGTCCTCGCGGCCTACTCCCACGACGTTGTAACCTTTCAGTCGGCTGTGGAGGTATTCCTTCTGGACATCCAGGGCTTCCTGTGTCCCGATGACATCGGCGTGGAGGCCTATGAGGGCATCGGCAAGACGTTCCTTGCGCAGGTCCCAGGTGTTCTCTCCGTCCTGCTGGGTCATATAGCGGACATTGCTAGTGACAACTCTGAGCTCAAGTCCTATTCCGACGTTTTCCTGTGCGGCCGCATACAGTCCGAGGCTTGCGGCAAGTATTGACAACAGCGTTTTTTTCATATTCCTATTGGTTTTATTCAGACAAATATAAGCAAAATTTATGTATATTTGCAGTATGGAAATAACAATAACAGATCAGAATTTTGCTCAGGTCACGAAAGAATCGGATGTGGTTCTCGTGGACTTCTGGGCTCCCTGGTGCGGCCCCTGCCGCGCCCTTGCTCCGACGGTTGCGCAAATCGCGGAGGAATATGCCGGCAGAGTCACCGTTGCGAAGTGCAATGTCGATGATTGCGAAGAGGTAGCATTCACAAATGGCATACGCAGCATTCCCACCTTGATTTATTTCAAGGGCGGCGAGGCTGTGCAGCGCAGTGTGGGTGCCGTCTCGAAGTCACAGATTACTGAAATACTGGATAGTCTGGTTTGATGAAAAGGATATTCTTTGCGGCACTTTTTACCTTGCTTTTCGCCTTTTCGGCAAAAGGTCAGGATGCAAGCTGTCATTTCGGTGTTCAGGGTGGCATATCACTGAACAGGTTTACCACACCGAAGGAATGGAAAAACAACCGTACCGGCTGGCACGCGGGATTGACCCTTCTTGTGAAGATGCCCGCGTTTTTCGCTTTCCAGCCTGCGGTGCAATTCGAGCGTTCCAATACGGAAGTCCCTTTGGCAGGCGGTGCCCGGTGGTTCAACGTCAATTCGCTGAACATTCCTCTGGCTGTCCAGTGGGGCCCGGATCTGGGCTTTTGCAGGATATTCGTCGAGGCCGTTCCTTTCGTGGACATAAATCTGGCGGCAAAGCTCGGGGATACCGATATGAAGGACAGTATATCCAATGCGCAGTTCGGTATGGGTGCCGGTGCCGGCCTTGACATCTGGCGCTTGCAGCTCAATGTGCGTTATAACTGGGGATTCGGGGATTGGAGGAAAACGACGGATGCCGGTCTTTTCAAAGACCTGTCCGGTAAGAGGCAGGGGCTGACCATCACTCTGGCCTATCTGTTCAATTAGTTTGCAAAATGCCCGAGGAGATAAAAGCATATCTGGGAAGGGACTGGGAGAGTGTCCGGGAAGGTATCCGTGATTGTCTCAGTACGGATATTCCATTGTTGAATACAATCAATTCGGGACTGCTGGAACATTCCGGAAAACAGTTGCGGCCTATGCTTGCACTGCTGATGGCGAGGGCTTGTTCCGCACAGGGACTGGCCAACGGGGATTCGATCAGATTTGCGATAGCGGCGGAACTTTTGCACAACGCCACATTGCTTCACGATGACGTTGCGGACGAGTCGGACCAGAGACGCGGCAATCCCACGGTGAGGGCTCTCGTCGGTTCTGCTGCAAGTGTGCTGGTGGGAGATTTCTGGCTTGTCCGGGCTATCAGGTCCATTCTCAAGGCGCAGCAGGGACAGCAAATTGCCATATCTCTGTTCTCCAGGACTTTGTCTGACTTGGCGGAGGGAGAAATGCTGCAGTTGCAGAAGGCCGCTTCCGGAGACACTGTGACGGCGGACTATCTGGACATAATATATCGAAAGACCGCTTCGCTTTTCGTTTCAACGCTGACACTGTCCGCCGTTTCCGTCGGCGCACCCAAGGAAATGGTGGATGCCGCGGCCGAATACGGACGCTGCCTTGGAATGGCTTTCCAGATACGCGATGACATTTTCGACTATATGCCGGAAGGAGATTTTGGCAAACCGGTGGGGGTGGACATACTTGAGAGAAAGATTACCCTGCCGCTGCTGTGTGCGATGGAAAATGCGGGAGAATCCCAACAGAAGCGCATAAGAGGGATGGTGGTCGATATGGGCCCCGGGTGCAGGGATGAGATAATCGCTTTCGCAAGAAAGAACGGGGGTATCGAGGGAGCGCAGTCTGTTCTTGAAAATTATACGGCTGAAGCCCTCGGATCGCTCTCCGTTCTGCCGGTGTCAAAGGATAGGGATATTCTGGAGAGTCTGGCGCGGAGCCTTTCAAAGAGGACAAGATAGGGAACATTATGAGGTTTTCGGACATAAAGGGCAATGCAGATGCGGTTTCCGTTCTCCGTTCGATGGCGGACAGCGGTCGCATACCTCACGCAATGCTCTTTTACGAGAACCCGCGTTCCGGCGGGCTTGCCCTTGCAATGGCATACCTTCAATACATCAATTGCGAGCATCCCGTGGACGGCGATTCCTGCGGACAGTGCCCGTCCTGCCGCCAGATGGCGAAACTGGTACATCCCGACGTGCATTTCGTGTTTCCTGTTGCCTCAGGTTCCGTCATAAAGGATGATCATCCCGTATCCGATGCCGCAATAGCGCCATTCCGCGAACTGTTCATATCGAATCCGTACTTTTCCGAGCAGGAATTGTACGATGCCATAGGGATAGAGGGCAAATCCGGCAACATCTCCGTGTATGAAGCGAGGAGCATAATAGGCAAAATGTCACTCAGTTCCATAGCCGGGGGGTTCAAGTCGGTAGTGATGTTCCTGCCTGAAAGGATGAATGTCCAGGCAGCGAACAAACTGCTCAAAATGCTGGAGGAACCTCCTCAGAAAACGTTGTTCATACTCATTACCCAGAGTCCCGAAGATGTTATGAGCACCATTTTCAGCCGTTGCCAGGGTCTGCGCGTACTGCCTTTCGACCGTAGCCAACTGGTACAGTCCGATGCTCCGCAGGAACTGCGGGATATATGGGAAAGGCTTGCCGGCGCCTTGTCAGGGAGGGATTTGTATGCCGCCCTGCAATGTGCCGACGAAATTGCCGCACTCGGGTCGCGTGAAAAACAGAAAGCTTTTTGTACCTTTGTATCCGAGCAGATTCGTCGGACCTTCCTGTATTCAAAAGGTTTGTCGGATATTGCCGGTGAGAGTGGAGGGCGTCCGGCAGAGTTCTCAACGAAATTCTGCGTTCGTGCCGCCGGTGCCATTGACAGAGCATCGATGCTGATAGGCCGCAATGTGTATGCAAAGCTGGTGTTCACCGACCTTGTCAACCGTTTATTTGTGAATTTGTAATGAAAGAGAACGAAATAAAGCAATTCGACTGTTTCCGCGGCTGTAGCGTGGAGAGGACCGAGGAAGGGGAGTTGGACTGCCAGTACCGTGCCGGATGCTGCAAGCTGGAGGTCTTCGACTGGCTTTCCGGAGTCCGTCAGGAACAATACAACGACCTTTTCGAGGTCCGTTTCAAGAACACCCGCAAGGGTATATACCGTAATGCCTCCGGCCAGAGCATAAAGACCGGAGACAAGGTGGTCGTTGAGGCCGCAACCGGTCATGATCTGGGGATTGTAACTCTTGAAGGGCCTATAGTCGCCCGTCAGATGGCTGCGAAGAACATCAATCCGGAGGATTTTGAGTTCAAGAAAATCTATCGCAAGGCAAAGCCCTACGACATTGAGAAATGGCGTGAGGCAACAGCCAGGGAACACGAGACCATGATACGTGCCCGCCAACTGGCGGCCAACCTGTCGCTGGAGATGAAAATAGGCGACGTCGAGTTTCAAGGTGACGGAACGAAGGCTATCTTCTATTACATAGCCAATGGTCGCGTGGACTTCCGCCAACTGATAAAGGATTTTGCGGAGGAGTTCCATATACGAGTGGAAATGAAGCAGATAGGCGCGCGTCAGGAGGCCGGCCTCATAGGAGGTCTCGGTATCTGTGGACGCGAACTGTGCTGCTCTAACTATATTTCCTCATTCAAGAGCATAAGCACGTCGGCCGCCCGTTGTCAGGACCTGTCCCTCAACCCACAGAAGCTCGCCGGGCAGTGTGGAAAGCTCAAGTGCTGCCTCAATTACGAGGTGGCAGCCTATATGGATGCCCAGAGCCGCCTGCCGCGTCTGCACGCCCCTCTGGAATTCGGGGATGGACTTGCATATCTTGCCAAGACTGACATATTGGCGGGGAAGATGTACTTCACCTACGAGAAGGGTTCTCTCGCTTCTCTTTATCCCCTGACTGCGGAGGAGGTGAAGGAAGTCATGGCCCTGAACAGGAAAGGCATTAAACCGGACACCATCAAGGCGCAGGCTGTAGTGGAGGAGCCTGAATTCGTTGCTTCCGACGAAGGCAGCATAAACCGTTTCGACGAACAGCGCAAATCGAAGAAGAAACATCGTCACAAGAAACATCCTGCGTCAAAAAACAGAAACGGGAATGGGCAAGGGTAAGCTATTCAAGTTCGCGGAGAACGAGACGTTCAGATGTCTGCTTCAGCCTGATTCGGACAGCGTGCTCCGCTCGGACGACCCTATAAAGGGCAATTGGAACAGGGATATGTTCGTCGGCCGTCTGGGAGGTGTCGAGGCTCCCATTACCGTAGAACTCGGCTGCGGCAAGGGTGAATATACCATAGATCTGGCGACCCGTGTTCCGCACAGCAACTATATCGGTGTGGACATCAAGGGGGCGCGCCTCTGGAGAGGTGCCAAGACGGCCACGCAGGCGCAGGCGCGAAACGTCGCCTTTCTGAGGACCAGGATAGAATTCATCAATTCACTGTTCGCTCCCGGAGAGATAGACGAGATATGGGTTACTTTTTGCGATCCTCAGCCCAAGAAACCCAACAAAAGGCTGACCAGTCCCGTTTTTCTGGAAAAATACCGCCGTTTCCTCAAGCCGGGCGGCACGGTGCATCTGAAGACGGACTCACAGGACCTTCACGCCTACACACTCGACGTCGTGCGGGAGCAGGGGCTCCGGCTGCTGTTCGCCACCGACGACCTGTATTCCTGCCGTGATTCCGAAGGCAGTCCGACATCGGACTATCTTATCGCGCATCCGGAGCTTTTCGAAGTGCAGACCCATTACGAGAAGATGTTCCTCGCTCAGGGCCTGCCCATAACTTATCTTGCTTTCTGCCTGGTCTGAAAAGGATTCCGGGCTTTTTCCCGGAGCTTTGTCATATTTCGCCGAAGACGTCTTCCACCTTGGCTAATATGGCATCTGCGGTTTCCTTGTCCTTATACTGCTCCATCACGTCGTCGCACAGGTAGTATATGCAGGTGGCGGCAGTCTCGAAATCGCTCTTGGAAAAAGAGTAGAATTCCATAAAGAACTTCATCGAAACCAACAGTTCATCGCAGAATCTGTTCGCCAGGCCGCGGGCCTTCTCAACGGCTCCCGCCCTGTAATATTGTTCCACCATATTCATAACGGCCATCTCGTTGCCCAGATGCAGATAGCACATGTCGAGAGGGTAGCAGCTGTCCTTCATCACCTCCTGGCATCTGTCCAGCAGGGCGACTGCATCGTCGGGACGTCCGTGTCTGTTCATTTCCCTGGCCACTGATGCGAACAGGTCACGGTAGCTCATCACTCCGCAGAACGTGTAGATGTTCTGGTAGTCCACAAAGTAATCATCGCGCGACACATTATCCCACACGAAGGTCTTCGTCATCAGGTCGAACAGCTCGTCAGGATTTGTCAATCCCGGGTCAGTGCGCTTGCAACCCGTCTTGATGGGAACGAACTTGTATGAGAATCCTTCGAACATCAGATATTCCTTGATGCCCATATTGATGTCGCCGCCCATTCCGAGGAAATGTATGGGTCTGTCCCAGTCGTATCCGTCCAGCAGGTCCAGCACGAACAGTTCCTGCTTGGTGATGTATTGTTTGTTCGGAGAGATTGTGAGTATGATTTCGTCGGGAATCTGTGAAGCGTATTTCGGATCCAGAATACCGTATTTCAGCACATTCTCCTTGTTGACAGGTACTGAAATCCTGCGGCTGACAATATAGTCCACCTTCGCCCCTGATTGCAGTTGCAGTTTGGCCTCCGGATGCTTGAACACGCGCATAACGTCGGAAATGGATATTACGCTGTCCCGGTTGTCATAGATGTAGATGAATTCGTTGGTACCGTACAGATACTGGTTCAACGGGACGCTGAGGGGAAGGGGAGAGGACTCATTGCAGGCGTACTTCATCTGGTCTATGTGCCAGTCGGTACCCAGCAGGGAAGTGTTGCATATCCTGACATCAGTCCTGATGCCTTCCACCTCCTGGGCATACCATACGGGGAAGGTGTCATTGTCCCCGTGGGTCACCAGAATTCCGTTCTCACCCACGGAGTTCAGATAGTTGCGGGCTATCTCTACGGCTGTATTCCTGTTGCTGCGGTCATGGTCGTCCCAATTCTGACGGGCCATCAGGGCGGGAACTCCAAGGCAGAGAAGACCTGCCCCCAGAGCTATTGCAGCCTTGCCTTTTTCTCCGCATTTATGAGAGAGGCTTCCCAGAAAATCCGCGATGGCCTGAACGGCGAAGCCTATCCAGACACAGAAGAAATAGAATGAACCCGCATAGGCGTAGTCGCGTTCGCGAACCTGGAATGGAGGCTGGTTCAGATATATCACAATGGCGATTCCCGTCATGAAGAACATCAGGAAGTTCAGCCAGCATCCGCGTTTGTCCCGTCCGAACTGGAAGCACAGGCCTATGAGTCCAAGCAGCAGAGGCAGGAAATAGTAGTGGTTTTTGCCCTTGTTGTCTTTCATATAGCCCGGGGCGTCGCTCTGGTCTCCGAGACGCATTTCGTCTATGAATTTCACGCCGCTCTCCCAGTTGCCTTTGTACAGATCCCCGGGTATGTTGGAGTGAAGTTCGTTCTGCCTGCCCACGAAGTTCCACATGAAGTACCTCCAGTACATGAAGTTCATCTGATAATCGATGAAGAACAGCATATTGTCGCGGAAGGTCGGCTTGCGGTGCTCGGCGCCTGGCACCGCTATGCCTTTGGGTATATAGGAATCGTAAAAGCCGACGTGCTCTTCGGAACTGCTCCACATTCTGGGGAAGAACATCTTGCCCTTATCGTCATAGATGACCTTGGGCTGTCCCGCCACTTTGACGTATTTTCCGTTTATGGGGGCCCAGTATCTGGTTTCCTCCACCGTTGCCGGTGCATCGAAGTACTGCCCGTACAACAGCGGCTGGCTTCCGTACTGTTCGCGGCTGAGGTAGCGTACAAGGGTGAACGGGTTGTCAGGCTGGTACTCGTTGGTGGGTGTCTTTGCATTGCTGCGTATTACGCATATGCTGAACAGGGAGAATCCTATGATTATGGAAGTGAGGCATACAAGCACGGTATTGACGAAGATCTTGCCTTTGTGCATAGTACGTAAAATTCCCCAGAAGCAGGCTGCGAATATCACCAGCATGAAGAATATGGCCCCGCTGTTGAAAGGAAGCCCGAATGTATTCACGAACAGCAGGTCGAAATATGCCGCCAGCTTTGGCAGGTAGGGAATGACGATGAAGTTCAGCAGTCCGAGTATCACCACACCGATGAGGAATATGCCGAGACTCTGCTTGAAACTGTATTCCTCATCCTCGCGTTTCCTGTAGTAGAACATGAATACAAGTGCGGGTATGGTGAGCAGGTTCAGAAGATGGACGCCGATGGAAAGGCCCATGAGGAAGGAAATCAGCACTATCCATCTGTTGGCATACGGAGTTCCGTCCTGTTCGTACCAACGTGTCATTGCCCAGAACACCATAGCTGTGAAAAGGGATGACATTGCATAAACCTCGCCCTCTACCGCACTGAACCAGAATGTGTCGGAAAATGTGTAGGCAAGAGCTCCGACAGCACCGGCTCCGAGTATGGCTATGGCCTGTGACAGGCTGTAGCCTCCGTCTTTCCTTTCGTTTGCCATTCTTCTGGCGAAGAATACGATGGTGAGGTAGAGGAAGAATATGGTGAAGGCGCTGCACAGACCGCTGAGGGCATTGACTGCAATTGCTGCGTCCCTTCCGCTGAAAGGAAGGGTGAATATCCTGGCGAAAAGCTGGAAAACGGGGTTTCCGGGGGGATGTCCCACTTCCAGTTTATAGGATGATGCGATAAACTCCCCGCAATCCCAGAAAGAGGCTCCGGCCTCGAGGGTCAGGAGATAGGTCAAAGCCGCTATGGCGGTGACTATGGCGGCTGTTATGCGGTTGTAGATGTTGAATTTGTTCCTGTTCATAATCAAAGGAGCGGATAAACTGCAAATATACGAAATGAATCGCTATATTTGCAAAAAAAAACTTGCCCCTATATGGCCGACAATGATTGGAAAGCAAGGCTTGGTGTGGTGTTCTCCACCAATCCTGACTTCAAATACGAAACGGTGTGTCATCAGCAGCCGGACACCCTTCCCGCTGATCGCCAGCATCTGATTGTCCGCATCGACAGGCGTTCACGCGCCGGCAAGCAGGTGACCCTTGTCCAGGGTTTTGTGGGGAAGGACGAGGACCTTGCCGCGCTTGCCAGAATGCTGAAGGTGAAGTTGGGTGTGGGAGGCAGTTCCAAGGACGGTGAAGTTGTCATACAGGGAGACTTCCGTGACAGGGTGGTAGACATTCTCTTGAAAGCGGGCTACAATGTCAGACGTGGGAATTAAAATACTTACGGCTTTTGCCTGTCTTGTTACTCTGATTGCCATTCCTTGCATCAATGCCGTTGCTCCCAGCCTTCTGAGCTGCCTGTTGAAATGGAAGGAATCGGTGAATCTCCATTCCTCCGTGAGTCTGAGCCGCCTTCGCAATGTGGCTGCTGCCGCAATCATACCGGCATTTCTTCTGATATGCTCGCATTTCCGCCTTATACCTTGGATGGAAGGATACGGAGAGTGGGAATCACTGGGATATACGGTGCTTGTGTTCTCTTCCTACGTACTGGTCAGATATCTATGCAGACTGTTGTTCAGGGGGGACAGAATGCGCCCTGCGGACTTCTTTGCCGCCGCCGATGCAGCCTACAGCTTTTTTCTGCTGACAGGTATAGTGATGGTGCTTACTTTCTGCATCTGTTCGGCAATTCATCTGCCGTCGGAGTCGGTTACGGAGGTGTTCAGAGTGGAGATTATTGCTTTATATGCGGTGTTCATTCTGCGCAAGACGCAAATTTTGTCACATTATGGAGGCATTTCTTCAGGATTTTTGTACCTTTGCACGCTCGAATGCCTGCCCACCGGGCTGTTGACGGTTTCGATGCTGCTGATATAATATGTCCATAAAGAAAATTCTCATTTCACAGATACCTCCGAAGGTTACCGCGGCCTATGAAGGTCTGACGGGAAAATACGGTGTCACATTCGAATTCCGCCCGTTCTACAGGATACAGCCGGTAAGTTCAATGGAAATGCGTTCACAGCGTTGCAATCCTCTGGATTACGATGCCGTGGTATTCTCTTCCAGAAGTACGATTGACGCTTTCTTCTCGCTGTGCGAGGACCTTCGCGTGAAGATTCCTGAGGATATGAAATATTTCTGCACCAACGAGAAAGTTGCAATGTATCTGCAGAAACACATTGTCTATCGCAAACGCAAGATTTTCTTCGGAGACGGCACGCCCTCTTCCGTTCTTGGACTTATAACCGCGAAACATAAGGACGAGAACTTCCTCATAGTCACTTCGGACTCGCTTGAGAGCAGTCTGACGAAAGCTTTTGACGGCACTTCCTACAAACACGGAAGCGCGATGTTCGCCAAGAGCGTCCCGGCCGACCTGTCTTCTGTCAAGATAGACGGTTTCGATATGATAGTGATGTACAACAAGGCAGACGTAAGTTCGCTCTTCGAGAATTTCCCCGGCTATGTACAGGGCAAGACGGCTCTGGTCACTTATGGCAGCGAATCGCTCAAGAAGGTTGCCACCGAAGCCGGATTGACCATTACTATGAGCGCTCCATCCCCCGAATGTCCGTCGGTGATTGCCGCTATTGAACATTGTTTGAAAAACAAGGCTGAATAATTGTGATCCACGGCCTCTCAAAGCGCGAGCGGGTATGCTCGGTGAAGGCGGTCGAGGCTCTTGTGTCCGGAGGCCGGTATCTGTCGTCGGGCCCTGTAAGGTGCTGTTATTTCGTAAGAAAGGACGATGATCCGTTGAACCGCATAATGGTGACTGTCCCCAAGAAATTCTTCAAACGCGCCGTCAAGCGCAATCTTTTGAAACGCCGTATGCGTGAGTCATACCGTCTGCAGAAGGAGATTCTCACCCGGAACGGCATCGATATGATGTTCATATATACGTCGAAGGAAGTGGCCGACTTCAATGTCATCTACAGCTCCGTCGGCACCATTCTGGGAACTGTGAACAAACGTTGCGCTGAATGATATGACACTGCGTCGCATTCTGGCATCACCTTTCATCCTGCTGATAAAGTTCTATCAGTTGTGTATCTCTCCGCTTAAACCGCCGTCCTGCCGTTTCACCCCTACCTGCAGCCAATACGCTCTGGAGGCATTCCGCAAATACGGCCCGCTGAAAGGTTTCTGGCTCTCATTGCGCAGGATACTGCGTTGTCACCCTTGGGGAGGCAGCGGATATGATCCGGTACCATAGGTCAGTGGTCAGTTCACCTTGATGTTCTTCACGAAGGTTGACGGTGACTGGTGGAACTGTTTCTGGAAGCTCGTGGTGAAATATGAAGGTGAGGAAAATCCCGTCAGATAGGCCACTTCGTTAATCCTGTATTTCTGTGTTGCGAGTAATTCAGCTGCCTTTTTCAAGCGGCAGATGCGTATGTACTCGTTTATGTTCACACCAGTGTTGGCCTTTACTTTCCTGTAGAGAGTGGATTTGCTGGTCACCATTATCTTTACCAGTCTCTCTATGTCCAGGTCCTGGTCGGCGATATTGCTCATCACGGCATCGTGGAGTTTGTCCATGAAGTCATTGTCTATGTTGTTGACCACGGTGCTGCTGAAATGAGAGAGCGGCGAATTTGCAAATTGGTTGTAGGCTATCTCCTTGTTCTTGAACAGGTTGGCTATGTTGGCCCGCAGCAGGTCCATCGAGAAGGGCTTCTCAATGTAGCCGTCGGCCCCTATATCCAGAGTCTCTATGCGCGTCTCCACTCCTACGGCAGCGGTCAGAAGTATTATGGGGATGTGGCTGTACTCGATGTTGCCCTTGATATAATTGCACAGCTGGCAGCCGTCCATCACGGGCATCATTATGTCGCTTACCACAAGATCCACCTTGTTGTTTTGTATGATGTTGACTGCCTCCTCGCCGTTGCTTGCGGACAATACCGTGTATTCTTTTTCCAGATGTTTACAAAGGTATTCGTTCATTTCCGCAGAGTCTTCCACAATCAGAATCCAGTGGTTGCCGCATTCCTGAATCAGTTCAGGTTCCCTGTCTTCCGTATGTTCTGCCATAATCTCAGGCTGTTTCTGGACCGCGTGCAGCGATACTGCGGGGATTTCGAGGACGAATGAGTTCACTGTACGGTTGGAGGTATCCAGGTATAATCTTCCGCCAAGGGCGTTCGCGAGCTGGCGGGCATAAGGCAGACCGAGCCCCGTCCCGTTGCTCCCGATAAGATATGAATTTACGGTTTTCACCTGATAGAATGGCCTGAATATGTTTTCGGCCTCGCCTTCCTGCATTATTTCTCCGTCACTGTCCACGGTTATGCAGATGTTGCCTCCATTAATCCTCAAGCTTATCGCTATACTGCTTTTGCTATATTTCACCGCATTGGAAAGCAGGTTGCATACGATTTTCTCAAGGAATTCCGCATCGGTGCGTACGCTGATGCCCTTGTCCGGGAGTTTTTCGGTGTATGACAGGTGCCTTTCCCGTATGCCGGGCGAGAACCTTTTCGCCAGATTGGAGATGAATCCGCTAATCTCGAACTCGGAAGGGTTGATGATGAAATCCTTCTTTTCTATCTTGCGTATGTCCAGCAACTGATTGGTGAGGTTCAGGAGCCTGTTCGTGTTGGACTGTATGGTCATTATGTCGTCTTTGGAGGCTTCCGTATATTCCTTTTCCGCTATTATCCTTTCTATCGGCATCTTTATGAGGGAAAGGGGAGTGCGTATCTCATGTGTGATGTTCGTGAAGAAGCCTATCTTGGCATCGGCGATTTCCTTCTGCTTGTCTGCCTCCATTCTGAATATTTCGTGCTGCCTGTCCCTCTCTCTCTTCCTCCTTACCATTATCACGGAGTAGATCAGGAATGCAAGAGCCAGTATGACATACAGTGCCAGGGCTATAGGAGATTTCCACAATGGAGGAAGGATGTCTATTTCTATGGTTTTGGCTGAGGTTGATCCGTCTACGTTCGCCAGACGCAGGCTGAAAGTATAGTGTCCCGGGCTCAAATCACTGAATACCACTGTGTTTTCCCCTGTGCTGGCTTTTGTCTCGCCCTTGCGGCTTTTCAATGTGTATTCATATTCCGGAGCAATGGCGATGTCCGTGAAGTTCGGACACGCAAAGCTGATGGAAAGATAGGAGATGTCACGTGATTTCACGCGGAAGTTTTCCGACATCATTGTGGATTTTCCCTCTTCGTGCAGACTGCTCCTGCTGCCGTTTACGTTTGCCGTGACGTCCACGATATAGACGGGTTTGCTTTCATCCTTGACAGATAGGAATTTGGGATTTATTTTCAGAAGTCCCCTGGTGGTTCCCAGATGTATCTGCCCGTCTTCGGAAACGAACGAGGCTCCGTAGCAGAAGTTGCTTCCGACAACCCCGTTGTTATCGCGGTAGACGTGCTCTATGCGTTCGGTTTCCGGATTGAATTCCACAAGCCCCTTGGTCGTGGAAATCCACAATATACCCCTTCTGTCCTGTACGATTGAGCAACTGATGTTCGACGGCATCCCATTCTTTCTGTTGATGTGGGCGAATTTCGTCCGGTCATTCCTTGTCGTATGGCATACGCCTCCGCCCTCGGTCGCCATCCATATCCTTCCTTCGGAATCCTCGAAGAAATTCAGGATGTAGTTGCATTCCAGTCCCGCTTCATGCTCGGCTATGTGTCTGAAGGAGGTGGAATTCCTGTCCCTGAAGTACAGGCCTGACCCGAATGAGCCGACCCACAGCGTGCCTTCGCTGTCCTCGAATATGTCGTGTACCCATACGTCCGGAATCGGGGCGAAGCGTTCGAAACTGTCACTATGCCTGTCATAGCGGAACATTCCGGCCGAGGTGCCGGTATAAACGGTGCCGTCTGACGCTCTCCTTATGCATATACAGGAATTACCCCCCCCTACGTCATATTTTTTTACAATCCTCAGCTTCTCCCTGTCAATCAGATATACTCCGCTGTTGAAGGTCGCTATCCACAAATGTGCTCCGTCATTGAGGAAGCAGTGGTAATTGAGACCGTCAGGCAGCTCCAACAGTCTGCCGGCATCCTTTACCGTTCTGGTCTTGGGATCGAAGAGATTGAGATAGCCGTCTTCAGTACCGACCCAGATGCGTTCATCCCCATCTCCGGTTATGGCACGCACCAGTTTGCCTTTCAGGCTGTTGTTCCCGCCCTTCTGTATGAACTGGCTGATGTGGTGCTTGCGGTTGTGCCATAGGCTTATGCCTCCGTGATATGTTCCGAGCCATATGTTCTGCTCGTCGTCCAGGCAGAGGAAGGTGATGTTTGTGTTCCGGATGGAGGTTATGTGGTCATCCTTTATCGGTCCGGTCAGCGGTTGTCCGGCCTTGTATATGTACAGACCCTGGAGGCATCCTATCCACAAATCTCCGTTATTGCGGGATTTCATGCAGTTAACCCTTGCGGCCTCGGGAAACCCGGAAATGAGATTTGCGCATTCTCCGGTTTCAGTATTGTAGCTGTAGATACGGCTGTCCGAAGTGCAGAAGGCTATCTTACGCGGTCCGAACGAGGTGATGTGTCTCAATTTCTGCGAACTTTCCCTCCCGAATGGGAAATGTGCCTCGAATCCCTTCTTGCCGCAATATCTGTACAGGACACCTTCGCGGGAAGAGCACCAAAGAACACCCTCATCGTCCGTACACGCGTAAAGCGGCGAAAAATCGCAATGAACTTCTTCTTTTTTTGAAAAGTCTCCGTCAGGGAACCTGAGCATATTTCCGGAGTGGCTTATGAACCATACCGAAGCATCTTTGTCGCAGAGCAGCGCGGACCTTGCCGCCCGGCCGTCCATGCATTTTGTTACGCTTCCCGTGACAGGGTCGTAATATCCGACGGATTTAGAACTGCTGAACCATATCATCCCTTTGCTGTCTTCGCAAAGGCTCCAGGTCATTCCGTTCATGCAGTCCTGTGCGGGTTCGTCACCGAACAGCTTGAATGAAGTGCCGTCGTAGCGGCAGATTCCGTCCTTGGTACCGAACCACATGAAACCGCGGCTGTCCTGTATTCCGCAGGTTATGGTATTGCTCGGGAGACCGTCCTCCGCGCTGAAATTCCGGAAGTAGTAGTTCTGTGCATGGATGTTTCCGCTAACGAAAATCAGCAAAAACAGTGTTGTGAGTTTCGATTTACTATACATAAATACAAATATGTGAAAATTATTAAGAATGCGGGTGATATCGTTATGTTAAAAATCATTCAAAACATTTTGATATTGGTTCGCGGGTTGGATATTTGGTCAGATATGGCCGGGAATCGTCTCAAATCAAAAGAGAATGAAGGATTTGAGAAATTTTCGGGTGCGTGATATATCTAAATTTGGCGAACGTTGTTTTGACGAAGTTGTTTTAACAACATATTAACCAATTTTTTAAATTTTTAACCTTATGACGAAACACATGTCGTTTCTGACCAGAGTCTCAATGATTCTCGTCACACTCTTTCTGAGCCTCGGCACTGCTATCGCTCAGAATCGTTCCATCAGCGGAACAGTCGTCGACGCTGCCGGACAGCCCGTTATCGGAGCTTCTGTCATCGTAAAGGGCACGGCGCAGGGAACCATCACTGATATCGATGGAAATTTCACCCTCAGCGTGCCTGCAGGCTCACAAATCGAGGTTGCGTCTCTCGGATACAAGACGCAGACTTTCGACACGACCAACCAAACCAAATTCGACGTTCTCCTCGTGGAGGATACCGAACTTCTGGATGAGGTTGTCGTAGTCGGTTACGGTACACAGAAAAAGAGCGACCTCACAGGCTCCGTTGCCTCCGTTCGCGGAGAGGACCTGATGAACCGCTCCACTTCCGATGCCGCTGCTGCTCTTCAGGGTAAGGCTGCCGGCGTTCAGATTGTGAGCACTTCCGGAGCTCCCGGTACAGGCGCTCAAATCCGCGTACGCGGTATCTCCTCCAATTCCGGCAATATCGGTCCCCTTTTGATTGTCGACGGTTTGAAGGTTGATAACATCCAGTACCTCGATCCTTCCATGATCGAGTCTATGGAGGTCCTCAAGGACGGCGCTTCAGCAGCCATCTACGGTGCAGAGGCAGGTAACGGTGTCGTTCTCATCACCACAAAACAGGGTAAGACCGGCCATGCTTCCATCTCTTACGAGGGCAAGTTCATGATTCAGAGTCTTGCAAAGAAGGCCGAACTGTTCGAAGCCGACGAGTACATTGAATTCCAGAAGGCCATAAGTCCTTCATTCACTGACCAGTTGCTGCAGGACAACAAGTGGGACGGACAGAACCACAACTGGTTTGACGCAGTATTCGCACCCAGTTTCGCACACCAGCACGCTCTCACATTTCAGGGCGGTAACGACAAGGGCCATTTCTTCGCCCAGCTCAATTATGTGGACAATGACGGTATCATCATAGGAAAGAACGATACTTACCGCCGTCTCAGCGCCCAGATCAACGCCGACTACAACATTTTCAAATGGTTCCAGATCGGCACGAACAACTCGATTGAGAAATGGGACCGCAAGAACGTGTCAGAGTCTTCATATGGCTCAATGCTCAACTCTGTGATGTCACTGGATCCACTCACTCCCGCTTATGTAAGCGACATCAAGGATGCGCCCGTTGACCTCCAGGCCAAGTACAACACTAACCCTGAGCTCGTTTTTCGTGACCCTAATCACAACAACGATTTCTACAATACCTCAAGGTTCCTTCAGGAAGCAACCGGTAACCCCCTCATTCAGCGCGACCGTACGGAAGCCACTTCAGGCGGTATCAACGTAAGGGGAACATTCTATGCCAATCTCAAGCCCGTTGAAGGACTTGTGATTACATCCCGCTTCGGATACAGAATCACACAGAACTCCTCACACAGCTACGCTGCTCCCTACTACCTTTCAAGTATGGCCAACAATACCCAGTACAATATTTCGGCAAACGTGAATACCGGATATTACTACCAGTGGGAGAACTTTGCCAACTACAACAAGGTATTTGCGGGCAAACACGATTTAGGTGCGATGATAGGTATGTCATACATAGCCAACAACTGGGATAACGTGAACACAAGTGCTCAGGGAACTGACATAATGAAATCCACAGAGCCCAACTTCCGCTATATGGACTTCGTGAAGGGTGACGTGGCCAAGACTGTGGGCAATGCCCCCGGAAAGAGCACAAGCATCTCTTACTACGGCCGTCTTACCTATACTTATGACAAGCGCTACAGCATCCAGGCCAACTTCCGTGCCGATGCCTTCGACTCTTCGAAACTCGCCAAGAAGTCACGTTGGGGCTACTTCCCTTCAGCTTCAATCGGCTGGACCATCAGCAACGAGGCATTCGTGAAGGACAACGTGGACAAGGATGCGATGTCATTCCTCAAACTCCGCGCTTCATGGGGACGCAACGGTAACGTGAATATACTGAACAATTATCCTTATTCAGCCACAATCGCCCTCAATGACCAGTGGTATCAGTACAATCCTTCAGATCCCAACGGTCCTCTTACCTATGGTTCCGGTCCTACGACCATTGCCAACGAAGACCTGAAATGGGAGACTTCAAATCAGATTGACGTAGGTCTCGATGCACGCTTCCTGCGCGATCGTCTGACCTTCGGGTTTGACTGGTATCGCAAGACCACCGATGACCTTTTGTCAGAAATCAAGGTTGTTCCTGAGGTGGGTGTGAAGAGTTCGATTGTGAATGCCGGTACAGTGCTCAACACCGGTGTTGAATTCGAAATCAGCTGGAAGGACACAATCGGTGACTTCCACTATGGAATCAGTGCCAATGTGGCCACCATCAATAATAAGGTTACCAGCATGCACTCCACTATTCCCCGTCTCGAGGGAACCGTCGGAGGTGTATCCGGTCTGAACAACAAGATACGTACTGCCTTTGAGGTAGGCCAGCCTACATGGTACTTCCGCGGTTACAAATATGCGGGCGTAGATACTGACGGTTCACCCCTGTATTACAATGCTGACGGGGAGAAGACAGGTTCCGTTACCGAAAATGACCTTCAGTATATAGGCAAGTCCATTCCCGATGCAACTTATGGTATCACCATCAACCTCGCCTGGAAGGGCCTCGATTTCAGCGTGTTCGGTACTGGCCAGGCAGGCAACCAGATATTCTCACTGCTCTATTCGGCTGACCGTGAGAGGACAAACTCCCTCAACACTTTCTGGAGGAATTCATACAAGGCCGGCAACACCGGTGCCAAGTATCCCGATATGGCCAAGGTCGGCAAAGACTGGACATTCTGGAGCTCAAGCGCAGCCCTGTTCGACGGCTCATTCTTCAAGTTCAAACAGATTCAGCTCGGTTACACCCTTCCCAAGGACATCACCAAGAAGGCTCTTATCAGCAATCTGAGGTTCTATGTTTCACTTGATGACTTCTTTACCATCACCACTTATCCCGGTTGCGATCCCGAGACTGCCACTACAGGCAATTTCAAGGACTCCGGCTACGATGCAGGTACTTATCCTACCATCAAGAAGGTGCTCTTCGGTATCAATCTTACATTCTAATCTAAATGAGGTATAATCATATGAAAAAGATATTTATCCCCATAGTCTGCTCTCTGGCGATGCTTCTCGCATCCTGCAACCAGAATCTTCTCGAAATACCCCAGAAGGGTGTTGTGACTACCGATACGTTCTATAAGACAGATGCCGATGCAGAGGCCGCAATGGTCGCTGCATACCAGGGCTTTATCTGGAACGTTTGCTCTCAGGAAGGAGGTTCTACCTATTCTCCTTTGCGTCAGGCTTTCAACCAGTGCGGTGATGACCTTCTGGCAGCCGGCGAATTCTGGGGCGACAACGACCACATCTTCAAGATGAATGAGTTCCGTCACGATTCAAGCTGCGAGCCCACAGGACTCACATACAAGAACATCTATTATGCGATGTACTACTGCAACCTTGTCATCGACAAGTTCAAAGACGGTTTGCCTGACGGTACCAAGACCGCCGTTACCAAGAGAGTTGTTGCAGAGGCAAAGGTTCTCCGCGCATGGATGCATATGACTCTTGCCATAGGCTGGGGCACTCCTCCGCTTGTTGACCACATCCTTTCTCCTTCGGAACTTCCTTTCAACTGCGACACCGACCCCGTCAATCCCAAGACCCACGAGGAACTCCTCAAGTGGTGCGCTGCCGAGTGCGAGGAAGCTTATCCCGACCTGGACGAGCGCAAGAGCCCTCAGGACCAGGACGGTGCCGTCAAGGTTACCAAAGGATTCGCCAAGGCAGTTGCCGGCAAGTCCCTCCTTTTCGCTGGTGATTATGCAGGCGCCAAGGCCGCTCTTCAGGCTGTCATCAGTTCAAAGAAGTATGAACTTGTTCCCGGCAGCAGATACGCAGATCTGTTCCACATTGAGGGAGATGCCAATGAAGAGAAGATTTTCGAGGCAAACGTTCAGGACAACAGCAGTATGGCCGGTATGCCCTGGGAAGGCAACCCTTCATTGATGAACCGTACCACCTGGATGGAGTCAAATCTCTGGAACTGGCGTTCCGATCACTTCGTGGCCAATCCCAACACTGCCTATTCTTCCATCGACGGTTGGGGCGGTCTCGGAGTGCCCGAGTCTTTCGCCGCGGAGTTCGTGGAGAACGACGGTCTTGATTCATATCGTCTCAAAGGCTCCATCATCTCAATCGAGGATGTGGTTTACAATATGGCCTATCCCGGTGTCAATGATGAAAACGGTAAGGCTGTTGACGAGCTGACACTCGACGAGAAGAAGACTTGCAAGGCTATAGGTATCGGCAACAAAGGTCTGTATGCCCAGTGTATGTATCTGGCTCTCAAGCCCATCACCCGTACGGCCGACCTCAAGAACCCCGGCAATAACCTCCGTGTGAACAACTTCACCATAATGCGTTATGCCGAAGTTCTGCTTATGGCTGCCGAGGCTTGCCTCCAGACCAACGACGCCGGTACTGCCAAGACATATATCAATGCAATTCGCGAACGTGCCGGTATCAAACCCCTCGACGCTGTTGATATGAACGTTCTGAAGCGTGAGAAGAAACTCGAGTTGTGGCTCGAAGGCTGCCGCTGGCCCGATATCGTCCGCTGGAAAGATTTCGACGGTCTGAAGAATGCGGGCAAGAACATTCCCGAACTTTGGGATGCAATGCACAAGGACGGTGAAGCCGCTCACAGGTTCTATATCACCCACACCAATCCTTCAGACGCTGCAGGTGCTTCCTATGGCTTCAATGCTGAAAAGCACGTTCTGTTCCCCTTCCCTCAGGATGTTTGCGACATCAACCCCAACCTTCGCCAGAACCCTGGTTGGTAGCAGTTAATATTTGGTTAATATCTGGAGCGGGCCCCAGTCCGGAGTCCGCTCCTTTTTTTCAAAAAATTCATATATTTGTTACTATGAAAAATTACAGACTTGCTACACTCCTGTTCGCCGTCCTTACAATGAGCACCACCCTGTCGGCGAGGGATGAAAATTTCCACATTTTCCTGTGTTTCGGCCAATCCAATATGGAAGGCAACGCCCGTATTGAGGAATGTGACCTCGAGGGTGTAAATCCGTCATTCCGTATGATGGCCGCGGTGGATTTTCCCGAAATGGGGCGCAAGGCTGGAAAGTGGTACGACGCCGTTCCGCCTCTGTGCCGTCCCGGCACGGGGCTTACTCCGGTGGATTATTTCGGAAGGACTCTTGTAAAGTATCTTCCGGAAGGTCATAGGGTGGGAGTGATATGCGTCGCCGTGGGAGGCATCAAGATAGACGGATTCTTCTCCGAGAATATGGAGAACTATGTCGCTTCTGAGGCTCCCGACTGGATGAAGCCCTGGCTCGAGACCTATGACAACGATCCTTATGCCCGTCTTGTGCAGATGGCGAAAAAAGCTCAGAAGGACGGTGTAATTTCAGGCATTCTCCTTCATCAGGGCGAATCCGATACGGGCCAGGAGATATGGCTCGAAAAGATAAAGACCCTTTATGAACGTCTGCTGAAGGACCTCGACCTTCGCGCCGAAGACGTTCCTCTGCTGGCAGGCGAGGTCGTGAACAGCGACCGCGGCGGCACCTGCGCAGCCCACAATGTTATTATCAACCGCCTCCCCGAAGTGATACCTACCGCACACGTCATTTCTTCCAGCGGTTGCACCGAGAATTTCGACCGCCTGCATTTCGATGCAGTAGGCTACAGGGAACTCGGCCGCCGCTATGCGATGACGATGATGGATATAATGGGCGTGGACTATCCCAAGGGCAGAGCCTGGTACACCGACAATTCCGTGGTATCACCCCTTGTCCACAAATTGCCGGATTTCAGCAAGATTCCCTTCTTCAAGGACAAGCCGCTTCCCAAAGTGGTAAACCACGTGACTTTCAATTATGTGGCCCCGGATGCGAAAGAGGTGCTTTTCTCCTCGCAGTTCACCGAAGGACTGCTCCCTATGGTACGCAACAGCAAAGGCGTGTGGAGCATTACCCTTCAGCCTGAAAAGGCAGACATCTATCCGTATAATTTCGTTGTGGACGGGGTTTCCGTCAACGATCCGCTCAATACGGACCTTTTCCCGAATGAAAATTTCAAGGCCAGTCTTGTCCAGATTCCCGACAGCACTGCGCTTTACACCATAAAGGACGTGCCGCACGGCAGAATGCAGTACTGCACCGTGTATTCCGAGGTTCTCGGAATGTGGCGTCCCCTGATAGTATATACTCCCGCAGGCTATGAAACCTCCGGGAAGAATTATCCTGTGTTCTACCTTGTCAGCGGAACGACAGACACCGAGGAGACCTGGTTCAAGGTCGGTAGGGTGAATACGATTCTGGACAATCTCATTGCCGACGGCCAGGCCGAGGAGATGCTGGTGGTGCTACCTTACGGCTATATGATGAAGGGCACTCCTATGCCTTCCAGCCTTGCCGCGGCCGATATGTACACCGAGTTCGCAACGGAGATGACAAGTACCCTGATGCCTTATGTTGAGAAGAACTTCCGCACGGTGAACGACAGGGATCACAGGGCCATTGCAGGTTTCTCACGCGGAGGCGGCCAGTCGCTTTTCACGGCCCTGTCCAATCTGGACAAGTTCGCCTGGCTGTGTTCCTACAGCGCATATCTCACCCCGGAAATGATGGACGTGCATTTCTCAGGGCTGACGGCCGAGACGCTGAACAGGGAACTCAAACTTCTGTGGTACGGCGTAGGCACATCCGATTTCCTGTATCAGGAGGTTCTGAACAATCAGGAATATCTGGACCGGAAGGGCGTGAATTACGAAAAGATGTTCACCGAGGGCGGACATACCTGGATGAATGCCAGAACTTATCTTGCCACTACTCTCAAAAAACTTTTCAAATAGTTGGATATGAAACATATATCAGGATTTTTGCTTCTTTTCTGCACGGCGATGACCTTGTCCGCGCAGAATCCTGTAATCAAAGGACAGTACAACGCCGACCCCACGGCCAGGGTATTCGACGGACGTCTGTACCTTTATCCCTCTCATGACATACGCGACCCCAGAAATCCCCGTGGGAAAGACTGGTTCTGTATGGCGGACTATCACGTTTTCTCTACCGACAACCTTGTTGACTGGAGGGATCACGGAGTCATTCTCAAACAGGAAGACGTGCCTTGGGGCAATCCGGCCGGATTCGCGATGTGGGCTCCCGACTGCGTGTGCAAGGATGGCAAGTATTATTTCTATTTCCCCGATGCTCCCGCTTCCGGTATGGGTTTCGCCGTGGGTGTTGCCGTGGCTGACAAGCCGGAAGGCCCCTATGTGCCGCAGGAGAAGCCAATCGAGGGCGTTATGGGCATAGACCCCTGCGTGCTGCAGTGCTCTGACGGCAGCGCATATCTGATATGGTCAGGAATGGGCCTGCGCGGTGCGAAGCTCAAGGATAATATGTTGGAGCTGGAGGAAGGCCAGGTTCATGAGATTACGATAGAACCGAAGGGGGATATGCCCAAGAATATGCCGCCGATAAAGGTAGCGGGCGAGTCTTTGGATAAGGGACTGCCCGAAGGCTTCAAGGAAGGCCCGTTCGCATTCGAACGCAACGGCAAGTTCTATCTGACCTATCCCTGGGTACGCAAGGAGAACGGTACGGAGACTCTCGCCTATGCGATGAGCGACAATCCCCTCGGACCCTATGAGTTCAAGGGCCTCATAATGGAGGAGACTCCGGGTTGCTGGACCAACCATCATTCACTGGTGGAGTTTAAGGGCCAGTGGTATCTCTTCTATCACAACAATGCGTATTCCCCTGATTTCGACAAGAACCGCTCTACCTGCATAGACAGGGTGTATTTCAACGAGGACGGCACCATACAGCAGGTCACGCCCACTCTCCGCGGCGTGGGGCTTACGAAGGCCGACAGGCCCATAGAGGTTGACCGCTACAGCGAGGCCTCTTCGGTGAAGACAGACTATATTGCCAAAGGCCGCTGGTTCGACGGCTGGTACATAAGCTATCAGGGCAAGGACTCCTGGTCCACCTACAATGACGTGGATTTCGGTTTCTATACCCCTGCGCGTATGACTGCGGGCCTTCGTTCCGCAAAGGGCGGCAAGCTCCGCTTCAAAGCGGACGATATAGTGTTGGGCGAAATCGAAGTTCCGAAGAAGAGCGGCTGGGGTATGTATGGTCTGGACGTTGAGGCTGAACTTTCAGGAGTGAAGAATCTCCGCGTCGAGCTTGTCAGTGGCAGCGTCGATTTGGACAAGATAGTTTTCTCGTCATTCAGGGCTGTGAACCCTCCCGAGGGCGTCACCGCTCAGAACAATGTTCCGGGGGCTATATATCCCTGCGTGGACAGTCTGGGACGCGCTACGTTTGTGCTGGATGCGCCCAAGGCCCGTGAGGTGGCCGTTGACATATGCAGCAAGGTCTATCCTATGACAAGGAACGCCGACGGTCTGTGGAAAGTCACCACTGATCCCCTGACCGTGGGCCCTCATTACTACAGGCTTGTGGTGGACGGTGTGAACGTCAACGATCCCAATGTATAT
This sequence comes from Candidatus Cryptobacteroides sp., assembly GCA_045597605.1. Classification (GTDB taxonomy): domain Bacteria; phylum Bacteroidota; class Bacteroidia; order Bacteroidales; family UBA932; genus Cryptobacteroides. The sequence goes on along the minus strand of JAZLKN010000012.1, from coordinate 24,272 downwards.
ACGGTTTACGGCTGTGGCAGTTGTTACAGTTGTCTGGAGATTCCGGAGAAACCCGAGGATGCTGCCTACTATACCTTCAATCCTACCATTGCGCACGGCCAGGTAAGAGAATGCCATTACTGGTCGGAAATCAGCGGCAGGATGCGTCGGTGTTTCGTTTACACCCCCGCCGGGTATGATGCTTCAACAGACAAATATCCCTATTTCATACTCCAGCACGGTATGGCCGAGAACGAGACGGGATGGCACGAGCAGGGTCGTATGGCAGAGATTATGGACAACAACATCGCTTCCGGTGAGGCTGTGCCCATGGTTGTCGTGATGGACAACGGCGATTGCGATTACGGTTTCGGAACCATCCCCGGCGAGACTATGGAGAGTTTCGGCGCAAGTTTCGGGAAAATAGTAATTGAGGAACTCATACCTTATATAGAAGGTAATTTCAAAGTCAGCTCCGACAGGAAGGACAGGGCCATAGCAGGACTTTCCTGGGGTGGCCATCAGGCTTTCGATATCGGTCTGGCCCATACCGATCTTTTCAGCGGCATAGGTGCTTTCAGCGGTGCCATATTCGTATTCCCCGGTATGAAGGTCGATGACCTTTGGGGAGGCGTATTCCACGATTCCGGGAAGTTCAACACCGAAGTGCCCGTGCTCTTCATGTCCAATGGCACGGAAGAGGGGCTCGGAGGAATGATGCTGGACAGGATGCTCTCCGAGAAGGGCGTGAAATATACCCGCTACGTATCTCAGGGCACCGCACACGAGTGGCTTACCTGGAGGCGTAGCCTGAACGAATTCGTCAAATTGATATTCAAAAAATAGTTCCATGAAAAAGATACTGACATCTGCGGCACTTGTACTGCTGGGCGTGTTGACTGTTTCGGCCCAGCCAGGCCCCGGGCCTATGCCTGCAGGCTTTCCTCCCAGACAGGCACAGGCTCCCGCCGAACCCAACAAACTGACTCTGGATATGTATTTCGTACCCCAGACTCAGGAAGCGGCAACTCCGGACAGTGAAGGTTTCATACGCAGATGGACTCTGCTTGACCCTATCGACAAGCCCAACTTTACCAACGCCGTATTTACGGACAGTTATATCAGAGCTGCCTTCGATACACTTTATTACAAGGAGCAGAAGACAATAGTCCCGAAAGACGGCCAGAAGGTGAAGGTAGGGAAGAAGAAACTGGTCTGGCACTGCTATGACAGCAAGCTTTTCAATGTCAAGCTGTTCCGTTTCGCAACGGAGACGGACAAGCAGTTCTACGGAGTGATTTTCCAGGCTGTCACCGTGGTGAATTTCCCCAAGGATGTGACAGTACGTCTGGCCGTCGGCTCCAACTCCGCATCCCAGTGGTGGATAGATGGCAGCGAGGCCGTGATACTTTCCGGAGACAGACGTATGGTGCAGGATGACTGCTGCTCGAAACGCCTGAGGATTACCGCCGGTCCTCACGTTCTGCGCGGTTTTGTGATAAACGGTCCCGGTATGAGCGATTTCTGTGTCAGATTCCTTGACGAATACGGAAATCCCGTTACAGACTATACAATAAGCAATCAGTTATGAAAAAAGCCATAGCAATCATATTCGCGTCGTATCTGCTGGTCCAGGCATACGCTCAGGAAGGGAAACCCTGGATACACGATCCTTCGACCATAGTCGAATGTGACGGAAAATACTATACTTTCGGAACAGGCGGTGGCGGACTAATTTCCGCCGACGGATGGAACTGGTTTCCCGGAGCCGTGCGCCCGGGAGGAGGTGCCGCGCCGGATGCGATGAAGATAGGGGACAGGTATCTCGTGGCTTACAGTTCCACGGGAGGAGGTCTCGGAGGCGGGCACAAGGGCAGGATACTTACTATGTGGACGAAGACTCTGGACTCCAAGTCGCCCGATTTCGGCTTCAGCGAGCCTGTCGAGGTCGCATCATCCGAATATGACGAGGACTGCGATGCCATAGATGCCTCGCTCCTCCTGGACCCTATCACAGGCCGTCTGTGGTGCACCTACGGCACATATTTCGGTTTCATACGCATAGTGGAGCTGGACCCTGTCACCGGAGCCCGTGTAGAGGGCAACGTTGAGAAGGATATCGCGATTGACTGCGAAGCCACGGACCTCATCTATAAGGACGGCTGGTACTACCTTCTGGGTACTCACGGCACCTGCTGCGACGGTGTCAATTCGACATACAACATCGTTTGCGGTCGCTCCCGCAACGTTTCCGGTCCATTTATCGACAACGTAGGCCGCGATATGATAAAGGGCGGCGGACGTATGGTGCTTGCGGGCAGTTCGCGTCTTGCCGGTGCCGGACATTTCGGACGTTACATAGAGGCTGAAGGCGTGGAGAAGATGTCCTGCCATTTCGAGGCGGATTTCGACCGTAGCGGACGCAGCGTGCTGGCCATCAGGCCTCTTCTGTGGAAAAACGGCTGGCCTTATGCTGGTGAACTTTTCACGGACGGCGTATATGGCATAGAATCCGAGCGTCGCGGATATGCTCTGGAACTGGCCGTGGATTTCGTAAGGCTTCCCATGAACAGGATGGCATTTTGGAGAATGGACCCCAACGAGCCCGTAAAGGCTCTCGAGCAGCAGAAACTGGAAGATGTCATCGGCGGATGGCCCGAGGGGGACATAGACATACGCATATCCGACTATATGGGCCGTCCCCATCAGAAATGGGAGATAACTGCGGTCCCCGAGGCCGGCGGATATCTGGGAGGGCAGTATTACAGGATAGTCATTGCAGGTACGCAGAGGGCCCTGGCTGCGACTGCTGACGCCGAGGTCATCGCGGTTCCCGAGTTCACCGGAGCTCCCGAGCAGCTCTGGAAGATAGAGCAGCTCATCGACGGTACTTACAGGATAGTGCCCAAGAGCGTTCCGGGCCACGAAGAAGAGCTGGTGCTCTATTCCATAGCCGACAGCACCCCTACGCTGGCTCCTTTCGATTTCAATTCGGACAATTCAAAGTGGAATTTCAGAAAAAACTGGTAGAAATATGAAAAAGACATTCAGTATCATTATTTGTCTGGCAGCCGCGTTGTCGGCTTTTGCACAGGACTTCGGTGGATGGCAGATGCCCAAGTTCGAGATGAGCTATTCGCAGAAATTCGAGGACGTCAACTATGCAGGTGACGGTCAGGTTTATCACAATATGGACATTTATCTTCCCAAGAAGGTGAAGGATTCCTATCCCGTAGTGGTCCATATCTACGGTAGCGAGTGGTGCGGCAACAATTCCAAGGGAATGGCCGATCTGGGAACCATAGTGCAGTCCCTTCTGAATGAAGGCTACGCCGTAGTGACGCCCAATCATCGCGCCAGCACCGATGCCAAGTTCCCCGCACAGATTAATGACATCAAGGGCGTCATACGTTTCATACGCGCCCACGCCGCGGAATATAAACTCGATGCCTCATTTGTAGGTATCTCAGGCTTCTCTTCAGGCGCGCACCTTGCTGCCCTTACTGCCACTTCCGGCAACGTAGAGGCTCTCGAGGGCAATGTCGGAGGCAATCTGGACCAAAGCAGCAGCGTTGATGCAGCCTGCGTGTGGTCAGGGCCCATCGATATGTTCAAGATGAACTGCGATGCTCCCCGTCAGTGGGGCAACACTCCGGAAGAGGTGCTCATAGGCCACGACTACGCTCCTGAATACGAGGAGGCTTTCAAGGCGTTGAGCCCCATCGCCTATATCGACCCTTCGGATCCTCCCATCGACATTTTCCACGGTACGGCCGACAATGTTGTTCCCTACTGCCAGGCTCCTCATTTCTATGAGGCTCTCACGGCTGCCGGCGTAAAGGCAGAACTCAATACCGTTGAGGGCGGCGGACACGGAATGAAGATGTATGACCGCAATACTCTGGGCAAGATGACGGCATTCTTCAACGTCTGCAAGGCTCCCGCCGTCATAGAGGACTTCAAGCCCAATTTCTGGAACCAGCCCGGCCAGCAGTATCCTATGGTCAATTCACAGGGTTATGTACGCTTCCGCATAAACGCTCCCCAGGCTCAGAGCGTGAAGGTTACTCTCGGTCTCGGCGGACGCGGGGGCACGACCCTGCACAAGGGTGAAGACGGATTCTGGTGCGGAACCACGGAAGTTCCCGAGGCGGAGGGCTTCCACTACTATCATCTGATTGTTGACGGAGGCGTTTTCAACGACCCCGGCACCCATAATTTCTTCGGCTCCTGCCGTTGGGAGAGCGGAATGGAAATTCCCGCACCCGACGAGGATTTCTATGCTACGAAGGACGTTCCCCACGGCAATCTGCAGGAAGTGTTGTTCCATTCAAAGAGCACAGGCGAATTCAAGACGGCGATAGTTTATACTCCGGCCGGTTACGAGAAAGGCAAGACCAGATATCCCGTACTCTATCTCCAGCACGGATGGGGCGAGAATGAGACTTCCTGGAGCCGTCAGGGCCGCGCTGGCATCATTATGGACAATATGATTGCCGATGGAAAGATAGACCCCTTCATCATCGTGATGACCTACGGTATGACCAACGAGATAAAATTCGGACATATGGGAGAATTTACGGCCAAGGAATTCGAGACCGTGCTTGTGGATGAGCTCATCCCCTATATTGACAGTCACTTCCGCACTGTACCCGACAGGAAGCACCGCGCTATGGCCGGCCTTTCGATGGGCGGTATGGAGACTCACCTCATCACCCTGCGCCGCCCCGAGACTTTCGGCTACTTCTGCATACTCAGCGGCGGAATGTACACTCTCGAGGAAATCGCAAAACTCTCGCACAAGCCCGAACTTATCTTCCTCAGCTGCGGCGAGCTGGAGATGCCGGAGCGCATCAACGAGGCGGTGGCCGCGCTCAATGAGGCCGGCTACAATGCCGTGGGCCACGTTTCGGAGCGTACCGCACACGAGTTCCTCACCTGGCGCCGCGCCCTCTATACAGTGGCACCTCTGTTGTTCAAATAAATATAAGGACCTATGAAAAGATATTCAATAATATTGGCAGCAGCTGCGCTTGCAGTGCTGGCTTCCTGCGGCTCTCCCGCACAGGAGGAGGGTACTTTCACCTATACCGGCAATCCTCTGGTACGCGACTGCTATACGGCAGATCCCGCTCCCGTGGTGTTCTCCGATGGCAGGCTCTATATGTTCTGCGGCCACGACGAGTGTTTTGAAGACCGTCCGGGCTACGAAGGCAAATACGGTTTCAACATCACAAACTGGCTGTGCTACTCCACGGATGATATGGTGACCTGGAAGTCCCACGGTGTGGTCTTCGCTCCCACCGATTTCAGTTGGGGCATAGGCGAAGCCTGGGCTTCGCAGGCCATAGAGGTTGACGGCAGGTATTATTACTACGTCACTGCTCAGGGCGGTGAGCCCTACAATGCCAAGTGTATAGGCGTTGCTGTGGCAGACAACCCTACGGGACCTTATACGGATGCCATAGGCAAACCCCTGATTACCGATGAAATGACACCCAACGGCCCTCGCGGCTGGTGGAATGACATCGACCCCACAGTGATGATAGATGATGACGGCACTCCATGGCTCGCCTGGGGCAACGGCACCTGCTTCCTTGCCCGCCTTAAGAAGAATATGGTGGAGCTTGACGGCGAGATACAGGTTCTTCCGATGAAGAACTATGTGGAAGGCCCCTGGCTCTACAAACGCGACGGCCATTATTATATGGTATATGCCTCAATGGGTCCCGGTCGTGAGACAATATCCTATGCTATGGCAGACAATGTGGAAGGCCCCTGGGAGTTCAAGGGTGAATTGAGCGGAATGGCGAAGGACAGCTTCACCATACATCCGGGTGTGATAGATTACAAGGGACATTCATATCTGTTCTACCACAACAGCACCGTTTCCATTGACGGTTACGGCCCCGCCACCGGTCGTCGCAGCGTTTGCTTCGACGAAATGTTCTACAACCCTGACGGAACCATCAAACCCGTCGTACAGCATGTTGAGGGCATAGGTGTCGAGCCCGACGTAACTGCTTCGCGCCAGGGCGTACGCGGGAGGGAATTCCCTATGGTACTGCCCGACAACAGGGTGGTTTTCCGCGTGAATGCTCCTACCGCCGCCAAGGTTCAGGTGGATCTGGGCAAGGTCTATGATATGACCAAGGATGCCAAAGGCGAGTGGAGCTGCGTGACCGAACCCCAGACCGAGGGTTTCCATTACTATTTCCTCGTAGTTGACGGCGTGCGCGTGGCTGACCCTTCTTCAAATGTTTATTACGGCTGCAGCCAGTTCACCAGCGGCATAGAGATTCCATACGCACAGGGTGACAACCGTTTCTATGTGCAGGACGTGCCTCACGGAAAGGTGAGCCAGCTGCGTTATTTCTCCTCTACGGCCAATGCCTGGAGAAGGATGTTCGTTTATACTCCCGCAGGCTACGACAAGGTCAGGAAGGAATATCCCGTGCTCTATATACAGCACGGCGGGGGAGAGGATGAGACCGGATGGGCCAATCAGGGACGCACAGACATCATACTCGACAACCTAATTGCCACCGGACAGGCAAATCCTATGATTGTGGCTATGTGCGACGGCAATACAAAGGATTTCGAGAGCGAACTTATCAATGACTGCATCCCCGTTGTGGAGAAGGAGTTCAGGGTAGTTGCCGATGCCGGCCACCGTGCGCTCGCAGGTCTTTCTATGGGAGGAATCCAGACTCTGAATACGGTTGTGACGCATCCGGAGCTCTTCCGCTATGTCGGCGTGTTCAGCTCGGGCTGGTTCGCCCAGAGCACTCCTATGGGTATGACAGGCTACAGCGCCGAACCCTACTACAAACTGCTTGCAGAAAGACCGGATTATTACAACCACCAGTTCAAGGTATTCTATCTGACCATGGGCGGTCAGGAGGACATCGCCTGGAACAACTGCCGCGTGATGCGTGAGAAGTTCGACAGTCTGGGCATCAGCTACGAATATTTCGAGACCCCCGGCGGTCACACCTGGCCGGTATGGCGTGAGAGCCTCTACCGTTTCGCACCTCAGTTGTTCAAGTAGGCACCGGCGCCAAAGTGTCTGTGCCACTCCGGGGACCTGGAGAAAGGGGTTAAGGTCCCCGGAGCAGCAGCTAAACGATTTCTATCTTTCTTATTCCGGAATTCACTGGCCTCAGCTTGATGAAGACCTCAGTTTCGAAGGAATGTTCCATTCTGCAGGCCTCTGCGATAGGACATCCACCGAGGATTCTGTCTGCTATGTCAATAGTATATTTGCTATATCTCAATACAAGTTGAAAGTGATATATTGTGCTTTCAAATATATTATATACATTTGCACATAATACAAAAGTAACGAATTATGAATACTGCAGCAGTTCAGACAAAAAGAAAGAACATCGACATCCGAGAAGATGTATACCGATTCCTTTCCATCAAGGCGGCCGCGTCCGGCACAAACCTCAAGAACTATATCGAATCACTCCTCGAGAAGGAGGTGGAGGACATGAACGAGGCGGCGACCTACCAGTATCTGTGCAATGTCCGTCCCGACGGAGACGTCGAGCTTTCTGAAGAAGAGACCAAGGACTTTGAGAACTGGCTGGGACTATGAAAACGAAATACTCGAAGGATTTTGAGAAATCAGTCCGTAAGCTGTCGGGCAAGACACTGAATTCCGTCAGGAATACAATCCTTGAGGTCAAGAATGCGTCATGTCTGGATGAGATTACCGACTGCAAGAAGCTTGTCGGCTATGACAACGTTTACCGCATCCGCATCGGAAGCCTCCGTGCGTTCTTCATCTTCCACATCGAGATCATCGATGACTGCGTTTTCTTCAAGTACCTTGTTCCGAGAGGTGAAGCCTATGACAAAAAATACAAGGAGAAACTGAGAGAAGACGACAAATAGTGCCGGCAAGACTTACATGTTTACGAATGTAAAAAATATGTTTACTCGTAATGTCCAAAGGCAGACAAGATCAAAACTTCAACCACATCGTCATAGATTTTGTAGACCAATCTGTGCTCGTGAGTAATTCGTCTCGAATAAATAGTTCCGTCATAACCCTTGAGATGCTCGACCTTACCTGTCCCGGTTTTCGGATGAGCCTTCAATTCATCAAGAAGTTTAGCGAGTTTTGGGAGAGCCCCGGGTGCCTTTTTCTGAAGTATCTTCAGGTCCTTCTGAGCATCTGAGGAAAAAACAATCTTGTATTCCATAGTGAAGGTCTATTCAGACAAAAGCCTTGCGAGATACTCTTCAGAAGTTTCACCTTCCTGAATAGCGATTGCTTTTCCACGTTCATATTCAGCTATTCCACGGTTGATTTTGGCTTGAAGCTCGGCTTCACTTATCACGGTATCGGAATCCAGCACAGGTATCAATTTATAACTCCCGTGACTACGTGACTTTATAATAACAAGATTACTTTGGGCAAGGTCAAAGAATTTCTTTTGGTTAGCCCTGAATTCTCTACTGCTTACAACTACCATAATGCAAATGTTTTTGCAAATATAGCAAGAATATTTAATGTACCAAAGTGGTACACATATTATAGATAATCAGGGTGTCGGTATTTATTTCAGTATGTCCGAAACGTATGTGCAGACGAATGAAGCAAAACTTAGTTTTTTTCGCCGTCTAACCAATCCTGTTTCATCCGGCCAGACAGGATATCAAAAAGTTCTTATTGGACATTTTTAGGGGGCAATTCCTAATTTTCAGTGCTTATTGGATACTTTTGTACAAAATGGCAGCACTACCCCTATACAAAAAGGCAAAGTAAACAGTAACCGAAAAAGCATCTTTCGATCTATCCTCCGAACTTCGAAAGTTGTTCCAGAAGGACTTCCCAGAGATTTATGAACTTGTTTCAAGTAATGATTTCAAGGGGGAGATAATTGTATTAATTAATCAGTTAGACACTTAAGCAAAAGGTTTCTTTTGAGACCCGAATACTTTGTCTTCGTATCCTTGACAGTGAACCCTTCGGCAAGGAAATTCAGTCGGCTCGGAGCATTGTCCGGTGATACGGTAGCAAGTATGTTCCCGATACCGGCGGACTCTGAAAGTTCCACAGTCCATTTGATGAACTGCCTGTGGAAACCATAGCCGCGCCACTCCGGATCAGAGCATACAGCATCAAAAGTGAAGCACTTGTTTGGTGCAAGCCCGAAATCGACCGCGAGACTTCTGCCTCCGGTCCTGTTACTTACTATCACGGCAAATGCAACCATTTCATCATCCTCATTGAAAATGCCTGCCACATAGTCCATCTGGACGGATTCAAGGATTTCCGCACGTGAAAGAGCGTAATATGTATCTTTGTCCTCAATGTTATCCACCACCTTGTCTTGAAGGCGTATTATTGTGCTGATGCTGTCAAATCCGAGCTGGCGCATCTCGAACCTCTTCCCATTAGCCTCAAAGACTTTCAAAGACTTGTTATAAGTCTCGGTGCCATAATCATACAGATAAAGCTTCCCGTCGAGATATTCATACGGAATGATGTAATCCGAACAAGGAATATGACGTTGCCATCCCTTGGCTCCGTTGTTCTCCTGACAGCGGTGCTTGATCCAGACTTTGTACAGTTCGAAAATCTCGGCATAGGACGAAGATGTCGGGAAGATGTATTTCTCCTGAATGTAAGGATTGTTTACGAAGCTGAAGAATCTGTATCCGAACAGATCATCCAGATCATCGATGCTGGCGATGTGATGTCTGTAAAGAAGGAAGAGATTCTCGAAGAATGTACAGTATTGGGCAACCTCGACACTGGAAACTTCTTTCCACTGGCCGGCAGTATAGTCATTCTCGTCATTGCACTTCTCCAGCACTTCATACACTTTCATCAGACGGTCACTGTCATGGAAGTAATTGTTCAGATCTATCAACATCTCACTGCAGGTGACTTCCGAACTGTTTTTCAGCTCTATGGCAATGAAGATGGTTCCAACAAGTGTTGCGGCCAAGGAAAAAATGCCGACGACGGCCTCTTCTCCAGGGCTGAAGATACGTATGACCATCAAGCAAATAAGTATGCATACAAGGCTGGCCAGGACGACCAGAAGAGTTACACTGGTTTTATATTTAATCTTCTTCATTTTGGATAGTTTAATCGAACATTATGCCCGGGTTCATTACAGACGGACTATTCCACTGAATACCGTGCTTGGCCAGGACAGCTTTCTTGGTGCTCCAGTATGAATAACAGAACTCCATACCTTTTCTTTACCTTAACTTGGATGCAATATCCATCCTCCCATGCAAGATTCTTACAATCTCAACATCACCATTTTCAACCAGCCGATAGAATACCAAATGCTGATGACAGTTTCTGCGATAGAGGCCGGTATGAATTTCAATATACTCCTTGTCAAGATGGCAAGGGCGTTTTGCTATTGCAGCAAATGTCTCCACAAGTGCTGAATAGTACTCGCCAGCCTTCTTCTCCGACCATGTCTTGAGCGTGTAGGCCCATATCGCATCCAAATCCTGAACGGCTTTCTTTGTGAGATGGTACTTAGCCATTGGAGTGTGCGGTTTTGAGTTCTTTGAGATGCCTTACAGGATCGAAATCCTCATATCTACCGCTTTCTTCGCCCTCGCGGATTGCTGTAGAAAGTTCAAGGATTCGTTTTTCATTCTCTTCAAGCATACGAAGACCAGCACGAATAACCTCGCTTGCATTATTGTAACGGCCCGTCTCAATAGTTGTAGCAATAAAGTCCTCAAAATAAGAGCCAAGTGCAACTGATGTGGTTTTCATAACTTTTATTTATTTGCACAAAGTTACCAATATTTAGTAAAGCGCAAAATAATAAAAGAAGAAATTTCATTTATCCGCGAATGAAACTGATTTGGGTATGCAGACCAAACCAAATCCAGTTTATGAAAAAAGTCGTATCTTCGTGTTTGAACTCAGGTCGAGGCCTTTGAGCGTAAAATGCAGCGTTAACTAATACAAAGTGCCTTGCCATCTCGGGACCCTGGGAAAAGGGTATAAGGGTCCCGAGATGGCAAGGTTCTTTGGGAAAGTCCCATAGGGGGACTTCATTCAAATTGCGTCTAGAGATCTGCGAGCTGGCTCTTGATGTCGTCCATCAGAGTGACTTTGATCTCCTGGAATGCCTTCTGGCCGGTACCGGCAGGAATTGCGTGACCGCAGATGACATTCTCCTTCAGACCTTCGAGGTAGTCCACGCGACCGCGGATGGCGGCCTCGCTGAGCACCTTGGTAGTCTCCTGAAATGATGCGGCTGAGATGAAGCTGTTGGTCTTCAAGGCTGCGCGGGTGATACCCTGCAGCACCTGTGAAGCTGTGGCAGCCTTGGCCTCGCGTGCCTGCATCTGCACTTTGCCCTGACGCTCCAGAGAATTGTTCTCTCCGCGCAGGTCGCGTGCTGAGATTATGTCACCCTCCTCGTAAGTATCGGAATCACCCTTGTCGGTGACCACGAACTTGCCGAAGATGGAGTCATTCACGTCGTTGAATCTTGACTTGTCAACCAGTTCCTCAGGCAGGAACTCGGTATCGCCGGCGTCGATGATTTCGACCTTGCGCATCATCTGGCGGACGATTATCTCGAAGTGCTTGTCGTTGATCTTCACACCCTGCAGACGGTAAACGGCCTGAACCTCGTTCACAATGTACTCCTGAACCTTTACGGGGCCGAGGATTGCGAGGAGGTCGGTAGGTGCGATAGCTCCGTCTGACAGTCTCATACCGGCTTTCACATAGTCATTCTCCTGAACGAGTATCTGCTTGGTAAGAGGAACCAGATAATGTTTCTCGACACCTGACTTGTTGCGGATGATGATGTCACGGTTACCGCGTTTGTTCTTGCCCATGATAACTTCGCCGTTGATCTCTGAGAGAATCGCGGGATTTGAAGGGTTGCGGGCCTCGAACAGCTCGGTAACGCGCGGCAGACCGCCCGTGATATCGTTAGACTTGGATACTGCACGCGGAATCTTGATGACGACTTCGCCGACAGTAACCTTTGCCTTGTCTGCAACGACAACGTGCGCACCGACAGGGAGGTTGTACTGCTTGAGAATGTTGCCCTTGGTATCGACAATGTCGAGAACGGGGGACTTGGTCTTGTCACGGCTCTCGATGATGACTTTGTCGCGGTTGGCTTGATATTCGTTGGCAACCTCCTCGTGGTATGTCACACCGTCTATCATATTCTCGAAACGTACCTTGCCGGCGGTCTCGATGATGGTGATGGCGTTGTAGGGATCCCATTCGCATATCCTGTCGCCCTTGTACACCTTCTCTCCGTCTTTCTTGTAGAGAACAGAGCCGTAGGGAACGTCATACTGGCTGTATGTGATGCCTGTTTCAGGATCGACGATGCGGAGTTCGGTGGTACGGCTGACAACGACAGTTTCAGTGCCGTCATCTCCGACGCGTTCGATGGTACGGAGCTCTTCGAATTCGAGTTTGCCTTCGTATTTGCTGTCGATGCTGCTGTCAGCTGCGGTAGATGATGCGGTACCTCCACCGTGGAAAGTACGGAGTGTCAGCTGGGTACCGGGCTCACCGATGGACTGTGCCGCGATAACGCCGACGACTTCACCCTTCTCCACCATTCGTCCGCTGGCCAGATTGCGGCCGTAGCACTTGGCGCACACACCCTTGCGGCTTTCGCATGTAAGGGCTGAACGTATCTCCACCTGCTCGATGGGGAGGCCTTCGATTGTGGCTGCGATGTCTTCAGTGATTTCCTCACCGGCGGGGAGTATGAGCTCTCCTGTGAGAGGATTGAAGATATCGTGTACGGAAGTACGGCCGAGTATCCTTTCACCGAGACTTTCTACGACCTCATCCTTGGACTTGATGGCCGTTGCGATGAGTCCGCGCAGTGTGCCGCAGTCCTCCTCGTTGATAATCACATCGTGGGATACGTCTACGAGACGACGTGTCAGGTAACCGGCATCGGCAGTCTTCAAAGCGGTATCGGTCAGACCTTTACGTGCACCGTGGGTTGATATGAAGTACTCGAGCACACTCATACCTTCCTTGAAGTTGGAGATAACGGGGTTCTCAATCATATCCGCAGTCTGGGCACCGGCCTTCTGGGCCTTCGCCATCAGACCACGCATACCGCAGAGCTGTTTGATCTGCTGCGTTGAACCGCGGGCTCCGGAATCCAGCATCATGAATACGGGATTGAAACCCTTCTGGTCTTCGGAAATCTGTTTTGACACTATACCGGTGAGCTTGTTGTCCACCTTGGTCCATATATCGACAACGTTGTTGTAACGCTCGTTGTCGGTGATGAAACCCATTGCGAAGTTGTCGCTGATTTCCTTGATCTGCTTGTAGGCACCGTCGATGAGACCTGCTTTCTCCTCAGGGATGATAACGTCGCCGAGGTTGAATGAAAGTCCTCCCTTGAACGCCATAGTGTAGCCGAGGTTCTTGATGTCATCAAGGAACTGGGCTGTGCGTGACACACCTGTATTATGGATAACAAGGGAGATGATCTTGCGCAGTGACTTCTTGCCGAGCACTTCGTTCACATAGGGAACCTCGTCGGGAACCATCTGGTTCACGATGATGCGGCCGGGGGTGGTTTCCACCATCACGGTGCCCTTCGAAGTGTCTTTCTTGTCCTTGGGCAGACGTACGTTCACTTTTGCGTGAATGTCCACAACCTTCTCGTTCAGAGCGATGATGACCTCCTCGGGACCATAGAAGCTCATTCCCTCGCCCTTGGCACCGGGAAGAATCTTGGTGATGTAGTACAGACCGAGCACCATATCCTGTGAAGGAACGGTGATAGGCGTACCGTTGGCGGGGTTCAGAATGTTGTGTGAGCCGAGCATAAGGAGCTGGGCCTCCAGTATGGCAGCATTTCCGAGGGGAAGGTGCACGGCCATCTGGTCACCGTCGAAGTCGGCGTTGAACGCTGTACAAGCCAGAGGGTGAAGCTGGATTGCCTTTCCCTCGATCATCTTGGGCTGGAATGCCTGTATACCGAGACGGTGGAGTGTAGGGGCACGGTTCAGAAGAACGGGATGACCCTTCATCACGTTTTCGAGGATGTCCCAGATGACGGGATCCTTGCGGTCAACTATTTTCTTGGCTGACTTGACGGTCTTCACAATGCCGCGCTCTATGAGCTTGCGTATGATAAACGGCTTGTACAGCTCGGCTGCCATGAATTTGGGCAGGCCGCACTCGTGCATCTTGAGCTCGGGGCCCACGACGATTACGGAGCGTGCGGAGTAGTCGACACGTTTACCGAGCAGATTCTGACGGAAACGTCCCTGTTTGCCCTTGAGGGAGTCAGACAAGGATTTCAGAGCCCTGTTGGCTTCGCTCTTCACGGCATTTGATTTCTTGGAGTTGTCGAACAGACTGTCCACAGCTTCCTGAAGCATACGTTTCTCGTTGCGGAGAATCACCTCGGGAGCCTTTATCTCAATAAGTCGTTTCAGACGGTTGTTGCGTATGATGACCCTGCGGTAAAGGTCGTTGAGGTCGGATGTAGCGAAACGTCCGCCATCGAGGGGAACGAGAGGACGGAGATCCGGCGGAATTACAGGGATAATCTTGAGTATCATCCATTCCGGGCGGTTCACTTCCTTGCTCTCCTGGAACCACTTCACAATGGTCAGTCTCTTCAGGGCCTCAGCTTTGCGCTGCTGTGAGCCACTGTCCATCTTTGCCTTGAGCTCTTTTGCAAGTGCGTCTATATCAGTTTCTTTGAGAAGATCATAGATAATCTCCGCACCCATTCCGGCCTTGAACTGTTCTTCAGCGGCCGCAGCCTCTTCGGCGTGGTCGGCAAGGTAGTCGTTGAGTGCGAGATATTCGTCTTCCGTCAGGAGTTCGAGCCTCTCGATTTCCTTTTCGCTGCCGATGATTTTCTTGATGGCCTCCTTGGGCATTGTGCCGAATATACCGGGATTGGTAATGATATACCTTTCATAATATATTACGGCCTCGAGTTTCTTCGAGGGAATGCCGAGGATGGCGGCAATCTTGTTGGGAGTCGAACGGAAATACCAGATGTGAGCTACGGGAACGGTAAGTTCGATGTGACCCATACGTTCACGACGCACCTTCTTCTCTGTTACCTCCACGCCGCAACGGTCGCAGACGGTTCCACGGTAGCGTATGCGTTTGTACTTACCGCAATGGCACTCATAGTCTTTCGTAGGACCGAATATCTTCTCGCAGAACAGACCGTCTCTCTCAGGCTTGTATGTACGGTAGTTCACCGTTTCGGGCTTGAGCACCTCTCCTGAGGAACGTTCCTTGATATCCTCGGGTGAAGCGAGTGAGATGCTGATTTTCTCGAAGTTGCTCTTTACTTTATTATCTTTGTTAAAAGTAGGCATATTCTTAAAATTCAATTGTTCACAATTAGTCCAGAGTTACTTTGAGACCGAGACCGCGCAATTCGTGCAGGAGCACGTTGAGAGACTCGGGAATGCCGGCGTTGGGCATAAGGTCACCTTTGACGATAGCCTCGTAAGCCTTGCTACGGCCTGTAACATCATCTGACTTGACGGTAAGTATTTCCTGAAGGACGTTGGAAGCACCGAAAGCTTCGAGTGCCCAAACCTCCATCTCACCGAAACGCTGGCCACCGAACTGAGCCTTTCCGCCCAGAGGCTGCTGCGTGATGAGTGAGTAGGGACCGATTGAACGGGCGTGCATCTTGACGTCAACCATATGTCCGAGTTTGATCATATAGATGACGCCGACAGTTGCGGGCTGGTCGAAATAGTCTCCCGTACCGCCGTCACGGAGCAATGTCTTGCCGTAGCGGGGCAGGCCTGCCTTGTCGGTGTATGTGCAAATATCCTCGAGAGAGGCACCGTCGAAGATGGGTGTGCTGAAACGCAGCCCGAGCTCCGCACCGGCCCAACCGAGAACGGTCTCGTAAATCTGTCCGAGGTTCATACGTGAAGGCACGCCGAGAGGGTTGAGGACTATATCGACGGGTGTACCGTCATCGAGGAAAGGCATGTCCTCGTCACTTACGACCTTGGCCACGATACCTTTGTTGCCGTGACGTCCGGCAAGCTTGTCACCTACGCGGATCTTGCGCTTCTTGGCAACGTAAACCTTTGCGAGCTGCATTACGCCGTTGGGGAGTTCGTCGCCGATCTTGATCTTGTCGAGAACCCTCTTGTGAGCTGCGGCAGCTTCTTTCTTGAAGATTACGTAGTTGTTGATCAGGTCGCGGATATCGTCATTGACCGAACCCTTCTCAGTAGTCCACTTGGAAGGATTGATATTCTCGTAATCCTCGATATCCTTTATGGCTGAGGCGGTTATAGCTTTTCCTCTGGCGATGATTTCAACTCCGTAAAGGTCATTGATGCCTGCACTCTTCTTGCCTGAAATAAGGTGTTCGAGTTTCGCAAGGAATTTATCGCGTTCCTTGGCCTGTTTCTTTGCAAACTCCTCTTCCAACTTGTCCAGTCTGGCCTTGAGCTCAGCCTTCGCACCCTTCTTATTGCCTTCCTTGGCAGCTTTCGAGTAAAGGGCTGTGCCGATTACGGTACCGCTGAGCGAAGGATTGGCCTTGAGGGAAGCATCCTTGACATCACCGGCCTTGTCACCGAATATGGCGCGGAGAAGTTTCTCCTCAGGTGTGGGATCGCTCTCGCCTTTGGGAGTGATCTTACCGACCATTATGTCGCCGGGTTCGATGTGGGCACCTATGCGGATGATACCGTCTGTGCCGAGATTCCTGGTGGCATCCTCGCTGACGTTGGGAATGTCGGAAGTGAGTTCCTCCATTCCGCGCTTGGTGTCGCGCACCTCGGTGATGTATTCGTCAACGTGGATGGATGTCAGGATATCGCCGCGTATCATACGCTCGCTGAGCACGATTGCATCCTCATAGTTGTAACCTTTCCAGGGCATGAACGCCACTTTGAGGTTGCGTCCGAGTGCAAGTTCTCCGTTCTCGGTTGCGTATCCTTCGGTAAGTACCTGACCGGCAACCACTTTCTGACCTTTCTTGACAATAGGTTTCAGAGTGATGGTCGTGCTCTGGTTAGTCCTGCGGTAAAGGGGGAGTTTGTATACCGTCACCTCGGGGCTGAAGCTTACGAACTTCTCCTGCTCCGTGCGGTCGTATTTGACGTGGATTTCGTTGGCGTCCACATAAACCACCTCACCTTTGCCGGCAGCGATGACCTGTGTGCGTGAATCCAGACAGACGCGCTCTTCGAGACCGGTTCCCACGATAGGGGCTTCGGGATTGAGAAGAGGCACAGCCTGCCTCATCATGTTGGCACCCATCAGTGCACGGTGGGCATCGTCGTGCTCCAGGAAGGGAATAAGCGATGCGGCCACTGAGGCTATCTGGTTGGGGGCAACATCTATATAGTTGACCTGGTCCTTGGTAACAACGGGGAAATCGGCCCCGAAGCGGCACTGGATGCGCTCTTCGAGTATGTCGCCGTTGTCATCTATCCTGATGTTGGCAAGTGAAACCGTCTGGTTCTCCTCTTCCTCGGCATCCATATAGATGGCCTCCTTGAGGTTGACTTTGCCGTTTGTCACCTTGCGGTAGGGAGTCTCGATGAAACCGAGACTGTTGATTCTCGCATAAACGCAAAGTGATGATATCAGACCGATGTTCGGGCCTTCAGGAGTCTCGATAGGGCACAGACGTCCGTAGTGTGTATAGTGTACGTCTCGAACCTCGAAACCTGCTCTCTCGCGGCTCAGACCGCCGGGGCCGAGAGCTGAAAGACGGCGTTTGTGAGTCATTTCCGCCAGAGGGTTGGTCTGGTCCATGAACTGGCTGAGCTGGCTTGTTCCGAAGAATGAGTTGATGACGCTGGACAGAGTCTTGGCGTTAATCAGCTCGGTGGGGGAGAACTGCTCGCTGTCGCGGACGTTCATTCTCTCGCGGATGGTCCTTGCCATACGGCTCAGTCCTACGCTGAACTGTCCTGCAAGCTGCTCGCCAACGGTGCGGATGCGTCGGTTGCTCAGGTGATCGATATCGTCGACCGTGGCCTTTCCGTTAATCATCTGCACGATGTATCGGATGATTTCGATGATGTCTTCCTTGGTGAGTATGCGCACGTCGCTGCCTATGCCCATATTGAGTTTCTTGTTCAAGCGGTAGCGTCCTACGTCTCCGAGGTCATATCTCTTCTCACTGAAGAACAGTTTGTCGATGACGTCACGAGCAGTGGCCTCATCCGGCGGTTCCGAGTTTCGGAGCTGTTTGTAGATATAGTTGACAGCCTGCGTCTCAGTATTTGTAGGGTCTTTCTGCAGGGTGTTGGTAATTACGGAATATTCATTCGTCGTTACCTCATCCTTCTGCAGCAGAATGGTCTTGACTTCGTTTTCGAGAAGCCTGTTCATAGATTCCTCGTTGAGTTCCTCGCCCCTTTCCAGAATGGGAGTGGTGCGTTCTACGGGGATGACCTCACCTGTGTCTTCATCCACAAAATCTTCAACCCAGGTCTTGAGAACCTTGGCGGCGAGTTTCCTTCCCACATTCGCCTTGAGATTCTTCTTGTTTACCTGAATTTCGTCGGCAAGACCGAAGATGTCGATGATATCTTTGTCTGAATCGTAACCGATGGCCCTGAGGAGGGTGGTTACAGGCAGTTTCTTTTTTCTGTCGATGTATGCGTACATGACATTGTTGATGTCAGTCGCAAATTCAATCCACGAACCCTTGAACGGGATGATGCGTGCGGAGTAGAGTTTCGTGCCGTTTGCATGGAAACTCTGTCCGAAGAACACACCGGGGCTACGGTGGAGCTGTGAAACGATAATCCTTTCAGAACCGTTGATAACGAAGGTTCCGCCGGGAGTCATGTAGGGGATATTTCCCAGATAGACATCCTGAATCTTTGTCGCAAAGTCCTCATGCTCAGGATCGGAGCAGGACAGGCGGAGTTTTGCTTTCAGGGGGACGTTGTAGGTCAGGCCTCTCTCGATGCACTCCTCGATGGAATACTGGGGAGGATCGATGAAATAGTCGATGAACTCCAGTTTGTAGTTGTTTCTGGTGTCCTCGATGGGGAAAATCTCCTGAAATACCTGATACAGACCTTCGTTTCGTCTGTTTTCAGGCGTAGTGTCCAGCTGAAAGAAATCCCGGAAAGACTTCAACTGCACTTCCAGGAGGTCAGGACACTCGAGTATGTTTTTTGATGACGCGAAGTTAATTCGCTGATTTTTAACGTTTTTTGTCATCGGGCCTTAGATGTGTAAAGAGAAAACTTAATTTACGACAAAAAGGTTTAGGGCCTATTAGCCCTAAACCTGAATGTGTCCCGACGAGGGGGTGAGGTTATTTGAGTTCAACCTCAGCACCAGCCTCTTCAAGGGTAGCTTTGATCTGTTCAGCCTCAGCTTTTGATACTTTCTCTTTGATGATAGCATCGGGAGCCTTGTCGGTGAGATCCTTAGCCTCTTTCAGTCCGAGACCTGTGAGTTCCTTGACGGCCTTAACGACGCCAAGTTTAGCCTGACCGGCTGAGATGAGGACAACGGTGAACTCAGTCTGCTCTGCAGGACCGGCAGCGGTGCCGCCTTCTGCGGGAGCAGCAGCAACTGCAACAGCTGCAGCTGCAGGCTCGATACCATACTCTTCTTTCAGGACGTTAGCGAGTTCCTGAACATCTTTGACTGTCAAGTTTACCAACTCTTCAGCAAGTTTCTTAATGTCTGCCATAATTGTAATATTTTAAATTGTTTTTAATTATTATTCTTTTTCTGAAAGTGTTTTCACCAGGCCGGCAATGGTCTGACCTCCGGCATTCTGGAGAGCAGAGATAACATTGCGTGCAGGTGACTGGAGGAGAGTGATGATTTCGCCGATGAGTTCTTCCTTGCTCTTGATGTTGCAAAGTTCACCGAGCTTGTCTGCTCCTACAAATGCGCACTCCTGAACATATGCACCTTTCAGAACGGGCTTTTCGCTGCCTTCGGAATTGTACTTCTTGATAAGCTTGGCAGGAACGTTAGGAGTTGTCGTAAACATGACGGCTGTGGGACCTTCGAGGACGGGAATGATAGCATTGAGCTCTTCATTGTTGAGAGCCTCGATGGCTTTCTTCACGAGAGTATTCTTGACTACAGTCAGTTCGATGTCCTTCTCGAAGCAGTCACGACGGAGTTTTGAAGTCTGCTCAGCATTGAGGCCGGCAATGTCTACAAGATAGAAATTGGGAGTCTCATTCAGATGCGCTGAAAACCATTCAATAATCTGACCTTTTTCTTCTTTTCTCATAATTACCAAATTTTTTATTCAGCACTGCCGATTGATTTCAAATCTACCTTTACACCGGGGCTCATAGTGGAGCAGATAGCAACGCTCTGCATATATGTGCCTTTCAGTGCCTGAGGTTTCAGTTTGATTATAGCGTTCAGAAGTTCATTCGCATTGTCGCAGATGTCCTGTGCTGAGAATGAAACTTTTCCGATAGCTGCGTGAACGATACCGGTCTTGTCAACCTTGAAGTCAATCTTACCGGCCTTCACCTCCTTGACGGCAGAAGCGACGTCCATAGTCACTGTACCTGTCTTGGGGTTAGGCATAAGACCGCGGGGACCGAGGATACGTCCGATGGGACCTATCTTGCCCATGACTGAAGGGGTGCAGATGATTACATCCACATCGGTCCAGCCACCTTTGATCTTCTCGATATAATCGTCAAGACCTACATAGTCGGCTCCGGCAGCAGTGGCCTCGGCCTGTTTGTCTTCTGTACAAAGTACGAGAACTCTTACAACCTTACCGGTTCCGTGGGGAAGTGTAACGACGCCACGAACCATCTGGTTGGCTTTACGGGGATCAACACCGAGTTTGACGGCGAGTTCGACCGATGCATCGAATTTGGTGAAAGTGATGTCTTTTACCACACCGCATGCCTCTGCCAGCCTGTAAGCTTTAGCAGGCTCGTATTTTGCCAAAACTGTTTTCTGATTTTTGGTTAATTTACTCATAATGCATACGATTTTTAGATGTTCTGGGGAAATTCGCCTTCAACTTTGACACCCAGACTGCGGGCGGTACCTGCTACCATGCGCATTGCTGACTGAATTGTGAAGCAGTTCAGATCGGGCATCTTGCATTCTGCGATAGCCTTTACCTGGTCCCATGTGATGGTTGCAACCTTCTTGCGGTTAGGTTCGCCTGAACCTGACTGAATCTTTGCGGCTTCCTTAATCTGGATAGCTACAGGGGGCTGCTTTACCTCAAATGAGAATGATTTGTCTGAGTAGACGGTAATCACGACCGGGAGAATCTTTCCGGCCTGATCCTGTGTGCGGGCGTTGAACTGTTTGCAGAAATCCATAATGTTCAAGCCCTTTGAACCAAGTGCGGGTCCTACAGGGGGTGAAGGATTTGCTGCGCCGGCTTTAATCTGGAGTTTGATAAACCCTGATACTTCTTTTGCCATTTTGATTTACTCTTTTGTTACTTGCGTAAAGTTGAGCTCCAGCAGAGTTTTTCTGCCGAAGATCATAACCACTACTTTAAGTTTGCTCCTGTCTTCGATAATCTCTTCGATGGTACCGTCGAATCCGTTGAAAGGACCGTCAGTAATCTTGACAGCCTCGCCGATGACGTAGTCCACGACTGTCTGGCCTTCCTCCTGAGCCGCATCATCCTGCAGTTTCAGCAAGGTGCGCACCTCACTGTCCCTCAAGGGAACAGCAACGCGTTCCTGTGAATTGAGACCCCCGCTCTTCTCTGTCAGGAAGCCCGACATATTGGGAACCTCGTTGCGGATAATGTACTGGAGTTCGGGTGAGAGTTCCGCCTCGATGAATACATAACCGGAGTAGAGAAGACGCTCGGAAGCGACCCTCTTGCCATCCTTGATCTTGTAAACAACTTCGGTGGGAACGAGGACCTGGTTCACCAGGCTCTGCAGACCGTATCTTTCGATCTCTTTCTCGAGATACTCCTTGGCTTTCTTTTCCTTACCACCTGCTGTTCGCAGTACGTACCATTTTTTACTGCTCTCACTCATGGTTTACAGCGTGTAGATGAACTTCATCAAGCTCTCGAAAAGAAAGTCCATCGCCCAGATTACAACCGCAAAAACGAGGGATGCAACCATAACGACAATGGCTGAATTCTGAAGACTGCTCCAAGAAGGCCAGGTGACTTTCTTGGTCAACTCTATCCAGGATTCCTTAAGACAGTTAATAAACTTTCTCATCTTTACTTTTAATCGACCTTGCAGCGATTGGAAGCGGTGCTGCGCGGAGGGTTAAACATCACAGAATCGTAACCTTCTGTGTTTTTGCAGGGGAAGCAGGATTCGAACCCACATCGACGGTTTTGGAGACCGCTGAACTACCCTTGTTCTATTCCCCTGTTTTGGCTTTGCCAAAGGGGAATAGAACAAGGGTAGTGTTCAAACCCCCGGCTTCGCCGGCCCCTTAAGGGGCGATACGCGCCTGCCCGGCGCGGTCCTTCGGACTTGTTAGTCGCATCTGCAAACGTTGTAGCAGTGCGTTGATTTCAATGAACGAGACAGTGCCCAGTGGGACTTTTCAATAATCTTGATCAATGTCTTTAGGTCCCAATAGGGGCTAAAGGACTGCAAAGTTACAAATAATATTTTGACTGACAATACTTTTGTAACAATTTTACTGCAAAAATAAAGAATCTTCTTAACTTTGCATAATCGATGTTAAGAAAATGAGAGCAATAGTATTTGATATGGGCGGTGTTCTTCTGCCTCTTGAGGTCCGGCGCTGTATGGATTCCTTCCGCAGAATATTGGGACCGGAATTCGACAGGCTCGGGCTCGGCTCCGATGGGGAAGGCGAATCTGTGATGGCAGAATATGAAGGGGGAAAGATAAGCACGGACGAGTTTGTGGGCAGAATACTTTCGTGGTGTCTTCCCGGAACTACTGCGGATGACGTCAAATGTGCCTGGACTGATATGCTGACTTATGTGCCGAAAGAAAGGATGGAATTCATAAAGAAACTCAGGGCTGACGGCTATAGGGTTTTCCTGCTTTCCAACACCAATGAGTTGCATTGGGATAACGTCATCCGGAACACTCCGGATTTTCCCGGCTGTTTCGAACACACTTTCCTCTCGCATTTGGAAAAACTGTCAAAACCTGACCACCGGTTCTTCCGCAGGGCCACTGAATATATAGGTGTACCGTCTTCGGACATAATCTTCGTCGATGACCTTGCCGCCAACCGTGCGGGAGCTGAAGAATGCGGTTGGTCCACCTGTGAGTCTGTAGAAGCCCTTGCCGCCATTTTAAAACGACAATAACAATGAAAGAAGAAAGATTCAACAAACTGTTCAATATTTTCATACTGGCCGGGATGACAGTATGCGTCATAATCTCCACTGCTGTCAAGATGCAGGATGAAGGAGCAAGAATCGCCCTTCTTGCCATATCCGCTTTCGGTGCTCTGATGGGCGTGGCAAGCACAGTTCTGGCCGCCAACGGCAGCATATGGAATTACCTTTTCGGCCTGCTGGACGTGTGCATATACTCCTATATATTATATGACAGCCATATGCCCTCCCAGTTCCTGCTTCACGTTTTCTATTTCATACCGATGGAATTTGTAGGATTCTTCCAATGGAGAAGGAGGGGGGCCGGGACTGAAAGCAAGGTGAAACCCAGAAGGATGGATTCGAAAAGATATATGCTGTTCTCCCTGCTGTTCGTGGCTGTTTTTGCTGCATCTGCGGCCGTAAGCTGGTTTTCATTGTCACACGGTGGCACGGAGTTCACTATGGGTAAGGTCTTTATGGATGCCTTGGCTACGACTGCCAACATCGTGGCGCTGGTGATGATGGCCTTCGCCTATATGGAGCAATGGTATCTGTGGACTGTTGTTAATCTGGTGTCCATCGTGCTGTGGACAGTGACCCTGCTCAACTCGCCAGAATCCGGTTATGCGATTATCCCTGTTGTCAAATACAGCTTCT
The DNA here is from genome assembly GCA_045597605.1 of Candidatus Cryptobacteroides sp. Taxonomy (GTDB): domain Bacteria; phylum Bacteroidota; class Bacteroidia; order Bacteroidales; family UBA932; genus Cryptobacteroides. Next base: position 360 of record JAZLKN010000012.1, on the reverse strand, counting down.
TTCTGATCAACGGACTCAACGGTATCCGTGTCTGGCGCAGACTTTCCGCCTGAATCACTCGTACATAACGATGATTTGGACGTACTACAAACATCATAACAAATTAACAAGCAGTAAGTTATGAGTTCAATTCGCCCACCTTCGCCATATGTTGATTTTGACAGGCCATGCAACCGACCACATCTCCAATGGGGGATAACACATTGCATTTGAGTCGAATTTTAGGGCTATCAGATTCGTACTTGCCGAAATTTGCGTAACTTAGCAAGTTATAATACAAGTTCTGAGCATATAATTTGAAAAACCACGATTCGATATAATGAACGAATTATATGAACGATTACGTCCCGGTCTGTTCTA
>JAZLKN010000011.1:0-12364 GCA_045597605.1 Candidatus Cryptobacteroides sp. | reverse complement strand
AAATCTTTCGTTTGAAAATTCTTTTAGCCATAAACTATTGGTTTTCTGATGCTAAGTTATGGATATTTATGCTATCCCGCAAATTTATTTATAAGAAATACCCGTCTATCCCCAAAATTTAATATGGTCAAATCTGGGCTGGCCCCAAAATGTTAATGACAAGTGTAGTCTATGAAATTCGAATCGGCCTTTGAAAATCAATTTATTTGTTCTTCAAAACCGCTCGGAGTAACAAAATAGTAACAAAATCGTCATAAGTAACCATTATGGCCTAACATAGCGGGTGGGTAGCGGGATGCAGGTCCTGAAGCGGCTCTCGGGAACGCCCTTGCCAGAGTTTCAAAGCTACCGCAGTCTTATTTTCTCCCAATTGTTAATTTCGACTGATACGCTGATGATACAGTCTTGCCATTATTGTAAACTCTACTGTTCAAAATTCAGGGTCAGTTCGTAGGCGGCGCCGTTGAGGATTGCGGTGTCGGTATATTCGGTGCCGAATATCCCGACTTTTGATTTTGGAACGGATGTACACTGGACGCACACGTACCATTGTCCTGCCTGAAGTGATTCGAACGATGCCACTGCACTTTTCCCGCCCTCGCATTCGAACTTGTACCCGGCGACGTTCTCGTAGGCGAAGGTGTTCTTTGCGAGCATCAGCCTGAAGTTGAAGTTCTCCTTCGGCTGAAGAATCACTTTAACGTTCCTGGCCCCCTCGGGGATAGACATTGTAAAATGATGGCACTGCATGTCGCCGATACGTGTGTGTGCGGGGTCACCGTCTGCGGTAGACTTGTCCATCACAAGCGTTTTGCCGTTATTGAGAGTACCCTTCATCGGGGTTGTTCCCTGGCCGTCCATCGCATATTTCAGGAATGCTGCCATCAGGTCGCGTCGCTCGCCGCTATTCACGTTCTCCGGATGAGAACCGCTCATAATCACCCTACCGCTGGATTTGTCAGCCTTCCAGGCCCAACTGGCGGGCTTCTTGTGCATATAGTTGTGTTTTTCAGGATCCACGTCATAGTCGTATCTTGTAAGGACTTCCGTGCCTGGGATTGTATATATCTCGTCCAGGCAGCAGCCTCCGTTGTGGTAGATGTCGGCGACATAGTGATCTCCACCGAAGTCATAATACTTCAGCAGGGGGCTGTCGACGTCTATGAACTGGCCGGTGCGGGCATCCGAAAGATGACAGTTCGTGGCTCTGCTGGGCCAAAGGCCGATATAATACTCATTGAGTTTGGAATCGGAGCCTAGCGCTGCTACAAATGCTCCGGCGCAGGAGCCTATGTAGCATCCTCCGTTCTTTACGAAGGTGCGGAAATTCTCCCTGCCCTCCTCCTTCATCGAACGGCCGTGCGAGGTTGCGTTTCCACCGTTGACGAAGATACACCTGTAGCGCGGAGCACCGTCGGGGTAGAGCAGATAGCCGTTGAGATCCTCAGGACTGCCGATGAAAGCCCTGTCCTGGGCGAGGGTGTCAGCCTTGGTGTAAGTGCTGTTCACGGGGGATATGAGCAGGCAGTCCTGCGAAAGGCCGAGCATTTCTGCTGCCGGCATAGATTCCATTGCGGATGCCTTTATACCGCCGTCGAGGAAAAGATCCCTGTAGAAGCCATCCAAAGGGACATCGACCGGTTCCGGTTCAGGCTCAGGTTCAGGTTCCGGCTCCGGAACAACTGCAGCCTTTACGGTCACGGCACAGCTTGCTTCCTTGCTGCCGTCCGCCGTGGTGACGGTGATGGCGGCCTGGCCTTCGGCCACAGCGTGTACGTTACCTTTCTGATCAACTGTGGCTATTACGGTCTTGTCGCTTGACCATCTGACGGCCTTGTTGGTGGCGTGTTCGGGAGCCACGATGGCTGTGAGTTTCACGTCTTGATCCCCGACGGTCAGTGTCAATTCGGTCCTGTTCAGAGTTACATCTGTAACAGATACTTTGGGTTCTTCCTTCTTGCAGGAGCCCAGAAGCTCCACTGTGAGGAGCGCAATGGAAATGATTGAAAGAATTTTTCTCATTTATTGGATTTTGTACTCCATCATATCGATGGCTTTGACATCAGGTGCAAATATATAATATTTTGGTGGTACATCAATATGTTTTCAAACCGAAAAACACAAACGTATGAAAGACAAGTTTGAAATTAGAGCAGGAAATATATGATGCAATTTAAACAGCTTGTTAATCGGAAAATAGTTCTATCCTTGTAAATTGTAGATAATGAATCTTTTTCAGTATCTTTGCACCCATGGAAAAATTGGATATGTCTTTGTATGTGCAGTCTGGCGAGGGTGCCAACGGCTGCAGTTATGATATGGTTGGGAACCCCGACGTGATGGTAAAACTCTATAATGAAGGATACGACACCTCCACCATATTCACTGAGCAGGAAGTCGCCGAAAAGGTTTTCAAACTGGGTATCCCCAGTCCCGAGCCCGGGCAGATTGTGACTGACGGCAAGCGTATCGGCATACGTTTCAGGAGGATAGTTGGAAAAAGGTCCTTCTCGCGTATGCTGGCCGACGAGCCGGATAGGGTTGATGAGTTCAGCCGCGAATTTGCCGGGTATTGCAAGAATCTTCACTCGGTGGAGTGTCCCGAGGGGCTTTTCCCCAATGCCAAGGAACAGTTCCTGGCCCTTCTGGATGCCGACAGACAGTTTTCTGCATCACAGAAGAAGGTGATAGAGGATTTCATACGCAACGTTCCGGACTGCACCACAGCTCTTCACGGCGATATGCATATGGGCAACGCTATATCGACTCTTAAAGCCGGTGCGCCGATTGACAGCCCTCATGACGTGTATTTCATCGATCTGGGCTATTTTGCCAGGGGGTGCCCGCTGTTCGATATGGGAATGCTGAACAACATCTGCCTTTATGCCGATGATGAATTCCGCTATCATGATTTCCACATTCACGCGGACATTGCGCGCAAGTTCTGGGACGGTTTCGTTGACGAATACTTCTTCGGTGCGGACAAGTTGGGCGAGAAGTGGTTCGGCAAGGGTGTGGACACTGCCGCGGTGGAGGAGGCTCTCAAGCCTTTCTTCGCAGTAAAGATGCTTCTTGTGGAATACAATCTGGGCGGTGTACTGCCACATGGCTCCAAGGAACAGATAGACGGGATTTTCGGCTTCTAGAAAAGTTTCCAGGATAATTGCAGACCGGCATTCAGTGCCGGTTTTTTGTGCAAATCCCCTTCGCGTGCCCAGGGATACGCGCTGTACATCACCCTCAGGCAGATGTTCAGCCTGTGTGGCGTAACCATTTTGGCATAAGCGTTGATCCACCATCCCCGGCCGTACAGGGCCGGGACACTGAAGTTTCCCGGCAGGTCTTTCATATATACGTAAATCCTGTCATCCCAGTTGTCCACCAGAAATGCTCCGCTCTGGATATTCGCCGACCATTCGAGCTTTCCGGCCTGTCCTTTGCCTCCGAAATCTGCGCACAGCATCACGGAGGTTCCGACGCAATGAACGGCATCTGCCCTCGCACCGGCCGAAATCCGTCCGTTGTCCCACGACACGTCCTGACGGAGACCGTATTTCCTTTTATCTTTCAATGCCGCTGTACCCTTTGTCGTGAGACATATCATTTCGGACACGCTTGCCGAGTACCGGCATTGCATCTTTATGGACAGAGACCTCTTGTCCGGAACATATGAGGCTGATGTGCCGAGGTTGACGGAATGTTTACGGTTTTCGGAAATATATGAAAGCGCCGATGTGGCATTGTGTTCTTCTCCAGACCAAAGGGCTCTGGCACCTATGTTGAAACTGCCGGCGGGAACGGTTGCTCCGAGCAGAACTGCGGGGGAGTTGTCTGCAAGGCAAGCCTCTCCGTAAAGTACAACACCGCCCAATGTCTGCTGAAAATCGATTGAACAGCCGCGGGATTCGTCAGAAATGCGTGCACTTGCGCCTATTTCGCCGTTTGCGTGGTTCCAGGATACGTTTCCTCCGTATTCCATTGTCTTGTCCCAAACGGCGAAGGGGCTTATGCTGAAAGCCCCGAAATCCATTCTTGCGCATACGCCTTTCATTGCGTAGGAAGGAGACCATCCCTTGTATGGAACTATGCCTGACGGCCTTCTCATCAGTGAGGCGGGATTGTCGTATGAATTGAAAAGGCTGCCGCTCCAAATCAGAAGACCCTGGCCGAAACGCAGGTTGAAACAGCCGGCGACCGCCTCCGTCAGCCATTTTCCCGCATTCGCGTGGACGTTCCATCCTATGTATTCCGGCGGTAAGAATCTGCTGCTCCATGGTGATTTGGCTCCGATTGCCGCTCCGAAACCGTAATTACTTCCGTATGCCTCTATGTTGGAACGGGCTCTCCATTGCCCTGTGACCTCGCCTTCGCTTATCTTTGAGCCGCCTCCGGCAACAACCTCCAGCCCGTCAAGGTGCAGTTTTCCGTCCGCTTGACCGTTTCCTGGAGAAAAATCCAGAAAAGGGGAGAGAGCGTATGCGATTTCTCCGGCAAAACCGTTGACGACGGAGAGTTCGGTTACTGACAGAATGTCCCCGTGCCTGCGTCTGTAATCCAAGAGTGTTTCGACCTGGTAGGATGACAGAATGCCGCAGCTCAGGAGGGCAGATCGTGTGGCGGAGTTCAATCTCAGAGGATGGGCGGCGAGATGGCTGTAGCGTTCGAACTCCTCTTCGGGAATTTCGCTCAGGTCGGAGGCCCCTGTCAGCGACAAAACCGCCCTTTCAAGGGAAAATCCTGAGTACAAAATGATTAGGGTCATAAGTATCTTCATTGTCGAAGCATATTGTGACCCCGAAGTCTTTTCTAAGTCAAAATTAAAATAATTTGATTAAATTTGTGCTTTATTTTTCAGAAAAATGCCGAAGATTAAGGTTCACGACAGGATTTTCCGCCTGATGATTCCGGAAAAGAAATTGCTTGAAGCAATAGAGGACATTGCATCGCGTCTCAATGACTGTTATAATGACGGAGACGTCCCTCCTATGCTGCTTTGCGTGTTGAACGGAGCACTGCCTTTCACCGCAGAACTCCTCAGACGCCTGAATTTTGACTGCCAACTGCAGTCGATAAAGGTTTCTTCCTATGAGGGAATCCGGAGTACGGGGCACCTTACAACGATTCTGGGTCCGACGGCGGACGTCAAGGGACAGAGAATCATAATCTGCGAGGATCTCGTGGACACGGGCATAACGATACGTCAGCTCAAGAGTATGCTTCTGGAGATGGGAGCGCGGGAGGTGAAGGTCTGCTCGATGCTCTTCAAGCCGGGAAAATTATGTGAACATCTGGTATCCGAAGGTATACTTTCTCCGGATGCCTCACAGGAGGAACTGCAGCCATATCTGCCGGATTTCTATGGATTGGAGATAGGAGACGAATTCATTGTCGGCTTCGGACTGGACTATGATGAACTGGGCCGTGGCTATCCCGACATATACGTTCTGGACGAATAATTTCCGAAATATGAAATACTATGTTCTTTTTGGCCCTCCGGGTGCGGGGAAAGGCACTCAGGCCGGTGCTATGGTGGAACGTTACAATCTCAGGCACATTTCTACCGGCGAATTGCTTCGTGCGGAGATTGCTGCGGGAACTACTCTCGGCATACAGGCCAAGGCACTCATTGATGCCGGCAATCTGGTTCCCGACGAGATTGTCGAGGGTATGATTGAAAACACTTTCGCCACAGTCAGGGATGTGGACGGCTTTCTTCTTGACGGTTTTCCCAGGACATTGGCTCAGGCCGAGGCTCTGGACCTTATGCTGGCCAGGAAAGGAGAGTCTGTAACCGCCTGTGTTTCACTGATGATACCGGACGAGCTCATCAAAGTCCGCATCAGGCACCGTGCTGCCATCGAAGGCCGTGCGGACGATGCCAGGGAGGAGACGGTGAACAATAGGATAAGCACCTACCATACCAAGACCGAACCCCTTATCGATTTCTATCGCAAGGCGGGGAAATACGTCGAGATAAATGGTGACGGCGGTCCCGGAGAAGAGGGAATATTGCTGGTCCGCTCCCGTGTTTTCGAGACTATGGACAAACTTTGAGGTCAGAGCGAGGGATTGTCCGTTCCCAAAATCCGAATACCGTCGCATTGGAGCCCGTCGGTGAGGACAAACCCTTCTTCGGCTGCTCCCGCCACTATCTTGTTTATCATACCGCGCAATGCTTTGCCGGGGCCAACTTCCAGGAAATATCCGGCTCCGTCCTTGAGCATTGCGCGAACTGATTGTGTCCATTGTACGGACGATGTCAGCTGTTTGAGCAGATTATCCTTTATTGTTTCCGGATCGGTTGACGGTGCGGCGGTCACGTTCTGGTAAATGGGGCATACCGGTACGGAGAATGCTGTGCTTTCTATTCCTTTGGCCAGTTCGGCTCTTGCCGGTTCCATCAGAGGACTGTGGAATGCGCCTCCCACGGCCAGAATCAGCGCCCGTTTCGCACCTGCCGCCTTGAGCGATTCGCAGGCGGCGTTCACGGATCCTGTTTCTCCGGATATCACCACTTGGCCGGGGCAGTTGTAGTTTGCCGCCACGACTATACCGGGCGTTTCCGCGCAGATCCGTTCTATTACCCTCTCATCCTGAATGCCTATTATTGCAGCCATTGTTGAAGGGTGCTCGTCGCAGGCTTTCTGCATTGCAGCTGCGCGTATGCTGACCAGTTTCAGGCCGTCTTCAAACGAAAGCGCTCCGCTGGCGGCCAGGGCACTGAATTCCCCAAGGGAATGGCCTGCGACCATATCCGGCTTGAAATTTTCCAGACAGGCAGATTGAACCACTGAGTGAAGAAATATCGCAGGCTGGGTAACCCTTGTGGCCTTGAGGTCTTCGGCCGAACCTTCGAACATTATGTCGGTAAGCCTGAATCCGAGTATATCATTGGCTTTTTCCATCATCTCTCTGGCAATGGCGTGGCTGTCATACAAGTTTTTTGCCATTCCGGTGAACTGGGAACCCTGCCCGGGGAATACGTATGCTTTCTTCATTTATTTCTTTTTGAGTATATTGTCTATCATTCCATAGTTAAGGGCATCTTCGGAGGTCATCCAGAAATTCCTGTCGGCATCGGCAAAAATCCTGTCATACGGCTGCCCGCTGTGTTCCGCAATTATCTCATAGAGCTCCTTGCGCAGAGATTCGATTTCTTTTGCCTCGATGAGAATGTCTGATGCCTGGCCTGATGCACCCCCCATAGGCTGGTGTATCATGACGCGGGAATGTTTCAATGCGCTTCGTTTGCCCTTAGTTCCTGCGCAAAGCAGAATGGAGGCCATTGAGGCTGCCATTCCCGTACATATCGTGGCAACGTCGGGAGCCACAAGCTGCATTGTGTCATATATGCCTAGCCCTGCATATACAATTCCACCGGGGGAATTGATGTAGAGCGAAATGTCGGCGGAAGGGTCGGCGTTTGCAAGAAAGAGCATCTGTGCTTGAATGATATTGGCCACGTCATCGTCTATGGCGACGCCCAGAAATATGATTCTGTCCATCATAAGACGGCTGAAAACGTCCATCTGGGCTACGTTCAGCTGCCGTTCCTCGATTATCGTCGGGTTGATGTAGGACGAAACGGCATTGCCGTAGCGGTGAAGCGCCATGGGGCTTATGCCGCAATCCGATGCCGCAAACTTTTCAAACTCGCTTTTGCCTTTCATAAGAGTTATTTTTACAAAGATAAACATTTTTTGTATCTTTGCATTTCAAACTAAATCTGAACCTGATGAAAGTATTATTCGTTTGCAATAACGTATATACTCCCGGAAACGGATTGAGCACCTCTGCGCGCGTCACTATAAAGCGTTTGAGAGAAGCCGGACTTGATGTCAGGCTGCTTAGTGCGGATAACCCGAATCCGATAGGACACCAGCCCGATTACAAGCTGAAACATTTCCATTTCCCCATATTCCAACCGCTGATAGACCGAAATTCATTCCTTTTCGCGCGCGACGACTGGAAAATCATAAGGGAGGCGGTTGATTGGGCAGATGTCATACATCTTGAGGAGCCTTTTTTCCTTGAATCAAAAGCGGGAAAATATGCGAAGAAAACAGGGAAGCCCTGCGTGGGAACATTCCATCTTCTGCCTCAGAACATTTACTATAACATCTTTCCTGCAATGGGACGCTGGAAGTGGATCAATGCGATAACCACACACTGTTTCCTGAAGACCTACAACCGGTGCTCGGACATGCAGTGTCCAACACAGACTATCAAGAACTATCTTGAAAAGTTCAATCATACGTTCAGGCTCCATGTCATATCAAACGGTACGATGATAAGAAAGGCTCCAGAAGCCAACAAGCCTCAGACGAAACCCTACCTGATTGTGATGTCAGGAAGGTATTCCCATGAGAAAGATCCCATCACGCTGCTTAAGGCCATGGAATACAGCCGTCACGCAGGGGAGATACAGCTGGAGTTCGCCGGACGCGGAAGTCTCGAGAAAAAAATGCGCAGGAAAGGAGAGAAACTTCTGAAGAAGGGCGTTTTGAATTACAGGCCGAAGTTCGGCTTTTATAAGGCTGCGGAATTGAGGGAAATGAACTCGAGGGCATACCTCTATGTTCATTGCGCTTTGGTCGAGGTGGAAGGACTGGGTTGCCTTGAGGCTATACGTGAGGGTGTTGTCCCCATCATTTCGCAGGGCTCTCTTATAGCCACATCCCAGTTCGCCCTTGATGAAAGGTCTCTTTTCCCCAGACGCGATGCCAAAGCTCTTGCAGAGAGGATTGACTGGTGGATAGAGCATCCCGAGGAGCGTGAGCGCATGAGTCTGGAATATGCCAGGTCAGCTTGCAATTACGATGTGGCAAAGTCCATTGACGGGCTAATAGAAATGTATAAGACGGCCATAGCAGGCTAACAGGATGTCTCAAAACTCAAATAATGCCATTGTCGGCCGCCCGGCAATCCTGGTGGTCGATATGCTTAATGAATTCGTTACGGGGAATCTCGGCTGCGAGCGTGCCCGTGAGACAGTGCCGGCGGTTGCGCAGCTTGCGGATGTTGCAAGACTCCGCGGGATACCTGTCATTTTTTGCAATGACTCACACACCGTTGATGACAGGGAACTCGAAGTCTGGGGAGACCACGCAATGGACGGTACCGAGGGTGCGAAGGTTATTCCCGAATTGCAGTTGTCGGAAAAGGATTATGTGGTACCCAAACACCATTTCAGCGGATTCTTTGATACAGGTCTTGACAGGCTTCTTGGGATGCTCGGTATCGAGACGGTGATTGTAACCGGAATTTATGCGGACATCTGCGTGCTTCATACTACAGCGGATGCGTATCAGAACGGATATCGGGTTGTGGTGGCCTCAGATGCCGTCGATGCTATGACGGAGCAGGATTACAGAAGCAGCCTCGAATATATGAAGAGAACTTATGGGGCAGCAGTCCTTACCAATCCGGAAATAATTGACTCTCTTTCCCTCTGACGCTTCTCAGACAACGAATGCCACGATGGCGTCTATGTCGTTGTAATCGAATGATTTCTGCTCTCCTGTCGCGAGATTCTTGACGTTGACCTTCTTTGCCGATGCTTCGTCCGCCCCGCATATGCTCAGGAAGGGGATTCCCTTGCGGTCAGCGTAATCGAACTGTTTCTTCAGCTTTGAACTGTCGGGATATATTTCGCAGGCTATGCCCTTTTTGCGGAGTTTTACACTCAGGGGAAGAATGTATCTGGCCTCGTCGTTTCCCATATTGGCGAACAATATGCGTGATGATTCGCAGAGTGTCTCGGGATATTTGTCCAACCCTGTCAGTACGTCATAGATTCTGTCAGCTCCGAAGGATATGCCCACTCCTGACATGTTGGGAAGCCCGAAAATGCCGGTGAGGTTGTCGTAACGACCTCCTCCGCAGATGCTTCCAATCTCGAAATCGAGTGCCTTGACCTCGAATATAGCTCCGGTGTAATAGTTGAGGCCGCGTGCAAGTGACAGGTCGAGTTCGGTTTTGCATTCCACTCCGGCATCCTTTATCAGACCGAAAAGATCCTCGATCTCGTCCAACCCCTTCATTCCTGTCTCGGAATCGGCAAGTATGCTTCTCATGGATGCCAGTTTGTTTTGTGTCGTTCCCTGCAGGGTCAGAACGGGTTTCAGTATGCCTATGGCATTGTCAGTGAGGCCTCTTTCCTTCAGTTCCGCCACGACGGCGTCAAGGCCTATCTTGTCAATCTTGTCTATGGCAACGGTTATGTCTGTCATCCTGTCCTGGCAGCCGCATACTTCGGAAAGGCCTGCCAGCACTTTCCTGTTGTTGATTTTCAGGCAAACCCTGATTCCGAAGGAACTGAACACCTCGTCCACCATCTGGACCATCTCCAACTCTCCCAACAGGCTTCTTGAACCTATGCTGTCCGCATCGCACTGGTAGAATTCGCGATAACGTCCTTTCTGCGGTCTGTCTGCGCGCCATACCGGCTGGATTTGGAATCTTTTGAACGGGAAGGCCAGCTCGTTCTGATGCTGCACGACAAAACGGGCGAATGGGACCGTAAGGTCATAGCGCAGACCTTTCTCGCATATCTTGAGCGAGAGGGTCTTGCTGTCGAGAGTTGTATCCACTCCTGCGAAGGCGTCTCCGCTGTTCAGAATGCGGAAAAGGAGCTTGTCGCCTTCGTCACCGTACTTGCCCAGCAGGGTGCTGAGGTTCTCCTGTGCAGGCGTCTCTATCTGGCTGTAGCCGAATTTTCTGAAAACGCCGCGTATCGTGTCGAAGATATAGTTGCGCCTGGCCATCTGCTCAGGGCCGAAGTCGCGTGTGCCTTTCGGTATTGATGGGGTCTGTGCCATATTATCTGTTGCTGAATGACAGAGCTTGCTGCTCTATCAGTTCCTTATCGTCGAAATAATTGATTTTCATTGCTTTGCGTACCTCGTCCAGAGTTTGCGAAGCTTTTGCGCGTGCTTTCCTGCATCCTTCCTCCAGCATCTTGTAAACGCCGGGGATGTCCTTCTCGAACTCGGCACGGCGCGTACGGATAGGGGAGAGTGTGTCTTCGAGTACGGCATACAGGAAGTTCTTTATCATCATGTCTCCAAGTCCTCCGGCGCGGTATTGTGCTTTGACTTCGTCCAGATTGTGGAAGGTGAAGCTGACTTTTTTGCCTATGAATTTTTCTGCGAACTTCTCGAAATGTTCCGGCTTGCAGAAGGCGTCGAGATAGGTGAATACGGTGTTGCCCTCCACCTTTCCGGGGTCGCTGACCTGAAGGTGTCCCGGGTCCGTGAACATTCCCTTGACTTTGTTCCAAACTTCTTCCGAACTGTCACTCAGGTATATGCAGTTGCCCAGCGACTTACTCATCTTGGCCTTGCCGTCGGTGCCGGGCAGACGCAGGCAGGCTGCATTGTCGGGAAGCAGTATTTCGGGTTCCACCAGAACTTCGCCGTAAACGCTATTGAATTTCCTCACGATTTCGCGGGCCTGCTCTATCATAGGCTCCTGATCCTCGCCGACCGGTACGATGTTGGTCTTGAAGGCGGTGATGTCTGCAGCCTGAGATATGGGATAGGTGAAGAATCCTACCGGGGTTCCTTTCCTGTTGTCAGCCCCTTCCGCGCTGTCGTTGAACCCCCTGAGGGCCATTTCCTGCTTGACGGTGGGATTGCGCTGGAGTCTTGCGACCGTGACGAGGTCCATATAATAGAAGGACAACTCGCACAGTTCGGGAATCTGGCTCTGGATGAAAATCGTCGTCTTTGCAGGGTCGAGACCCACTGAGAGATAGTCCAGCGCCACTTCAATTACGTTCTGGCGTACCTTCTCTGGGTTGTCTATATTGTCGGTCAGGGCCTGAGCATCTGCGATGAAGACATAGATTTCGTCGTATTCCCCGCTGTTCTGAAGTTCCACGCGTCTGCGGAGTGAACCTACGTAATGTCCTATGTGAAGACGGCCTGTGGGCCTGTCGCCGGTAAGAATGATTTTTCCCATTGTATATTGCGATTTCGTTATTTGCGTACGTTCCACGTACAAACTTACAAAGATAACAATAATTGCCGAAAACTCCCATTCCGCAAAAAGATTTGCCTAATTCAAAATTAAGCCTTACCTTTGCAGTCACATATCGCGGGGTAGAGCAGTTGGTAGCTCGTCGGGCTCATAACCCGGAGGCCGGAGGTTCGAGTCCTCCCCCCGCTACAAAGGCGGAGAATTCTACGGAGTTCTCCGCTTTTGCGTGGTATGCGGTTCCGTATTCGTTTGATATTGAACGGAATGCAGCAAAGGCCGGATGTTCGCTGACGGTTCGAGACGCGGATGCGGCTTATATGAATTATTACAAATAATACTTGTACAATCCAAAACTTGTATTTATATTTGCATTATGAAATTT
>JAZLKN010000010.1:0-50504 GCA_045597605.1 Candidatus Cryptobacteroides sp. | reverse complement strand
TTGAAAGACTCATATTTTATACTTTAACGAGTACAAAGATAATAATATTTCTCCATTTATACTAAATCGCGTATAAAACTTTTTAAGATGGCCATAGTATACTCAACAACGTATAATGTTTGTGGGCTCCTTACTGTCATTCGTCCATACGGATGATTCAGGCGTAGATGGAGCCCACCTCGGGGGCAAGGTCTCCGAAACGCGATGATACTTCGTCCAGAGTTGAGAATAGTGTGGAGGGGTCGGTCTCGGTGACCAGCTGTATTCTCCAGGGCTTGAAATCGGGGATGCCCTTGAAATAATTGGACAGGTGGCGTCTCATTTCGAATACGCCGACCTTGTCTCCCTTGAGTTCGATGCTCTTGGCAAGCTGTTCTTTGGCAAGCAGCACACGCTCGGATATCTTCATCGGCGGCAGAATCTCTCCGCTGTCCAGATAATGACGTATCTCGCGGAAAATCCACGGATGCCCGAAGGTAGCTCGTCCTATCATGATTCCGTCCACTCCGTATCGGTCGAAGGCCTGCCGGGCCTGTATAGGGTCGGTGATATCACCGTTGCCTATTATAGGGATGCGCATCCGGGGATTCTTCTTGATTTCACCGATAAGGGTCCAGTCCGCACTTCCCTTATACATTTGCGCACGCGTGCGCCCGTGTACGGTGAGAGACTGGATGCCGGCATCCTGAAGCCTTTCGGCCAGTTCGACGATTATCTTGCTGTCCTCGTCATAGCCAAGGCGGGTCTTCACAGTTACAGGCAGCTTTACGGCGTCCACTATTGCCCGGGTGATGGCGACCATCTTGTCCGGTTCCTTCATCATGCCGCTGCCCGCCCCGCGTCCGGCAATCTTCTTTACAGGGCAGCCGAAGTTGATGTCTATCAGGTCGGCGCCATAGCCGTCGGTGAGCTGCGCGGCACGTTCGACCATCCTGGCGGCATCGACCATCGCATCCAGCTGGTTCCCGTAAATCTGAATCCCTATGGGTGCCTCGCTGCCGTAGGTCTTCATCTTGGCTATGGTCTTGGCGGCGTCGCGTATCAGCCCGTCGGAATTGACGAACTCCGTATACATCATGGCGGCCCCGTATTTCTTGCACACCCACCTGAAGGACGCGTCTGTCACATCCTCCATAGGTGCCAGCAGAAGTGGTTTCCTGCCCAGATCTATGTCGCCTATCTTCATCTTGGACTTATCTTGTCAACCTCACGAAAACGGACAGGGGTAGTACTTTGCCGAAACGGTCCCGGAGCACGAGTTCCCCGTTTTCCAGACTTTTGATATCCCCTTTGAACACAGCTCGCGCGAGGGTTTCGGCCAAAACGGCGCTGTAGCCGTTCGAATAAAGGTTCAGTACAAGGAAGGCATCTGTCGGAGCCAGTATGCGGTTGATCTCCGTCAGCATTTCGAAGAGGCACTCGTCCAGTTTCCATTTCTCTCCGTCGGGACCGTGTCCATAGGCGGGAGGGTCCAGTATTATGCCGTTGTAGGTATTGCCCCTCTTTGCTTCGCGACGGGCGAACTTAAGGGCATCCTCCACTATCCAGTGTATGCCGTCCAGTCCGCTCAGCTCCATATTCTGTCTGGCCCAGGTGACAACCTGCCTTACCGAATCGAGGTGGGTGACCTCAGCTCCGCCGGCCTTGGCCGCAAGCGAGGCGGCGCCTGTGTAGGCGAACAGGTTGAGTACGCGCGGTTTTTTCTCGGGGCCGAACTTCTGTGTCATGAGACGGGTCTGAGTGTATATCCAATCCCAATTCGGGGCCTGTTCCGGGAATATTCCCACGTGCTTGAATGAAGTGAGTCCCAGTCTGAGAGTAAGTTCCGGGCTGTTTTCCTGCACCTTCCCGCCGTATGCGATCCTCCACTGGTCATCCATCTTGCGAAGGCGCTCCCAGGTACCGCTGTCTTCCTTACCGGCCTTACCGAATCCGGCCCCCGGTTTGAACCGGGTATGGCACAATCCGCTCCATTGGGTCTCGCTCATTGTCTTGTGCCACAATGCCTTGGGCTCGGGCCTGCGCAGACAGTACGGCCCGAAGCGTTCCAGTTTTTCGAAATCTCCTGAATCAACAAGCTCGTAGTCACGCCACGAGGAGGCTGGGAATTCTATATTCATATTATGTGCTTATTATTGGACAAATATACGGATTATTCACTGAAAAATGCTAAATTTGCGGTTTGGACAAATTAAAACATACAATATTATGCAGTGCAAAATTGATTCTTATGATTTCAAGGGCAAGAAGGCCATCGTACGCGTGGACTTCAACGTGCCTTTGAATGACAAATTCGAAATTACAGACGATACCCGCATCCGCGCGGCTATGCCTACTCTCAAAAAGGTTCTCGCCGAGGGCGGCAGCCTTATCATAATGTCCCATCTCGGACGTCCGAAAGGAGTGACTGATAAATATTCCCTCAAGCACATCATAGCCCGCGTCAGCGAACATCTCGGCGTGGAGGTCAAATTTGCCGCCGACTGCCAGAAGGCTCAGGCCGAAGTGGCCGCCCTGAAGCCCGGTGAGGCTCTCCTGCTCGAAAACCTGCGTTTCTATGCGGAAGAGGAAGGCAAACCCAGAGGACTTGCCGAGGATGCCACCGACGAGGAGAAGAAGGCTGCCAAGGCCGCAGTCAAGGAGTCTCAGAAAGCTTTCGTGAAGACCCTGGCCGACTATGCCGACTGCTACATCAACGATGCGTTCGGCACTGCACACCGTGCACACGGCTCAACGGCTCTCATTGCCAAATATTTCCCCAACGACAAGATGTTCGGCTATCTGATGGAAGGCGAGATCAAAGCCATCGACAACGTGCTCAAGAATGCCCGGCATCCATTCACCGCCATCATCGGCGGCAGCAAGGTAAGCTCCAAGCTGGCTGTGCTCGAGAGTATGCTCGAAAGGGTTGACAACCTCATCATCGGCGGCGGTATGGGTTATACCTTCATCAAGGCCCGTGGCGGAAATATCGGAAACTCCCTCCACGAGGATGAGCTTATTCCCAACGCTCTCGAGATTATGGAGAAGGCCAAGGAGAAAGGTGTCAACATCTATATCAGCACCCAGACCCTCGTAGCTGACGATTTCAGCGCCGATGCCAATACTCAGATCGTTCCCAGCAACCAGATTCCCGACGGTTGGGAGGGTGTCGATGCCGGTCCCGAGTCTCTCGAGACCTGGAAAAATGTGATTCTTGGTTCCAAGACCGTGCTCTGGAATGGCCCTGTAGGCGTATTCGAAATTGACAAGTTCGCGAAGGGTACTCTCCAGATTGCCCAGAACCTCGCTGACGCCACAGCAGCCGGCGCATATACCCTCGTAGGTGGCGGTGATTCCGTTGCCGCAGTTACCCAGATGGGCTACGCCAAGAAAGTGTCCTATGTGTCCACCGGCGGCGGTGCGATGCTGGAAGCCCTTGAAGGCAAGGATCTTCCCGGTATTGCAGCCGTAAGAGAATAATTGCGTATGATACTTCCTGCGGTTGTTCACTGGAACGCCAGCCCTTATATTTTTACCATCGGTTCCTTCGGAATCCGATGGTATTCCGTTCTATTTGTAGTGGCTTTCACTATAGGATGGTTTATTTTCAAGCGTTTTTACGAGCGCGAGAATCTGCCTTCCGACAAGTTGATGGATCCACTTTTGTGGTATCTGGCCATAGGAACTCTGGTAGGGTCCCGTCTCGGACACTGCATATTCTACGATTCTTCATACTATTTCGGCAGCATCGAAGGTTTTCTGGAAATATTCATGCCGTGGAAAGGCGGCCTTGCAAGTCACGGCGGTGCCATCGCTTTGCTCATTGCAATGTGGCTGTATGCCCGCCGCTACGGTAGGAAATACGGTTTCAGCTATCTGTGGATTATGGACAGGCTGGTAATCACGGTTTGTTTTGCGGGAGCCTGCATACGCCTCGGGAACCTCTTCAACTCAGAGATTTACGGTGACGTAACATCTCTTCCGTGGGGCTTTATATATGAAAGGAACGGCGAGACTATGCCCAAACATCCAACCCAGCTGTAC
The DNA here is from genome assembly GCA_045597605.1 of Candidatus Cryptobacteroides sp. Taxonomy (GTDB): domain Bacteria; phylum Bacteroidota; class Bacteroidia; order Bacteroidales; family UBA932; genus Cryptobacteroides. Next base: position 46,478 of record JAZLKN010000010.1, on the reverse strand, counting down.
GAGGCTCTTTCATATACTGTACTGGGATTTGTCCTGATGCTGGTTTATAAAAAAAGTCTTCCGAAACTGCACGGAGGCACGATATTTGCTATATTCCTCATCGCGCTTTTTGGATTGCGATTCGTCATTGAATTCATCAAGGAGCCCCAGGTGGCTTTTGAGGAAACGATGACTTTAAATATGGGACAACTTTTGAGCGTCCCGTTCATACTGGCCGGCATTATCCTGCTTGTATGGAGCGTCAGATCAGGAGGACCTGCTATGTTGCAACAGCATACCAAGCCCAAGCCTGTTGCTACGCATTATGCAAAGAGTTTGAACAATAACTAGATTTTAGGAATGAAGTTTTTGATTTTGTTGAGTTTTCTGACGGCTTCCCTTGCCCAGCAGCCTGACACATTGGCTAAGACCAGCATTGCAGCCGTACAGGAAGACACTTCTCTTGTCGTTTTGACATTGGAGGATGCTTTGAAGGTGGCTATGAGCGAGAATATCGCGGTCAAGATAGCCGACAAGGAGATTATGAGGACCACTTATGCCAAGAAGGGTGCTTACGCGGCTTTGTTTCCCAACGTGGATGGATCGGCCACGTTCCAGCGTACCATCAAGAAACAGGTGATGTATATGGACAGTGGCGGAGGATTTGATATAGGCGGTATGGTCAAGGATGCGCTTGTTCCCATCGTGACCCCTCTTTATGGCCAGCATCCCGACCTCCCGTTCCCCGACCTTTCCAGCGGTTCGGGAGCGAAGGAAGAAGAGACGGGAGGAGCCAGCGACGGTTTCTCAGTCGGTCGGTGGAACACATGGAGCGCAGGAGTAACAGCTTCGATGCCTATAATCAACGCCCAGTTGTGGCAAAGCTTGAAGATAAGCGGCGATGAGGTGGAACTTGCAGTCGAGAAAGCCCGCGGATCCCGTGTGGATATGGTCACGCAGGTTAAGAAGGCCTATTATGGTGTCCTGCTTGCCAAGGAAGCCAACAAGGTGTATGAACAGGTTTACAGCAATGCCGTGCACAATCTGAACATCACGCTGAAGCGTTACAATGCCCAGAAGGCTTCTGAAATGGAACTGACCCGTGCCAAGACCACGGTGGCCAATGCCGTCCCCGACCTCTATAATTCCAGAAATTCCGTCGGACTCGCCTTGTGGCAGTTGAAAGCCGTTATGGGCGTGGACCTGGACTACAATATGGACGTTGACGGACAGTTGTCCGACTTCGCTGGACAGATGTTCTATGAAATCCACGAGCACGACAATCCCGACATAAGCCGCAATTCGTCGCTCAAGCAGCTCGCCATTCAGGTGGAGGAACTGGCCAAGACTGTCAAAGTCAACCAGATGGCCTATGTGCCTTCGCTTGCCGTGGTGTTCAACTACACATACAGCGCGATGACCAACGACTTCAATTTCAAGGAGTACAAATGGACACCTTATTCCTACGTGGGCCTCACTCTCAGCATACCTATCTTCAGCGGAGGGAAACGCCTCAATGCGGTGCGCCAGAGCAGGGTACAGTACGACGAACTGAAACTGCAGCAGGTAAATCTCGAGAGACAGCTCAGGATAGGCATCAGAAGTTGTCTGAGCACGATGGAAACCAGTATGAACAGTTATTATGCCGCTCAGTCGGCTGTCGAATCGGCCCGGAAAGGTTATGACATTTCCCAGAAATCATACGAGGTGGGACGCAGTACCCTTGTGGAGCTGAACGATGCGCTTCTGGCCCTGACCAGCGCCTCTCTGTCCGAATGTCAGGCGGTATACAACTTCCTGAGTGCAAAAGCCGAACTAGAGAACCAGTTGGGTCAGGATTACATCAAAGAACAATAAATTAGGAGACATAAGATGAAAACAGTAAAATTCGTGATTTTGGCCGGCCTTGCGGCGTTTGCGCTTTCGGCCTGCAAGGGCAAGGAGGTAGAGCAGAAAGTGGAGGAGCAGATTCCCGTTGTGGCAGTGGTCGAGGCCGTAGTGGGGAACGTGGTTGACGACCAGGCTTATTCGAGCACCGTGCAGCCCTGGGCCAAGAACAATATCGCACCCCAGACGGCAGGCCGTATCGAAGACCTTCTCGTGGAGGTGGGCGATTATGTAATGGAGGGACAGATTGTAGCCAAGATGGATGATGTCCAGCTCAAACAGGCTGAACTGCAGCTTAACAATGACAGGAAGGAATACGAACGCCTTAAAGGCCTTTTTGAGGAAGGTGGTGTGTCCCAGTCCGATTTCGAGAACTTCGAGATGGCTTACAATGTGCATAAGAGCACTTACAACAACCTTCTCAAGAATACAATACTGCGCAGCCCCATTACAGGTGTCATAAGCGCCCGCAATTACGACAAGGGTGATATGTATTCCATGGCCCAGCCCCTGTATACGGTCGAGAGGATTATGCCCGTAAAACTTCTGGTTTCAGTTTCCGAGTCCGACTACAGCCGCGTGAAGAAGGGAGACAAGGCTTCCGTCACGGTTGACGCTTTCGGTGAGGATAAGTTTGACGGAATCATTACCAACATTTATCCTACTCTTGATGCCACTACGCATACGTTTACCGCGGAAGTAAAAGTAAGCAATCTCGACAAACGCCTCCGCCCCGGAATGTATGGCAAGGTGACCGTTACATTCGGAAGCGATGACAGGATAATCGTTCCCGACCTTGCCGTAGTGAAACAGCAGGGCAGCGGTTCCCGCTATATTTATGTACTGAATGAGGACAATACCGTAACATATCAGCGTGTACGTCTGGGCCGCCGTCTCGGTGACAAATACGTGGTTCTCGGCGGTATCAGGGAGGGAGACAAGGTCGTGACCGACGGCCAGCTCCGGCTCAAGGATGGTGTGAAAGTAATAGTCAAGGAACAGTAGGATATGAGCATTTATCAGAAAGCGGTCAATAATCCGGTGACCACCGCCCTGGTGTTCATTGCGTTTATGATTTTCGGTATATTCTCGTTGATGCGCTTGAGCATCAATCAGTTGCCGGAATTCGAGAGCAATTATATCATGGTGATGAGCTCCTACAACGGAGCCTCTGCACCGGATATCGAGACCAACCTGTCAAAATTGTTGGAGAATACGCTCAATGCGGTTCCCAACCTGAAGAACATAACAAGTACGTCCAAGGAGAACACCTGTGTCATCTCCCTTGAATTCGAGTACGGTACACCCATAGATGAGGCTACGAATGACGTCAGGGACAAATTGGACCTGATTAACTCGTATCTGCCTGACGGCGCTTCCGTGCCTGTGATATTCAAGTTCAGCGCGGACGATATGCCTATATATATAATGTCCGCTACGGCGAAACAGTCTTTTGCCGCATTGGACAAGATATTGGACGACAAGGTTTCCACTCCTCTCGCGCGTGTGAAGGGTGTGGGTACGGTATCCGTGAACGGTGCTCCCAAGAGGGAGATACAGGTGTTCGTGGACCCTGTCAAGCTGAAGGCTTACAATCTGTCCATCAACACGATCTCGGCGGCTATAGCCTATGAGAACAAGAACGTTCCTTCCGGAAACCTCGACATAGGTTCTGACACCTACACCATACGTGTGGAGAAGGAGTTCAAGTCAGCGGACGAAATCAGGGATGTCGTTGTCGGATATTCAGCCGGCAAACCGGTGTATGTGCGCGATATCGCCGACGTGAATGACGGACTCGAGGAACGCAGCATGGAGGTTTACACCAACGGTACAAGGGGTGCCCAGATTATCATTCAGAAGCAGTCCGGAGCCAATACGGTTGATGTCATCAATACTGTCAAGAAGGAGTTGAAGAAGATAGAGGAGACTCTGCCTTCGGATATCGTGATTACCCCCATCATCGACGGGTCCAGGAATATTATCAACTCGATACGTTCCCTGCTTGAGACCATCATAATCACCTTCCTCGTGGTTATGGCAGTCGTTTTCCTGTTCCTGGGAAGATGGCGCGCCACATTCATAATCCTTACCGCAATCCCTATCTCGCTTCTGGCATCGCTGGTGTATCTGTACGCAACGGGCAACACCCTCAACGTCATCTCAATGTCTGCCCTGTCCATTGCGATAGGTATGGTGGTGGATGATGCCATAGTGGTGCTGGAGAACGTTTCTGCGCACATAGACAGGGGAGAGCAGCCACGCGAGGCCGCCGTGAATGCAACAGGCGAGGTGGGTATCTCCGTTGTGGCTTCAACCCTTACGATGCTTGCCGTGTTCCTGCCCCTTACAATGGTTCAGGGAATGGCCGGAATAATGTTCCGCCAGCTGGGATGGATAGTGTCCATCATTATGATAGTGTCCACAACCGGAGCCCTTACCCTCGTGCCTATGATGTGTTCGCGTATGCTCCGTCAGGGAACGAAGCACGGCAAGGTATATACGGCTTTCTTCGGCACCTTCAACGGTTGGATTGATGCTCTGAAGGATTGGTACGGCGGAATTATGCGCTGGTCAGTGAACCACCGTCCCGCCGTGCTGCTCATCGGCCTTGGCGTTTTCGTTGGTTCACTTGTGGCCTTCGTGCCTTCCCTGAAGACGGAATATATGCCGAAATCAGACTCAGGACGTCTCACGGCCTCTGTGGAGCTTCCTGTGGGAACGGCCCAGGCTGTTACAGGCAAATTGGCCTTCGAACTCTATGAGCGCTGGAAAGAAGAGATCCCCGAGGCCCGTGTCATTAGCTTCGGTTTCGGCCAGGCGGACACCGACAATGCCTTTGCAAATATGCAGACCACCGGTACTTATATCATATCCTTCAATATGGACGTCGGTTCTATCGTTGATCGTGAACGTGGCACCGGAGAACTTGCCGACATTATGCGTGCGGACCTGCGCAGCTATCCCGAGATCAAGAAGTTCAACGTGACCGAAGGCGGTATGGGTATGGGAGGCGCATCTAATGTCACCCTCGAAATCTATGGATATGATTTCACCACTACCGATGAGGTGATGGCAGAGCTCCAGCACAGACTCAAGGACGAGCCTTGCTTTGCGCAGATTCTTCCTTCACGCGAGGACTACGTTCCTTCATATCAGGTCAATTTCGACCGCGAGAAGCTTGCGGTGAATGGTCTGAACAGCACAACTGCCGCATCTTACGTCACTTCTGCCATCAACGGAAGCACGATGAGTTTCTACCGTGAGGACGGTGACGAGTACAACATACGCGTGCGTTACGCTCCCGAGTGGCGTACCAGCATAGAGGATATCCAGAACATAGACATATACACGCCTATGGGTAAGGCTGTGAGGGTAAGTGAACTCGGAACGGTCGAGGAGATGCAGACACCTCCTTCCATCGTCCGCAAGAACCGTGAACGTATGGTGAAACTCACCTGCATCGTGAAGGACGGCTATGCCCTTTCCGACTGCGTCGATGCTTCACAGGCCGTTCTGGACAATATGGAGATTCCTGCCGGTGTAGATGTACTCATTGCGGGTAGCTACGAGGACCAGAAGAAGACCTTTGCCGATCTGGCCACTCTGTTGGTGCTCATCATAATATTGGTATATATGGTGATGGCATCCCAGTTCGAGTCGTTTATGACACCTTTCGTCATAATGATGTCGGTTCCTTTCACGGTGACGGGCGTATTGCTCGGTCTGTGGGTACACGGGGAGCCTCTGGGCGTAATGGCCCTCATAGGTGTGATTATCCTTATGGGTATAGTGGTGAAGAACGGTATCGTGCTTTTGGACTTCACCATCATCCTGCGCAAGCGTGGAATGGCTCTCAAGGATGCGGTTGTGACGGCCTGCAAGGCGCGTCTCCGTCCTATCCTGATGACTTCGCTGACGACCATCCTCGGTATGGTTCCGCTCGCTGTGGGTCAGGGTGAGGGCTCGGAGATGTGGCACGGACTCGGTATCACGGTCATCTGGGGTCTTACCGTTTCATCACTGATTACTCTGGTTTACATCCCCGTGATGTACACCAGCTTCTGCCGCAAGAGCGAAAAGTAGCATATAGCAAAAGAGCCTTCGCCACTTCAGGGACGTTGGAGAAACGAGCCATAGCACTTCACGGCACATAACCCATGATAAAACGTGCCGTGAAGTGCTATGGCTCGTTTTGTCATGAGATATTGTCCCTAAAGTGGCGAAGGCTCTTTTTATGCGGGGAGGACGGCTATTCCACTACCTTCCAGTAGACCGATTTGCCTATACCCATCAGGTTTCCGAAGACGCGTACGGTCTTGCCGTCATCGACGAAATCGACTGTGCAGTTTGCTTTTTCCAGCCTGTTTCCGGGGTTGTGGATTTTGCCTCCGTCCCATTGTTTCTTGGCGGGATTGTACTTCAGCCCGGCAATGATTACAGCCTGGTGAATGGGAATCTTTCTGAGTTCGGGGTCGGGATTGAGGGTGTCATATATCAGTTTGCCGTCCTTGCCATATTCGGGCTTGCCGTCGACGCATTTGCAGCAATATGTGCCGTCCTTGGCTTTGTAGAACACGGCGTAGGAGTCGCCTGTGGCATCCTGAATGAAAACCTTGCACACAATGTCATCGGCCTTGAGGCAGCGTTGCTCGTATTTTACGTAATCTTTTGCATAAATTGCCGTAACGGCGAGCAGAGTAAGTGCCAGAGTTGCTATTATCCTTTTCATAATCAATGATTTTTTGCTGTTCTTTTTTTGCAAAGATACCAAAATTTAGTAAATTTGCGGGCTTTCTCGCGTAGAAAGCAATAGGTATTAACTTTTAAAAACAGATTACAATGGCTGTTAAAATTCGTCTTCAGCGTCACGGAAAGAAGAATTTCGCATTCTTCCACATTGTCGTGGCTGACACTCGCGCACCTCGCGATGGCCGTTACATCGAGCAGATCGGCTCTTACAACCCCAACACCAACCCTGCAACTATCATCGTGAATGAGGAGCGTGCTCTCGCATGGCTCGGAGTTGGTGCCCAGCCCACTCTTACCGCACGTCGCATCCTCTCTTACGAGGGAATTCTGCTTCGCAAGCACCTTCAGGGCGGTGTCGCCAAAGGCGCACTGACTCAGGAGCAGGCTGATGCCAAATGGAATGCCTGGAAAGCAGAGCAGGACAAGAAAGTGTCTAGCAAGAAGGAAGGTCTCAAGAAAGAGGCTGTCAAGAAGGCTGCCGAAGCTGTAAAGGCTGAGGCCAAGGTTAACGAGGCCCGCACTGAGGCTCTTGCAAAGAAGGCTGCTGAGGCTGCTGAGGCTGCTGCCGCCGCTGCCGCTGAGCAGGCCGCAGAACAGGCTGCCGCCGAGGCTCCTGCAGAAGAAACTCCCGCCGAGACTCCTGCAGAGTAATGCTTGAAACTGTTCAATTTACCAAAATTGGACAGGTGCTGAAATCCAATGGCACCGACGGTCAGGTCATAATGGGCCTGTATGGAGTCGGTACAGAAGATATAAGCGAAACGGAACCGGTATTCATCGAATTCGATGGACTGCCGGTTCCCTTTTTTGTTTCCGGCATCTCGCAGAGGGGTGCGTCGCGCATTCTGGCGCATCTGACGGATATCAGAACTCTCGAAGATGCTGAGGAAATCGTCGGCAGGGCAGTATATTATCCTGCGGATTTCTTTGAGGAAGACGGCGATTTCCAGGATTTTTCAAGATGGAGTCTGCTTGACTCCGAGGGAAGGAAACTTGGCTCTATTGTTGCCCTCGAGCCCATCCCGGGCAATCCCTGCCTGGAGGTAAAAACGGAAAAAGGCACTGTTCTGGTGCCTCTTCACGAAGATCTTGTCAAGAATGTCGATGAGGGTGGCAAGATTCTGACAATGACCATCCCCGATGGCCTGTTATAGGAATTTCGCTTTCTTGGGATAGAGGAAGCGTTTGATGCTCTGTTTTGGGGTCTTCTCGAACGGTTCGCTGCAGGTCTTTATCTCGGCAATCTTCTCGAATGGTGCCACGATGGCGTTCAGCTTGGAGAGCAGGCCTTTCATATAGGCTTTGATGCCTTCGCTGTCGTTGTTCCTTATCATATCCTGATCCGGTACCACAAGGGCTATCAGCTTGCCGTCCTGTTCATACACCAGACTTTCCGCCACTCCGTCAAGATTGTTGAGCTTGCCCTCGATTTCCTCCGGGTATATGTTCTGGCCCGCCGAGGTGAGTATCATGCTCTTGCATCTGCCGCGAAGGTACAGGGTGTTGTCCTTGTCCAGATATCCTATATCCCCAGTGTGAAGCCACCCGTCCTTGAGGACAGCCTCGGTCGCTTCCGGATTCTTGTAATAGCCCAGCATTACGTGGGAGCCTTTCACACAGACTTCACCTATGCCGTTCTCGTATCCTTCGGTGTCGATTCTGGCTTCCAGATAGGAAACAATCCTGCCGCAGGAGCCGCTCTTGAAGCGGAACCATTTCTCGTAGCCGATAATGGGGCCGCATTCTGTCATTCCATATCCTACCGTGAAGGGGAATTTTATGCGTTTGAGGAAGGCTTCCACGTCAGTGGCGAGCGCCGCTCCACCCATATTGACCTCTATAATATTGCCTCCGAAGGTGTCCAGCATCTGCGCCTTTACCTTGCGGTAGATCATCCCTTTTATTATAGGCAGTTTTAGCAGGAACTTCACCGGCTGTTTCTCCAATCGTGGCATTACGTTCTTGCGCACAATCTTCTCCATTACAAGGGGTACGGTGCAGATGAGACTGGGCCCCACCTTTCCCAGGGCGTCTATCAGTATTTTCGGCGTGGGAATCTTGCCCAGCACGAATATGTGCGAGCCTACTGTCAGCGGTGTCAGCATGTCGAATGCGCATCCGTAGGCGTGTGCAAGGGGAAGCAATGCCAGTACCCTGCTGGACCTGAAATGGAAATTCTGATTAAGGGCGAATGTCACGTTGTCGGTAAGGCTTCTGAGCGGCAGCATCACGCCCTTGCTGTTGCCTGTGGTTCCGGATGTGTAGCTGATGATTGAAGGGTATTCGTCATCGACGTCGGCATAACTTAGGGCGTCTATGTCGAATCCGTCAGAGGAAACAGGAGGCATCTCTTCCAGACAGAAGATATGCCTGATGTTCTTCATGTCGCTGACGCTCATTTTCTCCAGCAGAGACTTGTCTGCAAACAGTATTACCGAATCCGAATGGTTGATTATCCCGACCATGTCCAGCGGATTGAAATCAGGCAGGATGGGAACTACGGTAGCTCCGTAGGTCATTACGCTGATATAGGTGCATATCCAGTCTATGCTGTTCTTCCCCACCAGAGCCACTTTCTCCCCTCTGGCAACACCGTGCTCACGCAGCAACTGATGGTTATTGTCCACCTTGGCGGCAAGTTGCAGATATGAATAGGTCTTCCCGCTGAGATAGTCTGTCAGAGCCGGGAGATTCCGGTTCTCCTTGAACGATTTTTCGAAAAGTTTGATAAGGTTCATTTTAGCACATGCCTTTTTATCAACACAAAGATAATGTTTATCCTCCACAAAGAGCTCGATAGTGGCGTGGGATGAAATTTTGTGATGAAAATTGGGAATTTGTGACGAAATATACTATTTTTGGGACGAAAAACGCTATATTTTAATTTAATCACAAGGAAATAAATGGAAACGAAACCCTCCTATCTACCCAAGGTGTTCTTGAAGTTCAAACACCAGATTGTGCATATCCTGATTGTCCCGATTTTCCTTTTCCTCTTCCTCATACTGTACAAGCCGTTCAATCTTACCGATCTGCTTACGCTCCGTCACGGCAGTTATGCATTCAACTGTGCAATGGTGATGTGCATATTGTTTCTGGTCCTGCTGGTGTCGCGTCTTTTCCTGTGGGGAGTGAGGAATGTGGCTGACTTCAAGAGGCGCACCTATTTCCTGTGGTGTGTCTCGGAGGTGGTGGTGTCATCCTTTTTCATTGCGATGTACGTTACTCTAATGTCAGGCGACAGATATGTTTATATAGACGTGCTGCCGAAGGTCATAACAACCCTGTCAGGCGTGCTTATATTCCCTTACCTGATATTATCCCTGCTGCTGGAGTCGGATTTCCTTGCCAGGTACAATATGGAGGACCCTGAGGACTTGTCCAAAATCCGTTTCTATGATGACAAGCACAACCTCAAGTTCGTTGCTGACAGCAAGACTGTCCTGTATATCGAATCACACGAGAACTATTGCTCCATATTCTATACTGAGGGCGGCAAGGTCAAGAATTTCCTGCTGCGCGGAACGATGAAGCGTATGGAGGAGGACTGCTCCAAGTTCGGCATCCTGCGTTGCCACCGGTCCTATTTCGTGAACGTAGGTCGTGTCAAGGTCCTCAGAAAAGAACGTGAAGGCTACAACGTTGCCGAGCTCGACATCCCCGGCATAGAGAGCATTCCCATCACCCCCCGGTACTATCAGTCCATAGCCGAGAGAGTGTAGCCAAAAGGCCTGTGCCACTTCGGGAACGGTGAAGAAACGAGCCATAGCACTTCACGGCACGTTTTATCATGGGTTATGTGCCGTGAAGTGCTATGGCTCGTTTTGCCTGGGGCATGGCAAAGGGTTAAGATCCCAGGGGACTACAGGCACCTCTACCGCTCGAAGCTATAAATCAATCCAGCGGATATCGGGATCGCGGGCCCACCAGGTCAGCTGGCGCTTGGCGTAGCGGCGTGTGTTGCGTTGGATAAGGCTCAAGGCCTCTTCCAGACTTATCTGCCCGTCAAGATATGAGAATATCTCCTTGTAGCCCACAGTTTGCAAAGCGGGCAGATTGCGGTAGGGCAGAAGGTTGCGGACCTCCTCCACCAGGCCGTCCTGCAGCATCTGTTCCGCCCGGCGGTCTATTCTCTCATAAAGCTCTTCACGAGGTCGTGTGAGCCCTATCTTTTCTATGGTGAAGCTTCTTTTCTTGACGGAATTCGTCTTGAAGGAGGAGAATGGCCTTCCTGTCATCAGGCAGACTTCGAGAGCGCGAACCACCCTCTGGCCGTTGGCTATGTCAATGGTCCTGTATGATTCGGGATCAAGAATCTTGAGTTCCAGTCGCAGAGCCTCGACCCCTTCTTCGCGCCATCTCTGTGTCAGCCGGGCCCTCAACTCCGGGTCTGCAGGCGGGAAATCGTCCAGTCCGTTGCACACCGCATCAATATAGAACCCGCTGCCTCCGGACATCACCAGTGTATCGTGGCCGTCGTCGAAGAGCTTTTCAATCAACGCCACGGCCTCGAGTTCGTACATCCCGGCGGTATAGACGACACGGATGTCGTGGTCCTGTATGAAATAATGCCGGACGCGGTCCATCTGCTGCGGAGAAGGTACGGCGGTGCCTATTCTCATCTGCCTGTACAGCTGGCGCGAATCGCAGGATATTATGGGTGAAGCGTATTTTTCCGCAAGGTCAATGCTGTAATCGGTCTTTCCGACAGCCGTCGGACCAAGCAGTATTATGAGTTTGCGTCCTGGCATAAGAGGGCTTTTCAGTCTTCTTCGCCTTCAGGGTAACTCTCCTTGAAATCCTCGTCATCCTCTTCTTCCTCCTCGCTGTCAAGGTCATAATCGTCATCGAGGTCATCGTCATCCGTGACAGGCTTCCTCTTATCGGGAGGAAGGTCTTCGAAGGCGACGTAGCCGTTGAGGAACTCCTGCGGTATTGGGCCCTTGCTTTCCAGAAGAACAGGCTTCAGCGTACCTGAAACGCCTTCGCCTTCCAGGGTTATGATTACGCTCTTCTTGTTGGTGGTGTCGTAGAAATAGGTGAACTGGACTATTCCGGCTTCGGCAATATGGGCGGCCGTAATGTGCTCTATGCTGCCGTCTCCCAGGTCAAAGGTGGCATAGCGGGCCACAAGTGCTCCGTCCTTGTCGAATGCCTTGAACAGCACGACCTGGTCCTGCGGAAACTCCATATCCGCCAGCATCTGCTTGTGGAAGGAATATAGCGTATTCTTGGGCGAGAGCTCATAAACTCGCGCAAAGCCCTTGATTCCCGGAAGGGAAACTCTGAATCTGTATGTCATTGTCTTAGGTTAAACGTTCAAAGATACTCAAAATATCGTCTCGCTTTGCATTTTTTCTTAAAAATAACTACTTTTGAAAGATATTGAACTTGTGGCGACAGAGGACTCATATACAGGTATAGCGGCCGCTTCCGAGGGTCTGTACAAGGACAAGGGCAGCCGTTTCATCGCGTATGCATACCCGGTGTCTTCGGAGCAGGAGGTCAAACCGTTGGTTGATGCCCTGAAAGCGGAACATCACGCCGCGAGACATCACTGCTACGCATACAGGATAGGCGTCGGAGGGGCGATTTACAGGTCCAGTGACGACGGAGAGCCGTCGGGAACGGCAGGAAGGCCTATCCTGGGAGCCATAGACAGTGCGGGCCTCAGTGACGTTCTGGTCGTGGTGGTCCGGTACTTCGGCGGGATACTGCTGGGGGTTCCGGGTCTGATTCAGGCCTACAGGGAGGCCGCTGCCGATGCGCTGGCGAAGGCCGTTAAGGTCGGGAAACTGGCAGTAAGGTCCATTGCTCTGGAGTTTTCCTACGAGGAGATGAATCTGGTGAAGAAGGTCCTCAAGTCCACGCGGGACCTGGAGCAGGTGTCGCAGAACTTTGACATTCAATGCCGTATTCAGGTGAATGTACGCCTGTCTGAGGCGGAAAATTTGACAGAAAGAATAAAAAGGATTAACGATGAAAGAGGTACACGTATTCAATGCCGGCCCTTGTAAGCTCCCGCAGCCGGCCATAGACGAAGCGATAGTGGCCCTTAAGGATTTCGCAGGAACAGGAATACCGGTAATAGAGGTATCACACAGGACAAAGGAGTGGGAGGCGGTTATGGACGAGACCCGCGCCCTTTGGAAGGAATTGCTTGACATTCCCGATACACACGAGGCCGTTTTCCTCGGAGGCGGTGCATCGATGGGCTTTCTCTATGCGGCGATGAACTTTCTGGAGAAGAAGGCGGCGTATCTGGAGACAGGTGTCTGGGCGAAAAAGGCCCTGAAGGAGGCCAAGGGCCTGGGCGAGGCCTATGCCATAGCTTCCTCGGCCGACCGCAACTATTCCTACATTCCCAAGGATTGGGAGTGTCCTGCGGACATAGATTACCTGCACATAACTACGAATAACACGATTTACGGTACTGAGCTTCACGAAGATATATCAGTTCCCGTCCCCCTCATAGCCGATATGTCATCTGACATAATGAGCCGTCCCGTGGATGTTTCCAAATACGACCTCATCTACGGCGGTGCCCAGAAGAACGTAGGCCCCGCGGGAGTATTCTTTGCCATTGTGCGCAAATCGGCCCTGGGACGCGTGAGCCGCTACATTCCCACGATGCTTGACTACCGTACCCATATCGAGGGTGCGAGTATGTTCAACACTCCTCCCGTATTCCCCATCTTCGTGATGAACCGGACTTTGAAATGGTTGAAGGCGCAGGGCGGTGTTGAGGCCATCTACAAGCGCAATGTGGAGAAGGCCGATATGCTCTATTGCGAAATCGACCGCAATCCGCTTTTCACCGGCACCGCCGCAAGGGAGGATCGTTCGCTTATGAACGTATGCTTCGTGATGGCTCCCGGCTACGAATCTCTCCAGGACGAATTCCTGAAGTTTGCCGGAGAGCGGGGTATGATAGGAATCAAGGGTCATCGCAGCGTTGGAGGCTTCAGGGCATCCATCTACAATGCCTGCGAACTGTCCGATGTCAGGGCCCTTGTCGCCTGTATGAAGGAATTTGAAAATCTGCACGAATGAAAAAAATTCTGGTTGCCACTCAGAAGCCTTTTGCCTCGGCAGCTGTCGATGGCATAAGGTCTGTAATCGAGGCTGCCGGTTATGAACTGGCGCTTTTGGAGAAATACAGCTCCGTGGATGAACTCATCGGAGCCGTGAAGGATGTGGATGCCCTGATTGTCCGTTCCGACAAGGTGACGGCCGAGGTGATTGCCGCCGCGCCCTCACTGAAAATAGTCGTGCGTGCCGGTGCAGGCTATGACAACCTCGATCTGGATGCCTGCAAGTCTGCTGGCGTGGTCGCTATGAATACGCCAGGTCAGAATGCCAATGCAGTCGCCGAGCTTGCCGTGGCGATGATGATATATATGGCCCGCACCCAGTTCACCCCTTCCACGGGCACTGAGATTATGGGTAAGACGCTGGGAATCCAGGCTTTCGGCAATGTCGGAAGCCTGGTGGGGGCCAAGGCGAAAGCTCTTGGGATGAAAGTAAAGCCCCTGGATCCTTTCATGACGGACGAACAGATTGCCGCCGGCGGTGCGGAAGAGGTTCACAGTCTGGAGGAGCTTTATTCCTCCTGTGACTATGTCAGCATACACATCCCCGCGACTCCGCAGACCATTGGCAGCATAGGCTATGGTCTGGTCAGCGTTATGCCGCAGGGTGCGACGCTTATTAACACGGCCAGAAAGGAGGTCATCGACGAGGAGGGCCTGTACAGAGCCCTGTCCGCCCGTGCGGATCTCAAATATGCCACTGACGTGGCTCCCGACATTATAGAGAAGATGAAATCCGATTTCGGAACACGCGTATTCGCCACCCCGAAGAAGATGGGTGCCCAGACCGCCGAGGCCAATGCCAACGCCGGTATCGCCGCCGCGCGCCAGATTGTGGATTTCTTCGAAAAAGGCATAACAAAATTCAAATTATGGTAAGAGTCAGACCTTTTGCCGCACTCAGGCCTCCCCGTGATATTGTCGAGGAAGTTGCGGCCCGTCCCTATGACGTAATGAATTCGGCGGAAGCTGCCCGGGAAGCCGGGGAGAAATCCCTTCTGCATATAACCAGGCCCGAAATAGATTTCGAACCGCTCGCCGGCGAGCACGAAGACCGCGTGTACCGCAAGGCTGTGGACAATTTCTGCACCTGGCAGGAAAGGGGATGGCTGGTGAAGGAGTCCAAACCCTGTTACTATGTGTATGCCCAGACTATGGGCACACGCACGCAATACGGTTTCGTCCTCTGCGCCGACACCGCTGACTATTTCTCCGGAGCAATCAAGAAACACGAACTCACGCGCCGGGACAAGGAGGATGACAGGATGAAGCACGTGCTCATACAGAATGCGAACATAGAGCCGGTGTTCTTTTCCTTCAAGGACAATGACACCCTGTCCGCAATATTGGCCAAAGTGACTTCAGCCGAGCCTGTATATGATTTCGTTGCCACTGATGACGGCTTCGGCCATAAGTTCTGGGTGATCTCCGATGATGCCGACATAGAGCTTGTCACGCGGACATTCGAATCGGTTCCCTGCTTCTATGTCGCTGATGGTCACCATCGTACGGCAGCTGCCGCAAGGGTGGGACAGTACAAGGCAGAGAGGAATCCCGCGCATACCGGAAATGAGGAATATAATTTCTTCATGGCTGTATGCTTCCCCGAGAGCCAGCTCAGGATAATGGACTACAACAGAGTGGTGAAGGATCTGAACGGCTACACGCCCGACGGATTTCTGAAGGCTCTGGAAGATGATTTCGAAGTGGAGAAACTGCCTGCTACTGCGGCTGACTTCCATCCCGCTGTCCTGCACAATTTCTCAATGTACCTCGGCGGCAGCTGGTATTCCCTTACCGCAAAGGCCGGAAGATATGATGACAGCGATCCCATAGCCGTCCTGGACGTTACGATACTCTCCGCTCTGGTTCTTGACAAGCTGCTTGGTATCAAAGATTTACGTACGGACAAAAGGATAGATTTCGTGGGCGGCATACGCGGCTTGGGCGAACTGGAACGCCGGGTGGCCGGAGGGGAGATGGCTGTCGCCTTCGCACTGTACCCCGTATCCATGCAGCAACTCACCGACATAGCGGACACCGGCAACATAATGCCTCCCAAGACCACCTGGTTCGAACCCAAGCTGCGCAGCGGTCTCACCATACACCTGCTTGACGAATGATTACCCGCACGATATGAAAAAGATGATTTTATCTGCCGTTCTGATGACTGTACTGATGCAGTCCGCGGCATCTGCTATGGATTATACACGTTATGCCGATCCCTTCGTCGGTACCGGAGGACACGGGCATACCTTCCCCGCCGCAACCGCTCCTTTCGGAATGGTTCAGGCCGGCCCTGACACCAGGGTAAGAGACTGGGACGGATGCAGCGGCTACCACTACAGCGATTCCGTGATTCTCGGCTTCACCCATACGCATCTCAGCGGTACGGGATGTCTGGACTATGGTGACATACTTTTTATGCCGGTCACCGACTCTGTTGTCCAGTCAACTTTCTCCCACGACAGGGAAAGCGCTTCTCCAGGCTATTATCAGGTATTTCTGGACCATCAGAAGGTGGACGTGCGCATTGCAGCGGGCCGCAGAGTGGCAATGCACGAGTATTCATACCCCGATGATGCCGAGCGCGCGGTGTACATAGACCTCCACCACAGGGACAGGCTGCTCGGCTGTACGCTGGAAATGGTTGGCGACGGTGCGGTTCGCGGCTGGAGGCAGTCCACATCCTGGGCCAGCAGACACGACGTGTATTTCTATGCGGAATTCTCGGAAGATGTCGAGAAGGTTGAGCGGGTGGATTCGGCAGTCCTTCGCCTTGTATTCAGGGGAGGAAAGTCCCCTCTGAAGCTGCGCATAGCACTTTCCAGCGTTTCCTGTGAGAATGCGCAGGAGAACCTCAGGTCGGAATTGGCCCAGGACGACTGGGATTTCGAGCGTCTGCTTTCTTCCACTGTCAAGACCTGGAACGACTGGCTCGGGCGCATAAGGGTAGAGTGCACGGAAGACGTGAAGAAGACCTTCTATTCGGCTCTATACCACTGTGCGATACATCCCAGCCTTTATTCTGATGTCAATGGGGAATACAGGGGAATGGACAGGAAAGTACACAGGGCCGAAGGGTACGAGCGATATACGGTATTCTCGATGTGGGACGTATTCCGTGCCGGATTCCCCCTGTTCTGTATGGTAGGACGCGACATACTGCCCGACTTCCTGGAGTCAATGCTTTCCATATACCGCGAAGGCGGACGTCTTCCCAAATGGGAGCTCGCCGGCTGCGAGACCGAAACCATGATAGGATTCAATGCGGCTCCGGCCATAGCCGATGCCTGGGTAAAGGGCCTGATACCGCTCTCCCGCCTTCCGGAATACTATGAGGCTCTGCGCGGTACGGCGGAACGCCCCGACAACAGCCACGATTATTTCAGGAACGACTGCTATATCCCTGCCGACGAGGACAATGAGAGCGTTTCCAAGACACTTGAATTTTCCTATGACAACTGGTGCGTATCCGTGGTGGCCAAGGCTCTCGGACTTCAGGACGACTATGCCGAGTATGCGAAACGTTCTCAGTACTGGAAGAACGTTTTCGACCCCGTTACCCGTTATATGAGGCCCAGGGACAGGCAGGAATGGACTCCCGACTTCAGTCCCCTCACGGTATCCTCCCATTTCACTGAGGCAAACAGCTGGCAGTACAGTTTCTTTGTCCCTCAGGACATAGCGGGCCATATCGCCATGTGCGGAGGGCGTGAGGCGTATGTGGCCAAGCTGGATTCACTGTTTGCGGCGGATCCTGCCGGAGACGGTACCCAGCTGCAGGATGTCACAGGCCTTGTAGGACAGTATGCCCACGGCAACGAGCCCAGCCATCACGTGGCGTATCTTTACGATTTTGTCGGCCAGCCCTGGAAGACCCAGGAGCTTGTGCGCAATATATGCAAGACGTTCTATTACGCCGCTCCGGACGGGTTGTGTGGCAACGAGGATTGCGGCCAGATGTCAGCCTGGTATGTTCTGAGTGCCCTGGGAATGTACAGTGTCACTCCCGGAACAACGGTTATGGCACTGACCTCGCCTCTTGTGGACAAGGCTGTGATTGATACGGGCGAAAGCCTTTTCACCATTACTTCCGACAATGCCGGTAAGACCTATGTCGCATCGGCAAAACTTAACGGCAGGCCGTATGACCATGCGGCCCTTGACTTCAATGAAATCCTGCGCGGCGGACGTCTGTCCTTCAAAACGGGAGACAAAGCCTCGGATTGGGGAGGGGAACCGGCGATGGTGACCTGTGCCGACCCGGCGTATCCTTACGACGCGTGGTTCCCGGCGGATTTCGGCAAGGTGAAGCGGAATACCGCTCCCTTGAAATATGCGGCACATCCCAACACACCGTACAATGCCGGCTATACGGCAGGAGGTGACAATGCTCTCGTTGACGGCAAGCGCGGCAAGATGAACTGGCGCGTCAACCTGTGGCAGGGCTACAGAGGCAATGATGTGGATGTCACGATAGACCTGAAAGGGGAGAAGGATGTATTCTGCGTCAGCGCAGGCTTCATTCAGGATATGGGCAGCTATATATGGATGCCCAAGGATATGGAAGTGTATCTGTCTCAGGATGGTGAGAATTTCACTCTTGCAGGTCGCAGGATATGTGACGTTGCCATAGATGACCCCAAAGTGCAAATACAGGACTGGACCGTTTCTTTCGACAGCACCAAGGCCTCATACGTGCGTATCGTGGCTCACCTGTTCGGAGAAATACCGTCCTGGCATCGCGGATACGGTGACAAGAGCTTCATCTTCATAGATGAGGTCTGGGTAAATGGCGAAGAAAACAACTGAACGTTATGAATTTGTGTGAAAATCCGGAAATCGGGGTCATAGGATATGGCAGCTGGGCCACGGCGCTTGTGTCTGTAATTACGGCCAACGGCCATCACGTCAACTGGTACATACGCAACCGCGAGGTGCTGGAAAGCGTTGAGAAGGAGAATATTAATTCCAAATATCTTTCGGATTTGGAGCTTGACGGCAGCAGGATATCTGCGAGCGACGACATCAATGAAGTGGTGGCCGGGAGCGACCTTCTGCTTATGGCGATGCCGTCTGCCTATATCAAGGATTTCCTGTCGGGGCTTACGACGGACCTGAGCGGGAAATTCATTGTTTCTGCGGTAAAAGGCATAGTTCAGGACGAGAAATCCACTGTCACACAGTATCTCCACAAGGCTTATGGCGTGCCGTATTCCAATTTGGGAGTAATTTCCGGTCCCACTCACGCCGAAGAGGTGTCCAGCGGTCGCCTTACATATATAACCGCAGCCTTCGTGGATATTGAGGATGCAAAGGTGATAGGCGGAATCATGGGCAATTCCAAACTGAAATTCAGTTACTCGGACGATGTCCAGTCCATTGAATATGCCGCTGTCCTGAAGAACGTTTATGCCATTGCTGCCGGAATGGCCGCAGGACTTGGCTACGGGGACAATTTCCTGGCAGTACTGGTATCGTCCTGTGCAATGGAGATGGCCGGTTTTCTGTCATCTGCAGCTTCTTCCGGCGCACACGGTTTTTACAGGAATTGTCTGGGCGACCTGCTCGTTACTTGCTATTCCACCTACAGCCGCAACCGCCGTCTGGGTCTGCTCATAGGCAGAGGATGCACGGTTAAGAGCGCATTGAACGAGATGACCATGATAGCGGAAGGATATTTTGCTGCAGACGGCCTGCACAGTATAATATCCGGTTCCAATCTTGATATGCCCATAGCCGGGATGGTTTACGACGTGCTGTATAACAAGGCCAATGCCAGAAAATCAATGAGGGCACTTGCTCAGCTTTTATAAAAACGTATTTTGATGAAAACTCTACTCGAACCCAACAAAAACTATCCCGAGGTAACGGCCTATTCCGTTGCCGTAGGCCTGCTGATGACAGTAATCTTTTCGGCAGCGGCAGCCTATCTGGGACTGAAAGTCGGACAGGTCTTTGAGGCGGCAATTCCGATAGCAATCATTGCGATGGGCCTGAGCAGTGCGACAGGTCGCAAAAATGCTCTCGGAGAGAATGTGATAATACAGTCGATAGGCGCTTGCAGCGGTGTTGTCGTTGCCGGTGCTATTTTTACGCTTCCGGCCCTGTACATACTTCAGGCACGATATCCCGAACTTACCGTGAACTTCACGAAGGTGTTCCTCTCCTCCCTGCTCGGAGGAATACTCGGAATACTCTTCCTCATACCTTTCCGTAAATATTTCGTCAAGGAAAAGGATGGCGAATATCCTTTCCCCGAAGCCACTGCCACCACCCAGGTGCTCGTCAGCGGCGAAGAAGGCGGAAAGGGAGCCAAGACATTGCTGGTAAGCGGTCTGATAGGCGGTCTGTACGATTTTGTAGCCGCAACTTTCGGTGCCTGGACTGAAACCGTCAGCACGGCTATGACCTCGTGGGGTGCGGCAGTGGCGGACAAGGCCAAACTTGTGCTCAAGCTCAATACGGGTGCTGCGGTTCTCGGCCTCGGTTACATCATAGGCCTTAAATACGCCTTCGTGATATGCTGCGGATCTTTCCTCGTGTGGTTGGTGATAATCCCGCTTATGAATCTCATCTGGGGCGGTCAGGTTCTGGACTTCATGCATAGCGGACTGACGCAGACCGTAGGGGAGATGAGCACTCAGCAGATATTCACAACTTACGCGCGTCACATAGGCATAGGCGGAATTGCAGCCGCAGGCGTAATCAGCATATGCAGGCAGTTCGGCGTGATAAAGAGTGCCGTCGGTCTTGCCGCCGGTGAACTTAAAAAAGGTTCCGTCAGGACTGCGGAGACTCTGCGCACCGACCGTGACCTGTCGATGAAGACCATTATGATTGGTATCGCCGTCACCCTCGTCGTGGTGTTCCTGTTCTTCCTTTTCGGCGTGGTGCATAATCTCTGGCACGCTCTGATAGGTGTTGCCGTTGTGGGAGTGATAGCTTTCCTGTTCACCACAGTGGCCGCCAACGCCATTGCCATAGTAGGCAGCAACCCCGTCAGTGGAATGACGCTGATGACCTTGATTCTTTCATCTCTGGTACTCGTTGCGGCAGGGCTTAAGGGTACTTCAGGAATGACTGCGGCCCTCATCATAGGCGGTGTCGTATGTACGGCCCTCAGTATGGCGGGCGGCTTCATAACCGACCTCAAGATAGGATACTGGATAGGAACGACGCCACGTAAGCAGGAGAGTTGGAAGTTCCTCGGAACCCTTGTGGCTGCGGCCACTGTTGGAGGCGTTATGATAGTCCTTAACAAGACTTATGGCTTTACCGGCGAGAATGCCCTCGTTGCTCCTCAGGCCAATGCGATGGCGGCGGTAATCGATCCTCTGATAAACGGAGGCAGTGCTCCCTGGCTGCTGTATGCCATAGGCGCGGCCCTGGCCTGCATACTTACGGTGTTCAAGGTGCCCGCGCTTGCATTCGCCCTCGGTATGTTCATACCCATTGACCTCAACCTTCCCCTTCTGGTGGGCGGTGCGGTTGCCTGGTTCGTTTCCACCCGCAGCAAGGATGAGACAGTCAATAAGGCAAGAGCCGAGAAGGGAACCCTGATGGCTTCCGGATTCATAGCCGGCGGTGCCCTTATGGGAGTTGTATCGGCGATTATGAAATTTGCCGGTGTGGATTTGTGGATGACGGAAGGATGGTGGACCAATCCTCTGGCCTGCATAGTATATATAGGTGTAATACTTTGGTTTGTGCTGACCGTTCTCAGGAAGGACGCAGCGGAATAATTTTGATAAGATACTGATATGGAAAAGATACTCGAAAAGTTTCTGAGATACGTCTCAGTGGATACACAGAGTTGCGAAGACAGCACCTCACAGCCCAGCACGTCCAAACAGCTGGACCTGCTCGGGATGTTGCGTGACGAACTTCGGGCTATGGGCGTGCCCGCAGTCCTGGATGAATACGGTTATGTGATGGCCAGAATCCCTTCCAACACCGACGTTCCCGGCATTCCTGCAGTTGGTTTCATCGCTCACGTGGATACATCTCCCGATGCTTTAGGCAAGGACGTGAAGCCACAGATAATTCCCGATTATGACGGCGGGGACATTCTGCTGAAGGGAAGCGGCGCCTTTCTAAAACCTTCCGATTTCCCCGAGCTGCTGGACTACAGGGGTCAGACCATAATCACAACCGACGGCACCACCCTTCTCGGAGCAGACGACAAGGCCGGCGTGGCCGAAATAATGGCCGCCGCCGAATATATTGTGGAACACCCCGAGTTCAAGCACGGGGACATATGCATCGCCTTCACTCCCGACGAAGAGATAGGTCGTGGCGTGGCAAAGTTCGACGTGAAGAAATTCGGTGCGGACTACGCCTACACTATGGACGGCGGTGCCATAGGCGAGCTGGAATTCGAGAACTTCAATGCAGCCGCCGCCACAGTGCTCATAAAGGGCCGCAACATACATCCCGGCTATGCGAAGGACAAGATGCTCAATTCGATGAGGGTGGCAATGGAATTTAATTCCCTGCTTCCCGCCCAGCAGAAGCCCGAATATACCTGCGGCTATGAGGGATTTTATCATCTCATAGGCATAGAGGGTACTGTAGAGGAGACAACACTCAGCTATATACTGCGCGACCACGACCTTGCAAAGCACGAAGAGCAGAAGAAGGTGATGGCCGGGTGCTGCGATTTCATAAACGCCAGGTACGGCGAGGGCACTGCAACCCTCACGCTGAAACATCAGTATTTCAATATGCGTAAGGAGGTCGAGCCTCATATGCACATAGTCGATATAGCCAGGAAGGCTATGCTCAAGGAAGGCATCGAACCCAAGGTGCAACCCATACGTGGAGGAACCGACGGAGCGAACCTGAGCTATATGGGTCTGCCCTGCCCGAACATTTTCGCAGGCGGACTCAATTTCCACGGCAAGCTGGAATTCCTGCCCCTCGAGAGTATGGAGAAGGCCAGCCGCATAATCCTCAATATCGTTACCTTATTTACAACGGCCGGTTAATATCGGATTGTCGGGATTATTTCATTCCCTACTCAAGCATATGATTTATGAACCAATCAAGATCTTCGGCACTGACGATGGCTGACGAAGAATTCCCTATCCCCTTATTCAGGTAGTTGTATACCTTTTCGGCGTATGTATTGCCGGAATAGTATTTGTCTATTACATCGTACATCCCGCCCCAGTCGTACGAACTCTTATCGGCAATTTCAATTGTTTTGTCTATGCTTCTGGAACGGAAAGCATAGGTTTGAGGGTCTCCGAAATCAAAAAAGAACGAGGTAAGTTCGAAGTCTATGGATTTGTCGGTTTCCGTGACTCCGAGAAGGCTTTCAATAAGGAATGCCAGCGTTCCTGTGCGGTCGGCACCTGTCTTGCAATGAAAATATACGGGTTTGCCGACTCTGAGTTCGTCGATTATCCATTGCACCGCCTTAATGTATTCGTCGTTTTCACGCAACTTCTTGAAATAGCTCTTGTTGGCTGTGGGGAAAAGTTTGAAGTCGATGTCCTTGCTGATGGGTGATCTTCGTGTTCTGTAAACTTCCCCGAGTTTTTCCTCAGAATCCTCCCTTAAGTCAAGGTCGGCCTTTATTCCAATGCGGAGCAGTTCCTCTTTGTCTTCCTGTTTCAGAACCATTCCGTTGTTGTTCAGACGGGAACCCCTGAAAATAAGACCGTATTTCGTATGTTTGCCATCCTCTGTGCACAGGCCGCCGAGGTCACGCACATTACCTATCGAAGGAACGGAAATCATCCTTCTGCGTCCAGACGCCATTATATACGTTCTGTCCACTTCTGCGCTCTCTCCGTCAGCATTGATAGAAGTCACCGAACAGTGATAGGAATGCCCCGGAATCAGGTTTGTGACCGTATAGTTGAAGGCACTTGACGGCAGTGATTCCGTCCGTACCGGATATGACAGGTCTTCACTCTCGGAAAGCGTAACGGAATATGATTTTGACCCGTCAACAGGCGTCCAATGTATTACAACTTCTGCGGGACGGTCTCCTTTATGCTTAGCAGGGATTTTGTAATAATCCTCTATATAAGTGACGCTGAAGTCCGAGGTAGTATATGGATGGGCATATACATAGTCAATATAGCTCCGGACAGCTGCATTTTCGACGTTGAAGGCGACGGTGTCAATAACTATGGCCTCGGGATTTTTCTCTTCCTGCTGTTCTTGGGGTTCTTCCTGTTGTTCCTGCTCTTGAGAAGTCTTCTGCCGATAAGTCGGGACGGGGAATTTTACACAAGAAAGAGCGGTGACGAAAAGAAAGAACAAGAGGATTGAAGTATTCTTTTTCATTCTTTATTCGAATTGTTTTAACGCATTGAATATCAGTGCCTGTTTTTACTCTCAAGCATGGGGACAAGAATATCCGGACAATCGGTCATTATCATATGACAATCGGGATATGCGTCCAGCAGGTTGTCGAGATAATTCTCATTGACAGTGTATTCCGGAATCTTGCCGTCATTCACGTGAAGCATATTGGCGGAACTCAGGCAACCGGCAGAAACGGCTTTCTTCGTGTTTTCCATATCCTTGACAACGTCGTCAGGACGTCCGGGCTTCCATCTGGCCTGAACGAAGTATTTGCCTGAACCTGCGGCGAGCGTCTGGTAATAATCTACTCTGCAATAGGCATTTGCAGCAGTACTGCAAGCGAACACCTCATCGATTTTCGAGGCGGAATTGCAGTACATCAGAACTTCCTGTTCCATACCGAGCTTTTCAACGACAGCCCAAACCTGAGTTGTGGAAGCAGTTCTGGGAGAATAGTCAAGATTGACGTAAACGCGCCCGCGCGATGCAAGAAGGAATTCCTCAAGCGTCGGCATCTTCTCCTCTGTCACCCTGCCGTTACGGTCTTTCAGATTGAATGACTTTATCTTTGCCAGTGTCATTCCGGTGATGTCTCCCCTGCCGTCAGTCGTGGCATTTACGGTCTGATCGTGACAGATTACGACCTCGCCGTCGGAAGTTATATGCGTATCCGTCTCAAGGACATCGGCACCGGCGGCAATCGCAGCCTCTACAGAAGCGACCGAGTTCTCCGGGACAGACGGGTCGGAAGTGTGCGCCCTGTGCGACATCACCCAAACGGTATTGCTTTCAGCGAGGGACGGAACAGCCTCGGACAAGGCCGTCAGGCCTCCTACAGTGAGTGTCCAGCTCTTCTTGAGGCTTTCACCGTTCAGCATTACCGTATAAGCGCCGGCTTTCGAATACTTGTGTTCAAAAACTTTGTCGTCAACATTTTCCGTAACCTTATTCCCGTCACCCCAGCTGACGCTTATGCTCTCTCCATCGGCGTTGCGGACGCTGATGCTGACGGCTCCCATCAATGAGGCGTACCCGGACTTTTCCGCACTGAATGAAGCCGATGGAGCGTTTATGCTTATATATTGAGAGGACTGTTCGCCTGTACTGTTCTTTACAGCGGAGATCACGGCACCGGCATTCCTTTGTATGTCCTCCTCAGGAATGACAGTGGCTTTCGCTCCTATGGATGCCGCATTTTCAAGCATTTTCATAATGTCAGCGATATCCACCGCATTTGACATAACCTGTTTTTCCAGGGTCTCAATCCTTTCCAAAATGGCACTTTCATCATAGGAGCTGCAACCCGGGAATACATTTGCAAGAAGAAAAACAATAGGTATTATTCTGTACATTTTCATTTGATTAGTTTCTGTCTATTAAACATATGTAAAGATACAAAATAATCGTCCGAAACAGATATTATTTTTGTTATATTTGTATCAAATTGAATACAACATCATGACTAGAAATCTTATGGTTTACCTCCTTGCTTTTCTTGCAATGGAGGGATGTTCGCAGAAGAACATTTCTGTTGAGCAAGTGTCAATCGATCCAAGTGAAATCACCATTGTTGCCGGGGAGACAGTTGTGTTGACTGCATCTGTTTCTCCTACGAACGCCACCGATCAGGAATTCACATGGAGCAGTGACAATGCTAATGTCGCGGCCGTGGAAGGCGGCCTTGGAGTAACCGGCCTGGTGACGGGCATTGCACCGGGCACTGCAAAAATCCAGGCCAGGGCCGGCAAGCCTGCCAGAAAGGCCCTGTGCAGTGTGACTGTACTTGAAAAAGTCATTCCTGTCGAAAACGTTTATGTCAATCCCAAGGAGGCAAGTGTAGCCGCCGGTAAGACAATAACGTTGACAGCCTCTGTCCTTCCGGCAGATGCCTCCGACAAGATTTGCAGCTGGAGCAGTGACGATACGGGCATAGCCACGGTCAGCGGAAACGGAATGGTTACAGGTGTCGCCCCCGGGAATACCACAATCCGTGTCAAGGCCGGAAATCCGGCAAAAGAGGATGCGTGCAGCCTTACAGTCACCGAAGCCGAGGAAGATCCCGCTCTCAGCAAGGCTGAAGCAGAGCAGACCCGCCTGCAGGTGATTTCCGAATGGAAGGCAGCCGAGACGACAAGGCTCCAGGCCATTGTTGACAAACAGAAGGGAACCGCCACAGGCACTGACTCCTTCAAGGGCTTGTCGAGATCCTACTGGTATGTCACGGACGAGGACAACCACATAATGAAATACTTTATGGACACCTACGGAAACGAACCGGAAGGAGGCCACAGTCTCTGGATTTCCCTACACGGCGGTGGAACGGACGAAACCGGTGAAGTAAATGAAGGTCAGTGGTGGAATCAGCAGTATATGTACCTTAACGCTTCTCCGGCCCAGCCGACCGAAGGCATCTACATTTCTCCGCGCGCCTACAAGGATACCTATGACCTCTGGTACTTCAGAGGAAATGACGGACTCTTCCGCCAGATCATCGAGACAATGGTTGTTCTGCACGGTGTCAACCCGGATAAAGTCTATCTGATGGGATATTCTGCAGGCGGAGACGGCGTATGGAGAATGGCTCCGCGCCTCGCCGACCACTGGGCCGCGGCATCCATGATGGCGGGTCACCCGGGAGACGCCAGATTTGAAAATCTGAGGAACCTGCCGTTCATGATGTGGGTTGGCGGCAAGGACAGTGCTTACGACCGCAACACAATTGTTCCCCAGAAGAGTGCAGAAATCGATGCCCTTCAGGCAGCAGATCCTGAAGGATACATTCACGAGTGCCATGTTCAGGCCAACAGGCCCCACTGGATGGAACTGGACGATGCCGCCGCCTTCCCCTGGATGGCCGCATACATCAGGAATCCTTACCCGAAAAAGATAGTCTGGAGACAGGAGAACGAGGAAAAGAAGATGCCTGAGGCCTTCTTCTACTGGCTCAAGGTGGCCGATAAACACATCACCGGACGCTCTGACGATGATGCTCCCGGTTCAAGCGCAGAGAGGAAGAAATACCTTGGCAAGGAGATCACTGCGGAGATAGACGGAAACACCATAAAACTCTCCAAATGCGACTATGACAGCTTTACCATCTATCTTAACGACAGTATGGTTAATCTTGACAACGAAGTCACGGTCACATTCAATGGCAAAGAATTGTTCAAAGGCAAGGTTGACCGCTCTGTCGATGTCATGAGGCAATCCCTGTACGAGCGTAACGACCCCAGTTATTGCTTCACGGCTCAAATTATAGTCAACACAAGATAATCTTTCATCAACCACAAAAAAAGTTGGCACTTCAGCGAGTGACTCGCGGAAGTGCCAACTTTTTTGGATATCAGCTTGAATGACTACTTGAGGCACTTGAGTGCGGGGACGTCACCTGAGAGATCCCATATGGTCTCGTCCCAGCCGATTTCCTTGGCCACAGCGGAAGCTGTCTTGCCTGTGGCGGCCTTGCCGTTGTAGCTTATGACAGGCATATCCCTGAAGGCCTCATTCTTCGCGTGGTCGGCGTCATCAGTGAATCCGGTAAGAGAAGGACTCCTCCAGCAATTAGCATATACATCGCCTTCGGAACCGCTCGCAACGATTGCACCGATCTGGATGGCTGACAGTGTTGCAGGGCCGCTTGCTGTTATGGCCTCGTTCCAGGCAATGCAACCGACAACGTCGCAGTCCTGTGCGGATTTGTTGCATGTTTCTTGTTGTTGGTTATAGTTCAAGTGGGCAACAATGCCACCGGCAAAATCGGTGCAGCTGATTTTGGCAAGGCTGATACAGTTCGTAATCGTGAAACCGTTTTTCTGGGACGCTCCGGCGATTCCTCCGAACCTATAACCGGCGCCGCCTTCTGTAATATGGTAATTTCCACGGGTAATGCAGTCCTTGATAGGGCAGCTGTCCTTGCCGAAAGAACCGATGATGCCACCGGCATAATGCCCTTTGGTTCCGCCCATAACGAGTTCGACGTCAGCTTCGCACTGGTGGATTTCACCGAAGCACTGCTGTCCTACGACGCCGCCGATGCTGACCTCATATTTGCCCTCAGAGTCATTGTCAAAACCGTTGGGGGAAGTAACCTTGCCCTGAACATAGCAATTGTAAATACTGGTGTAAATATAGTCACTGGTGGAAGCCTGTCCTACAAGGATACCGCCCTTCTTTTCGTTAACTGTCACTTCTGCACCAGTAACCTTGAGGTCGTGGATGTTGCCTACGAGGTTAGAGAAGAAACCAACCTGCTGATTACCTTTAACCTTGAAGTTCTTGATGGTAAAGCCGGCGCCGTTGAAGTCAATCTTCTTTCCTTTGTTCTTTTCCATTCCAAGGTCGATGGGAGTCCAGTCTGCACCCTTGATGTCGATGTCATTGCCGAGCTTGAAGCAAGTGGAGTCAGCTGCGAAATATGAACTCCTGTCTGACCATGTCACACTCTTTGCAAGCTCCCCAACCTTTGCAAGATGTTCTGCAGTGTAGAGGACATACGGGTCTGCCTTTGTACCGGTACCGGTAATCTCTGTAGGAGTGTCCTGTGAGGCACCCTGGTATGCACCAGGCCACCAGGTAGCGGCATTTCCGCGTGAAGCGAATGCATTGATACTGGTAAGCCAGGCATAGAAGTCGGTATCGACAGCAGCCTGATAACCGGCAGGAGCTATCTTTGTGAAACCTGCGCCGGGACCGTCCCAGATGAACTGGGATGTCGTCAGATCCCAAGAACCGTTAAGAGTGGTAACGACCTGATCGGTAGCGGCTGCCGTTACACCTGCAACGGGACCGAGGACGTTGTTTCCACCGGTATAAGTACCGGTAACAGCCACAGCGTTTCCTCCATCCTTCTTATTGAAGATAAGGTTGTTGACTACAGTTGCATCAGCAGCGGAAACAACGGCTGCGGCATCAGAAGACGCAATGATGGTGGAATTGCCGATAAAGAACTTGCCGGTATCCTCTCCGTCTTCGCCCTTGATGACAGCATTGCCATCGCCATAGGCAACAACATCGTTGACCATCAGAGCCTGCCTTCCGTAGATTGCATTTCCGCTCTGAACAGTATTGTCAAAGAATTTGCAATTGCTCACCCATACAGGATACTTGGCACCGATTATACCGGTAGGATACTCTGCTCCAATCTTTCCGACAGAAGCTACTGTATTGTTCGTGAATACGCAATTGCTGATCTTCGCGGGAACAGCGGCGGATGCCTTGTAAACGGCAACCACCTCGGGACCGTTGCAACCCTCGAACGTACAGTCGTCAATTACACAACTTGTGGCAGGAGCTTTATTGGAACCGATGCAAATGGCTGAACCGCACATTTCAGTTCCGGACTCGCTGACAGCAGAGCAGTTTGTGAATGTAGAACCTGTACAGGTGAAGTTGGTATAATTACGCGCATCGATTGCTCCGCCATATGAAGAGGCAGTACAATTTTCGAACGTACAATTCTTTACAGTGACGTCAAGTCCCTTGTTGCTGGAGTCGCCGCCGATTGCACCTCCCTGACCGGCTGCGCAGTCAGTGAACTTGCAATTTTCTGCAACGGCTGTAGCTGCATTCTTTACGAATATGCAGGAGCCGAGGGAAGCGCCGCAATTTTTGAAAGTACAATTCCTGACAGTAAGGGAAGCTTTGGAAGATTCATCGGATCCACCTATCCAGAATGCGGCACCGTTGGAGTTTCCGTCAGCAATTGCATCAACGAAATTGATATTCTCGAACGTATAGTCGCAATAGTCCTTTACAGAGAAGAACTGACGCTGGTTCTTGCTGTTTGAAGAGGTCGGAGCAGCAACAAACGTACAGTTGTCGCCTATGAAGTTGATGGTGCACTTTTCGGTAAAAGTACAGCTGGCCTTCTTGGGGAACTCGTAGGTGCCTTTCGGGAAGTAATATGTCTTGCCGTTCAGTGTGTCGCGGTTCGGGTTGGTCTCACCTTCACCTGACTCGTCTGCGAGCAGGGCTATAAGGTCAGAGAAAAGAATTTCATCCGTACCGGCAGTGCCTGTCAGAAGAACGAGGATGGATCCGTCAGGTTTTACTATCGGTTCCTCCGCTCCGTTCTGGAGAATTACTATTTCCTTGCTTTCGGAAGCTGTCTTGACTGTAATTTTAGCGCTACGTGCTTCCTCACTTGTATTCTCTTCAACGATGAGATACTTCTTGACGTTAGCCTTTGTCTCGGTGTCGGAAACGGTAATCCAGGTAGCGTCTTCCGGTTTGGTTATTTCGAAGTCTTCGAAATAGGTGATGTCAAGAGTAATGACTCCACCCTCGGCGCCGATTGTCTCGGCGTCGGCTACAACTTCAAGTTCACCTGTTTCATTGAAGGAAACATACTGTGCCGACTGCTGGGAAGTGGTGTTGTTGATTGCGGAAATCACAACGAAACCGGTCTCGGGAAGAGGTGTGGGAGCTGTGATCTTGAGTTTCTTGGCCTGCTCATCTACAGTTGCGCTGTAACCTACGGCCTGAGCCACAAATACGTGAATGTCATCAGTCTCCTTTGCGTTAGTGATGGTGTAGGCAACCTCAATGGAAGCGCCGGCCGCAATGGAGACATCAGTCTTTTCGAGTTTGATGGCGAAAATCGGAGTCTTGGCAATCTCGTATTTCTTGTCTCCGATGGTGAAGATGTAACTGGTCTCGGTCTCTTCAATCTTGAAGTCAGCGCCGTCGCCCTTGTCACCCTTATCACCTTTGTCACCTTTATCACCCTTTTCACCGTCATAAATCGTGAAGGAGGTGCCATCGCTGAAGGTAATCTTTTTACCGCCGACAACGTCGGTTACCGTAACTGTCAGACCTTTGATCTGAGCGGACGCGAGAGTGTTTTCGAGATCTCTGATGGCTTGGGTATTGGACGCCACCTGATCCTCGAGAGCAGAGATACGGTTCAAAAGAGCCGAATCTTCTTTAGCACAGCCTATTGCAAGCATTGCAATCGCCGCGAAAATAAATAATCTGGTTTTCATTTTTTTGATTGATTAGGTGTATTGATTGTTGATATTGCGTTATAATCATTTCGTGATAAACAGGAAGGTCTGGACGGTACGTTCTCCGGCATGGTCGCACCTGCCATTATCACAGGGCCAGTTGACCACATTGGTTCGGGAATCACCCAGACCCTTTACGCACATAGTCGAAGAACCGCCGCCGTCAAGGTTCATGGCATATTCCGGATTGAAGTTATCTATCAGGAACTGTGTCATCTCTCTGGCATTCATTCCGGCGCAGTTTGAAAGTCTTCCGTCGACCACGAACATTATCAGACGGTTATCGCCTGTGATACCGATAGCGGTACGCGGGTGTCTGTAGTCCTGATGGTAGAACGGATGCTCCGTGTCGTCCCTGTGCTTCTCCCAGCCTTCTCCTTCAGGGATATAGGTGAGTCCGAGCGGGACATACCTGTCTATCAGGAGCGGCGAGCCCGATATTATATTGGGCACTCCGCTGAGCGTATTGGCAAAGAAATTGCGCTGCGCGGAAAGCTGCCCGCCATACTCGGACTGACCGTCGCCGTCCTGGCTGAAAATGGCGTTGGCGATGAATACGCGGCCATCGGTATCAGCACATATTCCGGCATCGTTACGCCAGTTGAGCACTCCTGTGTCAGCGTTCCTGTCTTTTTCTATGTTCCTGCAGACTTTGCCGTCAACTTTGATGAATATCTGAGTTGCACCGAAGCCTCCGTTCATCGAGACAATGGCACCATACATCTTCAAGATGTCGGAGCAGATATTCTTGTTCGCGTCATAGTTGTATCCGAGCCTGTAACCTTTGTTCAGGTCAACCTCGGACACGTGAACAAACTGGTTGGCGTTGCTCACCGGGTCTTTACCCTTGAACTCCCAGTAGATGATGCCGTCGTCAACAACCGTCATTGTCCATCCTGACTTACCCTCAGGCGTAACCCTGTCACCGCCGGACGGCCGTCCCGTCTGACAAACCGCGGCAGTGGCCGTTTTACCTGATGCAGAGAAAGTTATGGTTGCTGTTCGCTCCTCACTGGCGGAGTTTGCGGAAGCCCTGAACGAGAATGTCCTATTGTTGTCCGTGCCTGTAGAACCGATGACAGCCAGCCAGGACGAACTTTGGGTATCCACGCTTGCGGTGACCGCCGACGCGGACTTGGTCTCTATCGTGAAATCCTTGGAAGAATACGGCAGATCGACCGATTCGGTAAGAACAATGACTCCGTCGGCACCGGTCTGAAGCACCGACACTTCTTTTGAAACCGAACCGGCCGTGAAAGTAATTACGGCCGTCCGGTTGTCAAAAGTTTCATTGGCGGACACGGTGACATTGATGTAAGTGGCCTGATATGAGCCGGATACTGATGACAATGTACACCACGCCTGTGACGACTTGGCTTTCCAGGCACAGCTGGAACTGAATTCAATCTTCCGGGTGCCCCCGTGCATGTCGAATTCCTGCTCCGTCACGGCGATAGTGAAAGCATCGCCCTGCACATCCGTTTTACAGGAAATGAGCAGGAAGACTGAAAGCAGAAAGAACACTGCCGGAAAGCGTAAATCAGTTCTCATATCTTTGGCCTGTGACGTAAATGCTACCTTTCAGGATTGTTCTTGAGTTTAGGGTTATCTCCGCTGAAATCCCATACAGAGGAATCCCATGCGATGTCACCGCCAAGAGACGTGACAAGAGCGGAAACAGTGGTCTTGTCTGTCATTTTACCGTGATAAGGACTTGAATAGTTGGTGTCACCGATTCCGCTGATGGTTCCGGCGGCTGTAGTCTTTCCCTTGTCGAATGCCTGAAGAGGGCTTTCCGGAGTACAGTCTTCCTGATCCACAGGTATTGCTTCGGGATACTGTGTCCTGGAAATGTCCAGACCGGTTGCGCCGGGATCGTTGTTTCCGTACCAGGGCGCACGGTAACAGCCCTTGTAGGTGTTGAAAAGATGTGCGAAGCCGATGATGACGCCGCTGCCGGGCCGTGCCGAAGTGGTCCCGCTGGTGTCGGACATTATCAGCTGGCTGAAGACGTGGCAGGAGAGAAGCCTGCATACCCCGCCGCCGTTTGCATTGTTATAGTTCCAGCCTCCGGCGCCGTTGCAAGCATGGCCGACGATTCCGCCTATGCATCTTCCGTCAATCTTGCCGTTGGACAACTTCACCTTTGCAACTACGTCTCCCACATTGTAGCAGTACATCAGGTCCGTCGAGTTATAAAGAGTTCCTACAATACCGCCGATTCTCTGGCCGATTGCGCTGATCTTACCACTGTTGTAGCAGTTCTTGATGGTATGGGTCCTTGTGTCCAGCCCTTCCTTGATATCACCGAAAGAGCCTGCGATACCCGCAACATCCTCGTTTCCGGTGATTGCTCCGGAGTTCCAACATTCGGTAATGTCACCCTTGTACAGTTTGCCGACGATACCTGCAACGCCCTTGTGCTTTTCACCGATAATGTCAGCGGCATTGCCGCAACGGTAGAAGGTACTGATTTTGTTGACAACTGCAACAAGTCCGCCCGTCTGACCTTCATCGGAAGGGTTCAGGGTCATGGTATTGCTCTTCTCGACATACACATTTTCGAAAGCGGTGTTCTCACTGTAAACGGAAACGAATGCCTGATTACCCGAAGAACATCCGTCAGCGACTGTGATGGATGAGTTCTTGATTACGACATTCCTGACGCGGCTCTGTTCCTCGAGGCCGCCGACGTTATAAGCTACGACTGCCATATTGATGGCCGCAGTTTCCGCTTTTATGGCCGCATTCTCGAAGGTGATATCGTGAATGCATCCTGATACTTTACCGAAGAAGCTTGCGCCGTCAACATCAGTGCACTTGAGATTCCTGATGGTCTTGCCGTTACCGTCGAAATCAATTGTGAAAGGATTGCTGTCGTCAGTGTTGAGAGGCGACCAGTTGTCAATCCCGGACAAGTCGATGTCATTCTGGAGTTTGAAGTATGTCGTCTGTCCGGCTACGGTAAGTTCTTTCATACCGTAGAGGTCCTCGATTCCCCTGACTTTGTACGGATCCTCGGCGGTACCGTTCCCGGTTCCGGCCTTGGTCGTCTTCACGGTGATAAAGAACACTTCATTCTTGTCATAGAAAGCATGGCCGCTGCCGATCAGACCTTCGATGACAACAGGAACGAAATAAACGGTTTCAGGTTCAAGTTTGTCGGAATGGTAAACCGTCAGCTGGCAAATCTCCTCACCTGAAAGGTCATACATATACATAGCCGGAATGGATACAACCGATTTGGTGAACAGATAATTGGTCTCCGGGAGAAGGATGGCGCCTGACTCCGTAAACTGTGAAGCACGGGAAGGATCCACCCTGAAGGAGAATGTGATGTCTGTATCGACACCGGTATCCGTAGTCTTGGGATAGAATTCGGCGATGATATTCGAACCATTGCCGAGAGTCACGTGATCGGTATTGGATTTTGCATATATCCGGTAGTGCGAAGTGATATCCTCCACCTCCTTCTTGCAGGAAGTGAAGACAAGCGCTGCAACTGCCGAAATTATGAATAAAATGCGTTTCATTGTTTTATCGGTGTTACGGTTATCCTTTATTGTAAGCATTTGAGAGCGGGGGTTTCACCGCTGAGATCCCAGATGGCCTCGTCCCAGCCGATTTCCCTTGCAACCTGTGAAGCGCTCTGGCCGGCAGCCGCAGCTTTCCCGTTGAATGCGCGGTGCTCGAAGGTTACACTGGGCTCTACATCCTCGTCATCCGTGAAGGTAAGTTCAGGTCTTCTGAAGTTCTTGCTGAAGCCGGCGGCATAGCACCATCCTGCAATTGCACCGGGGCCGTATTGGGCCGTTGCGCTTGTATTCACGATGGCCTCGTTCCAGGCGATGCAACCGCTCACGATACTTGTATAGTCACTGTCATTGTCACCGGTAGTGTCTACATTGTTGTGATTGAGTTCGCCTATGATTCCTCCAGCCATATCGCAGCACTTGATGTCGGCAAGGCTGATACAGTTCTGAATCAGGTTCGATGAATTCTGGGCACAGCCTATGATTCCGCCGAACATATAAGTGTTGGAGCCATCCTTGGAATAATATTTACCCTTGGAAATGCAGTTCTTTATGACGAGTTCCTTCTTTCCGAGAGAACCGACGATACCGCCTACATAATGCTCCTTGTTGTTGCCGCCGAGTTCGATATCGACATCGGCTTCACATTCATAGAGGTCACCGTAGCACTGCTGCCCGAGCAGACCTCCAAGACTGACCTCGCTGTCGACATTGGAGCCGTTGGGGCAGGAAACCTTGCCCTGCACGTAGCAGCGTGCGATGGTCGACCAGATAAAGTCGCCTGATGATGCCTGACCTGCAAGCACTCCGGCCTTCTTTCCTGTCACGGTAATTTCCGCACCGGTAATCTTCAGGTCATACACACTGCCCGTAATGTTTGTAAACAGGCCCACTCTCTCAACGCCGCTTGCCTTGAAATTGCTGATGGTCTTTCCGTTGCCGTTGAAATCGAACTTCTGGCATTCCTGTTTTTCCATCCTGATGTCGATGGGTTTCCAGTCAGCC
This sequence comes from Candidatus Cryptobacteroides sp., assembly GCA_045597605.1. Classification (GTDB taxonomy): domain Bacteria; phylum Bacteroidota; class Bacteroidia; order Bacteroidales; family UBA932; genus Cryptobacteroides. The sequence goes on along the minus strand of JAZLKN010000010.1, from coordinate 10,901 downwards.
CCGCCGAGGTCTATGTCATTTACGAGTTTGAAATATGTGGTCTGTGCCGCCAGATACTCGTCCCTGCTGTTGTAGGTCACCAGATTGGTTCTTTCAGAAACCTCCTTCAGACCGTCCGCATCATAGATGAGATAGGGGTCAAACTGCGTTCCTGTTCCCTGAGGGCGTGAATCGTCACTCTTCTTGGCGTAGAATCTGATGACAATTACGGTCGAAGGGTCTGCGGAAGCCTTATCCGAACCGGAAACCTGAGCCAGCGCCACAGGGAGGACATAGGCTTTGCCTCCGGGAAGGCCGGCGGCGTACGTAATCTTCAGTTCACCGGTGCGGGAATTCCTGTTGTAGCGGTCTATTACGACATCATTGGTTGTGAAAGAATAACAGTCCATCGGAAGGACTTCCGTGGTGTCATTAAGGTAGGGCGCAGCCGCTTCGGGCATAGCCTTGAAAGTCGCTGTAAGCTGCTCGCGCACACCGATATCCTTGGTTGTGGCATAGCATGTGACGGCAACGGTCTTCCCCGGCATCAGAGTTCCCAGATCGGTCTGGGACCTCGTCGCGATTTTAAAAACGGCGGGGCCGCCTTCAGGAGCTTCCGTCTCTTTTTTGCAGGACACCGCAGCCACTGCAAGCATCGCTGTTAAAATCAATATTGTTCTTTTCATATCAGTCTTGTTATTTTGCATCCCACCCGGGATTCTGTACAAGGTTTGTATTGAGTTCAAGATCCTGAAGAGGAATAGGATACAGGCTGTCTATGCCTTCATCCCACCTGCCCGGATTGCCCTTGCGCGGCTCGAGCATACCGCTGTCGTCATCACTCAGACGCCAGGTTGTTGAAATATCCATAAGGAAAGATGTAGTCGAGGGAGCCGAGCCCTTGAAAAGACACACGTCATTGGTACCGTCGCCGTCAATATCATACTCTCCCACGCCAGGAAAATACATACCGTACATCCTACGGGTGTAAATCTGACCTTCGCCCCATCTGAGTATGTCATTCCATCTGAGACCTTCCTGTCCGAGCTCAATGGCACGCTCGCGGCGAACCTCGAGGATGATGGCCTTGTTGGTCTCACCGACATGTTCGTAACCGCCCCATTCAGGATCGGTCAGGAAAGGATCCACGCTTACGTCGGCCTTCAGATGCGCCATACCTACCCTGTCACGTATCCTGTTTATGGAGTAGTCAAGATCCTCATCGGTGATGGTCTCGCCGAGTTCGGCCTTGGCTTCTATCCAGTTGAGCAGAACCTCGGGGAGACGGAAGATGATAAGGTCATTGTCGTTCTTGCCGGTATCGTCGTAATTCTTCGAAACCACATATTTGGTGGGCATATAGCCTGTAACAGTGGCTGAGAAGGAAACTGCATCCTTGTTTGTCTCACCTATACGGGTATATCCCGGAGTGCGCATGCTCTGGGCGAGACGGGGATCCCGGTCCTTGCATTCTTCGTTGAACATCATCGTCTGCCACCCGGGCCTGTCCGTGAAACGGGAACCGTCTATCATAAGATATGAAGCGACAAACTTTCTTGTCATACTGAGACGACCCTTTCCGGCTGCAAGCTTGTCGAAATTGGCACTATGGGTCTGTCCATAGGCGGAATTGTAATTTCTTGCAAGAATAATCTCGTTAGCCTGCGGCAGACCTTCATAGTGCGTCACAGTCTTGCCGTCCGAGGACATCGGAGAGAAAAGATCACGGTAGCAACTGCCCTTGTCGGAAGTGGAATAGATGCCGTACCCGCCCTCGTCTATGAGAGTCTCGGCGGCGGACATACATTCCTTGAGATATTCCTCCCAGCCCTCAATTCCGTGATATTTGCGGAAAGTACCTTCATACAGACAAGCGCGTGACTTGGCTGCAAGTGCCGTCCATTTGGTCACATTGTATACGGAATGAGCACTTGACAAATATTTGGTCGCATTGTCAAAATCCTCGATGACGTGCTTCATCACAACTTCGCGGGAATCGCGCGCCTTGTAGAGTTCGGGAGAATCCGAGGCAAGTTCGTGTTCATACCAGAGAACATCTCCGAAACGCTGCACCATGTTTGAATAGTAATAGCCTCTGAAAAAGCGTGCAAGGGCCGAATAATATGCACAAAGTTCCGGACTGCTGCAATATTCGTCGATATTGTCGAGCAGCGTATTGAATTTTCTCACCGCTGTATACGACCATCCGCCGCCGCTTGCAGGGGTAATGCGGGCGGTATTCTTGTATTCCGTCCTGTCAGCGTCCCTGATATAAGTATCCGCATCGTCTTCGTAATAATCCTCCCCTCCGCCGAATACACTGGAATAGAAGGAATTGGTGTATGCTAAAAGTCCGCTCTCGGAAGAAAACAGGTCTTTCTCCGAAAGAGTGTCCTTGGGGAATCTGTCCAGGGTGCAGGACGAGAAAGCCAATAAAGAAGCAAAAAGCAGAATGATTATTTTTTTCATAACGGCGTTTCTTTAGAATGTTATATCAATACCGAACATAAAGGACCTCTGCCAGGGGTAGATGTACATCTTACCTCCGTTGCTTTCGCCTGATGTGGCACCGGCCCTTTCAGGATCGATGTACTTGGAATGAAGACCGGGGCAGATATATGCGATGTTCTCTCCCGTAAAGTAGAACCTTACCTGATGGATTTTAGCTTTCTGCAGAAGTTTTTCAGGAAGAGAATATCCGAATACAAGGTTCTTCAGACGGCAATACGATATGTCTTGAATATACTTGTCATTGGGTGTCGAGAGTTCAGCCCATTCATCCTGTTCCGTATTGCCGTATGCGGCATATGAACGGGGACGCGGAAAATAGGCGTTGGGATTTTCCTCGCTCCAGCAGTCGTCCAGGAAGTTCTTCGGGACAAATGATTCGTATGCTCTCGCGAAAGGACCCCAGAAAGCACGGCAGTCTCCACAAGGATACCACTGCTGGCTTCCCACTCCCTGGAAGAAGATGGAGAAGTCAAAGCCGTAATATTTGAAACCGAGGTTTATACCGTACTGGAAACGGGGCTCCGAATTGCCTATGACGAAACGGTCGCCGGGGTCGTCAACAGTATTGGCACCCCTCGTTATCTTCTTGTCACCGTCAAGATCGGCATATTTCAAGTCACCTGCACGTACGTGGCTGTATTCACCCTGGCTTCTGGCAATACGCTGATTGACGTAGGACTGGTCCACATCGTAGTTCATCGCCTCTTCGTCACTGGTGAAGAATCCGGGAACGTGATAGCCCCAGATATCGCCGAACCGCATTCCCACATAATAGTCGGAAAGAAGTTTGGTAGGGTTGTCATACTTGGTGATATGACTGACGAAATCGTAGAAGTTGACGCTTGCGTTATATTCGAAGGGATGACCTCCTATGTTGAACTGGTCCCTCCATCCGAGAGTGAGCTCGTAACCCTTGGTGCGAAGGTCGGCACAGTTCATCTTGGGAGACGATGCTCCATAGGCAGAAGGCAGTGTCATACCCTTTGTAAGCATATTCTTGGTATCGCGGATATAAGCCTCTCCGGTGAATGTCAACCGGTTGTTGAACATACCGAAATCAAGACCCAGGTTATGCTGGGCCACCGTTTCCCAGGTAAGATCGCCTGCGACCGGATTGCCGATGGTGGCAGTAGTGGGCTTCGCTCCGCCGAACAGGTAGCTCTGGGTGCTTATGGACACTTCACGGATATAGTCGTAGTAGCCCACCTGCTGATTGCCGAGCTGTCCGTATGAATAACGTAACTTGAGCAGATTCATAACCCTCTTTGCGGGTTTGAAGAAGTTCTCCTCAGAAATCTTCCAGCCCAGAGAACCGGAAGGGAAAAAGCCCCAGCGGCTATTGCGGGCAAAACGGGAAGTTCCGTCATAACGGCCGGCGAGTTCGAAGAGATATTTGCCCTTGTAGTCGTAATTGATACGGCCGAAGAAGCCCATTATGGCATATTCGTTCTGACCGCCCTTCACTTCAGTCTGCTTGACGCCGTCGGCATCACCTCCAACCAGGTTGAGGTCATAGAGATTTTCCACAATCAGGTTGTAGCCTTTGGCGGTAACGTCCTTGATATGTTTCTGTTCATAGTTGTATCCGAGCATCACCTTGAGATTGTGGGCATCGGCGAAAGTGTCGGTGTATGTGGCATACGCGTTGACTGCGTGGTAGCGTGTGACGCTGTTCTTTTCAGAGAGCCAGTCGGGGCTTGTGGATGTGACCACGTTGCCCGGATATTCGGAGTACTGGTACTCCGTCCACCTGTGGGTGGTGGCTGAACCATAGTAAGTGTATGTGTAATTGCCCTTGATTTCCAGTTGTTTGACAGGAGTGAGCGTAACCTCAACCGTATTGGAAAACTGGTCTTTCCTTTCAAGGTTGTGGTTATTCTCGTTCCACAGCATACTGTGATAGTCGTCGAAAACAGTGTACGTGCATATCTCCTTCCTGAGCTTGTGAATGTTGGTCCCGTCAGGGTTGTGCGTAGGGAAGCAGGCGAGACCGTGAACTACGACGTGCTCGAAGTTCTTCTGTACGTCGTCCTGACCGGGATAGTTGTATTTGCTTGAGAAATAACTTGCATTGTCGCTGATGTTTATCCACTTCGCAGGCTGCATCGATACCTTGCCGCGGAAGTTGAATTTGTCATAAGAGTCCGGATTGACTCTGAACATTCCCTCTTCCCTGTTGTAGCCGCCCGAGAACATATACTGCACTTTGTCAGTGCCGCCGGACAGAGAGATTGAATGGCTCTGGTTGGGCTTGATATCATTGAACAGTTCATGCCACCAGTCGGTGTTTGCGTAGTAATTGTAAACATCCTGCCCGCCTTCATTGGTTATCACTGTCCAGGGACGTGCGGGATTCTCGGTGACATCATTGCGACGTGCCCAGAGTTCCTGCATCTGCGCATCAGAATAGTTGATGTAATTCTGACCTGCCCACGGATACCAGAAAGTGTTGCACATCAACACTGAATAGTAGCCGCGTGTTTCATAGTCGGTACGGGTGGTCGGGGCTGTGAAGCCGACGCGGCCGCTGTAGTGAACTACCGGTTTGCCGTCTCCCTTGTCACCCTGCTTGGTGGTCACGAGAATCACGCCGTAAGACGCACGGGCTCCATATATTGCAGCGGCCGCCGCATCCTTTATGACGGAAATGGATTCCACATCCTGAGCGTTAAGCCTCTGGAGATCGCCCTCAATACCATCGATCAGAACAAGGGGGCTACCGCCGTTTATGGAGTTCACGCCACGGATGTTTACGTCGACAGACTGGCCGGGACGGCCGGAACTGCTGCTTACGGTAAGGCCCGGAACGGTTCCCTGAAGCATATGGCCGACATCCATTGCGGAACGGTTTTCCAATTCCTTCGAAGTTACAACGGAAAGCGCTCCGGTAAGATCGCTCTTCTTCTGTGTACCGTAACCGACTACGACTGTGGCATCAAGGCTCATCGCATTCTCCTCAAGGACAATGTTGAGATTGTCCTGGCCGTTGAGCGTTATTGTCTTTGAGTCATAGCCGAGGCAGGAGATGGAAATAGTCTTGGCCCCGTCGGGAACACTGACCGAGAAATTGCCGTCAAAATCGGCAACGCCTCCATTGGAAGTGCCTTCCGGTATTACAACAGCGCCGGGGATGGGATATCCCTGCGCATCCTTGATGACACCGTGTAGCACTCCTGCCTTGTCCTGTGCAAGCAATGCCTGAACGGGAACCAGCAGTGCAAGAATAACTGCGAACATCAGTTTCTTCACTCTTTTCATTTCTGAAGGTTTTTTACTGTTCATACAATAATAATTAGGTTATGCCCCAAAATTAGGAATTTGTTGCCAAGAATGTTCGCACGATATCCCGCACGAAAGAAGAATCAAGATTACATAATAGCAGTAATTATTGTATCTTATTTATAGTAAACAAGATAGTGCTTGATAAGTAAAGGCATTATCAAGATATGCGACAGATTTCAGACTCGAAATCCCCATCCTCGTAAAGAGCATTGGCCTTAAGTTTCGACCTGTATGTATAGACGGTGGCAGGTGCGCAATTCAGGAAAAGGGCTATTTCACGACTCTCCTTGACGCCAAGCCTGATGGCGGCCAGGACTCTCAAAGGAAGATTCATCGAATGCTCGTTTTCAAAGCGGGCCTCCGGTTTAAGCAGAGTATTAACCTTTTTGATGAAATCCGGATATATCTTGAGGAAAGTCTCGTCAAACTCTTTGTAAAAATCAGAATATCTGGAATCAGAAGGCCCCTTCAGGCGGTTTATAACAGCGTCCTTGCCTTCTTCTTTCAGCAGCACTCTGAGTTTATGCCTGTAATTTTCGACAGAACCAAGATACTCCACCGAACGTTTCATATATCTGTGGATATATTCTTCCTTCTCTTTATTCGTCTCCGTCAGCAGCACTCTCTGTTTCGAATTGAAAGAATACAACTTAAGGAGAACAACAATCATTATGAAAAGAACCACCCCTGATATCCTAAGTATCCATATCCGTTTTGTTTCGGATTTTGAAAGAGCGGAGACGATGGCTGACTCATATTCGACAGCTGTATTCATTCTTATCCAGTATTTGCTGAAAAGAGCATCCTGCATACACATCTCGATCATTCTGGAAGCCCTTTTGTACTGCCCTCTCGACATCTCGGCCATTGCCAGTTCTTGAAGAGCAGAATAGGCCTTGATCGGAACCTGAAAGTCGTGTATTGCCGACTGGGCAAGCCAGTACTCATATTCATAATCCTTTCCAAGAGTCTTATAGCTTTGCGCTAACAGATAGGCATTCCTCGACTTCATGTTCAAATGAAGTGGCATGCTGGCATCATAGGCCAGAGAGAAATGCATTCTTGCATCGGGATATTCCTTCTTGAACAGACATATCGTACCTAGCAGCATCTCCTTGAGATCCGTCTCAATTGCGTTGTCCTTTACGGCATCGGTCATAAACAAGCACAGCCTTTCGTCTAATGGAAATAAAAGGAAGTAGGAACTTTCAAGGATGGAGTAGCAGTCATTACGGAAGGAGGAGGGAACTTTCGTAGTGTCGAATTTTTCAAAAGCTTCATCAAACAATGAATATTCCCCGTCGATAGCAGACCTCCAGGCATCAAAAACAAACTTGGGATACTTTTCCGAACCGTATTCAGCCAGACGATCGGCATAAACCCTTGCCGAATCAGTATTGAAATAATAGTATTCGTTGAAAAGGCCGTAAGCAAAGTCTGCTGCCACGCTGTCTGAGGGAGCGGAGGCCAGAGCTTTGCGTAAATTGTCAACCCTCTGCTGGAAGTCACTCTGATATCTGTCCCTAAACATAATTACCTGCCGGAGTTCATCCAGTTTGCTGTTCAGCTCGCTCTGCTTGCAGCCAGAAAGAGCCATCAGGCAGAAAAGCACTGCCGATATGACGGCTGGCCTTGGCATAAGCATATTCTTATTTCGTGGGAGCATAGTGGTGTTTTTCAACAGCAAATATAACAATAAAAGTCTTGCAGTCACTGAAAAAATTCATAGCTGTACAACTGAATTGTCATTCAATAATCAGGGCACGCACCGATTTCGATATGACAGGCTCTCTGCCATCGGATTCGAATTGATTGCCAATGATTCTGACAGTATCGTGGACGGGAAGATCATCTGCCGAATTGGTCGGGTCAATCAGTATCATCGCCCCTTTTGCGCCACGGTTATACGCACAGTCGATAAACTTATTGTTTGAGATTGTAAGGTTCTTGACTGCACCGCTTTCGTACCAGTTGTTCGCATCTGAGCTGATGAAGATGCCGCTCATTCCCAACTTGTCAAAGACATTCTCCTTGATTACGGATTTTCTCGGTGTTGTAATCAAAGTGCCTCTGGTGCTGCTTCTCGTGAAGTAATTGCCGGAAATCTCAACCTCCGGGGTCCACGTCAGATTTTCTATCACATACTCCCCATTATATATAAAGGAGGGGATAGGCTGATTCACCTTCAGCAGAACCTCTCTGTCGCTCAGACGGCACACAGAGTCCACAATGGTCTGTGCAACCGTCTGGAGCGAATACCTGTTCACAAATGATACCGTATCTCCCGGCCAGAAGGCCTGCATACCATAAGTCTGATGGTGAGCGAATCTCAGTTTCATCTGCATTTCCGACACTTTTTCATCCATTACCAGATATGTCCCGTGAACATTGATACAGTCATCCTGTGCACCGCAGAACCGGCAGCCACGAACATTGATTTTCCCCGCACATCCACTGAAATGAAGGAAATCGGCGGAAGACGCAAGTATTCGCCCGCTGCCTTCGCGGGGTTCGAAACTGACATTCTCAAAAGTCAGATTCCTGCAGAACTGGCTGACAACCCCAATTGCGTGAAGTGAATGGATGCCCATGTCTTCAAATGCAAGGTCTTCACTCTCCAGATTCAGAATCCCGACCTGGTCGCGTATCCTGTCACGGACAGTCAGGACATTGCCCTCTTTGAATGATGATGTGTCATCGACAAGGACTCTTACAAGTCCCTTTTCTATCTCTTCCACCTTGGAATCCCCAACAACATTCCAATTGGAACTGTAGCTCATATGACCGGTCTCCGCATCATATTCAATGCAATGCGGATATTCTGTCCTCCAGCCTTCTCCGACCAGCTCCAATCGGCCTGCCGGCGTAACCTCATACCAGGAGCTTTCGTTGAAACGCAGAAGAACTCCATTTGAATCGACCTTCTCAACCAGCATCTCAGAAGCCCCCGGGCGTTCGCAATCGATATGGAGATTACGCAACTTTATCCCAGAAGAATGAATGATTGCCATCATTGTCTGTTTTCCGTGGAATATCAGTTCTGCGCCGTTGCCTTCTATCGTGAGACCATGCATGTCTTCAAGAAGGAGGCCGATAATCTTGGTCTTTGACGGACATTCCGTTTCACTGCTCGTGTTCGAGACGAAGACATCACGTCTGTCGGCATCTTCGGGCCAGAAATCATACACTCCTTTTTCAAGGTGAAGAACCTTTGTTCCATTATCCCTGCACTGTTGCAGTGCGGAGTTGAATGCGGCTGTCACATCCGCTCCCGTATCGCTCATTACTCCGAGGTTGCGGATTCTTGCGACGTCATTGTTGCATGAAACAGTTAGAAATACGACAAGCAAATAAGCAAGATGGCGTGTGTTCATTGTTCCTGTATCGTAATCAGTAGCAAATATAGCAATAAATGATTGCTGTCGCTGAAAAATTCATAACTTTACAATTAATAATTAAGGGCTCAAGTTTCGCAAGTGTGTGATGAATTCGGCAGAGATAGGATCATTATATGAGATAGCTCCTTGGTCCCTAGAAGATACCTCTTTGCTACGGAGTATCTCGACATACTGCGAAGCTAAGAGCTATCTCGGAGGGACATATCAAAAAACAATACAATATCAGAGCGGTTCGAGTAAACAAACCATCGCCTGAGTCATTTGATAATTGATAATGTTAAATTATAGAATATTGAAAATCATGAAAGTCAGACAAGTTGTTTTACTTTTGGTAGCTGTTTTTTCGGTGGTTTGCTGCAAACCGGAATACGTAAAACCACAACCTCCGAAATCAGATGACGATGTTGAGCAGAAGGAGGAGCAGAAGGAAAGTGTTGCGTTCACTTTCTCTGCGGCTACATCAAAGTATGCCTCCTTGAAGGAAACCGTCTCGGTGACAGCAGAAAATCCCGGCAAAGCCACGATCAGTATCGACTGGGGTGACGGCAGCAGGGATTCGGGCACCGGCACCGGCTACAGTCACAAATATACGTCTGCAGGAAAATACACGGTCAAAGCCGACATGAACGGCAGCAATGAAGAGTGGGAAATCGAGATAGGCCCGCTCCTTGCCCTTGACGAGGCTGTCAGGGAACTGTACAAAACGCCCGGCAAGGTCTGGGTGATGAACCACAGAGGCCACACGACAGACCGTAATATCCCGGAGAATTCCGTTGCGGCCGTTCTGGCTTCGATTCAGGCGGGCGCTGATGTCATAGAGACCGACACCCATCGTACGAGAGACGGCAAGATTGTTATCTCGCACGACGAAAGCATAGACAATCACACTGACGGTACAGGCAAGATTACAAATCTGTCTCTGCAGGTTATTCAGACCTATCATCTCAAGGACAGGAATGGCAATGTGACCCAGGAGGTGATGCCCACCCTTGAGGAATTCCTGAAGGCGGCAAGAGGCAGGATTTACGTGAACCTCGACTATTCACCCAGAACGGCATCTACCAAGGAGGTACTCAAGGTTGTCGAGAGTTTGGGTATGGTGCAGCAGGTTTTTATGTACTGCAAGGATGCATCTTTCGTGAAGGATGTATTCAGAAACAATCCGGAAGCCAACGCGTATGTAAGGAGCGAGGATTACACGGCACTCTTTGATGGGGGGAAACAGTATTTTCTTCAGGTCGGTTGGAATTCGGGTCAGACGAAGAACTCAGAATGTGTAAAAAGATGCGCTGAGGCATACGACAAGGGAGTTCTGTGCTCTGTGAATCTGTTGAATGTCAACCACGACTACATTCCTGAATACTCGATTGATGAAAGCCAGCTGAACAGTCTGTTCGAACTGTACCCTGAATGTCAGATGGTACATACTGACTGCCCTCAGGAAATGATTGCTATTCTGAAGAGGAAAGGATACCGTTAATAGTATATAAGGTATAAGTAACGTTTCCGAGCACTTTTTTGAAAAAAAACCTAAAAAAATTTTGCAGGTATTAAAAAAGTGCGTATCTTTGCAGTCCCTTACAAAAATAAGGGTCAGTTCTTTGACAATATTGAAAGAGAGATAACGAGGTAAATGTAAATTTACAAACGCAAAAAAGAAAAAATTATGGTCTGTAATTCCGTAAGGGATTAGGGACTACAATTTCAAAAAGGCAAAAATAAATTCATTCG
>JAZLKN010000009.1:0-54668 GCA_045597605.1 Candidatus Cryptobacteroides sp. | reverse complement strand
CAGTTTCTATCCTGAAATCGACAAGTCTGTTATTATCCCTCAGGGGTATGTGGCCCGGAAGAGCAGTCATACCCGCGGCTCCACGGTGGACCTCACGCTCGTGAACATTAAGACCGGCCGTGAGGTGGATATGGGATGCGTGTTCGATTATTTCGGTGTTGCGTCCCATCCCGATGTTCTTCCGGGGCAGGAAATCGGCGCATATCAGCCTATCAATGAGGAGCAGTACCGCAACCGTATCCTGTTACGTGATGCAATGCTGGCCCATGGTTTCAAGCCATACGAATGCGAATGGTGGCATTTCACACTGGCGAATGAACCTTACCCGGACACCTATTTCACATTTCCTCTAAGGATTCCGGATGCATCAACCGGCTCTTAGACTCCAACTGTTCTCCCCTTCGGATGAACTCGTGCGCAAAAGCACCTATGCCACTTCAGGAACAATATCCCATGTCAAAACGAGCCAAAGCACTTCACGGCACATAACCCATGATACAACGTGCCGTGAAGTGCTATGGCCCGTTTCTTCAACGTTCCTGGAACGGCGAAGGTACGGTCATATTCGGAGCCGATGCGTTATTCCTTCACACAGCGGACGGAATTGCCATCGGACTTGACACGGCTTAAATCAAAATACAATAAGTTTTCCCTTCCGTACAAAACAACGCAATTAGAATAGGACCCCCCGGCACTGCTGGGACCTGTTAACCACAATGCAATTTCCCATTGATAGTTACACCAATTACCGTTATTTTCAAATCTTCCTGTAGCAGGGTACCACACATCATTCCCTTCGCTAAGCAGCGAACCCAGATTCCAGCCGTAATTGGTCTGGTCCCAAAGTCCGTGATTAGAGGGCACTTCTCTCTTGCCAGAAGCAATGATATAGGGATTTGTGGAATCAATATGAGCAGGCACTCTCCAACCGGGAGGGCAGGGGTCGTTTTCGTTCTTGCTTCTGGCCCAAATACATTCATTCCAGAGACGGTACTCGTCGTTACCGCCACTGGTGATGTACGAGGTCGGATGAGCAAAGGAATATGCTGACATATGGTCTGCACCGGAATCGACCACTTCGAAGTCCATTCCAGTATAGGCTACATACTCCTCCTGCTCCGGAGCGGCGTTGACCGAACCTATGAACGGATCCTTCCTGCCCCACTGGTAGAACAGTCCGTTGGTGGTTTTCGCGCCCGGTGTCGCAGTCGTCGCGCCGAGGTTCCTGTCCATAAAGGTGCCGGCCCCGTTGTTGTAGACCTGCGCGCTCGCATCGGCATCATAACCGTTGCAAACCCATATATGCCAGGACCACAGGATATTGTCTGACGCGTCCGTCACGGCTATCAGGGCATTGCCGTCCTTGCCCGCCTTGAACGAGATGTAGCCGTTGCTGTAGCTTACCTCGCTGACGACATCTCCGGCCTCCGGCTTGTCTGCCGTGCCGAAGGTCTCCCAGATGACGACAGCCTTTGCTGGGGTCCCGGGAACCGGTTTCTCACTGTTGCCCCTGACTTTAGCGTAGAACTGGTAGGCCGTGCCGGTGGAATTCGCAATATAGCTGTTTGCGGTCCCCTTCTTGCTTAAGTTGACTGCGGCATCGGAGTCCGGAGCAGGAACAAAGCCTATCTTGCAGCAGCGTACGGAGCCTGCACGGCCTCTCGAGACCGTGCTGCCGCTCGTATCCGCAGAGCTGTCGGTAAGCTGCAGATAATAGGGGCTGCCGTCCGCAAGCGGTGAGGCCCAATAGGTGGATCCGTAAGCTGTACTGAGAGCTCCGTCCGTCTCGCTTCTTACAGGAGCCAGAGGATACCAGTATGAAGAGTTCACGGAATAGCCTCCGTTCGTCGGGTCATAGGCTCCGAAAGATACTCCGCTTGCCGCCCAGAGACTTGTCTCTCCACCTTCCACGACCCTCCATCCGGGAGGACAGGGGTCATAGATGGTCTTGTCCCTCTTCCAGCGGTCCTTGCCATATTCAGGGGTCGCCAATTCTCTGTGCGCCACATACCAGTCACTGTCGGAATCGGACGGTTTGATGAAGGTCATAGGACACGCTATCGAATAATCCAGACTATTTCCGCAATCCCAGGAATATAGATTGCCAAATTTATCATAATTCGAGAAGATGTTCGTCTCGGAAGATCCAACAGCAGAAGGCCACTCTACCGACGATGACACTGCCGCCGTGCCTCCGGCATCCGCACTCCCGAGGAAAGGATCCTTCCTGCCCCACTGATAGAGGAGGCCGAACGATCCGGCATCCCCCTTGGACGCGGAGATGGCGCCAAGGTTCCTGTCCATCATCATACCGGCACCGCCATAGACCTGACCGGAAGCCTCGGGGTCATAGCCTTCACTTACCCAGATATGCCAGGACCAATTATTCCGATTGCCATAAAATTCTTTTAAGGCAATGACGGCGTTGCCGTTGTTTACGGAGGTGAAGCGGATTTCTCCGTTCTTGAACTCGACATCCGTCACCACATCCCCTACATTTGTCGTGCCTGCGCGGCCGTTGCTCTCCCAAAGCACCTCCGCGTATCTTCCATCAAGACCGCCGGACATCATATCACTGCCGTTGCCCCTGACTTTGGCAGTGAAGGAATAGCGCCTGCCTTTCTCCGTGACTATATAGCTGTTGGCGCTTTCGCGTGAACTCAGGCTGATATAAGTCTTAGGTGCAGGCATCGAGTTCTCCCTGACGCAGCGGACAGGCTTGGCAGAAGAGCGGTCATCTCTGTAATCACCGGTAGTCAGCCAAGACGACCAATCCAAACTGAATTGATAAGCATAATGGTTATCCCAGGAAGAGGATGATTTCACAGGTGAAGCAGACTGCAAAACAACTCGAGAACTTCCATATCTCCCATCATTGAACATATAGGCGGTAAAGGGATGCCAGAGATGTGCCCCCGTCCCGAAAAAGACTCCAAGATCTGCGGATCTGAAATTCCCATCATAAAAATCACCCCAATTTATCCGAATTTCCCTGTCAGTATAGAACGCTGACGCCCATACGCCCTCGGGACCACCCTTAGGTACAGTCCATCCGGGAGGGCAGGGGTCATACTTTGTCTTTCTGCTATCATCCCACCGGCTGTTATCGACATCATTGTTTCCGGTATAATACCAGTCGTAATTATATGAATTGTAAATGATGAACGTGGTAGGATTGGCTACAGCATACTCGATATTGCCCCTATCCTGGGAAGATGCAACACTCGCAGGCCAGTTATATGTAGATGCAAGCCTCTGCAAATTATCGGGGTTTGCGGTGAGGAACGGATCCTTCCTGCCCCACTGGTAGAGAAGACCGTCATCCCTGGTGTCATCCGACACCTCGACAAGAGCGCCAAGGTTGCGGTCCATCATTATGGCGCTGTTCTTATATTGCTGCGAACTTGCTCCGGCGTTGTACCCCTCTACAGCCCAGATATGCCAGGACCAGAGGACCCTATTGTCAGAATCCTTCAGGGCTATGAGGGCATTGCCGTCCTTCTGTCCGCTGGTGAAGACCACATATCCGTCATCCGACAGGCCCACGCTTGCGACCACGTCACCCTTCGACGGTGCCTCATCCGTACCCAGAGATTCCCAGATGACCTCCGCCTTGTAAGGCGTGCCGACGATATCGTCCGAACTGTTGCCCTGCTTGGTGGACTTGAATTTGTACTGGACACCGTGTGCAGGCACGATATAGCTGTTGGCCGTACCCTGAGCGCTCAGATCGGTTGCCTGGCTGCCATCCACGGGAATGGAGAAATCGGATCTGCAACATCTCACGCTCATACCGTATGAACGCACTCCGCTGTACATCGTATTGATTGTCCCGTTCTTGCTTATCATAAGGGATGCAGCCATCTCGCCGCTTGGAGTGGAAGACCAGTAGTAACCGGTCTCGGACTCCTTATACAAACCCTTCTGCTGATAATCGAAGGCTCCGGCTCCGGGATACCAGGCCGTCTCCCCGCCGAACTTGCCTGCAAGGGCCATTCCGGCATCACCCGTATCCCAGAGTTCGGGCGCGCTCGCCTCGGCCGAGCCCATGGCAGTGCTCCACACGGCCGCAGGAATCTTCCATCCGGGAGGACAGGGGTCATACATCGTCTTGGCATCCGCCCATCTGGTATTGTCCGTATCCGTACCGCCCGTATAATACCAGTCATAGTTGGCATCGTTGCCGAAAATGAAGGTCGTGGGGTTGGCGACACTGTAGTCCACCGTTCCGCTGCCTGCTGAAGATGTCGCTGTCGGCCAGTCGCCGAGCGTGTTCGCCGCGGCAGTAAAGGGATCCTTGCGTCCCCACTGGTAATAAAGGCCCTTGGCAGCCGGATCGCCCTGAACAGCCGACATCGCGCCGAGGTTCCTGTCCATAAAGATGCCGGACCTGTTATTGTATATCTCCTGGGTTCCGATAGGGTCATACCCGTCGGTTGACCAGATATGCCAGGACCACAGCACTTGCTGGGCATCATCGAATGCAGCGATTACGGCATTGCCCTGCTTGAGGGCGGTGAAATGGATGTATCCGTCCTCAAGTCTGACGTCAGTAATGATATCCCCGGCAGAAGGAGCGGCTCCTGCACCGTAGGATTCCCAGAGCACGGCCGCGCTCGTAGGACTGATAGGCTCGCTGCCGTTTCCCTTGACCGTAGCCTTGAACTTGTATTTGCCTATCTCGGAGACGATATAGGAGTTGGCGGTCTCCTCGGGGCTCAGGTCATCGATTACGAACTCGAAGGGGACGGAACCGGCCGTGAAATACCTCTTCGCTCTTTCGATGTTCACCGATGTTGAAGACGAGGCAAGCGCACGGCCCTGATTGGTCTTGATCTCCAGGTCGAAACCGTTATAATTGGTCGGAGGTATGACTACGTGGAAATATACGGGAGAATCCTTGTTTATGTCAACCCCCTCGCCATTCACACCGATGCAGTCCAGATCGACATAGTCGTTGTATGATCCCTGAAAGTCCCGGAGTTCGGGTCGGCTGTTCCATCTCCATAGCGTATTCTCTCCCGACAGCGGGCGATATACATTGTTCCAGTCCTTTCCCCTGACACGGATGGAGTTGACCTTGAGTCCTGGTATGTCGGAGCGAAGCTTGATAACAAGCACACCGCAAAGATTAATGAACTCCAACTCGCCATTCCCATTCCCATTCTCATATTTCGCAGCCATCGGAAGGCATCCCGGAGCGATTCCGTTTTCCATAAATTTCTGAACCGAAGGCAATATGATATGAAGATTGCCTTGATCATCATCTCCCTCTTCCCATTGAGGCTTATACGCTCTCGTGGTATCCACTATGGATGCCGGATATATGGCAAGAAATGAATCACTATTAAATGAGCCCTTGAACACTGCACTCGCACTCGCGGAACCATTACTGTTTTTCAATATGGCATACGGGTTGTATCTGCCGGAGGTCAGCAATATCTCATCCCCCGGTTCCCAGAGGACTTCACGCATATTGTCCTCCACGTTGCCCGACAGCATAGTCTTGGTATCCTCCGCATCGAACTGTTCGATGACGGCACGGTATTCCACCGGCACGAAATCGCTGCGGTCGGCAATGTATCCCGACGGTTCCTTTAGAAGCTCACCGGCACAAGAAGCAAGCGTAAAAGACGCTGCAACAAGAAACAATCCTGAAATCCTGCTCATATGTTTATGTCTCATTTTTCTACCAGATTATATCGTCACCGCGGCCGATATCCTCAATGCCGCCTCCAATATCGGTCTTGAACGACACTATGTCTCCGAAGCCGTAACCTATCCGGTTGACAGCGTACGGTCTGACATAATAGGTGACGTTGCTGCTCAGGCCGCTGAGTTCAGCAGTGAAGGACCCCTTGTTGACACCCTTGCTGATTATCGTGAACTCATCGGGCCTTTCATTGATATTATTCAGTATGTTATTATCATCCAAATTCCAGTTGTTCCTTGAAATGATTACACCGGTATCTGTGATATCGAAACCTCCGTCTCCGGCTATCTCCACATAGCAGGATGCGGATGTAGTAGATATGTCCGTAATCCCGCAATGTCCGATCATCGGGACTCCGCGCTCGTCGCAACAGCGGACAAAAGATGAAGAGCTGAAAGAATAACCCCACTTGCCGATACCAGACGTATTAAAAGACCTGACATTTGCCCAGACGTGAATTTCTTGAGTATTATAATTATAATCGGTCCTAGACTGAGTGGTCCAGTATTGACCGAAAGGATACCAAATCATCGGGGAGTCACCCAAAAGATTTGAGAAATTCCGCCCCTGTTGGTCATCCGTCAACTCTGGAACAGAAAGATTTTCACAAACCCTAAAGAAGGACTCATCCGGCACCCTCCATCCCGGCGGACAAGGGTCATACTTGGTCTTCACCCTGGCCCATCTGACGGTGTCAATCTGCTTGCGGTCATTGGTTTGGTTGTAAAGCCAGTCGCCTCTGACAATAATGTAATCATCGCCATAATATGAATCAATGTGTTTCATCGGGTTCCTGACAGCATACTCAATATCAGGCTTTTCCGAGAGGAAAGCATCAGAATTCAACCAATTGAAACCGTATCCCTGAGCTGTATAATAAGTATCTCCCCAAAACGGGTCCTTCCTTCCCCACTGATATTGGAATCCTCTCGATGTTCTGTCCTCGCTTGCTTCAGCTACAAGAGCACCGAGGTTCCTGTCCATAAAGATACCAGCTCCGTTGTAATACAGATGCGACGAGGCGTGTGCGTCATAGCCCTCGATGATCCATATATGCCAGGACCATAGTATGTTCCCGTCCGCATCCAACACCGCGATACCGGCATTGCCGTTCCTGTTGGCATTGAACATCACGTCCCCGCCTTCGAGCACCACATCTGATATCACTTCATCGGCGGAAGGTGCGATGTCGGTCAGCAGGGTGGACCAGAGAACCTTCGCGCTCACCGCATTGCCCACGAGTTCGTCACTGTTGCCCTTGACGGTCGCATCGAAAACGTGCTCGCCCAGAGAAGTCACGAGATAACAGTTGGCCGTACCGTCGCTGCTCAGGTCACTTCCGGAACTTTCGAAAGGTATCACCGACATCGTGGTGCGTTCGGAACGCTTGACCGTCATAGGATTCACGGATGTCTTCTTCATGCTGTCGTCCTTCAGGCGTACCCTGACCGTGAAACTGGAGTACAGTCCTGCGGGGAGCACGAGATGGAACGAAGTGCCGCTTTCGGTCAGCCGGACGCCATTCCCGCTCCCATCGAGGCAGTCAAGGGTCACGGAAGAGCCTGCCGACTCCTCCATCACCAGAGTGGGAGCATTGGTATAGTTCATCATTACTTTTCCCTTGCCAGCAACCTTCATCGCCTTGCCGTCGGCTCCGACAGCGGAGAAAGTGAGGGACTTGACTTCGCCCTCGCCCTTGAGGTTCACGACAACGATGCCGCAGACATTCTTGAAACGGAATTCCCCGTCCACGCCCTTGGCAACCATCAGAAGGGCCTTGGGATCGACACCGTCCGGATAATATTTCTGCCTCTGCGGAATATCGAGGGAAAAGGCACCGTTGGAGAAAGATACGGACCTGCCGTAAGGATAAGCGGCATAATACTCCTTGCCGGAAGCTATCTGCCCCTTGAAGACAGCATTTGCTGATGCGGAAGCGCTGATGTTGATGAATTTCGCCACGCTGAGTCCATTGGAAACCATAATGGAATCATCCGCTGCCCATACAAGTGAACGCACCGCATCTGACGATGAGCCGGACAGGGCCGCCCTGGTCTGGGCCTCCTCGTCGAAAACGGCACGAAAATCCATCGTGACCAGATCTCCATTGACGGACAGAGTCCCGGTATCCTTCGCGCAAGAGGCGAGAAGGCATATTGCAGATAATATAGCTATTGTCCTTTTCATAATTACCACTCGTATTCGTTATCCTTCCAATCTTCTGCACTGCCGTTGCTGTCGGTCATAAAGCTCTTCTCCACTCCATAAACGGCACTATCCTCACTCCAATCCTGATTGGTTACATATGCCCTTACGAAATAGACCGTATTGGGAAGCAGGCCATTGAGCTGGCAGCTGAATTTGCCGACCGCAGCGGACTCGCAGGCAAACTTGGTTCCTGTCTTGAGATCCGGATTCGAGGCTGTACCGCAAACGATACCTCGTTCCAGCACCGTGCCGCCACCCGCACTCGTGACTTCCGCAGAACATTTCGCAGAATCGAGGGTAATGTCGGTTACCTCTCCTGTCGTGACAGCGGGTCTCTCCATCTTTGTGCGGAAGCTTGTGCTTTCACCATAGCCGGTACCAATCCTGTTCTTGGCATAAGCGACCACGTAATAGGTCGTGTTGCGCTCAAGTTTGTCGAGCACCCTGGAGAAATTGTCACGGTCACCCGGAATGACGAACTTTGTACCGGTCTTGACAGGATCCGTGGATGTACCGTAGAACACTCCGTGCTCGGTTACTTCCTCGCCGCCGTTATTGGTTACTACACCGCCCACAGTGGCCCTGGTCTCCTCTACGGATATAACCTCGGAGGTGACAACTACAGGTTCCGTGTTTGAAGATGTAAACGCCTGGACTGAACTGTATCCTTCACCGGAAGTATTGATGGCATATGCGCGGACATAATATACCGTACCGGGTTCCAGTTCATCTATAGTAGCGCTGAATGCTTCGGAACCGCTTCCGACCGAGATTCTTCTGGTATTATGGCTGTCGTAGGTGGGATTCCTGTCAAAGGATGACCACACAAAACCCTTATCCATAATACTCATACCATAATCGTTGGTGATGCTCGCCGATACATTCGCGGTGCTTGCGGTGATATTGTCAGGAGTGTTGAGGGAAAGTTTGGGCGTATCTCCCTTCAATTGGAAAGTAAGGTCTTCGCCATAAGATGTTCCGGACGAATTGGTCGCATAGGCCCTTACGTAATAGGTCGTTCCGATAACGAGATTTTCAGAGATCGTGACATCGAAGGATCCCGTGCCGGCGGTGTCAGCCGATTTACTGCTGTTCGCAAGCGTCGGGGACGCGGAAGTACTCCATACGACTCCCCTGTCGGTAACATCTGTGGTACCACCGTCGGTCACGTTTCCGTTGATGGTTGCGGATACGCCCGTTGTCCTTATGATTTCCTTGGTGACGACGACAGGTTTGCCCTCAAGGGTTGTGAATTCCTTGATTTCACCATAAGACAGGCCGACATCATTCTCCGCATAGGCACGGAAATAGTATTTTGTCTTGATTTCCATATCCGTCACCTGAACAGTAAACGCACCGGGACCGCCCCGGTCGGCTGCAAATGCAGTCGCATTGCTGATGTCGGGATTGCTCTGGCGGGAAATCAGGATACCTCTTTCCGTGACAGGAATACCACCCTCGGCAACAACGTTGCCACCAAGTTCGGCAGTGGTGCTGAGAATCTTTGCGGCATCTGCATCTGCAGTCTCAACGGTCGGACGGACTGCGTCGGTCTCGAATTCCTTGACTTCACCATATGCTATGCCGATTTCATTCTTCGCATAAGCGCGGAAATAATATTTGGTCTTGATTTCCAAATCAGTCACCTGGACTGTAAATGCCCCTACACCTCCCTGCGAAGCAGCAAATACGGTCGAATTGTTGATATCAGGATTATTCTGGATGGAGACCACAATGCCTCTCTCTATAATAGAGACGCCACCCTCGGCACTTACGAATCCGCCAAGCTCTGCTGTCGTACTGGATATCTTTGAATCATCTGCATCCAGCGTCTCTACGGTCGGACGGACTGCTTCGGTCTCGAATTCCTTGACTTCACCATACGCTATGCCTATTTCATTCTCCGCATAGGCACGGAAATAGTATCTGGTCTTGATCTCAAGATCCGTCACCTGAACCGTAAACGCACCGGCACCGCCCTGATCGGCCGGGTACCATATTGCATTGCTGATATCGGGAATGCTGTCGCGGGAGACCAGAATACCCTTTTCAGTGACAGGAACACCGCCTTCGGCAACAACGTTGCCACCAAGCTCGGCAGTGGTGCTGAGAATCTTTGAAATATCCACATCAGCCGTTTCTACAGTAGGCTTGACCGCATCTGTCTGGAAGGTCAGTTCATCCGAATACGTATACGAAACACTGCCCGTACCTGTAAGGTCATAATCAACATACGCCTTCACAAAATATGTGATGCCGGGACTATAATCGTCCCCGGTGATGGATCCTTTGAATTTGACATGGTCGGAATCAGCCCATTCACCTTCTACAACCCTCGATGCCGTAGTCGGTCCGGTCTTGTCGTCCCAGACAAATCCTACCTCCGTGATATCCGAGCCTCCATAATCCGTGACGCTTGCGCTGAGCATATATACAGTCCCCTCCCTCTCAATCTTGAAGTCCTCCAGAGTCGGGGCGGTCGCAGTCAGAGTCTGGAAGTTACCTACGGTGGACATAATCACATCATGTCCGTTGCTGGCATATGTCTGGAAGAAATATGTCTTACCGCTCTCGAGACCTTCGAGGTGATAGGAGAAATCGGAACAACTGCCGGAAATGCGATGGCGTTCGCCATCAATCATACTGTTCGAGCCGGCCACATCGAATCCGAACTCTGTTATGGAATTGGTCCCATTTCCTGTAATGCTGCCGTGAATTGTCGCGCTTGTACGAGTGATGTCGGCAGTCACCACGCTGGCACTCAGGACGGGGGTATTCTTGACGGGAATCTCCGACTCCACGTCAATGCACCCGGCGAGCAGTACAGCAGACAGCGTCAAATATGCAAATTTCTTGAATAACATATCGTTTCTCATTATCTGAGTGAAATATTTCTCCACGAACCCTTGAGGTCATCAGTTACGATCACGGTAGGGGTCTGCGACTTCTGATTCTCCACGATGGACTTCCTCGAAACGTTGTCCTTGACATAGTCGAAGAGTTCCCCGAGCTTGGCGTTTCCCTTGGAACTGCCAAGCTTGTTGAGAAGATAGTATGTGAACATACCGTGCTGCTCCTTGACGTAAGGATAGGCCGTTTCATCTCCCGTAGCCGCACTTATGATAATCATCTTTCCAACACTCGGGGCGGGGCGGGTGTCGGCCTTGAGGGCTACGCCTCGGGCGCTCCTGATCATCTCACCGGTACGGCTTGCACCGGAGAAGCAGGCATCGAGCAGGACAATCGCGTTCCTGGCACCGCAATCCGAAAGCCGGGCATAGAGATCGCCGAGTTTGTATCCTGTCGAAACGTCTGTCCCATATCCGTCCACGGGAAGTATGTATGCTGACTTGTCAGCCTCGTCGGGAATGCCGTGGCCCGAATAGTAGAACAGAACGGTCGCTTCCCCTCCATATGATTTGGACACGCTGGTCAGCCAGCTGATTTCGCGCCTGAGATTGTTCAAGGTCGCATCGTTGACTACGTGAACGTTACTCTGCGGAAGGCCCAGTGTCCTGGTGCAGTACAAGCTGAAAGCGTTGGCGTCGTTGCAGGCGAACTGCACGGATGCTTCTGTCTGGTAGTTCTCGTTACCGATGACCACTGCAAAGGTCTTGTCATTGACAACCCTGGATTCAGGGATATTGATGTCCACTTCCGAACCTCCGATGGCCAGCTGGCTCTCCGAAATGTTCTGACTGCCCTTCACACGGCTGATTGAAGTGGAAGGCGTAAAGTCGATGGGAGCAAAATTATAGTCAATCCTGGCGACGGAATAGTTGAGTGATTTCTTGTCGCTGAAGGTGAAAACTTCGTGCGTGCGGGGATTCTCGAAACGCAGGGTAGCAACCGCGAGAGTGTCCGAATCTATATAATAAGTGGTCTTTACCTCCTGATTCTTCCACTCGGTCTTGAAATCGGGAGCACTTGCAATGGGGACGTCCAGAAGCATCTTCCCGAAATGTTCGTGGGTGATGAGAAACACCTCATTGTCAGAGTCGTACTGTCCGAGAGTCAACGACTCCCCCGGCACGAAACCGTACTTTTCCCCTTCTTCCGCAATATATGCAGCCTCAGCCCTGGAAGTATAAACGTTCACAAGAGAATCACGCCCCTTGCTGACTCTGACCTTCCAGACCTCCGTCTTCTCGAACTCATCCTTCTTCTGCCATTCGTTGATTTTTCCTTCAACATAATTCTTGGCAAATACGGAATAAGCATCCTGCCTTACAGGCTTTGAAACAGGCTTTGAAACAGGCTTTGGAGCCGGTGCAGGCACAACGCCCGGTGCCGGGGACGGATCCTCCTTGGCAGCAGCTTCGTGAGCGGATTCCACCGCATAAAGCTTTTTAACCTGCTCTACCCTTGACAACCACTGTTTCGCATAGTTCGGGTTCTTCGCCGTTCCCCGTCCGGAGGCATACATCTCCGCAAGTTTCTGCATAGCCTCAAGGTCAGCCAGTTTCGCAGCCGACTGGTAATGCTGGAATGCGTACTCCGGACCTGATGCGTCATTGCTGGCATCCCAATATTTCGCTGCAGCGACATACCACTTGCGAGCTTCAGCTATATTCTTCTCCGTCCCCCGGCCGTCCCTGAGCATATCGGCGAGACAGCCCTGACAATACTGGTCACCCTTCTCAGCACCCTTGCGATACCATTCATAAGCCGCAGCCTCATCGTTCAGATCATAATCATACAATGAGGCGAGGTCGTAATATGCATTCTGTCCGGCAGAGATGGCTTGCCTGTACAGGGCGGCGGCCTTGTCATAATTACCGGAAGACTTGGCCGCAGCCGCCTGTCTCATATAGTCCTGTGCAGACAGAGCGGATGAAAGGAATAGGAGAGCAATAAGTAAAAGCTTATGTTTCATATTTCTATAAGTCGAATGAGCTGATATCGAATATCTCACCTTCATCAATCACGACGCCGTTGTCTTCGTCGACGAAGTAGGGCTGCCAGGTACGGACGTGTATCTGAGGATGGGTTTCATCCCTGAAGTCCCAGAGCAGGAAAACGTACCCGTCATCGGAATAGTTTCCCGAATCATATCCCTGACGGAGGAGGACTCCGTAGAAATCCTTCTTTGCAGGGTGCCTTTTTACCTTGATTTCGCTGAAAGTGACTTTTATGTATTTAGCATTCCTGAATGTGGTCTGGAGTCTGGCGATATACTGGGTCTTGTTGTATGTATTGTAGATAATCTTCTCCGAAGACATAGGGTTGAGGTCCGAAGGGGCGGACTTCACAACCTTTCCGGTGATAATCAGCGCATCGTCGCTGAAAACCTGCTTGAGGAACTCCAGGTCCTTCTGGTTGTACGCTGTCCTGAAATGCTCCACATAATCCAGAATCATCTGGCGTCTGCGGAGGTCACCCACATCGCTTCCCTTGCTGATAATCTGACGGTACAGATTGACATTGATGGCGAAATAGAAACTCTGGATAGCGCCATCCTTGTCAAAATCAATCACGGCTTCCTGATAGCTGTCCTCGATCTCAGTGCCGTCCGCCGACTTGAGTTCAAGAGGGATGTTGCGTACCTGGAATCCGTCGACAGTGGTAAGCACTGGCTCCACGACCTCCTCTTCCTCACAAACGAAAGGGACGTTCTTCCACAGCATCTCTATGGATTGCTTTGCTGCGGATGAGATGCTGATTGAAGTGAAATCAATCGGAGAACCCGATTCCTGAGCCTCGCCCATCCTCGAAAGCAGAAGGGAAAGGCCGGACTCGATGGCCGACTTGGTCTTGCCATCGTCAATTCCTCCATTCACAACGAAAGACACTCCCTGAGCAGATGCAGCGGCGCAGGTGAGTGCAAAAAACAGGATAGCGGTATGTATTCTTTTCATATTCTTTTTTTTTAATAGGTCAGCTTGACCCAGATGGCCTGACAGTTGGGATACTGCCTGGTACTGTCCGGATTTCCGGTTGCCAGATTGGTTCTGGTTCCGTCCTTGGGAGACATATAAGCCCTGATTACATAGTCATCCGGACTGAAGACAACCAGATAACTTTCGGCGAGCAGATCAGGACCCGTATCCGTCTTGACTTTCCCGTATTTGACCGTTGATGACCACTCGTCAGAGTCCAGAACACTATAAAGGACAAAGAGATCGCCTATCTGAACCAGTTTGCTTTCGAACCGTTCCTTAGCTCCGGCAGCCTCCTGCTTTGCGTGTTCCAGTCCGGCACCGCTTTCTTCCTCGGTCTCCACGTAGTTGCTCAAAGCGGATTTGTGGACAAAGCACAGGGCCCTGGTCATAGAGCCTCGGGGCGCGCTCAAGACTTCGCAGGCATTCACCAGTTCTTCAGGATTGACATCCTTGATTTCAAGTCCTTCCTCATTGTCCTTGATGAAATTCTTCAAGGAATACAGCAGGTTTTCGCGCGCTGCAGAAGCTGCATCCTCGAGAGTCGCCAGAGTTGCTTCCCCATATATATAGGCAGGAGACTTCTTGATGCCGTTCATACGCGTCTTAACATTATCCTGCGCAAACAGGACAACGGACACGGCAAGCATCACCAATATTGTCAGAACTGTCTTCTTCATTTGTCTTTCTTGTCAGAATAAAGGCTATTCACATTGTGTGTGGGGACATATGCATTCAATGTCACGTCAATGCTGCCTGTTGAATCTTTAAGGACCGATATCGGAACTTCGAACCTGAACACGTGGTTGTATCCGGCCGTCTTGTTTACCATAATGAGCGCTGCGACAATCCCCTTGTCATCCCGACTTTCTATCTGTACGAACGGCATACAGCCTTCATTGAGACAGAAGCCCACCAGGGCACCCACGGGACACTTGGCGTGATCAGCCTTGAACCCATATCTGTTGAACGTCAGGTTAGCGGTAATGTCAAGCCCGCAGTCCACGGAGCAGACGGTCCTCACCGATTCCTCGGGCATCTCTTCGGAAAACACCGGCACGAAATCACCGTCGGCATCTTTCCTGAAGAACATCGCATTGCGGCACGTCGGATACTCGTACATTCCGCGTCCCGACACCCACACCTCCCCGCTGAGCTGGATTGGGTTGACCACAATCCAGTGTGAAGCAGGCTCATAAACGGCAACAGCCTCGCTCAGACGGGCCTCGAAATTGGCTTCTATGGCCTGCCTGGGCATTTCCTCAGCCATCTGCATATAGGTCTTCGGCTGACCGGAAAGGACAAAACCGGCAGCGCAAAAAGCGATGATAATCGAAACGAGCCTCCTCATAAATCAGAACATCAAACCGATATAGGCATTGTAATCATAGAAATGAAACATATTCGTCTGGGCACTGGCACCAAACACGAAAGCTCCGAATTTGAGGAACACACCCAATTCAGCCTCTACCCCTTTGGAAGAAAACTCCGGTACCCTGTAGTTCATAGCGTCCGACACCTCCCAAGAGAGAGTCCTGTCACCATAACCAACACCCGCGAACGCATACAGAGGCTTCGCAAGTTTGATCATATATCCGCCCGTAATCGCCCAACGGCCTTTTTCAGAGTTGCCGGTAAACCACATCCTGTCAGTGGTTTCACCTGCTGTCGTGAGAAAATTGAAGTCAGACTTGGCGTGAATGAATCCTCCGTGCTTCTTGCCGGAGATTCCAATCATTATTCCGTATGCCGTCTGCGTGGTGGACCAGCTGAACGAAGGCATAATGGTGACATTGACCTTTTTCTCCGGGTCCACAAGCCTGAGGCGCAGGGAATACGTCCGGAACTTCTCAAGGTTTACAGGGAACTCGAACACGAGCGGGAGATAGTTCTCGACGGAAACCGTAAGCCTTTTGGTTCCTTCGGGAAGATAAATGTGGTACTCTCCGGAAATCAATTCAGGCTCTTTGATGATGTCTCCCTTGAAAGATACATTCTTTCCCGGAATCGCAACCTTGACGAGAGCACAGGCCTCGTCGTTCAAATCATATACCGGATCGATTTTAGCGGTCAGGTCCGTTGCTTTCAGCTCGAACGAGGTTACGACAATCTCCTGCGCATTTGAAAGTACTGAAGACAACGTAAAACAAAAGATAAAAACAAGCGCTTTGGCTATCCTTTTCATATTATGTATTATGTATCGCTAAACCATCGGCAAAGATAGCGAAAAATCGCAAAAAAACAAACGTAACAACATTAGTGTATGCGGATGAACTCGTGCGCAAAGCACACATTTCTGAGAAAAATCCAAATCAAATAGACAATTTGGCAAATCTTTGTTAAATTTGTATCCGACCAACATTTCCGATATATGAAAAAGGGATTTACCATTCTGCTTGCATTCATTCTGTCCGCACTCGTTCTACGTGCAGAAATTTCATTGAAGACCATACACAGATATCCTGTAGGGTACTCGCCCGAATTGTTCTGCACCAACGGACTTACATGTTATTTCGTTTCCGGCGACAAGGTGTTCAACTACGTAAATATAGATCTCCTCAAAGTCCGCGGCGCGGTGCAGGATATAAAGATTCTGCCCACCGGAACATCTTTCTATACTCTTTATAAAAACAGGCAGCAAGAGTTCTCATTGGCGACGGACAACGTGTTCGGCAGAGCCATTCTTTCCGACCTGAACAGCCCTCATCCCAGCTGTTTCTGTTTTTCGGCGGACGCTTCGATGATTCTGACAGCCGGAATGGACGGAAATATCCACACCTATTCCATTTTAGGCAACAAATTCAAAGAAATCAAGACATTGGACGAGCCGTCCGTATGCAACGCGATATCAATCAGCCCGAACAAATATTATGTCGTGACCTCTGCAGGCAGCGAACTTCATATATACAATTATGATACGGCACAGCTCCGCCTTTCGGTACCCATCGGAACAAAAGCTAAAAAGATAGTGTTCTCTTCAGACGGTTCCATGATGTATGTACTCTGTGACAATTCGACCATCCATTGCTTTGAGACAGTCCGTTTCACGGAGACACAGTTGATTGAAGATCTCGGGGAGGCCCTGTCCTTTGATATCTCGGGAGACGGAAAGTATCTGGCGGTGACTTCAGACCGCAAGATGAGCGTCATCAATACATACAACACGTCACGAAGGCAGGAAATCGACATCCCGGAGGGAGGAGTGACCGGAGTTACGTTTGCAAAAGTCAGAAACGGTTCCGAAAGGATTGTTTACAATACGTCAAGGCATATGTTTTTTTCCGAGCTGAACGGCCTGGAAGCCAATTACAGCAAACTTCTCAAGGGAGAACTCGGCTCCAGAATGGATGCCTGGATGAAGCAGATGCCGGACGAGAACCTTGAGGAATACAATACCCGCGTCAATGAATCGACGATAAAGACCCAGTCCATACTGTTCCAGCAGGAAATCGCGACCGAACTTGCCCGCCAGTATTTTGATGCGCCGGAATTCGAGTTGCAAGGATATGATTATTCGAGTCATATCCTCCCCGTTTCTTTCGGAGAGATGCAGCAGATTTATCTGACCGTACCCGAGGAGGAACTTGTATCCTTCTCGGATTCCGAACAACTGGATTTCCGTAAACCCGTATATATCATCAATGAAGAGGACGAATTCGAGCTGGTCTATGTGGAAGTGTTCAACAGGGCGACAGGCAGACAATACGTATTCGACAACCGCGAGCGCAGATCTCTTGATTTCCTGACCCTCAATGACCAGTATGTGCCCCTGGAACTGATAAAGTTGTCCAATATGCAGGAGACCAAGCTGAACGAAATCAAGAACGCCGTGATTGATGAGTCCATCAGCAACAGCATAATATCTTCCCATACCCAGGTCAATGTGCGCACCAACGTTTCGAATGGCACTGATGCGAACGGAAATGGCATCTTCACATTCACGGTTTCCATGAATTATGTCGTGGACGAAGGCTTTTCCGAGACTGAAGACTATCCCTCCGGACATTATCGTGTGGAGGACTCCGGAGCGGCGACCGCCTTGTGCAACATCATATCCAAGGCTTTCGCCGAAGAATTCCGCAGCTATATCAAAGCAGGCAAGAAAGTTACAGTCAGCATAAATGGTACTGCAGATGCGTCAAAGATAAGAACTGCCCTCAATTATGCCGGCGAGTACGGTGACTTCCACGAATATCCCGCTTATGACAACGGTGTTCTGTTCGACATTACCGTCGACTCGAAGAGCGGTATCAGGACGAATGACGAACTTGCATTCATTCGCGCTGCAGGACTCAAGGAAGAGATCTGCAAACGGATAAAAGGATTGGACCAGATGGACTGTACTTATGTTTATAACATCCACGTATCCGACACCGTCGGATCCGAGCATCGTCGGGTATCCGTTTCATTCACTTTCACGGATGCATTCTGATGCTCAGGACGGCAGAGATGGAGATTGATTTACTCTTTATTGCGAGATTGTCAGCTGTTTCCATTTCCCCTCCATCGAAACTGATGGAGTGAGGGATGGATTCTGCGGCTTGTGGTTGACAAGCACCGCTTCCCGGCGAACGTTTTCCGTGACATAGTCGCTAAGTTCCTTGAGGGTCACAACGCCGTTGTTATCCTGAATCTTCTTGAGCAGGAAGTACGTAAACAGGCCGTGTCCCTTCTCGTCATACGGATACGCCGTTTCGCTTCCCGAGGCAGCGGAGAAAGCAATCATATTGCCTTGAGGCTGGTTCGGATTGGTGACGAGGGCGACACCTCTGGACGAGGATGCCAGCATATCACCCGTTTTGTTGGCGCCGCTGAAGCAGGCATCCATAAAGACGAGTTCATACTGAGCATTCAGGTCGCCGAGTTCACGATAGAGTCTGCTTACCGGATAGCACACTTCCGGATTGGTACCGTCGGCATCAATGGGAAGAAGGAACGCACCGCGGGTACTCTCATCGGGAACACCATGTCCCGAATAATAGAAGAGTATCTTGATGTCGCCGTTGAAAGCGTTGGATATATCCTTCAGCTTGCGTATTGCCGCAAGCATAGTTCCGAATGTCGCATCTTCATACAGCTGGACATTGTTCTCGGGAATGCCGAATGCGGATGTGCAGTATTTGGCAAATGTGCGTCCGTCGTTCAGCGCCATCGGTACGTGAGGTGCCATATTATAGTTCTCATTTGCGATGACCACCGCGAAAGTATTGGAATTGACCACATCCGTATGGGGGATATTAATGTCAACGTCGGAATTGCCGAGTGTTATCGTATTCTTGTTGATTTTGTTGGATGACGCGTGCCCGGAGCCGGCTCCGTCACCATAGTTGAAGTCACCGAAATCAATATTGACATTGGCTACCGTGTAGTTGAGTGCCAGAGAGTTGTCGAATGTGTATGTCAGGCCGGACGGTGCACGGAACGATGCCTTTTTGATTGCCAGATGGTCACCGTCAACGCAGTATTCAACATCGGAGATACGCACTCCGCCCCAGCTGACTTCAAAATTTCTTGCTTCGTTGTTCTCCCTTGGAACAGGAATGATGATTTCTCCGAACCGTGACTCGGCGAGGAAGACCTCGTGCTCAGCATCATAAGGTTGCAATTTGAAGTCAGCCATGGTAGCGCCCTGAGAGAATTGTCTGACATAACTGTCAACGGCATCGTCGGTAAGCTGGGCTATCTTGTTCTGACGGCTTTCCGGATTGACCCGCTGCTGATATTCGCTGATTGTTTCATAAGGGTCTTTGGACTGCCATTTTTCCAGAACCGGCGTTATGGAGTTCTTGGCGTACTCCTGGAAAGTGGGAATCTCCCCGCTCAACTGCATATTGACAGTATTCTGTTTCTTCTTTCCGTCGAGCGAAACGATTTCAGGCTCCGCGCGTTTTGAGATACTGCCTCTGCCAAGGGATATCAGCCTGTCGTTCGTACGCATAAAGCCTTCTTCGTTTCCTGTGTAATTGTATGCGATTGCAAGGTATTCGAGATAATCCGCGGAGGAAGCATCCGCTGTGGAAACATCCTCAAGCAAGGGTATTGCTTTACGGAAGTAATTGCGTGCCGCTGTCATACTCTTGGAATCATCCCCTTGATTATCCGTCAGGCCCGTATTGAAATGCATCGCAGCAAGATTGTAATAGTTCCCTGCCAGATGCTTGTAAACGTTGAGGTTGTTGGGTTGAATCAGTTTGAGCTTCTCATAACTTGTTACAGCCCTCTCGAAATCACCTGCATTCTCGTAGGCCTGCCCCTGAATGGCCAGAAGGTCCTTGTCATTCGGCCTGATGGCCAGTGCCCGTTCGACATAGCCTATGAGGTTTGGATTGTTCCCGTTGTCGATGCTGTTGTTGATTGCCCTGGAGAGCAGCCCGAAATCGTTGGGATATTCCGCCAGAGCCATCTCGACAACTCTCTGCGACAACGAATAATCCTGGATGAGATCGCACGCCTGCGACATAAAATAAAAGACGTTCTTGCGGCGTACCATCTCACCGGTTGAGAGATACTCCCTGAAGTATTTGATTGCGCCTTTGTAGTCCTTCGAATTGTACAGTTTGGATGCAACGTAATATACTATCGTAGGGTATTGCGCGTTCTTCTCAAGGATGACTTTGGCGAAAGCGCTTGACAGAGGAATATCGATATATGCCCTTGCGAACCTGATCGACTTGGCTTCGTCGCTCTGCTGGTAGAAAACTGCTGCATTGAACAGGAACGGCCAGACAGTCTTGAGATTGTTCTTTGCGGTTCCCTCCTCGACGGAATTGGGCTTTGCATCATCCATAAGCGAGAAGTTGGTCTCATAGCATTTGAGGAGAGCATCGTAGAGCTCACTGCCGCTTGAGCCGCTCCTGCTCAATGCGACAAAGGATTCGTAGGATGTGACCGCATCATCTATGGTCTGACCGTTCAGCGCGAGGGAAAGCAACGCGAGGGGTATGATTGTCAGCAGTTTTCTCATAATTGTACCGAAACCTGATTAAAAAGCATCAACGAAAACGAATTCAACGGAGATGCGGCGATATTCCGCGCCTTTCTTGTCAGAAACTTCCACGTTGTAACGGAAGTCGGAATCCATCTCCGACAAGCCCTTGATGTTTTCTTCGATATGTTTCTTCATGCCTGCGGCGCGAATGAATGCAAGCTGGCTGTTGGTCTCGATGCCGCTGCTCTTCGTAACGGAGACGGTAGTGAGGGAGCCGTCGCTCCATACGGGCTGGTTCTCAAAGCGTCCGAAGCTTTCGTCATAGGCAAGTGCGCTTCTGATAGGAGTGCTGTCGGCACTGCCGGTGATATTGACGCGAATCTTCTTGCCGGGCTTCACGTACTGGGCAAAGTCGGTATCAAAGGCTTTCTGGATGATGCTGAGCATTGATTTTGCTGCACCTGATTCTTCCGGACGATATTTGCCGGGACCGAAATCCTCTTTCTCGGAGTAGCCTGCCTCTACGTCGTAAGAAACGGCAACGCGATAATTGAGGGTCTTCTCACCCGCTGCATTGTAGTCGGTATCGACGTGAGTTGCAACGCTGATGTTCGTATGATTCGATATGGAATTCTTCTCTGTGGCCTCCGTTACAATCTCCGCCTTGATGGCTTCAAGTTTCTGTTCCTCCATATGTGACACACGGATGAGTTCAATGGGAACGAAGTCTTCCTTTACAGAGAGGAACTCAAGAGATTTGCGCTCTCTGTTGTCGAATACGTATGCCTGGCCTGAAACACTGTTGACCACCTCGACATAGACGAGTTCGAATTTGTCTTCACCGGTTATGGCATACTGGGGATTGCGGAACTCCAGATTCTCAGTGTTGGAGAAATCGGCTACCTGATCTTCCGGAATGGTCAGGAAAACTGCCGGCATCGTGTCGAAATTGAGGGTGAGGACGGATGTCTCGAGATTGTATCCGCCGATGGTGACATTGGCATCCTCGATCATCTCTCCGGCCAGCCTTGTAGCAATCTCCTGCTGGAAAAGAGACATCTGCGCCATACGGGTCTCATCGTTGACACGAAGGCTGTATTCCTCGAGGCTCTCACCGGGCATCTGCCTCAGCCACTCGTCCATCCTGCTGTTCACCTCCTCGGAAATCAGCTTTCCGAAATACGGTGTCAGATTGTCGAGATTGGCGTATCCGACTGAATACGGCGTGTGATATGCCAGCAGTTCCCTGCCTCCACTGTTCCTGACGAACTTGAGCATATTGACACCGCCTTCCGTGATGGGCAGAGTAACTTTGTCGTTTGCATCCAGCCTGTTCTGGAACAGAATCTCGTCATCGGACACGGCAACGGCAATGTATTTGCCATCCTTGCTGACATCACAGAAAAGGGCTTGTCCCATCCCATCATACTCCGACAGTACGTCGAATGTTCTGGCATCATAAAGCGTGAGCTTGCCGTCGGAACTTGTCACAGCCATATAACCGGCATCCTTGGAAAAAGAGATGGATGTGATTTCTCCGTTGCCTTCAATCTTCTTCCTGAGTGTCCATTTCTCGAAATCCCTTATCTCAGCGGTCTTGCCGCCAACCATTGCGATGTAATAGCAGTTGTCACTGATGACCATCCCGCTTGCGGCAAAACTGCCCTCATGCGTCCTGTCCACGGTGTAGTCCACGGTCCTGACAACCTCTATCTTCCCGTCAACGTAGCACAAGGTGATGTACTTGGCATCGGGAGAGTAGCAGAATGAAGCCAACGGGGCCTCCAGTTTTATCTTGTTTATAATATCCGCAACCTCCACACTATTGTAGATTAACAGTTTCGGTTTTTTCTCTTCATAGCTGAGCGCATAGGAAAAACCTGCCGGGTTGATTGAAAACTGGCTGATTTCCTTGTTGGATCCACCGTTCAGGCTGTTTTCCCTGACATCTATGATGTTGCTGCCGCTTTTCATATACGGAACCATTTCATAGAATTGGCAAAGATCCGTTATTCCATTGAATTTGAATGTCTTGTAGATGGAAATAGTTTTACCTCCATCGGTTTCCGCCAAAAGAACGACAGAAGCGGCGAGCAGCATACAAATGCTGAGGATAACTTTTTTATTCATAATATGTATATTCGATTGGATTTTTTATTCGGAACGGAGCATCACAACCGATGCCTTGGAATTGTCCATTCCCGGCATCGTCCTTCCGATTTCGGCATTGATGAAAGTAGGGTCGCAGACGAGGTAGCGATGCCCGGACAGAACAATATGGTCGCCGGTAATGTTTTCATTGAATTCAACTGCCGTCGCAAGATGTCCCGGATAATACAGCAATACCGCATTCAGTCCCATAAGGTCACGGACGAGTCTTGAATAAAGGATGGCCCTGTCCTCGCAGTCGCAATAGGGATAATGCAGTGTTTCGTCGGGGAAAAATGCCCTTTCTTCTCCCCATACCTCATCATCTGTTTTATATTCGAGTGAGGTTTGAACAAAATTCAGGAGGATATTGGCGGCTTCCCTTTCAGATTTGCCCTCAATGTTTGATTTCAATGTCGGATAAACAGTCTCCCGCAGGTCAATGCTTGCCGGAGCATTGGCATATATGCTCCACGTCGTGTTGACATCATCGTCCCTGTAGGCTGCAGGATATTCCGAATACAGTTCCAGAAGATTCAGGTTGGCATCGGCTGTCACCGCCACATTTTCATATCTTCTGGACTTCAACGCGCGTTTCCCGGCAGGCCTGCTCTCCAGCCTGTTGGCTCCGGTATAGCTCAAGCGTAAAGATCTCTCTTGAGGGAATTCCTTATTGAAAACATATATCGAACCCTTTGTATCGTTTTCCAGAACATAGTACTTGTCCCCGCCAAGAACCAGATAATGATAGCCGCATATATCTTCACAGGCGTTGACAAGAAGAAGTATCCTGTCTCCGGAACGGCCGAGACGAATCTTGAATCCGGACTGGTTGAGGAGCCAGGCCCATAGCATATTCGCTTCGTTCTTTTCCGTGTAAATGACATTGGATGCAGCACCCAGCAGTTTATAATAGGCCCAGTCACACAAATCCAAGTCTGCCTTTATCGTAAGGCAATCCGCCAGCACATTATCATAATCTCCGGATGAAAGGTGCGACCAGAACTTGGAAGCGTTCCTTTCTTTGGCTCCTCCCATCGAGGACTTCTTTGCCTTGTCAAAGCGTACACTGCACTTTGTGCCGTACAAAACAAAATCTACGGTTTTCTCCGCCGGTTTCGGCGTATAGACTATCGGCACAATCGGGATTGGAGAGTCATCCGTAATAATCGGCTTGATATCGACTATCTCAATCTCATTGTCCTCAGGGATTTCTATCTCGCCTAAATCAGGAAGGACAATCGGGGGCACATCCGGCTCCTTTTCCGGAACCGGCAGGGGTGAGTGCTTCTCTTCCTCTTTCCAGGGGATGGCCATAAATTTCGCAAATTCGGCATTTACCTTTGCCCTGTATGCGTTGTAATCTTCGATTTGCTGCGTCTTGTAGCTTTCGAATTGTTCGCGAGCCTGCTTCTTGAACTCATCAAAACTCGGCTGGGCGGAAACCGACATTGCCGGTCCCAGGAGAAGACAAGAGACCAACAGCAAATATTTTTGACATCTATTACTCCGTCGTTGCATTATTATCGCCTTTATATCTATTGATTTTCAATTAATATATCGATGGATTTTACAGACATTTCCTGATCCTGCCGCCGGCATTTTCCGAGCCACTTGTTAAAATCTTCAAACGACATCATCGGAATCTCACCATCTTTTCTTATTTCGTTCGCATGATAGAATCTATTGGGCGAAAAAATAACATATATTCTATTCGCTTCGCTCGCTCCATTACAAGTCAACCTGTATTGAGCACCTTCTCCCTGCTTGAAAAACATATATTGCTTGCCGCCTTTGACGTTGAAACTGCCATCGTCACTCAAATAATCGGGGAGCAGTCTGAAGATGCCGTCGCTACAATAAAGATACACGGCCAAGTATCCGGAAAGCGGAGATTGGAAAGACAAGAACAAATCATTATTATTCTTGAATCTGAAACCATTGAGCAAAGCCCCGTTGTCACCGCAGATCACCTCGGCGTCGAAAGTGACCTTGCTTTCCCTGATTTCCCTTATTTCACCGGTGATCTTCACTTTTACAACGAGCATATTCTGCTCAAAGGACGTGTTGACAACCGGTTCTCCGATAGTGCGAAGCCATTCACCCTTGACTTCCGTTTCTCCGATGGAAAGGCTTTCATTCACATCGCCTCCCAAAACGCTTATCATATCATTTCTGACAGTCGTTCCGAAATGATCCGCAATAATTGCGACCTTTGCCTTGTCTATGGCAAGCTGCTGGGCCTGCTCGATTGTAATATTCAGCGGCGCATAATACGTATGTTCTCCGGTAACCCGTTCCACACGCTGTGCAAAAGCTGCCGGAGAAATGATTAACAGGACCAAGCTGAAGAATAGCCTGAATTTCACGGTTGCAGCTAATCTTTAAGACTGTCCCACATCTTGTCCAATTGGCCGTGAAGGTCTTTGCCTTTCTCTTCAAGGCTCTTACGGATTACAGCCTTGGCCATGTCCATAGCCATCTGCTCATTGTAAGCTATCGTTATGCTTACCTCGACATTCT
Organism: Candidatus Cryptobacteroides sp.; assembly: GCA_045597605.1. Lineage (GTDB taxonomy): Bacteria > Bacteroidota > Bacteroidia > Bacteroidales > UBA932 > Cryptobacteroides. Next base: position 29,269 of record JAZLKN010000009.1, on the reverse strand, counting down.
TCTTGTCCACCTGCCTGTAGCACTCGGTAACGACAACTGTTCTTCCAAGCTTCTGTACAATAAGAGATTTACCCACCTGAGCGGCCTCATTGATTGATGCTGCATCTTCACTGGAAATCTGCTTGTTGCTGATGGTGCTTTCCGTGAGAGCAGTCACCTCCGTTGAAATAAGACCTGCAAGTTCTATTTTTGCGTTATTGAGAGCCTGCATCCTGGCGGCATCATACACTCCGGCAATAGCCTTGGCTTCACCGATAATATATTTGGGGAGGCCGTTATCCTCGTATTCATACTTCATAGTGAAGGCCTTGTCAAGCTGCTTGTCCAAAGGCAGCTGGCCGGGAGCGACAGTCCATCCTTCTTTCTTAAGTGTTTTGGCCGCTTTCCTCGCCTCTTTTGTGGCGCGTGAAGTAAGCTCGGCACGTGACAGCTGGGCAATCTTCTTACGTTCCTTGATTGTCTCTTTTGTTGTCTGAGCGGATGCCATAGAGCACATAACGAGTGCGGAAATGGCGAATAAAAGAATCTTTTTCATATTATTTGTCAATTAAAGTTTGTATTGTTACTTAATCTTGCCTTTCAAGGGCAAAATTATCAATAATTTTTCATTTTGCAACTATTTGTTGTGCTATTCTTTAACCTGAACCCTTTTTTCCCCCCGAAGCGGCATAGGTACTTTTGCTGAATCACCCGTTCAGACGGATTAATCCCTGAGCTCATCAGGCCAGGGACAAGGGAGTCCGGAACTCTTGAATGAAGGTCTGTCGGCTCCGACATTCCTGAGATACTCTCCAAGCTCGGCTGAAAGGCTCCTGACGAGCGCAGGCAGCTCCTGAGCGAGATTGTGCCTCTCCCCTATGTCTTCCGGTATGCAGAACAGTTCCTTCACCCCGGTCTCATAATAATAGACCAGTTTCCAGTCTCCTTTGCGTATCGCACAGTTGAGATTTATGCCCGGGCCGTCATTGCCCCAGATGTTGGGGAAATTCCATACCAGGGCCCTGCCGTCCGAAGGATCTCCCGTTCCGAGCAGCAGGGGGACGAAACTGATGCCGTCTACGGTATCCGGAAGAGGCTCATCATCTATGCCCGCCATCTCAATGATTGACGGATAGAAGTCCTCTATCATAAGGTATCTGTCGCATTTCGTACCCGCCTTTACTGTGCCGGGCCATTTGACAATCATCGGCTCCCGGATACCTCCCTCATACAGGGAACCCTTGCCGCAGTTCAAAGGGAAATTCTGGGTATACGGCTCTCCGTCACGCCAATAGGGCTGCGTAGCAAGGCCGCCGTTGTCACTCATGAAGATTATGATGGTATTGTCCGCCTCCCCGTTCCTTTCCAGCCAGTCCATCAGGTCACCAAGGCTCTTGTCCATTCCTTCCACCAGAGAAGCGTATGCGGCATCCTTTGGGCCGAGCCCCTTGTCCAGATACTTCTGATAAAACCTCACGTCCTGCTCAACCGGCACGTGCACCGCATAATGCGCCATATACAGGAAGAACGGCAGATTGTACCGTTTGGCCTTGTCAAGAGCCTTGATGGCCTCGCGTGTCAGGGCTTCCGTCGCAAATACCCCCTTCCCCCAATATTCCTCCAGACCGGGGATGGAAAAAAGTGACGTCGGCTTCCCGTCCGGAGTATGGCCGAAGTTCTTCTCGCTCAGATAGGTTGCCGGTCCCCCGGCTGCGTGCCCTGCGATATTGACCTCGAATCCCCAGTGATGCGGACTCTCGCCGGGCGTGTCGATGGCGCCGAAGTGAGCCTTTCCGCAATGTATGGTATGATATCCGTGTTCCCTGAGCACATTGACGAAAGAACTGCCCACAAAAGTTCCGGGGGTTCCGCCGGCTCTGGCTGCTCCATTGCAGTTCCAGTCAGGGACAGAGATTGTCGGGCTTTTCTCATCCGTGAGGACGTTCTTCTCCAGAGTCCAGTTGGTAACCCTGTGTCTGGCATTGTTGGCTCCGGTAATCAGGCTGCATCGGGACGGGGAACTTATGCTGCATGCATAAGCCTGTGTAAACATCATTCCTTCGTCCGCAAGCCTCTCCATGTTCGGAGTCTCGAACATACGGTTGTAGTCCGTCTTTTCCGTCCAGAAAGGCAGCGAGGTATCCTGCCATCCCATATCATCCACCATAAAGAGTATGATATTGGGACGCGGCTCCTGAGCGGCGGCGTTTGCCGGAAGAGCGGCCAGAGAAAGCGGAAGCAGTACTGTTTTCTTCATACTCTTTTCGCGCTGCGTATACCGTAGGCAATGATGACAAGGAAACAGAGCAGCGGCAGACAGAAGCTGACGTTTACTGCCGGGTGCGAAAAGACTGTACCGAGATCTATGATGCATCCCTGAAGAGGGGGAAGGATGGAGCCCCCGACAATGGCCATCACCAGGAACGCTGCGCCGATGGTCGAATCCTCGGGGCTTACATTTTCAAGGGAGATTCCGTAGATTGTGGGGAACATCAGGCTCATGAATGCACTGATGGCCACAAGGCAACCGAGTCCCAAAGGGCCTATAAAGGCAATCGCTCCTACGGTGCATATTGCGGCACCGCAGCCGAAAACGGCAAGCAGCGTTCTGGAATTGACATATTTCATCAGGAACGTGGAGATGAAGCGGAAACTCAGAAAGATGACCATCGCAATTATGTTGTACTTCTGGGCGGTCGCCTTGTCTATACCGAGATAGTCGGCATAATGGATTATGAACGTCCAGACCATAATCTGCGCACCGACATAGAATATCTGCGCCACGACACCTTCCCGGTAATTGACGTTACGCCAGAGCCTGCCCAGAGTTCCCTGCGCACGTACACCGGACCCGGCAGTCCTTGGCATTTTCGTCAGCAATATCATTACGAAAAAGATTATCACCACTATGCCCAGTGCAACGTAGGCATCGCGTATCACATCCAGATCGTGCACGCGTTCAGCCGCCTTGACCGCATCCGACAGTTCGGAAAAATGGTTGACACCGGCATCATCCCTGTGCCCGTCACTCAAAAGAGACGGCAGCACAATCCAGGAAGCAACGGCCATACCGGTCAACGAGCCGACGGGGTTGAAGGACTGTGCAAGGTTCAGACGTCTCGTGGAGTTCTCTTTTGCTCCGAGAGACAATATGAAAGGATTTGCCGTAGTCTCAAGGAAGGCAAGGCCGAACGTGAGTATGTAAAGGGAGAGGCAGAAGAAAGTAAAGCTTTCCATCGATGCGGCGGGAATGAAAAGAAGCGCACCGGCCGCGTACAGCAAAAGACCCAGAAGTATCCCTTTCTTGTAGCTGTAACGTCGTATGAAAAGAGCCGCAGGTACAGCCATTGTGGCATAGCCGCCGTAGAAGGCGAACTGGATCAGCGAAGCCTTGGCGGCGGAAAGTTCCATAATGGTCTGGAATCCCGCCACCATGGGATTCGTTATGTCATTGGCAAAACCCCACAACGCAAAAAGCGAAGTCATGAGGATGAAGGGCAGAAGATATTGCCTCTCTACCAGTTTTGGAGCCGTCATAATCAATATTTATGATTTTTTAATATTTTTCGCTAAATTTAGGCAAAATTTACAACAACCAAAAACAAATCATGGAAAAGATAATCGGATTGATAGATGCTCCTTTCACACCGATGAAGCCGAACGGCGACATCAACTTGGAGCCCATACCCGCCTATGCTGCAATGCTTGCCGGGAACGGGCTCAAAGGTGTGTTCATTAACGGTTCGTCAGGCGAAGGGTACATGCTCACGGAAGACGAACGCAAACAACTGGCGGAGAAATGGATGACCAGCGTTCCATCCGGGTTCAAAGTCATCGTGCACGTCGGCAGCTGCTGCCTTCGCGAAAGCGTGGAACTGGCACATCATGCCGCAGAAATCGGTGCGTGGGGCATAGGCTATGGCATGGTGGACACCAACAATATGCCCATACTCTGCCAGTTCGTGCCGGCAAAGAACAGGGCTACAGCATACGGTCTTATGAATATGACGGGGGTCTTTATGGGAGCCGTCATCACCAAATTTCTAGGCCAATGGGCAGAGCAGGGCAATCTGGGTCTGGGTTTCGCCCTAATGGCAGCGGTTGTCACAGTGGCACTGCTGCTCCAACTGTTCGTGCTCAGGCCAACTTCCGATGACAGATGATTATTTGACTTCAGATATGAAAACACGGATTCTTTCCATACTGACGGCCTTTGCCGTTTTATTCCCTTCCTGCAATGGAGACAACGGAAAAGTGAATCTCTCATACCACTTCGACAAGCCGGCAGACAGTTGGGAGGAATGCCTGCCCCAAGGTAACGGACGCATAGGTCTGATGGCGGACGGCAATGTGGAGAAGGAGAAAATAGTACTGAATGAGATATCGATGTGGTCAGGCAGTCATGATCCGAGAATCAATGCGGATGCCGTCAAGTATCTCGGGGAAATCCGCTCCCTTCTGTTCCAGGGCAGGAACGATGAGGCCCAGGACCTCACCTACCGGACTTTCACCTGCGCCGGCGAAGGCTCCAACAGGGGGGATTCACATTCCACGCCATACGGGTCATATCAGCTTTTCGGCAACCTGTATCTGGATTATGCGATGAAAGGGGACGTCTCCCTCTACCGGAGGGAACTCGACCTCAGAAATGCCGTACAGACTGTAACATACAGTCAGGGCGGAGTGAACTACAGGCGGGAGATATTCGCATCATACAAAGATGACGTGATCGTAATACGGCTGACTGCGGACAGGAAGGGGGCCATAGGCTTCACACTCTCTATGGACCGCAAATCAAACGTCGTCCTGAGCAAGCTCCGGACTCCCGTATGCTCTACGGAGGCCGGCGACCTGATATTCAGCGGCCGCCTACCGGACGGGACGGAGGACAATGAGACCGCCGCAGGTAAAGGCATACGTTTCGAGAGCCGTATCCGCGTGCTTCCGGGCAAAGCGGGAAAACTGCTTTCCGAGAATGGTACGATAACCGTAAGCAATGCCGACGAAGCCCTGATTATAATAGGAATGAAGACCGACTACTTCGGCGGCGACATACATACGGAAATCAAAGAGCTGGTGGATAATGCCGCCTCCAAATCCTGGAAGAAACTTTACACCGGACACACCGATGCATTCGGAGAACTGATGGACAGAGTCGAAGTGGATTTCGGCCACGATGCGGCAAAAGAAAGCCTCCCCATCGACAGGCGGCTCGCAGCCTTCAAAGCAGACCACAACGATCCGTCTCTTGTCAGTCTGTACTACCAGTTCGGACGCTATCTTCTGATCAGTTCGACACGCCAGGGCTGCCTGCCTCCGAACCTTCAGGGCCTCTGGGCGAATTCCATCTCAACCCCCTGGAACGGAGACTACCACCTGAACATCAATCTGCAGATGAATCTCTGGCCGGCGGAGACGGGTAATCTGTCCGAGCTGCATCTTCCGCTGATCGAATGGACAAAAGCACAGGTCGAGAGCGGACGCAACACCGCAAAAGCCTTCTACAACTCCCGGGGATGGGTCACACACATTCTGGGTAACGTATGGAATTTCACATATCCCGGAGAGCATCCCAGCTGGGGAGCGACCAACACGTCGGCCGCCTGGCTGTGCCAGCATCTGTACCGCCACTACCAATATACGATGGATAAAGATTATCTCCGCGACGTTTATCCCACAATGAAGGAGGCGGCTCTGTTCTTCGTGGATATGCTCGTGGAAGATCCCCGCAGTCATTATCTGGTGACTGCGCCCACAACCTCCCCCGAACTGTCTTACCGGTTCAAGGGCAAAGATGTGAGCCTTTGTGCCGGCTCCACCATGGACAACCAGATTGTCCGGGAACTCTTCACCAATGTAGCGGAAGCAGCCGGAATACTGGGGGTCGACAAGGAGTTCTGCGACACTCTTGCACAAAAGAAAAGCCGGCTGATGCCCACCACAATAGGAGAGGACGGACGCATAATGGAATGGTTGGAGCCCCGTCAGGAAACTGACGTACACCACAGGCACACCTCACATCTGTACGGTCTGCATCCCGGAGACGAGATATCCGTGACGCGGACACCCGAGCTTGCCCGGGCGGCAATCAGGACACTTGAAGTTCGAGGCGACGAGAGCACGGGCTGGTCCATGGCCTGGAAAATCAACTTCTGGGCACGTCTTCATGATGGCAACCACGCGTACAAACTGTTCTGCGACCTGCTCAATCCCATTTCTTCAACCGGATTCGGCTATGGTGCGGGCGGAGGGACCTACCCCAACCTCTTCTGCGCCCATCCCCCATTCCAGATTGACGGCAATTTCGGAGGTTGCGCCGGCATCGCCGAGATGCTGGTCCAGAGCCACGAGGGCTTCATCGAACTTCTCCCCGCTCTCCCTGACGCTCTCAAGGACGGTTCCTTCAGCGGGTTATGCGTCAGAGGAGGAGCTGAAGTATCGGCGAAATGGTCTGACGGCAGACTCACCTATGTCCGCCTGAAGGCGAAAAATGATGGAGAATTCAATATCAAGGACGTTACGGACGGAGTTATCAGCCTGAAAAAGGGCGAAATATGGGAAAAAGAATTTCCCCGCTATGATTCGACAGAACCGGCAAGGGATGTCATCACCGCCTTTGCCGGGAAAGATTTTCCTGTCAAACTGGCTCTGTCTCTTGGGAAAAATAACGGCTGCGACCGTTTCATCTACTGGGTGAAAGACGGAGTTCTCAACATTGACGGCAGCAGCAATCTGGCCCTGTGCCGCGGATTCTACGAATATGTCAAATCGCAGGAGGCCGGCATCTGCTCCTGGTCCGGCAACCGCTTCGCCCCGGCCGAAAAACCGGCAGACACCCGGGCCGTCAGCAAGACGTCCCCCTTCAGACATCATTACTATTTCAACGTCGTAACCTACGGCTACACCATGGCCTATTGGGACTGGGAACGGTGGAGTCGCGAGATAGACTGGATGGCCCTGCACGGAATCGATATGCCTCTGGCTCTGGTCGCCAACGAGGCGATAACTGCCCGGGTATGGAAAAAACTCGGGCTCAAGGATGAAGAGATAGCCGATTACTTTGTCGGTCCCGCACACTTTCCCTGGATGAGGATGGGCAACATCAGCCATCACGACGGTCCCCTGCCACAGGAATGGCACAAAGGACAGATAGCCCTAATGCATAAAATACTGGACAGGATGCGGGCGTTGGGTATGAGTCCCATATGCCCGGCCTTCGCCGGATTCGTGCCCAGAGCTATGAAAAGACTTTATCCCGACTTGAACCTGATGGAGATGTCATGGTCCGGAGGTGCTTTTCACAACTGGATGCTGGACCCTCAGGACGAGCTGTTCGGCAAAATCGGACGTATGTTCATTGAGGAATGGGAGAAAGAGTTCGGAAAATGCGACTATTACCTTGCCGACAGTTTCAACGAAATGGATATCCCCTTCCCTCCCAAGGGAGATCCCGTAAGATACGAACTGCTGGCTGACTACGGAGAAAAGGTGTACGGTGCCATCAAAGCCGGCAACCCCGACGCGGTGTGGGTGATGCAGGGCTGGATGTTCGGCTACCAACACGATATATGGGACTACGAGACTCTTGCGGCACTTGTGAGCAGGGTTCCCAACGACAAGATGCTGCTTCTCGACCTTGCCGCGGACTACAACAAGTGCAAATGGCACTCCGAGTACAACTGGGAATACTACAAGGGCTTTTTCGGCAAGCAGTGGGTGTACAGTGTCATCCCCAATATGGGAGGCAAGACCGGTTTGACCGGAATGCTTGACTTCTATGCAAACGGCCGTCTGGAGGCGATGAATTCCGTCAACCGCGGCAATCTTGCCGCTTTTGGATTCGCCCCGGAAGGTATAGAGAACAATGAGGTGATATACGAACTCCTTTCCGATGCCGGCTGGACCGAAGGGGAGATTGACCTGGACAGATGGCTTGAAAATTACAGCGCGTGCCGCTACGGAGCAGTCTCTGACGGGGTCCGCAACTGTTGGCAAGAACTCCGCCAAGGCGTTTACGGCTCTTTCGAAGACCACCCCCGTTATGTATGGCAGTTCCGTCCCGGTCTTGCAAGCCGCGGTTCCATTCATATCGACTCTCATTTGTATAATGCGGTAATGTCATTTGCCTCTGCCTGCGACGAATTGGGGGGTTCCCCTCTTTACGTCGCCGACCTTGAAGAACTGACCGCCCATTACCTCGGGGCAAAAATGGAAGAGGCCGTTCTGACCATATATGAAAAGGTCGCCGAAGGAGCTGATTTCCGGGCAGAGAAGGACACTTTCCTGAAAATGGGTGCAGCCCTGGACAAAGTGCTTGCTTCACACCCGAACCTGAAACTGGACAATTGGATTGCCTTTGCCAGAAGATGGGGCCGCACGCCGCAGCTGGCCGACTATTACGAGAGCAATGCCAAACGGCTGATCACAGTCTGGGGACCTCCTGTAGATGATTATTCCGCGCGTATCTGGTCCGGACTGGTCCGCGACTATTACCTGCCCAGATGGAAACTGTGGTTTTCGGCATTAGAGAACGGGGCCAATCCCGACTTTGCAGAATGGGAGGAGGACTGGGTAAGGAATTCTTCAGGGATTTCCCCGGTAGAGCCCTTCGAAAACCCCGTTTCTGCATGCATAGAACTGATAAACGATAATTTTTAAAGAATATGAAAAGATTACTGCTGTCAATCCTGACACTTGCCCTCCCCCTTATGGCGGCAGCCGGCACAAGTTACACCATCTACCCTGTCCCGCAGAAACAGATTGCGGATGACAGTGTCGCATCATTCACCGGCACGGTGAACATTGTTGCAGGGCCTGCAATCGACAGGGCCACCGTCAACCGGGCCGTCGAGGTGCTGGAAAGCCACGGCCTGAAAGCAACCGTGTCGGACAAGGCGGCCGGCGGAGTCTCAAACCTGACTTTGGGCGTGAATGGCACTTACGACGCTGCCGACAAACTAGCCGGAAAGCTGAAACTCGACAGAAAGGTGTTCTCCACGCAGAAATATGACCGTCATATCCTCAGTCTGTCGGCCGATAGGACCGGTGCGGCGCAGGTGCTGATACTTGGAGAGAATACCGATGCGACGTTCTGCGGTCTGGCATCTCTGGAACAGATTCTCGACTGCGGGACATCCGGGCTCGGCGGCGTAGTGATATACGATTATGCCGACATCCGGGACAGAGGCATAATCGAGGGCTATTACGGAGTCCCGTACAGCGCAGAAGTCACTATGGACCTGTTCCGATTCATGGCAAGATACAAGATGAACAGCTATATGTACGGTGCCAAATCCGACCCGTACCACTCACGCTACTGGTCGGAGCCCTACCCCGCCGACATCACCGAAGAACAGAAGAACATCGGCTTCCTTTCGCAGGATATGCTCAGGCAGATTACTGAAGTGTCCCACGCGACCAAGGTCAATTTCGTCTGGGCCATTCATCCCGGCACAGCCTTCACCGATGCCGCCGGAAAGGATGTCAACTCACGCATAATGGACAAGTTCGAGAGTATGTACAGTCTCGGCGTGCGCCAGTTCGGAGTGTTCGTGGATGACGTCGGAGTACCCTACGACGCACCTTCGCTCAAACTCTGCGCAGACCGTCTGACAGATCTGCAGAACCGCATAGATTCCCGTTGGAACGTATCCGGAGCCGCACCGGCCGACACCGTTAAGCCTCTCAACTACGTACCCCAGCTTTATGCCTATTCCTGGACAACCCGCGAGAATGCACGCAGATTCTTCGAATCGCTCGCCGCTACACCTGACAAGATAAACATTTATATCACAGGCCGTGCAGTATGGACCGTTCCCAACAACGAAGACATAGCGGTGGTGAAGGATTTCCTCGGCCGTTCCACAGGCTGGTGGTGGAACTACCCCTGCAACGACAACGATATGACAAAGCTTTTCCCCATGGACATCTATTCCAACTTCAGGGATGAACGGCATATCGACAATCTGGCCAGACTTGAAGCTCTCGAAGATGAGAGAACGCTCATAATCAACCCCATGCAGCAGGGAGAGATTTCCAAGATTACCCTGTTCAGCGTGGCTGACTATGCCTGGAACAACAAAGCCTTCAACAATGAAAACAGCTGGAACGCTTCCCTTGCCGCCGTAGTGGGCAAAAACAATGAACAGGCTCTTCGCACTGTCGCTCCCTATCTGAGATATTTCGATGCGGATGCCCTGAAACTTGAGGCCGGCTATTACAAAGAGTCTGTAAATGAAGGACATCCCAGGCCGGGAACCCTGATTGAGAAGCTCACAGCCGTCAACAGTGCCTGTCTGGCCCTGGCCGTAATGAAGGACTCCGAGAAAGAAAGCGACAGGCTGTTCTACGCTGATGTCAGGCCCTGGCTTCTGAAGCTCGAAGCAATGACAGCTGAGGCCGTTGCACTGCTGAAAGGAGAGAATCCCGCCCCGACGGATTACGAAAACAGTCCGGAGTTTCAGTTCAGCGGTCTGAGCGGAATGGGAGAAAGCATCAGTCTGACGACACTCACAGCCGAGCCTTCGGCAGAAATACTGCGGCCTTTGATCGACTGGCTCAGAACACAGAACAGATGAAAGGAACGTCCCTGACACTTGGCGACGCCGCCCATCTGTGCGCACCCGTCTCGTTCGGCACTATGGTAAAGCCGGCCGGCAGCGCCTGCAATCTCAACTGCACATACTGCTATTACCTTGAGAAGGCGGGGTTGTACGGAGGTCGGCAGCCTGTTATGGGCAAAGACCTGCTGGAGACATATATCAGGCAGTATATCGAAGCCAACGACAGTGACGAGGTTTCTTTCTGCTGGCACGGAGGAGAGCCTCTGCTGCTGGGCACGGATTTCTTCAGGGCTGCAATCAAGCTGCAACAGAAATATGCCCACGGCAAGAGGATTCACAATTCCCTCCAGACCAACGGTCTGAAGATTGACGAGGGATGGTGCCGTTTCTTCAGCAAACACGATTTTCTGATAGGCATTTCGCTGGACGGTCCGCGTGATATCCAGAACGGTTTCAGAATGACCAAAGCGGGGAAACCCACTTTCGATGCAGTGATGAACGCCATCGGAATGTTCAAGCGTTACGGAGTGGAATTCAATACGCTGAGTGTGGTGAGCAGCAGAAGTGAAGGCCGGGGGCTGGAGATATACCGTTTCTTCCGTGACGTGGTGGGCAGCAGATATATGCAGTTCCTTCCCGCCGCAAACAGACAGCTGCCCTGGGCGGTATCCGGAACCGGATACGGACAGTTCCTGATTGACATTTTCGACGAATGGATAAAAAAGGACGTAGGCGAATACTACGTCCAGATTTTCGACGCCACCCTCGCCCAGTGGTGCGGGCTCAATCCCGGACTCTGTGCCGTGGGGGAAGTCTGCTGCGACTCACTGACCGTCGAACATAACGGAGACGTATATCCCTGCGACCATTTCGTCTATCCTGAGTACAGATTGGGCAACATCAGGGAAAAGACTCTGCGGGAGATTTATGACCTTCCGCAGAGATTCCGGTTCTCCCTGTCCAAACGGGAAACACTGCCCGCAGAATGTCGGAGGTGCAAATTCTACTTTGCCTGTCACGGAGAATGCCCCGAACATCGCATAGATGGCAAAAACGTCCTCTGCGACGGTCTCAAGGCGTTTTTCGAACACGTAGCCCCGGCAATGGATACAATGAGGGAGCTGCTTGCGCAGCACAGGGCTCCGGCGGAAATCATGGCACGTTGACGTCTGCTGCGAAACGCAGACATCTATCTGTCCATGGCCTTCCGAAGAGCATCGAGGGCCCTTGCAGGGCCGTTGGTCTCCAGTTCTTCCTTAGTGAACAGCCCCAGAGCCTTTTCCAAGGCGGCCGATTTTCTCGTGCCTCTCCCCCACTCCTCAAGAAGAATGGAGGCTTTCAGATAATCTTGAAGGCCTTCCTTCAGTCTTTCGAAACGCACGCTGCTCTGCCCTCCGGGATAGACCACATAACAGTCACCGGCTGCCCAGGTGCGGAATCTCGCATCACGCACGGGGTCCTTTGTCCAGCTGTTGTATGCCCATCTCAGATAGCCGTCAACATCACGCGAGAGCGCGACAAGAGGAAGCCAGGACGCTTCCAGAGGATTGCTGGCGAGAAAAGTGTTGGGATATTTTTCCGAACAGCAGGTATAATATGTGGAAATCAGGCCCCTCACCCGTCTCGAGCTGACGATGCCCTCGGGATATTCGGAACCGAACGCTATGCAGAGATCATCTATCTCGTCGGCGATAGACTCGTGATAATTGCCGGCCAGGGCAAGCTTGAAATCCGGTTCCGCATTTTTTATCAGCCTCAACGCCGCCTCCATCGATTCTTCCGGACGTTCGTCCATCGCGATGTAAGTCTTGTCGAACCATCCCCTCTCCTTCAGGTGCACGGCGAAATCCTTTATGAAACCTCCCCAGAATTCCTCATACAGGTCACTGCCCGGCTCAGCGCGAACATAAGCCTTGCTGTCCGTAGCCTGATCGAAATAGTCGAACGTCAACGCCCAGGGAATGAGCGTGTAGCAATTTATCTGACCGCCTATTCCGAGCGAGGTCATAAACTCCACCCACATGTCGAACACGGTATAGTCATACAGCCAGCTGCCGTCAGCCCTCCTGATTTTTGTAACCATAGGTCCGAACGGGTCTTCAGTCTGCCCGTCCCAGGGTTTGTCCATAATCGTAGCCGTAATGACCTTCTGCCCCGCATCGGCAAGCATTCTCATCACAGGTTCCATCTTCTCGAAATGCTCAGGACTCCAGAGCGGAACATTATGATACCTGGCCACGGCATAGGGATTCTGCCACAGATCCAGATGGAAAGGGCTTTCGCTGAGAGGAGGAAGCACGCGATTGCCGACCTTTACGCAGTAATCGAGCGATGCTATCTCCCTGTCACCGTCACAGAAGCGCAGACGGCCCCTGTATCTGCCGGGAACAGCGTCAGAGGGTATGCCGATGCTCAGCCATACCGGCTGTGCCTGATCCGCAGCGAGAGAAACGGAAGGTACGTCATCGATTCTGTCCGCCACCGTAACCGGCCTGTGGTTCAAAGTATCACGCGCACCGCACTGGTTGTATTGTTCCAGCAGTTCATCCCCCGTCACGTACGACAGGAAATCGAGACTCACCCGGGATGCATCTATAACCGACGGCCCCGAAGTCAGATCATCGCAATTCAGAACGAGACTCTCCACAGCTGAGGAAGACGTGATTTCCAGTACGGCGTTGACCTTCTCCCCTTTCCAGACCGCATGTTCAGGCAAGGGCGACACCCAGTGCACGGAAACCCCGGCCCGGCCGGTCAATGAGACAAGGAGCAGCGCAAATATCAGTATTCTTCTCATAACCCGCCGCTTATTTCACGGGAGCTATCTCGAACGAAAAGCTCGTAGGTTTGGCATAGATACGGTTCTTCTCCTGCGGTATGGGGCCGCAGCTCTCTCCTCCGAGTCCGAGAACGGCTGCATCCACGGTCAGATAGGTAGCATCCCCCTTCGCCGGCAGCTGATGGGGATGCCCGGCCATCACAAGGTCCATCGCACTGTAAGGAAGAACGGACATGCTCATAACGGGAGCATCTTTGACCGAGTTGGAAAGGGCCCTGACCATAATGCCGCAATTCTTTCCGTCAGAGAGCTTCACCCAGGACACTTCCTCGTGGTTCCCCATATCCTGAGGCTTGGTATAATCCGTCACATTGGACGAGACTTCACCTCCGAAGCTGGCCACGAAGCAGGAAGTCTTCCTGTCGCAGTAGTTCTCCCAAGGCCCGAGACCATAGTATTCGAATCTGTTCAGAGAGGCGGGCAGCTTGAAAAGGAAGCCGAGTCTTCCCGGAATCAGCTCGGGTTTGGTGGATGAGATGTCCGCCTTGAAGACTATCCTTCCGTCAGGATAAACCGTCCAGACCTGCTCGGTGGTGAACCTTACCAAATCCTTCATTTCAGGGCTGTCCACTATTTTCTGATAAGCTTCATTGCTTTCGGAAAGTGCCTTGGACCCGTTGGGAGCATATGACTCTACAGTATATTTCACAGAATATGAGCCGTCGGCATTATCCGTTCTGGAAGAAGCCACGGCGTGATGGCCCAGGGCATGCAGTCCTTCCGCAAACCATTTTTTGAACATCCATCTGTCATTGTTGACGAATGCCCTGAACGCATTCAGCACAGGTCCCCCACCGGGAGTTATTACATCGACACCGTCATAGCTCAGACGGCTTATCGTGCCCGTAGCATCGTCGAATTCAAGCTTGAAATCAGCTACTGCGCAATACTCGGGGACATCATTGGGAGCTCCATCCCGGACAAGCAGACGGTCGAAAGATACAGGAGCCTTCCGGCCATCAGTCCAGGGGCGCGTTTCCCTTGAAACATAATCGACAAGAAGATATGACTGAATGCCTTCCGGAAGGTCTCCGAGTTCCAGTTCATAAATCTTTTTAGAGCGTGGTCCGATGCAGACATCCATTGTCTTGCAGGCCGGTGCGTAATCACCGGACACTATGCCGTAATTCAGCACGGCATCCACCGGTTCGAAATAATTCCTGTTGAACACCTCGATTCTGCCATCCCCAAGATATCTGGTATAGACGGGCTGATACACCTTCTGCACCTCCCAGTACTGGGGCTTCGGCGACCTGTCTCCGAAAATGATTCCGTTCATCACGAACTGTCCGTCATTGGGCCGGTCTCCGAAATCTCCGCCATAAGCGAGGTATTCCGTACCGTCCTTCTCATAATTGTACAGAGACTGGTCAACCCAATCCCAGATGGCGCCTCCTATGAAATGATTGTTGGAGTCCATTATCTCCCAATAGTCCGCAAAATCGCCGAGCGCATTGCCCATCGAATGGGCGAACTCGTTGATGTGGTAAGGATATTTCACCTGCGCTTTTCCCGTAGCCACCTGGCGTACCCATTCCACTTCCGGATACTGGCGGCAGCCTATATCGGAAACGTCATTGTTCCTTTCATATTGGACAGGACGCATTGTGTCGTACTTCTTGGCCTCTACATAGGCGAATGCGAAGTTTACGCCCGGACCGGCTTCGTTGCCCATGCTCCAAATCACGATTGACGGGTGGTTGTAATTGCTCTTCACCATCTCCATCATCCTCGCGACGTGAACGCCCCTGAACTCGGGAACGTGGGAAACCGACTCCTTGTTGTAAAAATACGGATGGCTTTCGATATTGGCTTCATCCATCAGGTAGATACCGTATTTGTCGCAGAGCCAGTACCAGTAGGGATCATCCGGATAGTGGGAATTTCGCACGTGATTGACATTGGCCCTCTTCATCATCATTATATCATTCTCCATCACTTCACGTCCTATAGCGTGTCCCACTTCGGGAGCGGTCTCGTGGCGGTTCACGCCGCGAAGCTTGACGGGCCTGCCGTTGATGTAGAAATACCTTCCGGCAATGCCGAATTCGTCATCGGAGGCATCGGTATCCTTAATTTCAACGTCACGGAATCCGACGATTGTAGAGAACACGTCCAGCACCTTGCCGCTCCCTGATTTCAGCTCACCGACAAGAGTGTACCTGTGAGGTGCCTCCGCAGACCATTTCTCCACCTTTCCGCAAAGCAGACGCGCCGATGCGCCCCGACCTTTGAACGAGGTGACGTATTCGGTCTCATCGCTGTACAGTCTGTTCCTGTACAGATGCCAGTCAACGGTGAGATTCTTCACCTTTTCATTCTCCCTGACGATATCGCTCTCTATGTCGAGGACGCCCTCTTCCTTCCCGCCGTCCACGAATCCGGGAGTGACCTTGATATCACGCACGTGGGTTTTGGGCTTCGCCTCCAGTGCCACTGTACGGAATATTCCGGAAAGGCGGAACATATCCTGAGCCTCGAAGAAAGAGCCGTCACTGTTACGGTACACCTCCACTGCCACCTGATTCTCACCGGGCACCAGATAATCGCTGATATTGAAGCGGGCCGCATTCCTGGAATTCTTGGAAAAGCCCACGTACCTGCCGTTTATCCACAGATAGAAGAACGAGTCCACTCCGTCGAAGTCTATGAAAACATCCATCCCCTTCCAGGTGTCGGGGACAGTGAAGGTCCTCTTGTAGGAACCCACTTCGTTTCTGGCCCTGTTCATAGTCCAGTCCTCCGGCGGAGTCCTCATAAAGCCCTCCTTCCAGTCATCCGTCTTGACTTCATAATAGAACGGATAGCGGACATTGACATATATGGGAGTGCCGTATTTCTGGCTTCCGTCCTTCCCGAGGCCCGCAATCTGCCAGTTTGAGGGCACAGTGATGTCATCCCATCCGCTGACGTCATAATCGTTGCGAAAGAAGTCCGCGGGACGTTCATCGGGTACGGGTACCCAGTTGAATTTCCACGTTCCGTCCAGACTCTTCCAATAGCTGCTGTTCTCGGGCAGCACCTTAAGGGCCGACTGTCTGTCTGCAAATGAGAAAAACCAGTTGCGGGGCATCTCCTTGTTCAGGGAATATCTCTGGGGATCCTTCCATTCATTCCCGTCGGGAGCCGATGACCGGCCGAACGCAAAAAAATTTGCGGTCAGAGCAAGATAAAGAAAAAGTGTATTCATAGGACTATTTTAGTATAAAACCTGCAATATCAACAGACCGGGCGTCATCTGTAACCCCCGTAGCCACCAGCCTGACGGTCCTGGCATAGGTGCTCAGGAAGTTCCTGGTCTGTGGAATGGGATTGTTCTCCACATTGGAAAACTCGCCCTCGGAAACCTTCTTCCCGTCCACGTAGAATTCATATCGGGTGATATGATTGTTCGTTTCCGTGTATGGAACATAAGTGAATCCTGAAATCTCTCTGGGATTGTCGAGTGTAATTTCATATACCGGTTTGTCGAGAGGAAGAGACACAAGGAGTGTCTTGCCAAGATTCTTGTCTTCCATTGCAGGATCGTGTTCAGGTGCACAGAACGCTTCCACATTGTTGATGCACAGAGGACCGCGGGCATCCGTTATTCTGACTCTTAGAGACTTTGTGCCGACTGTGAGGAAACGGACTATGCGTTTGTATCCTATGGTTGTTGTCTTGTCCATAGACACGACAGGAACCCATTCTCCGCTCTCCGACAAATATTCTATGACGAAAGATTTGACTCTCTGACCGAGAGGGATGTACTCCTGGAGCAGAAGCCTGTTGACTTCGGTGGTGTTCTTGAAATCGAAAGTCAGGATACCGCTGTTGACGCCGTCGGGAGTGGACCAGTAGCTGTCCCACTTCCCGTCAACGGATTTTGAGGCTGAAAATCCTGTTCCGCGGCACTGGTCTGCACTGACAGAAGCACCGTCGAGGAGATTTGTTTCGAAATCCTGCCTCAGGGCTTCCACCCACTCCATCACACGTGCGGAATCAGCCGGATGGACGTGTCCGCTCGTGGCTACGGGGAAATTGAGAATAAGGTTGGCGTTGTGGCCTATGCTTTCATAATAAATATCAAGAAGTTTACCGAGAGACTTCACCTGATCGTCGGTCTTGGATGTGTAGAACCATCCCGGTCTCACGGATACGTCAACCTCGCCGGGGAGCCATTCGTGTCCGTCTTCGTGGCCGTGCATATTTTCAAGCCAGTTCCCCCTGTCAGGGTCTAGCATACTCCAGTTGGTAGGGTCCGCCCAACCTCTCTCGTTGCCTATCCAGCGTATGGTGGGGACCTGACCTCCGAATATCATCGCATCGGGATTCCT
Source organism: Candidatus Cryptobacteroides sp. (assembly GCA_045597605.1). Classification (GTDB taxonomy): domain Bacteria; phylum Bacteroidota; class Bacteroidia; order Bacteroidales; family UBA932; genus Cryptobacteroides. Next base: position 11,573 of record JAZLKN010000009.1, on the reverse strand, counting down.
TGCCCAAATGATATCCCTTGCCTCCTCATATCCATAATATGTGGCCGCATCTATCTGCCTTGTGCCTTCAGTGCCGCCATACCAGCCGTTGCCGCCGTTGGCTCCGTCAAACCAGAACTCGAACAGCGGGCTGTAGTTGTCCACGAGTTCCTTTATCTGATTGTGGTAGGTCTCCACGTATTCGGGCTTTCCGTAGTTGATATTGTTCCTGTCCCAGGGGGAAAGGTACAGACCGAACTTAAGTCCGTATTTCCGGCAGGCGTCGGAAAGTTCCCTTACCAAATCTCCTTTACCGTCTTTCCAGGGTGTCTTGGTAATATTGTAGTCAGTTGTTTGAGTAGGCCACAGGCAGAAGCCGTCGTGATGCTTGGCTGTCAGTATCACGCCTTTCATTCCTATCTCCTTGAACAGTTTGACCCATTGCTCGCAATCCAAGTCTGTCGGATTGAAGATTTCCGGGGAGGTGTTGCCATACCCCCATTCCATATCACTGAATGAGTTGAGGCCGAAATGCACGAAAGCGTACATCTCCATCTTATGCCAGTTTACCTGCTCCTCCGTCGGTGTGGGCTCCACGGGAGCGGGTGCCTTGGCGCAGGAACATATCAGCGCTAACGCAAGAAGAGTCTTAAATGGTTTCATTGTAGTATTCATTAGTGGTCGGAAATAAATTCAGTATGATTAACTGATTTACGATGTGGCAAATTTATAAATATTTAATAATCGCGTCAGCTTTTTTCTCATTTTTTTTATATTTGCGAAAATAAACTGAAACCGGACCTCTTACTAATTTAATTATTATTAACCAATGCTTATGAAAAAAAGTATTTTGACGGGAATCTTTTCGATTCTAATCTTGGGCATAATGGGAGTTACCCCCCCCTATTCGCTCAGACTCATCGCATTGAAGGTCAAATAGTTGACGCATCGGGGCAGCCTGTTATAGGCGCGGCCGTATTCGTCAAGAATTCCGTTTCTCTCGGAACCCAGACTGACCTCGATGGAAATTTCTCAATCAATGCTGCCGAAAATGCAGAGCTGATAATATCCTGCATAGGGTACGTCGGACAGACCATTCCGGTCAACGGACAGCAGAAAATCAAAGTCACACTTGTTGAAGACAGCGAACTCCTCTCGGAGGTCGTTGTGGTTGGTTATGGTACCCAGAAGAAAGTTAACCTCACCGGATCAGTCTCTCAAGTCAAAATGGAAGAAGTCCTCGGCGAACGCCCGCTTATCAACGCGGTCGCGGCACTTCAGGGTGCTATTCCGGGTTTGACCATCAGTGGCGGTTCATCACCCAGCCAGACAAAATCCTTCAGCATCCGTGGCAATCTCTCAATCAACGGAGGAAGTCCTCTTGTTCTCATTGACAACGTGGAAGGTGACATCAACAACATCAACCCCGATGACATCGAGTCCATCACTGTCCTCAAGGATGCCGCTTCTTCAGCCATCTACGGAGCAAGAGCCGCTGCCGGCGTGATTCTCGTAACCACAAAGCAGCCCAAATCCGGAACCAAATTCACGCTCAATTACAACAACAACATCGGTTTCCTCAATTCAATCAATTGCCCTGAGCAGGCCAGTCTTACCGATTATATCAACGCTTATATCGAGGCAGGCTACAACGGAAACTATTGGGCAGGCAACGGTGATGTGACAAAATGGAAAGAGTATCTGGCACAGTACAAGGCCAATCCTTCCGCTCTCAAGACCATTGGTGAAGGCATTCTTCCCGACGGAAACAACGTTTATTATTTCCTCAACGAGACCGACATCTTCAAGAATATGCTTGAAGTCGGTTTCTTCCAGAAACACAATCTTTCAGTGGCAGGCGGTTCCGATAAGGTTCGTTTCCGCGTTTCAGGAGGATTGAACGATGTGAATGGCCCCCTTCTCACGAAGAAAGACAAATACGGACGCAAGAATATCAGTGCTTTCGTATCCGCCGACATCACAAAATGGTTTACACAGGAAGCCACTCTCTCCTATTCCGACGCAACCCAGACCAATCCCACCAACGGATCGTTCTACACCACGCGTCTGATCAACTACTATCCTTCCTATTTCCCCGGAGAAACGGTAGGTAGAGACCACGATGTTCTTTCACAGGTTCCCGCAAGCCAGTTGCAGCAGTGCCCTGTCACCACAAACAAGACAGCCATCGCACGCGTATTCCTCAAATCAAACTTCAACATTCTCAAGGGATGGACAGCAACTTTGGAATACACCTTTGACAGGAAAGACAACAATTACAACTACTATTCTACTCCTTTCGAGCAGGCAGAGGCTCAGTTTGCAGCCAAGACCATTCCCGAAGCCGGGCAGGATAAATACGAGATGTATGACGAAATTACGAAATACAATGCTCTGAACATCTATACAACATACCAGAACACCTGGGGTAAGCATGAATTCAAGGCCATGGCCGGTTTCAACCAAGAGAGTTCCTGGTATAAGTATTTCTATGGTTCAATTCTCGGTCAGACCGTTCCCAGTGTTCCGTCATTCGGTGGCGGTACCGGAACAAAGGACCTCAATGAGAATTATGTCGAATACGCCATCCGTGGCGGTTTCGCCCGTTTGAACTATGCATATGACAATCGTTATCTTATTGAAGTCGATGCACGTTATGACGGTTCTTCCAAATTCCCCAAAACATCCCGCTTCGGATTCTTTCCTTCAGCATCTATAGGTTGGAGAATCGGTCAGGAACACTGGATGGAAGGAGCCAAGAGCTGGCTTGACGAACTCAAGATCCGTGCTTCCTACGGTTCTATCGGCAACCAGAAGATTGATCCTTACCAGTTCACATCTACAATGTCCATCGGGCAGAGCACTGCATGGCTTGATAACGGCGACAAGGTGACAACCATTTCCGTGCCCGCGCTCGTCAGCTCAACCTTCACCTGGGAGAAAGTCACGACTCTTGACATCGGTCTTGACTTCAATGCATTCCAGAACAGGCTTCAGGCATCATTCGACTACTACAACCGCAAAACCACAGGCATGCTTGCTCCCGGTATCGAGATCCCTTCAGTCGTCGGAGCTTCCGCTCCCCTGCAGAATATCGCAGACCTCAAGAACAGGGGTTGGGAACTCTCTATTTCCTGGCGTGACCACGTAGGTAAGGATTTCGCCTACCACGTAGGTTTCAATATGTATGATAACCGCACTTTCATTGACAAATACAATAACGAGTCCGGCCTCATAAGCGACTACTACGTCGGTAAAGAACTTGGAGAGGTTTGGGGTTATGTCAATGACGGATATTATACAATCAACGATTTTGACATCGAAAAAGCAAAGGCCGGTGTATGGACTCTAAAAGAGGGTGTGACTTCCATCCAGGGCGTTAATGTACAGCCCGGTGACGTGAAATTCAAAAACATCGACAACGATAAGGACAATGTCATCACTGCTGGAGAAGGAACTCTTGCCAACCCTGGTGACCGCAAGATTCTGGGCAACACGACTCCCCGTTTCTGCTACGGTGCCAACCTCGGCGTTTCATACAAAGGATTAGCCCTTGACGTAATGTTTCAGGGTGTAGGCAAGAGAGATGTTTGGCTCGGTGGAGCTGCAATATACCCCTTCGCCGGTGCAGGTGCAGGTGATGCCGTTTTCCAGCCCCTCTACTACAACCAGACCGATTATTGGACAGCAAAGAGCTATGACCCTGCAAGTCCCGACTTTATGGTTGCGGCAAATCCTGATGCTACTCTGTTCCGTATTTATGGTCAGGGCAACAACGTTGGTTCCAACACCCGTACTTCGGATAAGTTTGTCGCCAGCGGTGCATATTTGAGAATCAAGAATATGACTCTCTCATACACATTCCCTCACAAGTTGATCAACAAGATCAAACTTTCTGATCTCAAACTTTACGCAAGCATCGAGAACCTTGCCACCATCACTTCACTTCCCAAAGGCTACGATCCCGAGACCCTTTCATGGTCTTATCCCTTCTATCGTACAACCACATTTGGTGTAAGCATCACTTTCTAATTCAACAAGGTTTAGATATGAAAAAGACAATATACATTTCCCTTGCAGCCGCTTGCCTTCTTGCAACTTCCTGCAATGACGAATTTCTCGAGAAGTACCCTCAGACTTCATTGACTGAGCAAAACGCTTTCCTTGAGTATAACGGATTCAAGGCATTTATGAATCCTTGCTATAATCTCTTCTTCGAAACCGCCATCAGGACCAACTTCAATACAATGCATTGCGGTTCACAGTTCTACAGCGATTTCTATGCCGGCATCCTTACCAACAGGGACAATCCTACAGGAAACGGATATGCATACAGAACCATTACCCCCACAACCACTGGCGGAGGTTGGGATTTCTCCTATATCCGCAGAATCAACATTATGCTCTCACACGTTGGCGACGGCGTCCTTAACGCCAAAGATGCCGAACACTGGGAGTCTGTCGGCCGCTTCTTCCGCGCCTGGTGGTATATGGAGCTCGTTGACCGTTTCGGAGACGTTCCTTGGATAGATCATGTTCTCAGCGATACTTCAGAGGAAATTTCCTCTCCTCGTACCGACCGTGCAACTGTGGTTTCCAAGATATGCGAAGATTTCGAGTATGCTATCGCTCACATAGGTGACAGTTCAAAGGACGGAACTAACCCTCTGACCGCAGACGCATGCCGTGCCGCTTATTCCCGCTTCCTTCTCCGCGAAGGCACCTGGGCCAAATACCACAAGCTCAGCGGCGAGAATACTGATGAACTCCTCAAAAAATGCGTCACCGTATCAGAAGCTCTAATGGCATCATATCCGTCACTCTACAAGGGAGTTGACACCAAGAATCCCGGAACAGGTTACGGAGAACTCTGGACAACAGAAAGTCTGAAAGGTGTTCCCGGCGTCATCTTCTCTCAGGATTATGTAGACGCTATCAAGATGCATCGTGGAAACGACTACGAGCACATCGCCGCTCACTACACCGACGTTCCCCAGCACACTATGGATATGTTCCTGATGAAAAACGGCAAACCTGTGGCAAATGCCGCGTCAGGATACAAAGGTGGCAAGGGAACGGACATCTACGCTGAATTCCAGGATCGCGACCCCCGTCTCTATCTGAACGTTCAGCCTCCCTATGCAGTTGTCGCGAATTCCGGCGAATACGATGGAGTAGAATCCTTCCCTACCTGGAGGTATGCAAAGGCCGGTGACAAGATCCAGGCTACGGAATACGTTGTCAAAGACGATGAGGAAGCAGCAAAATTGCGTCAGTACATCGATATGATGGGTGCAAACGAACAGTGCGTCCGCGGCGGTTCTTTCGGAGGACAGGGAATGAAGAGGTGTCCCGGCCAGAACTGGGGTGCTGCCCTTACTCCGTCAAGCCCCAACCTTTCAAACTCAGGTTCAGTGGCTTATATGAAGAGCCGTACCGGATACTATTTCTGGAAGAACTACGATATGTGGGAGTATGCAACCGGTTCATCCGCTTTCTGTACTGCTGACAAGCCCATCTTCAAAATTGAAGAGGTCCTTCTCAACTATGCGGAGGCAAAGTGTGAACTGAATGCTTTCGACCAGGGTGTTGCCGACAAGACCATCAATCTTCTTCGTGACAGAGTCGGGATGCCTCGTATGGCAGTCAATGACATAACTGCTGATTTTGATCCTAATCGTGACAAAGGCAACGCTCCTTGGCTCACCGGTTCTCTCAGCAAGTATGAGGTTGCTCCTGTCCTTTGGGAAATCCGTCGAGAGCGTATAATAGAGCTCTTCGGCGAAGGCTTCGGATTCTACGATGTCCGCCGTTGGGGAAAGGCTGATTATTATATTAATCGTCAGCCTTGCGGAATGTATATCGCCAGCACAAGCATCCCTTGCGGGAACGGAACATTCGACGGTCAGGTTGTTGACTATGAGACAATCAAGTCAACAGGTAAGGCCAGTGCTTCCGGAAGAGAAGGCGGTTGGATCTATACTGCTGCTAGCCCTCTTGAGCAGGGTGGCGGTTGGATTGACACCTACTATCTTATGATGGTTCCCACCAACGAGATTGTCCTCAATCCTAATCTTACTCAGAATCCCGGTTACAACGAGCTCTTCGGACTCTAACATTTTTCAATGTATTTGAAAGGGCGGTCTTCGCACCGCCCTTTTTTTATTATTTTTGTAAAAATCTCATATATGAAACGCAAAGTCATCATCGATTCTTTTCTGCTTACCGGAGCAGCACTGACTGCAACAGCCTGTACAAGCGGGCAAAAATCCGTTCAGCCTAAGCCCAATGTGGTGTTCATTCTGGCCGATGATCTGGGCTGGGGTGACCTCAGCTGCTACGGTCAGGGTAAATTCAGTACTCCCAATATCGACCGGCTGGCAAGCGAGGGCTTGCGTTTCACACAATGCTATTCAGGAACGACGGTCAGCGCGCCGTCCCGCTCCTGCCTCGTCACAGGTACGCACAGCGGTCATACAGCCATACGCGGCAATATGGAGCTCCAGCCGGAAGGACAGTTCCCCCTGCCTGAAGATGCCGTGACCATTTTCCACGACCTGAAGAAAGCAGGCTACACCACCGGCGCATTCGGCAAATGGGGTCTCGGGTTCGTGGGTTCCACGGGAGATCCCCAGAAAATGGGAGTGGACAGTTTCTACGGCTTCAACTGCCAGCTTCTGGCCCACAGCTACTATGCAGACCACATCTGGGACAACGGGAACAGGGTGGAGCTCGCTGACAATTGTGACGAAGTGCCCTACGGTGAGGGCAGCTATATCCCCGACCTCATCCACAAAAAGGCCCTTCAGTTCCTTGACGATGCCGTCAGGGACGGAAAACCATTCTTTATGTGGTACCCCACCACGATTCCGCACGCTGAACTGATAGTGCCGCAGGACAGCATCATCCAAAGTCTTGTCGGGAAATATCCCGAAAGACCCTATCACGGATGCGACCAGGGAATGCCGGGCTTCCGCAAGGGAGGATACTGCTCGCAGGAATACCCGCATGCCACTTTCGCGGCAATGGTTACCAGGCTTGACGTGTATGTGGGACAGATTGTCGAAAAGCTGAAGGAACTCGGTGTTTACGACAATACCATCATCATTTTCTCATCGGACAACGGCCCGCATCTTGAAGGCGGCGCCGATCCCGATTTCTTCAATTCCAACGGTCCCTGGAGGGGCTACAAGAGGGATGTCTATGAAGGAGGCATACGCGTACCCTTCATCGTCAGATGGCCGGGCCACGTTGCAGAAGGCGGAGAGACGGACTTTATGTGTTCGTTCTGGGATTTGATGCCCACGCTCCGTGAAATCAACGGACAGGACATCCCCGATGATATGGACGGTGTCAGCCTCCTCCCCCTGTTGGAAGGACGCAAGGGACAGAAAGAGCACGAATACCTGTATTTCGAATTTCAGGAGATGAACGGCCGCCAGGCTGTACGCAAAGGCCCGTGGAAACTCATCCATATGAACATCCGCAGCGAAAAGGATTACTATGAGCTGTACAATATCGAAGAAGACCCTTCAGAGACGTTGAATTTAATTCAGGAATATCCGGAAAAGGCAGAGGAACTTAAAAGTATAATGACAGGTGCACACGTTCCGAACCCATACTTCCCCGTCCTGAAAGGAGAAGTGCATTCCGGGGCCAATCAAAATCAGGAGTTGCCTGAATAGTATATGCATTGCTTGAAACACATATTCGGAAAAATCACGGTGACATTGCTCACCGCTGTCCTTACCGGCGTCGCCGCTTTTGCGGACAATCCCAAACCATTCGTAATCCCTGAAGTTCAGGAATGGAAAGGTTCTTCTGGAAGCTTCACTCCGGAAAAAAGTATGAGGATTGTATGCAATGACAGTTCTCTTCTGGACGTTGCCGAAGCTCTGGCCGAGGATTGGGAAACGATGTTCGGAACAAGGCCCGGCATCACTGCCGGGAAAACCGTAAAAGGCGACATTTCGCTGAGCATCAAAAAAGGCAGGAATCTCGGCAAAGAGGGTTACGTCATCGGGATTGGCGAAAGTGTTGAAGTCTTCGCACCGGAGGCCGTCGGTGTGTATTGGGCGACCAGAACCATACTCCAGATTGCAGAACAGAGCGCGGAGCATTCCCTTCCCAAAGGCGTCATTCGCGACTGGCCCGATTACGAAGTACGCGGCTTTATGATTGACGCAGGCCGCAAATTCATCCCTATGGACTATCTGAAAGACCTCACCAGGATAATGTCCTACTACAAGATGAACGCACTTCACGTCCACCTCAACGACTGCGGTTTCCAGCAGTTCTTCGAGCACGACTGGAACAAGACCTACTCCGCCTTCCGTCTTGAATGTGACACTTATCCCGGGTTGACCGCCAGAGACGGATTCTATACAAAAAAAGAGTTCGGAGAGTTTCAGGATGAGGCGGCGGAAATGTATGTGAAAGTAATTCCGGAAATAGACGTACCCGCTCATACCCTCGCCTTCACCCAATACAAGCCTGAACTCGGCAGCAAGAAGTATGGAATGGACCACCTCGATCTCTTCTATCCCGGGATGTATGAGTTCTTCGACGCTCTGTTCAAGGAGTATCTGGAAGGTGACAGACCTGTCTTTCGGGGGCCGGACGTGCATATCGGAACCGACGAGTATTCGAACAAGGACCAGGAAGTTGTGGAAAAATTCCGTGAATTCACAGACCACTACATAAGGTATGTCGAAAGTTTCGGCAAGAGAGCCTGTGTCTGGGGTTCACTCACCTGGGCCAAAGGCGAGACACCTGTCAAGTCCGACAACGTACTGATGTACACCTGGTCACGCGACTTCACCAACACCCAGGACATGTTCGACCTCGGATACAAGACAGTTTCCATTCCCGACAAATACGTTTATATTGTCCCCGCCGCAGGATATTATTACGATTATCTCGATATAGAGAAACTCTACAACGAATGGACTCCGGCGAACACAGTTGACAAAATATATGAAGAGCACCATCCCAATATCAGCGGAGGAATGTTCGCCGTATGGAACGACAACTGCGGCAACGGAATATCCGTCTATGACATCCATCACCGCACAATGCCCGCACTGCAGACCATAGCAGTCAAGATCTGGAACGTCAGCCGGACAGTGCCCTTCGGAGAATTCGACAGTATGCGGAACGGTGTCAGCGAGGCACCGGGAGTCAACAGGCTGGCCGTCATCAAAGGGGAATCGGGTTTGGTATATGAATGCGCGGAGCTGATGCCCGGCACCATAGTACCTTTTAAGGAAATAGGCTACGATTACAGCGTATCATTCAATCTGGAAGCGGCCGACGAGCCTCCCGGAACCGAGTTGTTCAACTCCGGCAATGCGGTGTTTTATCTGTCCGACCCCGTGAGCGGGAGACTCGGATTCGCCCGCGACGGTTACCTCTACACCTTCAACTTCCGCCCTTACCCGGGAGAGAAAGTATGCCTGACTGTCTGCGGCGACAACAAGTCCACCTCGCTCTACGTCAACGGCCGGTTATCCGAGACTCTCGGCATCAAGAAATGCATCTACGAAGGTGACACCCGACCCACCTATCAGGTCAGGACACTGGCATTCCCCCTCGGGAAAGCCTGCAATTTCAACAGCAGAATCACGGATTTCAAAGTATCAAACGTCAAAATATGAAAAAATCAGTTTTATTCGTTGCGCTTGCGGCGGCTCTCTGCGCCTGCAACACTTACCCCAAAGTAGAGTCATCAGTCCCCTACACAGTAAAGAACGGAACCATCGTTCTTGACACTCCCGCACGCGAGGCAGGCCAGCAGTCGGCCCTCGGAATGACCTGCGACCCCATCGAAACCGTACGCGTCGGATTCGTGGGCCTCGGAATGAGAGGGGCAGACGCTGTCCGTCGCTATACTTACGTTGAAGGCGTGAAAATTACTGCAATCTGCGACCTTCTCCCCGAAAGAGTTGCCAAGTCAAATGAATATCTCGAATCCCGAGGCTGGCCCAAGGCTGCCGAATACAGCGGAGAAGAAGGATGGAAGCAGCTCTGCGAGAGCGACGACGTGGACCTCGTGTATATCTGCACCCCCTGGCTTCTGCACACTCCCGTTTCCCTCTATGCTATGAACCACGGCAAGCACGTTGCCTGCGAGGTTCCTTCCATGATGAACGTCAAGGACTGCTGGGACATCATCAACACCAGCGAAAAAACCCGCAAGCACTTTATGATGCTTGAGAACTGCTGCTACGACTTCTATGAGATGACAGCGCTCAATATGGCGCAGCAGGGCGTATTCGGAGAGGTATATCACGTGGAAGGTGCATACATCCACAACCTCGACCCGTTCTGGGATGCATACCAGGGCAACTGGCGTCTTGACTACAACCGGAAGTTCCGCGGCGACAACTATCCTACCCACGGTATAGGTCCCGTCTGTCAGGTTTTGAATATTCATCGAGGTGACAAGATGAACACCCTCGTGGCTATGGATACCAAGGCCATCCACGGTGCAGAGGTCGCAAAGGAGAAGATGGGAGTGGATGAATTCGCCGACGGAGACCACACGGTTTCGCTCATACGTACTGAACTCGGCCATCAGATTGAGATTCAGCATAATGTATATGCAGCACGCCCATACAGCCGTATGTATCAGTTGACCGGCACAAAGGGTTTTGCGAACAAATATCCCCATCCCCAGTTGGCTGTGGCACCCGACCCCGAGAGATTCGCATCACCGGAAGTTATGGATTCCCTTATGCAGACTTACAAACACCCCATCATCGCCGAATATGAGACCAAGGCCAAGGAAGTCGGCGGACACGGCGGAATGGACTACATTATGGATTCACGACTGATATACTGCCTGCGCAACGGACTCCCTCTCGACCAGGATGTCTATGATGCCGCTGAATGGTGCTGCGTCAACGAACTCAGTCGCATTTCCATTGCTGCCGGTTCAATGCCCGTACAAGTTCCGGACTTCACCAGAGGAGACTGGAACAAGGTTCAGGGTTATTCGCATGCGACGAAATAGGATAGCATTGCTACGGTAGACCCGTCTCCGTTGAGAGTCATTTTTCCAAGATCACCGGAAAAACACACCGCTGAGCAAAACATCACCGTCACCACGACGGACGGAGGCAAGACGGCCACTTGCGTCGTGACAGTCAAGGATGTTGTCGTTCCTGCCGCAAAGGTTGGCGAAACCATGTACCTTACACTTGCAGAAGCCAAAGGTGGAGAAGGAAAATTTCGGGAAAATGCAAACTTTGGGGCCAAATCGTATATTTTTGGTAAGGCCTGCCCAGGTTTGGTAGATGATGTCGGTGAGGGCTTCTACGGCATCGATAATGCAGAAGTAGTATTTCTCCTCATCATCGTTCCAATATCTTAACGGGACAGTATTATGGAATCAAGCATAGTTCAGAGCATTTCTCAATTTCATTATTGTGCTGTATTCCGCATTGGAAATCTTGATTTTCCCTTGTTCATATGCACGGATAAGTCTGATTGGCACACCGGACTTTGCAGAAAGTTGCTCTTGGGTGAATCCGTTTAGTTTACGTGCTGTTTTCAGCCAGGAATTATCTCTGTTTTCATTCCCGATAATGTCC
>JAZLKN010000008.1:0-13422 GCA_045597605.1 Candidatus Cryptobacteroides sp. | reverse complement strand
AACAGATCACAACTGTGTCGATTTCATCCAGGAAGAAGAGGACGGTACCAAGTACATCGAACTCAACATCAAGGAAGAGGGCACTCTGTATGACCTGATTGACGCACAGCATCTGCTTTTCACCGGTGATGCCTACACACTCCTCGAGATTTACAACAAGGTGTGGGTAGAAGGCGGAGGCGATTCCAAGGAAGAAGTGATCTGGGAAGGTGACGGATCTGCCGGTGCTGTTTCCTGGAACGGAACATACCGTTTCTGCCTTGAAGGGCACGATAGCAACAACGAATGTATTGCCGAGTTTACCCAGGACGTTTGGGACAGACTCAAGACGAAAACATTCTATATGGATATTGACTCCACAAATCCTCAGGTGCGTGCCACTACAGGCTGGTGGAGTACACAATGGCCGGCTACTGACATTCAGCCGGACAACGAGAATGCCGGATACCTTACCGACAACGGCGATGGTACCTGGACTGTAGAATTCAATATCGCAGGCGATGCTTTGGTTGACTCTATTGATGAACAGCATCTGCTCTTCACCGGTGACAGATACACACCGAAGAGAATTTACTTCAAATAGACTTTGAACTTTCAAATCGGAGGGCGGCCTTTCAATCAGTCGGTTGTGGCCGCCCTCCTTTTTTTGTTAAAGTATTTTATTATATTTGTCCCTTGGCCATTGTTGCTGCATTCGCGGCTTGTGACAAGAAAACCGCAAACGAAACACCGGACCCCATACAGAAGGAGGAGCCGGAACCGCAGAAGGAGGAACCTGATCCGGAGAAACTTTCTGCTTTTAGTTCAAATACTTTAAAAAAGGATAAATATCGGATAATGTTACGGAGTAATCCCGATACATTACCCGATATATTTTTTATATTTGTATGATAGAAATTTCAACAACCGTTAACAATAACAAAAATCATGGAGTATTTCCCTAACATCAAAAAAATCCAGTTCGAGGGTAAGGATTCAAAAAACCCTATGGCATACCACTACTACAACCCCGAGCAGGTTGTGGCCGGCAAGAAGATGAAAGACTGGTTCAAGTTCGCAATGGCCTGGTGGCACACTCTCTGCGCTGAGGGAGCCGACCAGTTCGGCGGCGGCACCAAGACCTTCCCCTGGAACACCGGCAACACCATCGAAAAGGCAAAGAACAAAGTTGACGCAGGCTTCGAAATCATGCAGAAACTCGGCATCGAGTACTACTGTTTCCACGACGTTGACCTCGTCGATGAGGCTGCAACCGTTGAGGAGTACGAGGCAAACCTCAAGGAAGTCGTCGCTTACCTGAAGAAGAAACAGGACGAAACAGGAATCAAACTCCTGTGGGGCACAGCCAACGTATTCGGTCACAAACGCTATATGAACGGTGCCAGCACCAACCCTGACTTCAACGCCGCAGCACGCGCAATGCTCCAGATCAAGAACGCCATCGACGCAACCATCGCCCTCGGCGGACAGTGCTACGTGTTCTGGGGTGGCCGCGAGGGCTACATGACCCTGCTGAACACCGATATGAAACGTGAGAAACAGCACATGGCCACAATGCTCAAGATGGCCCGCGACTATGCCCGCAGCAAAGGCTTCAAAGGCACATTCCTCATCGAGCCCAAACCCATGGAGCCCACAAAGCACCAGTACGACGTCGATACAGAGACTGTCATCGGTTTCCTCCGGGCCAACGGTCTGGACAAAGACTTCAAGGTAAACATCGAGGTCAACCACGCAACTCTCGCAGGCCACACATTCGAGCACGAACTCCAGTGCGCAGTTGCCGCAGGCATGCTCGGTTCAATCGACGCACACCGCGGTGACTACCAGATCGGCTGGGATACCGACCAGTTCCCCATCGACATTTACGAACTCACCCAGGCAATGATGGTCATCATCAAGGGCAACGGTCTCGTTGGCGGTACCAACTTCGACGCCAAGACACGCCGCAACTCAACTGACCTTGACGACATCATCATCGCACACGTTGCAGGTATGGACGTTATGGCACGCGCACTGCTCGTTGCCGCCGACGTTCTCGAGAAATCAGAGATTCCCGCAATGCTCAAGGAGCGCTACGCTTCTTACGACAAGGGCCTCGGCAAAGATTTCGAGGACGGCAAGCTCACTCTCGAGCAGGTTGTTGACTTCGCACGCACGAACGGCGAGCCCAAGGCAATCTCCGGCAAACAGGAGCTCTATGAGACTATCGTGAACATGTACATCTAATCTTGTCTTTATGTATTCTTTGGGTATAGATATAGGCAGTTCTTCTGTCAAAGTGTCATTGCTGGACATACGCAGCGGCAAATGCATCGCATCTTCAACCAACCCCGACAGCGAAGCCCCCATCAAGGCACTTCACAAAGGCTGGGCTGAACAGGACCCCGAATCGTGGTGGGACTATGCCTGCAAGGGCATCAAGGCCGTGACTGCGGACAACGACAGTTCCAAAATCGTCGCTGTCGGCATCACCTACCAGATGCACGGTCTGGTTGCTGTGGACAAGGACATACGTCCCGTCCGCGACGCAATCATCTGGTGCGACTCGAGAGCCGTGGAGACAGGCGCGGAAGCACTTCAGAGCATAGGCTACGGGAAGTGCATGGAGCACCTGCTCAACTCGCCCGGCAATTTCACGGCGTCGAAACTGGCGTGGGTGAAGAGGAACGAGCCTGATCTATACTCGAAGATATACAAATTCATGCTGCCCGGCGACTACGTGGCCTACAGGCTCAGCGGCGAGGTGGCAACCACCAGAACAGGCCTCAGCGAAGGCATATTCTGGGATTTCAAAGAAAACAGAAGAGCGGATTTCGTTGCGGAATACTATGGTATCGGGGCGGACAAGTTCCCCGACATCGTTCCCGCAATAGGCATACAGTGCCGTACATCCGCCGAAACGGAATCCCTTCTGGGCATTCCCAAGGGCACACCGGTCAGCTACCGCGCCGGAGACCAGCCCAACAACGCCTTCTCTCTCGGAGTCCTCAACCCGGGCGAGATTGCTGCCACAGGCGGCACCAGCGGTGTCGTTTACGGCGTGACGGACATCCCGAAAGCCGACAGCGCATCCCGCGTGAACACTTTCCTGCACGTCAATGACACAAACAACGCCCACAGATTCGGCGTGCTGCTGTGCATCAACGGCACAGGCATACTGAATTCCTGGGTACACCACAAAATCACTCCTAATCTGGACTACGCCCAGATGAACGACGTGGCCGCAAAGGCCCCTGCAGGCTCTGACGGCCTCAGGGTGATGCCTTTCGGCAACGGTGCGGAGCGTGTGCTCGAAAACAGGAACGTCGGAGCCCGTTTCTCAGGTCTTGACCTGGTAAGACACTCCACAGAGCACATCCTCAGGGCTACGCAGGAGGGTATCGCCTTCTCATTCCGCTATGGAATAGACATTATGCGCAACCTCGGTCTCGACCCCAAGCTCATACGCGCAGGCAAGGCCAACCTTTTCCTCAGTCCCCTGTTCAGAAGCACGCTCGCAACTCTCTGCGACGCTAATATCGAACTTCTCAATACTGACGGTTCACTAGGTGCGGCACGCGGAGCGGCGCTTGGAGCAGGCTTCTACTCCAACGAGCAGGAGGCTTTTGCGAACCTCACCACCCTCGAGACCATAGTTCCCGCCAAGACCTGGAAGGAACCCCTCGAGCAGGCATATTCGGCTTGGAAAAACGAATTGGAACAAATATAGAATATGGCTACAACAACCACTGAAGCGAAAGGCTTCTACAAACTGAGCTGGCTCCAGCGCATCGGCTTCGGTGCCGGTGACATGGCCCAGAACCTCATCTACCAGACCATCAGCATCTGGCTGCTGTTCTTCTACACCAACATCTTCGGGTTGAAACCCGCCACCGCCGCCACAATGTTCCTCGTAGTGCGTCTCGTGGACGTGCTGTGGGACCCGGTTGTCGGAACCTTCATCGACAAGAGCACCCCGAAATGGGGCAAATACCGTTCCTGGCTCATACTGGGAGGTATCCCTCTCGTCGGACTGTCAATACTCTGCTTCTGGAACGGCTTCAGCGGCTCGGTATTGTACGCTTACCTCACATATGTGGGAATGAGTATGTGCTACACCTTGGTGAACGTGCCTTACGGAGCGCTCAACTCCTCGCTGACACGCGATACCAATGAAATAACCGTGCTCACCAGCACCCGTATGTTCATGGCCAACCTCGGAGCCCTCGCAGTGAAATCCCTGCCCCTTGTAATCGCAATCTTCGCCCCCAAGGCCCTAAACCCCGATACCGGCAGGATGGAGGCCGTGATAAATACAGTAGAGGCCGCTCCCGCCTGGTTCACCACTATGGCCATATTCGCCGTAGCGGGTCTGATACTGCTGTTCTTCTGCTTCAGCCAGTGCAAGGAAAGGGTAGTAATGGACCAGAAAGAGGCCTCGAAGGTCAAAGTGAGTGACCTGTGGATGGAATTCGGCAGGAACAAGCCCCTGCGCGTCGTGGCCTTCTTCTTCATCACCGCATTTGCAATGATGAGCGTCGGCAACGCAGCCGATTCCTATTTCATGACATACAACGTGGGAGCAACCCCGTTCATGACCACAGTCTTTATGTGGCTCGGAACCATCCCCGCCTTCATATTTATGCCTCTGGTGCCCGCCATCAAGAAGCGCATAGGCAAGAAAGGCATGTTCAACCTCTTCCTGGGCACGGCCATCGTCGGTATGCTCCTGATGTACATATTCGTCAGCATTCCCGCCATCAAACAGCATTTCTGGATGCTCTGCGTGGCCCAGTTCATCAAAAGCACGGGTATAATCGTAGCCACAGGTTATATGTGGGCCCTTATCCCCGAAGTCGTAGCCTACGGTGAGTACACCACCGGACGCCGCATCGCAGGCATAGTCAATGCGCTCACGGGCATATTCTTCAAGGCCGGAATGGCCCTTGGAGGAGTCGTTCCCGGACTCGTACTGGCAATCGTCGGCTTCGATGCCGCACTGCCCAAACAGAGCCTTCTCGCCGAACAGGGCATACTCTGGCTCGTATGCGTAATTCCCGCCGTGTTGCTGCTGCTTGCAATATACATTATCAGCAAGTACGAACTCAGCGACGAGAAAATGGATGAAATCAACAAAGCAATAGAAGAAAGAAATGCGTAAGATTTATTTTATCGCACTGAGCCTTGCCACAATGGCAGCCTGTGCTCCCAAGGAAAAAGTTCTCAAGGACGTTCTCGCAGACGATTTCCTAATCGGATGCGCCCTCAACGAGCGTCAGATTCTCGGCACCGACGTCAAAGGTGACTCCGTGTTCGTGAAACATTTCAACTGCTGCGAACCAGAAAACTGTATGAAACCCGTCAGCGTAATGCCCAAATGGGGAGAATACAATTTCGAACTCGCCGACAAATACGTGGACTTCGCCGAGGCCAACGGCCTTGTATGCTTCGGTCACTGCCTTATATGGCACAGCCAGCTCACCCCAGACTTCTGCCTCGATGCCGAAGGCAATCTTCTGGATTCCGAGACGCTCAAGGCCCGTATGAAACAGCACATCACCACTATGGTCAGCCGTTACAAGGGCCGCATCAAAGGCTGGGATGTCGTGAATGAGGCAATACTCGAGGACGGAAGCTACCGCAACAGCCAGTTCTACCAGATTCTTGGTGAGGAATTCATCCCCTGGGCATTCCAATGCGCCCACGAGGCCGATCCCGACTGCGAACTCTACTATAATGACTACTCGATGCACGAGCCCGCAAAACTCGAGACCGTCATAAAGATGGCCAAGGATCTGCAGGCACGCGGCCTTCGCATCGACGCCCTCGGATTCCAGGGTCACATCGGCATGGACTATCCCGATATCGACCTCTACGAGAGCCATATACACCGCGTGAAGGACGAGACAGGACTTGATGTCTGCATCACCGAACTGGATATGAGCATACTGCCTACAGTATCCCAAAGTGCCGACCTCCAGGCCCTTCTCGGAGAAAAGAACATCTGGGAGGCAATGCGCAACCCCGAGACGCGTGAGGCCCTTCTGAGCAAGCTCGATCCCTACAGGGGTGACGTTCCCCAGGACGTTCAGGACGCCTGGAACGCACGCTTCGCCGAAGTGGTCGCAATGCTCCGCAAGAACAACGACGTAATACGCCGCGTGAACGTGTGGAACGTCAGCGACGGGGACAGCTGGAAGAACGGATTCCCCTTCCCCGGCCGTATCGACTGCCCTACCTTCGTGGACAGGGAGTACAATCTGAAACCCTTCGTACAGGACATTATCAACAACGCTAAATAACCGGACCATGGCAAAGAAAGTCGAGAAAAGATATCTGTTCCCCGCCGACTATATGGCGGACCCTTCCGTACACGTATTCAACGATAAGATTTACATCTACCCCTCACACGACTGGGAGTGCGAAAACGTGGAAAATGACAACGGAGACCAGTACGTAATGAAGGACTATCACGTACTGTCCATCGAGGGCGACCCTATGACAGGCAAAGTGGTGGATCACGGCTGCGTGCTCAAACTCGAGGACATTCCCTGGCACGGACGCCAGCTGTGGGACTGCGACGTTGCGGAAAAGGACGGCAAATACTATATGTATTTCCCGATGAAGGACCGCAGCGACGTCTTCCACTGGGGAGTTGCCGTTGCAGACAGGCCGGAAGGACCATTCATCCCCCAGCCGGACCCGGTACGCGGCAGCTACAGCATAGATATGTGCGTACGCAAGGATGAAGACGGAGAATACTATGTTTATTTCGGAGGACTTTGGGGCGGCCAGCTCCAGAGGTACAAGGAGGACATCCATCTTGAGACCCCTTACCTGCCCGAAGGTGACGCGGAGTCCCTGCCCGCTCGCGTGGTACGTCTGGACAAGAATACCATGCTCCAATGGGAAGGACCTTCGAAACCCGTTTATATTCTGGACGAGAACGGCAAACAGCTGAAGGCCGATGACCCTCACCGCTTCTTCGAGGCCAGCTGGACTTTCAAGAAAGACGGCAAATACTATTTCACTTATTCTACCGGTGACAGCCACCTTCTGTGCTATGCCATTGGCGACAATCCCTGCGGGCCCTTCACTTACAAGGGCGTGATACTCACCCCGGTAGTAGGATGGACCACGCACCACGCCATCATCGAATGGAAAGGCAAATGGTATCTGTTCCACCACGACAGCGTGCCTTCAGGCGGCAAATCCTGGCTTCGCAGTCTCAAAGTTTGCGAGCTGACCTTCAATGAGGACGGCACCATCGAGACAATAGAAGGAACAGATTGAAACAGCCCCTTGTTCAAACCATGAAGGATGCCAAATACATGCAGATGGCCATAGCCCAGGCAAGGGAAGGCATAACACACGGACACGGAGGCCCGTTCGGGACTGTAATTGTCAAGGACGGAGTAGTGGTCGGTCAGGGGCACAACAGAGTACTCGCCAACAATGACCCCACCTGTCACGGCGAGATTTCCGCCATACGGGACGCCGGCAAAAGGCTCGACACCTTCGACTTGACCGGCTGCGAACTGTACACCACAGGAGAGCCCTGTCATATGTGTCTTTGTGCCTGTATGTGGGCCAATATAGACAAGATATACTATGGCTGCACAATAGAGGACAACGGGCGCATAGGCTTCCGCGACGACAAGTTCGACGGAATATTCGGAGGACGAGAGAAATTGGGAGACTACCTTGAGGAAATATGCCGCGAGGATTGTCTCAAACTGTTCGACGAATATATGTCGATGTCACACAACACCTATTGATTCAGTCCGCAAGATTCTGACGGAACCAGTCGAAATCCGCAAAGCCGCCCTCTGCCGCACTCACGTTATAGCAGTAGAGGGCGGTTCTGTATCCAGTGAAGAAATCCAGCGTATAACGCATCTGCAGCACATAATCCGGCTGAATCCAGGCCTGGGAGTCACCGGACCATGAGATACGGGCCGTATCGTCGGAAAAATCGTAGGATAATTTCAGGAACACTTTATCCGAATCCAGCCTTTCGCGATACACCTCTCCCCTTTCGAAATCGGTGCCCACTATATATTTGCCATCCTCTCCGCATTCCACTCCTATACTGCAGAAATGGCTCTGGAATGCACATATACCGGCGCGGTCACCGGGCTTGAGGGCGGACACGTCAAGCGAGACAGAACTTTCGCAGGCAGGGCCCACAGTACGTTGGGTAAGGACATTGCGGGCATCGAAAATGCCGGTCGCCTTCCCTGCCCGGATGCGCAGGAATCCCTCGCGGGCCGTCAGTGACCATCTGTCATCAAGAGGCTTGTGATTCCATTGCCAGACAAGGTCAAGTTCCGACGAATCGAACTCATCGCCGGCCCATACACGCTCAATCCCGCCCTCAGGCAGATTGACCTTGAATTTCTCTACGGGAACGCCGTTGTTCCCGAGTATGGGCCACCCGTCAACCCAGGTGAGGGGTTGCAGTGTGGGTATCCTGCCCACAGCCCCGTGATCCTGGAACATCATAGCATACCAGTCACCGTTGGGAGTATCGAAAATCGCCCCCTGCGCCACACCGTCCGACGTCCTTCCGCCCAGAGTGCCGTGAAGAATATCCCTGGACTCATACGGTCCTTCAAGCGATTTGCTCCTCCAACAGGTCTCGGTGCGTATGCCCTTCACCGGCCAGTTTATGGTGAGAGCGTAATACCAATCACCTATGTGATAGAAATGTGTTCCTTCGTCGCCCAGCATATAGCCTTCAGGAGTAGTGAAAAGCAGTTTGTCCTCACCCTTCACACCGGAAAAGTCAGGCTCCAGCTCCGTCAGATAAATGTTGGTGTTCCCCCACGCAACGAAGACGCGTCCGTCCTCGAAAAGCAGTCCGGCATCGTGGAAAGGCCTGTCTATCACGTATCTGTCCCAATTGCTCCGCGTGATGTCGTCCGTATGATAAATATAGGTCCTGGCCTGGTCGTTGGCTATGAACAGGGCATAATACTCCCCGTCGTGATATTTGAGCGAGGTCGCCCACTGACCTTTGCCATAGGCGTTACTGCCGTCACGCAGATTATATACGTCATCATCCTCAAGGACATCGAAGATGTAGCTTATGATTTCCCAATGGACAAGGTCCCTGGAGTGCATGACGGGAGCTCCGGGGCAGAAGTACATCGTGGTGCTGACCATATAGAAGTCATCGCCCGTACGGAGCACGTCGATATCCGGTATGTCGGTATAAGTCAGTGGATTAATGCACAATGTGGTCTTCGGCGCATCATTGCAGCCGGACAGGGTGAACGCTGTCAGCATCAGCAAAGCAAGCGTTTTAACTCCAAAATAATTGTTCATTTTCAACGATTAAAGTGTATCTTTGTTATAATATATGCAAATATGTGTAAAGTTAGCTTAATTTAATGAAAATAATGAGAAAGAATGTTATTAATGCTGTGTCTGCAGCACTCCTTTTAACCTCTGTACCGGCTTTTAACTGTTCCTGTTCAAAGGAAGGGACACCGCAGCCTGTGTATGAGGCAGATTTCTATCTGGGCGTAAACCCGGATAATGCCGCCTGCATCTACAAGAATAACGAGCTGCTTTACACACTCGATTCCAACTCGTGGATAAGCGGTCTTACCGTAATGTCCGACGGAAGCATCTACGCCTGCGGAGAAATAACATCCCCTTCCGATGAAACCTCATCTCCGGCCATCTGGAAAGACGGCAAACGCCTTGAGTTGGAATGGGGAACCGTCAAGTTCGCTTCAATGTCGAATATGATTGCCATCGAAGGCAGCTGGTTGTGCTGCGGGACGCTGAAGGATGAGAATGACAGATACGGCATCATCGTAAAGGATGGGAAAGTTGTGTATAGAAGCGGCAGGGATATCAGTTTTCAAGCAATGGATTTCGGCATCTCAGGTGACTATTATGTCGTTGGTAGAGAAGGCAATGAACTGAAACTTTTCCGTGTAGCCGCCAATTCCTGGGAACTCAAGTCAACGGAGACCGTCGTCACCGACGAGGATGGCTACAGCTGGGACGCCAGCTGTATTCACGTAGGTGCCAACGATATAGCGATAGGTCTGGACAAGCGGAACAACTCGACTTTCGTATCCGTCGCGTATTGCTGGCTGAACAATGGCCGCGGACTCTCGAACATCGAGAACAGCAGTTCAATCAGAGACATCACTTTCTTTGGCGGTTATCTGGTAATAGGAGGCTGCCACGAGATTGTGACGTTCGAGGATGGCTATGTGAATCTTGACACCAGTGCCATCCAGTGGGTTAATGGAATGCCTTCCGATTTCAGCTACGGATGCACCGGCAGCAGTCAGGTTACACTGCTCAAGAACTGGAATGAAGTATTTCTGTTCCAGGCCGTGGAGCACGAAGGAGGTATCCAGCTCTGCAACAACGGAGCCCTGTTCGAATCCGTCCGCTTCGACAAGAGGCCGTACCTCAGCTGCTGGGACGTGGTAATATCGGAGAGCAAAGAAAAGTAGGGCTTGCTTTGGAATGGTTCTAGTGGATGAGAATAACTGTAATCTCGGATAATATAGGTTGCGGAGACCTCAAGGGTGAATGGGGGCTGTCCTTTTTCATCGAGTTCTGCGGGAAAAGATATCTTCTGGATACCGGAGGCTCGGACCTTTTCATCTCAAATGCCAAGAAACTTGGCATTGACATTTCCGGGGTTGACCATGCAGTTCTGTCCCACGCACATTATGACCACTCCCTCGGCATGGAGGCATTCTTCCGTATCAACTCCAGGGCTGACTTTTTCGTAAGCCCCAATGCACGTGAAAACTGTTACGGAGGTCTGGGATTACTGAGCAGATATATCGGCCTCCCGAAGGGAATTCTGTCGGCATACAGGGCCAGAATCAGGACACCGGAGGGCATCTCCGAAATAGACAAGGACGTTTTCGTTGTCCCTCATTCCACTGCCGGTCTCGCAAAAATCGGACGGAAGTCCCACTTGTTCGTCCGCAGGGGATGGAGATATGTCCCGGATGACTTCGCTCACGAGCAGAGCCTGGTGTTCCGTACTTCGGACGGTCTCGTGGTCTTCAACAGCTGCTCGCACAGCGGTGCCGATATCGTTATCGATGAAGTAGGAAGAGCTTTCCCAGGCGAAAACGTCAAGGTATATATCGGCGGGCTGCATCTGTTCAGGCTGTCAGAAAAAAGGGTCAGGGAGATTGCAGGAAAAATCAAGGATACCGGAGTCGGCCGCATAATCACCGGCCATTGTACTGGAGAGAAAGCCTTTGCCATCCTGCAATCCTGTCTTGGAGACGCAGTCGAACAGTTCAGTTGCGGGAAAGTCATCGAGATTATGAACTATGTGGTGAAATGACAGAAGTGCCCCTGCCACTGGCTTGGCCGAAGTGCCCCTGCCACTCCGGGGACCTGGAGAAAGGGGATAAGGTCTCCGGAGTGGCAGGGGCACTTCGTAGCCTGTGCACGGACTGGTGTGCAAGAGGGCCCTTCCACACACAATTCGACTTCGCGGGCCTAAACGGTGAGAAAAGCAAGACTTTTACTTACCGAACGACTCCCAAACCCCAGACGGTAAGTAGATCGGGCCTTTTCCTTACGGAATGACTCCGCAGAGACCGCAGCGGTGCGCCAGTGAGACTGCCTGAAAGATTTTTGGAAAGCCGGTAGCCGTTACGACGAGTGACGCGAGAACTCGGAGGTCACATCTTTTGTCTGCGCATCGAGCTGCACGGACACTGCCAGACACGCGAAACATAATGCTATTATATATTTGTGCATAGACTTAACGTGTTATCAGTACAAATATACAACTTTCGCGGAATATCATTATCTTCGCTCCCGTAAAATCAATAACGTAACAACATATGGATGGAATTGTTTTCAGCTTCCCATGGGAAACCGACCTGATGATTTACATACAGAGTTTTGCAACCGGGTTCCAGACAATGGTGATGTCATCTGTGACATTGCTCGGCGAAGAATTGCTGATGATAGCCATTATGGCCTACCTGTATCTATGCGTTGACAAGAAACTGGGAAGCAGAATGGCGATGGGACTTATCGTCTCGCTTCTCGGAGGCGCCTTTCTGAAAAACGGCATTATGCGGCGCCGGCCATATTTCGACAATCCGGACATACACTGCCTCAGGATTCCCAGCGGGACAGGGAACGCAATGGATATAGCTGCCCAGGGGTATTCGTTCCCCAGCCTGCATGCAGTCGAAACTGTCGTTATGTTCGGAGCGCTGTTCTCCTGGTTCAAAAAGAAATGGACCCGCGTGCTGTGCATTCTGCTGATTGTCGCAATCGGATATTCGCGTATATATCTGGGCGTACATTATCCTACGGATGTGCTTGTGGGCTGGTTGCTGGGCTTCCTGGCTCTTGTCCTGGCGTCTTTCGTACTGAACAGATACAACAATTGGCTGATGATCTGGACAGTCTGCGCTATCCTTGCCCTTCCCGGATGGTTCTTTTGCAGCACATATGATTTTTTCGGCATCTACGGACTGATGTGCGGAACATTCCTGGCTTTTCATTTCGAGCAGAGGAAGGTGCATTTCAGCAATATTCCCACCTCATGGCGCAGCATCATCCGTCTCATCTTCGCCCTTGCAGTCTTCTTTGCTGCGAGCAAGGGACTGAAACTGCCGTTCAGTAAGGAATTCCTTGACAGCGGCAGCTTTGCGGCCCATCTCATATTTGCACTCCGGTATGCCGTAGCCGCATTCCTGGCGTTGGGCATCTACCCTATGGCATTCAAGTACACCGACAAACTTTTCAACATGTCGGACGCCTCGGTATAAATTACTCTGAATTCCGGTTACAGACACAAAGAATCCGTCTAGGGCTCACTATTGAATCCCATTTTGAGAATATTGGGGTGTAGGTGTGCCCACTCCCCTCTGGAGATGAGGGAGTGAGCACGCGACCTGCCTTCTGGCATGCTGTGTTGGGGTGGGGTGTGTCCACTCCCTGTCCTCTCCGGAGGGGTGGGCACACTTATGAATAATACTATAAAATTAAACGTATGCTGTTTACGCCTTCTAAGGCTGTCTGTTGTGTTCATCCGTCCAGACGAATGACAGTAAGGTGCCCACAAATATGACTCGATGTTCTAAAATTCGCTGACCATCCCGCGATCTTTCACCAGCCGGTCAAACTCTTCGAAGGTATAGAGTCCGACAGTACGTCCGTACTTGATTTCAGACCTCTTGACAAGGTCATACTGGGCGAACTTCTTGATGCACAAATGGAGAACCAGTCCGGCTCATCAACAAATTTCACACAGGCTATTGCCGATGAGCCGGGAATGGCACATAGGTAGATACCAAATTGAACATTTCTTCAATTCTGTTCGAGCTGGCAGAAACTACAGCATTTGCGTAGTTGTTCAGAAACTGTTCCTGATCCTTCGAGGAGAATGCGTCTACATTAACCACAATAAAACTATCT
>JAZLKN010000007.1:0-51658 GCA_045597605.1 Candidatus Cryptobacteroides sp. | reverse complement strand
CGGCACTTCAGGGGACATAACCCATAATCCCAAGTCCCCTGAAGTGCCGGCCCTGCCGTTGTGTACAACTTTTATGTCCCCACAACAAAGAAAGTGGAAAAAAATGTAAAAAAGTGTAACAAAGTGGAAAAAATAATTGTATCTTTGCATCCAAGCGTCAAAATGGAATTATGATCAAATTTATCGGCGAATATTCGGCTAAAGTGGATGACAAGGGACGAGTTGTGTTCCCGTCGGCACTGAAGGCCCAGATGCAGGAAGGTAACGGTCCTGTGGATCTGCGTTTCGTCATAAAGAAAGATCTGTGGGAGCCCTGTCTGGAAATGTACACACTCGCCGAGTGGGAACGCCAGAGTGAGGAAATCAACTCCAAAATCAATCCCTTGAACAGGAATCACTCCGCATTCTGGAGAGAGTATACCCGCCACCGCTGCATAGCGGAGCCGGAGGCCAGACTGGGCCGCATGGCTATTCCGAAGACGCTGCTGGAGTCTATCGGGGCCGGCAGGGAACTCGTATTCTGTGGGTGCGACCACAAAATTGAAATCTGGGGCAGGGAGCAGTTTGAAAACAGCAGCCTCAGCAGCGAACAGTTCATCAGCCTTACCGAGAGTCTCTCATCCAAATAGAGACAAAAGGTAAGGAAAGATGAGCGAGTACCACAATCCGGTTTTACTTGAAGAAAGCGTAGGCTACCTGATTTCAGGCAGTTCTGACGGTGTTTTCGCAGACGCTACTTTCGGCGGAGGCGGACACAGCCGCGAGATTCTTTCCCGTCTCTCGTCAAAGGGCAGGCTCATTGCCTTCGACAAGGATCAGGACGCAATCGACAACGCTTTCAGCGACCCGAGACTCACTCTTGTCAGAAACAATTTCAGATTCATTCATAATTTCATCTTGAAAGAGGGCTACTACGACGGCATCGACGGTGTCATTGCCGACCTCGGTGTATCCTCACATCAATTTGACACTCCCGAAAGGGGTTTCTCATTCCGTTTTGACGCTACTTTGGATATGAGAATGAACACTTGTGCGGGCAAAACCGCAGCTGACATTGTTAATTCGTACAGCGAAGAGGACCTGGAAAGGCTGCTCCGCGTGTACGGCGAAGTGGAAGGAAGCCGGAAGGCAGCTTCGCTCATCGTGCATGCACGCTCTGGGCGAAGCATCCTCACCACGGGTGATCTCCAGGCGGCGGTAGCCCCCATACTGCCACCCAGAATGGAGCACAAGGCGCTGGCAAAGATTTTTCAGGCATTGAGGATAGAGGTAAACTCGGAGATGAAGGACCTGGAGAAGTTCCTTTACGGGGCGGCCGCATCGCTCAGAACAGGGGGACGGCTGGTGGTCATCACCTACCATAGTCTGGAAGACAGGATGGTGAAGAACTTCATTAGGACAGGTAACGTGAACGGCGAGCAGCA
This sequence comes from Candidatus Cryptobacteroides sp., assembly GCA_045597605.1. GTDB lineage: Bacteria > Bacteroidota > Bacteroidia > Bacteroidales > UBA932 > Cryptobacteroides. Next base: position 50,234 of record JAZLKN010000007.1, on the reverse strand, counting down.
CAGGGACCTGTACGGCCATACGGACAATATCCTGAAGGCCGTGACCCGAAAACCTGTCGAGCCGTCCGAGGCGGAAATAGAGGGCAACACAAGGGCAAGGAGCGCCAAACTCCGTGTCGCAGAAAAAGTTTGAGGCATATGGCATTTGGACATTTGATAGAGAAGTTGAAACCGGTGCTTCAGGGAAAACTCCTGCTTCGCCTCGGGGCTGACAAATATCTGCCCCAGATTATCTTCTTCTTCGCATTGGCCACATTCTCAATAGCCATCAATCTCGGCATAGAGAGCACCGTGCATCGGAAGGAGGAGAACAAAAAAGTGATTGAGAACCTTAAGAGCGTTCATACTGAACTTACCTGTCGTCTGACAAGCCTCAACAGCGTATGCAAGGTGGAGGACATGCTGCAGGAGAAAGGAAGTTCCGTACAGATTCCGCAGGACAAGGCAAAAAGGATAAGATAGGAAAATGACAGACGAAAAAAACAGATTGGAACCGCTGGACAGGTCACGGACAGTAATGGCCTGGCTTTGGGGGCTGTTTGTTCTGGGAGGAGTGGCGTTGTGCATACTCCTGCTATGGAAAGTCATTACCTATAAGGAAGATGAGAAATTCGGACGCTATCTGGTTCCTCAAAACCGGTACAGGTCCATAACTCCCGTACGCGGAGACATTTTGGACTGCAGGAACAGGATAATGGCAACCTCCACTCTCGCATATGAGGTGCGTTTCGACTGCACGGTAGCGAAAGACACTTTGTGGGAAAACAACGTCGGCAAGCTTGCGCAGTGCCTTGCGAAGGAGATTGGTTCCAGAACGGCGGGCGAATACGAAACCCTGCTGCGTCGGGGACGCAGGGTGGGCAGCAGGTATATGCTCATCGGCAAGGATTTCACCCAGCTGCAAATCAACCGCATCAGAAAGATGCCCATATTCAGCAGCGGACGCTTCCACGGAGGATATCTGGAAGAACGCAGTCAGAAGAGGCTCTATCCTTATGGCTCGTCGGCCAGAAGGACCATAGGCTATGTCCGTGACAACGTTGACAGCACCAACAACAGAATGATAGGACTGGAAGGCAACTTCGACAGCTATCTGCACGGCATGGACGGAAAACAGCTGATGAGACGCAGCGACTTCGGAATGATACCTGTCACCGACAAGGAAAACAAGAAGGCCGTCAACGGAATGGACGTGAGAACCACAATAGACGTAGACATACAGAATATCGCAGACGAGGCTCTCAGGAAAGCTGTGGGCCGCAGCGAGCTCATAGAGAAAGCCTGCGTCATTGTGATGGAGACCAGTACCGGAGCGATAAGGGCGATGGTCAACCTGGGAAGAGACAGGCAAGGGAATATCGGAGAGTGGGACAATTATGCGGTGCGCACGGCTGAAGCTCCCGGTTCCATATTCAAGGGCGCTGTCGTTATGGCCCTTCTGGAAGACGGCTACATCACGTCTCTGGATCAGGAAATCCCCACTTTCGGAGGCCTTTGGAAATACAACGGAATAATGTACAACGACACCAAGCACGTCGGAAAACAAAGGTTCCCGAGCGGTAAGGTCAAACTCCGCGAGGCATTCGAAATGTCCGCGAACAACCCTTTCCGCCAGCTGATATGCGACCCCAAGCACTATGGCAGCAATCCTGCACGTTTCATACAGAGGATCAAGGGATTCGGCCTGATGGACACACTGTCTTTCGACCTGAAGGGATGCACCCCGCCCTTCATTCTCGACCCCTCAATGAAGAGAAGGACACCCAAGGGATTCTGGGACGGAGGAACCTTCCCCAGACTGGCCATAGGCTACGGGATGGAACTTAGTCCCCTTAATCTGGTCACTTTCTACAATGCGATAGCCAATGACGGAGTGATGATGCAGCCGTATCTGGTGGAGGCCATTCAGGAAAACGGGCACGAGCTGGAATCGTTCAAGCCGCGCATCCTGCACGAGCACATCTGCAGCAAATCCACGGCCGACACACTGAAGAAGGTGATGAGTATGGTGGCTTCCGACAAGGGAGGAACGGCATACTGGCAGCTGCACGGAGCCGTCTGCCCCATCGCCGGCAAGACGGGAACCGCGCAGAGGGTATTCAGAATGAGTAACGGAAGATACGGATACAATGATAACGGAGTCGAAAGCCAACAGGGAAGTTTCGTAGGATTCTTCCCCGTGAACAAACCGGAGTACACGGCAATCGTCGTGATATGGAGCAAGCCTTCGATCAGCAACTTCTTCGGAGCCTCGTACGCCGCCCCTCCGTTCAGGGAAATTGCAGATAAAATTTATTGTCTGAATGATGATTAAAAATTATACACTGGTAACTTCGGACAGCAGGAAGGTGATTCCCGGCAGTCTGTTCGTGGCGGTCAAGGGCTACAGTTCCGACGGTCACGACTACATAGGCACAGCCATCGGGAAAGGTGCAACCGCCATTGTGTACGAGGATGAAAGCCGACGTGAGGAATTCAGCGACAAGGCCGGGAACGGCGTGGAGTGGATAAAGACCGATAACAGCAGGAAGGCTGTAGCCTGCCTTGCAGACGAGTTCTACGGCCATCCCAGCAGGCAGCTGAAGCTGGTGGGGATAACGGGAACCAACGGCAAAACCACAACTGTCACCCTGCTTTACAACCTGTTCACAGCAATGGGATACAGATGCGGACTGCTCAGCACCATAGCCAACTACGTTGCCGGAGAACGTTACGTTGCAGTGAATACAACCTCGGACCCCCTGACAATCAACGCCCTGATGAGGGAAATGGTGGACAAGGGATGCGAATATTGCTTTATGGAGGTCAGCAGCATAGGTGTGGAACAGGAAAGGGTGCATGCACTCGATTTCGACATAGGAATATTCAGCAACCTGACGCATGACCATCTGGACTATCACAAGACCTTTGACGAATATCTGCGCTGCAAGAAGTTGTTCTTCGACAATCTGCCCTCTCACGCGAAGGCCGTAATCAACATAGACGACAGAAACGGAACAGTGATGGTGCAGAACACGAAGGCCGCCACGGTGACATACTCCTGCCGCCGGATGGCAGACCACAAATGCAGGATTCTGGAAGAGACTTTCGACGGAATGCTGCTGGATATTGACGGAAGGCAGGTGTGGTGCCCCCTGATAGGACAGCACAATGCATACAACGCCCTGGCGATATACAGCACCGCCGTGGAACTGGGAGCCGGCAGCGAGGAGACGCTGGTAGGGCTCAGCAAAATAGGTCAGGTATGCGGAAGGCTCGAGCAGATTAAGGGGCCGGACGGGCTCAACGTGGTAATCGATTATGCGCACACGCCCGACGCCCTGAAGAACGTGCTGCAAACCCTCAGGAAGATAGCCCCGGAAAGGAAGCTGACCTGCCTGTTCGGTTGCGGCGGAGACAGGGACAGGACAAAACGTCCTGAAATGGGAGCCATTGCCTCCTCACTGTCCGACAAGGTGATAATAACGTCTGACAACTCCCGCACGGAGAATACCATAGATATAATGGCAGACATAAGAGCGGGAATAGATGCACAGGACAGGCGCAAGATTCTGGCACTGGAGGACAGGCGCGAGGCCATACGCACCGCCATAATCACGGCGGAACGGAACGAGACCATACTGCTCGCCGGCAAGGGACATGAAGACTATCAGATAATTGGCAATGAAAAACGCCATTTCGACGAGCACGAAATTGTCCGGGAATGTTTGAATGAAATATAAAACTGATTATGATATACTATCTGTTCCAACTGTTTAAAGAATACGATATCCCGGGTGCGGGACTCATCTCATATCTGTCATTCAGGTCACTTATGGCGGCCCTTACAGCTCTGATTATGGCCCTGGTTGTCGGAAAGAAGATAATCCGTGCCATCCAACGTCACCAGATAGGAGAAGAGATAAGGGACCTGGGACTCGAAGGCCAACTGGCCAAGAAAGGCACCCCGACGATGGGAGGAATCATCATCATTCTGTCCATCCTTACCGGAGTTGTCCTCTGGGCGGATCCGAGCAACATATACACCATATTGCTGTGCATCACGATGCTATGGCTGGGAGTCCTCGGGTTCTGTGATGATTATATCAAGGTGTTCAAGCACAACAAGGAAGGAATGAGCGAAAAGGCCAAACTGATAGGTCAGATTTCTCTGGGACTGATTATCGGCCTTACAGTATGCTACAGCCCGAAAATCCTCGTACGTGAGAACGTTTCCGTCAAGCAGAAGACAGAATATGTGATAAATGACAGCGGACAGATGCAGACAGTCACCACCACCGTGGCTGAGGACATAGTCAAAAGCACCAAGACCACCATTCCTTTCGTCAAGGACAACGAATTCGACTACAAATGGCTTACACCCCTCAAGGGCAAATGGGGATGGTGGAGCAAATGGGCCATATACCTTGTAATGATAGTGCTGGTTATCACGGCCTGCTCCAACAGCGTCAACCTCTCTGACGGAATGGACGGACTGGCCGCAGGCACAAGCGCCATTTCAGGAGCGGTACTGCTGGTATTCGCCTATCTGTCAGGCAACGTCATCTATTCGGATTACCTGAACATAATGTTCATACCCGGTGCCGGAGAGGCCTCCGTGTTCATGAGTGCGATGATAGGAGCGCTGATAGGTTTCCTCTGGTACAATTCCTATCCCGCACAGGTATTTATGGGCGATACGGGCAGTCTGGCCGTCGGCGGAGTCATAGGCGTATGCGCCATACTCATCAGGAAGGAACTGCTGCTCCCCATCCTCTGCGGCATATTCTTCATCGAGGCGCTGAGTGTCATCATACAGCGTTACTGGTTCAGGCGGACCAAGAAAAAAACCGGAGTGGGCGTACGCGTATTCAAGATGGCACCGCTGCACCACCATTTCCAGAAGGAAGGGATTCCGGCGTTGATTCAGTCACCTTCAGGCATTTTGCCTGAATCCAAGATAGTTGCCAGATTCTGGATAGTCCAGATTATACTGGCCGCACTTTCAGTTGCATTGTTAAAAGTCAGATAATATGAGCAGGATTGTTGTTTTGGGAGGCGGCGAAAGCGGAATAGGCAGCGCCGTACTGGCCAAGGTGAAAGGCTTTGACGTATTCCTTTCAGACAGCGGAAAGATAGCTCCCAGATATGAGGCGGAACTCAGAAAATGGGATATTCCTTTCGAGGCTGAAGGTCACACCGAGGAGAAGATTCTAAATGCGTTCGAGATAATAAAGAGTCCCGGCATACCCTCCACCGCCCCTCTTGTCAGGAAAGCCGAAGAGAAAGGCATACACATAATATCCGAGATAGAGTTCGCGGGGCGTTATGACTCGGCCAAAAAAATCTGCATCACAGGCAGCAACGGCAAGACCACCACGACCTCGCTCATCTACTACCTGCTGCAGCAGGCGGGTTTGAACGTGGGGCTGGGCGGAAACATAGGCAAGAGCTACGCCTATCAGGTGGCCACCGAGCATTTCGATACCTATGTGCTGGAACTCAGCAGTTTCCAGCTGGACAACATGTACGACTTCAAGGCAGATATAGCCATCATAACGAATATCACTCCCGATCATCTGGACCGCTATGACTACAATCTGGAGAACTACGTGAAAGCCAAGTTCCGCATCACCCAGAATATGGACAAGGATGACTGCTTCATATTCTGCAGTGACGACGAGATTACGATAAAGCATCTCGACAAGATAATCATCAAAGCCAAGGAGCTTCCTTTCAGCCAGAAGAAAACCGTACCTCAGGGAGCTTACCTCGACGTGGACAAGATAATCGTGAAGGTTCCCCAGAAAGAGGACTGCAACATCTTCCTCAAGGAACTTGCACTTGGAGGACGGCACAACGTGTACAATTCGATGGCCGCAGCCATTGCCGCCAAGGTCATGGATATCTGCAACGAGGATATACGCAAGGCTCTGGGCAGTTTCCAGAACATAGAGCACAGGATGGAGAAAGTGCTTACCATCAGGGACGTGCTGTATATCAATGACAGCAAGGCTACCAACGTGGATTCCGCCTGGTATGCACTGGAATGCCAGACAAGGCCCGTGGTATGGATTGTGGGAGGCAAGGACAAGGGCAATGACTACACTCCCCTGCTCCAGCTGGCAAGGGAAAAGGTAAAGGCGATTGTCTGTCTGGGTGTGGACAACGCGAAGATACACGAGAGTTTCGGTGATATTGTGGACACCATAGTGGATACGGACAGCGCGGAGGAAGCCGTAAAGGTCTCCGCCAGTCTGGCCAGTGCCGGGGACGTTGTATTGCTCAGCCCCTGCTGCGCAAGTTTCGACCTGTTCAAAAGTTATGAGGACAGGGGCAAGCAGTTCAAGGATGCCGTAAGGAGACTGTAAAATATGGATACAACGAAGAGCAAAGGTCTGCTGGGTTCTCTGGCCCAGAACATCAAGGACGGCGACAGGGTCATCTGGATAATCGTCGTTCTGCTGATGCTGTTCTCCATTGTAGCCATCTTCTCATCCACATCCCTGCTCGCAATCAAGGAAAAGGTCAGCCGCGTGGACATATTCGTGGGACAGTTGAAGATTGTTGCGGCGGGATGCGTCATTCTCATACTATTCTCCGCACTGCCCAGCATCAAGCCTCTGCGTTTCTTCTCCCGATGGGGTTTCATCCTGTCCCTTGTCCTGCTGATATTCCTGGACGCAGGCCTGAGCATAGGCAGTTTCATCAAGGCCACCACCGTAAACAATGCGACCAGGGCGATAAGGATAGGAGGATTCAGCCTGCAGGTATTCGAAGTGGTGAAAGTCGCAATGGTAATGTATCTGGCCTGGGCCATTCAGACCTACGAGAGCGGAAAATTCAAATGGGCTCTGTTCCTCGGCACGGCTTTCCCCGGTGCCTTCGGCTGGCTGAAGGATCCAAGGGCGCAGCGATGGATATACATCTACATCCCGATAATGCTCACGATGATACTGATTCTGCCCGGAAGTACAGGCAGCGCAGCTCTGACCGGCATAATAATGTTCGCCACCATACTCATCGGCGGCCTCAAGATAAGGGACATAATGGGCCCTGTCCTTCTGGCCATTGCCGGTCTTTCTCTGATAGCCACACTGCACATTGTCAGCAGCGGCAGGATAATGCCCCGATTCCAGACGGCCTGCAACCGTTTGAAGATAGAACTTCCCTACCCCGACCACGAGGCAAGGACGGAACAGCACAAAGCCATTGAACTGAAGAAGACCGATCCGAACAGCCTCGCTCCCGGTTCACGTAAATTCATGGATTATCTTGACGAGATACGCCAGCCCGCTGCGGCCGAGATTGCAATAGTGGAGGGAGGAAGGCACATAATAGGAAAAGGGCCCGGACGCAGCACTCAGAAATATGTAGTGCCTGTGATGTTCGAGGACTATATGTTCAGCTTCATCGTGGAAGAGTATGGTCTGCTCGCCGGATTCCTCATCATCGCGATGTTCCTGAGTCTCTTCGCCAGAGGGGCCATCATCGTAAAGAATTGCAAGAACAGATATGCCCAGGCCTGTGTGGGAGGACTTGTATTCCTCATCACTTTCCAGGCGATGTTCCATATCGTGGTGAACTGCAACATAGGCCTGCTGACGGGACAGACCCTGCCTCTGATAAGCCACGGACGCTGCTCTTTCCTGTGCTTCAGCATCGCTTTCGGAGTTATTCTGAGCATAAGCAAGATGGCGTATGTAAAGATAAAGAAGGAAAGGAAGGAGGAAGAGGAGTTGAGGAAGTCGGACGAAAATCCGGATAATGAACCAGATAAAAACGAATTGTAATATGAAAGCCATTATCAGCGGTGGAGGAACCGGAGGACATATATTTCCGGCATTGTCGATAGCGGACAAACTCAAGGAGAGGGATCCGGAGATCGAGATTCTCTTCATAGGTGCGGAAAACAGGATGGAGATGGAAAAAGTACCGGCAGCCGGTTATGATATAGTCGGTCTGCCTGTGGCGGGTCTGAAACGCAGTCTCAGCCCGTCAAATCTGCTGCTCCCTTTCAAGGTGCTCAGAAGTTACCTGAAGGCCGGCAAGACCATCAAGGCCTTCAAACCCGATGTGGTTATAGGAGTGGGCGGATATGCCAGCGCACCGACACTGTGGTATGCATCGCACAGGGGCATCCCCTGTCTGATACAGGAGCAGAACTCATTCGCGGGCCTGACGAACAGGATACTGGCGAAAAGTGTGAGGAAAATATGTGTCGCATATGACAATATGGACAGATTCTTCCCCATCGGCAAGACCGTATTCACCGGAAATCCCATACGCAAGAGTATCGCCCCCACTACGGCGCAAAGCCGCGCTGAAGGTCTCGCATTCTATGGCCTGGACGGCAAGAGAAAACAAATACTGATAGTCGGAGGCTCGCTCGGCAGCAGAACGTTGAACGAGAGCATGATGCAATGGATAGAGAATGAATGTCCCGGCGACGGGGGAGTCGAGATACTCTGGCAGTGCGGCAAATTCTACAAGGCCGCAATTGACAAGTTTATGGAGGGAAGGAAATTGCCTTTCGTGCACCATACCGACTTCATCGCCCGTATGGATCTCGCATATGCGGCAGCCGACGTGGTAATCTCACGAAGCGGAGCATCATCCATAAGCGAACTGTGCGTATGCCGCAAGGCCTCGATTTTCGTTCCTTCGCCCAATGTCACCGAGGACCATCAGACTTTCAATGCGATGAGCCTCGTCAACAAGGGTGCCGCACGCATCGTCAAGGACGACGAAGCGAAGGAAAGGCTTATGACGGAAGCGATTACCCTGGCCAGAAGTCCCAAGGCCATTGCACAGATACAGAAGAACATCGCTCCTCTCGGAGTGACCGATGCCGCCGATCGTATCGTGAATGAAATCGAGAAGATACTCGGAATCGAGATAACGAAACGGAGAAACGTATATTTCATAGGTATCGGCGGAATAGGGATGAGTGCGCTCGCCCGCTACTACAAGTCCAAAGGGTTCAAAGTTAGCGGCTATGACAGGACAGCCTCCGAACTCACACACGCCTTGGAGGATGAAGGTATCGAGGTTCACTATGAGGACAACGTGGATTTCATTCCCAAAGACGTGAAGAACACTCTGGTGGTATATACCCCGGCAATACCCGCCGATATGGAGGAACTGGTATATGTAAACGCCAACGGTTACCGTGTCATCAAACGCAGCCGTATGCTGGGGGAAATCGCAGAGGGCAATCACTGCCTCGCAGTGGCCGGCACTCACGGCAAAACGACAACCAGCACCCTTCTGGGACACATACTGCACAACAGCGGGATAGGTTGCAATGCCATACTGGGCGGAATAAGCAAGAATTACGGCACAAACCTTCTGCTCAGCGACAATGACATAGTGGTAACCGAGGCCGATGAATTCGACCGCAGTTTTCTGCAGCTGCACCCGGAGATTGCTGTGATTACGGCAATGGACGCCGACCATCTGGACGTATACAGCGACGTAGAGCACGTCCACGATGCATTCCGCGCCTTCGCATCACAGGTAAGCGGAGTGCTGATTGCCAAAACCGGCCTGCCCATAGCACCGGCGGACACGCCAGCCAGACTTTTGAGCTACAGCTACGATGATGCCACTGCCGACTTCTACGCTTCCGATATGATCTGCGACGAATTCGGACATTACACCTTCTCCATAAACCATCCCGGCGGGAAGATAGAGAACTGCCGTTGCGGCATACCCGGTTGGGTGAACGTGGAGAACAGCATAGCTGCAGCGGCCGCTGCGATATGCTACGGAGTCCCGGAAGAAGAAATCAGGAAAGCCATAGAATGCTACAGTGGCGTGAAAAGGCGTTTCGACATACACGTCAACAACGGCAAAACCGTTTACATTGACGATTACGCCCACCATCCGGAAGAACTGGCCAAGGCCATAAGCAGCATCCGCGGGATGTTCCCTGGACGCAAGCTTACAGCCATCTTCCAGCCGCACCTTTACTCCCGCACCAGAGACTTTGCCGGTGAGTTCGCAAAATCGTTGAGCGCAGCGGACAAAGTGATACTGCTGGACATCTACCCCGCCCGTGAAGAGCCAATACCGGGTGTCACCAGCGAGATAATATACAAGGACATCACCGCAGACGAGAAAATGCTGATAAGAAAAGAGGAACTCATGGACACTCTGGCAAAGGAGGACATACAGGTTCTGGTAAGCTTCGGTGCGGGAAACATAGACCGATTCATAGAACCAATAACAGAACTGCTTGAAAAATAAGTTGAAAATAATCCTGTCCTGCTGTATGGCCGCCGTGGCGGTCACAGTGACGGTTGTCGGTCTTTCCGGCAGCCGGGCAAGGCGTGAGAATCTCAGGTGCAAGGACATAGAAATCCGGATCCTTGACAGTACCCGGAACATGTTCACGACAAAGGAAGACATAGTCCGTATGCTGAATGAGGAATTCGGCAGTTACAGGAACCGTTACACCGACAGCGTCAACCTGCACAAACTTGAAAACGTTATGAGAAAGCACAGGTACATAGAGGAATGCAACGCCTATTTCACTCAGGACGGAATGTTGCACCTGTCCATACGGCAGTGCACTCCGGTAATCAGGCTTGAGACTGACAGTACCAGATGGTATATGAACAGAAGGGGTGAATGCTTCCCTATCGTGAATGACTGGAGCACGGATATTCTTTCGATCAAGGGAAGCCCGTGCATAAAGGACGGCAAATGGACGGCAAGAGTCGCCGCAATGGCAACGTGGATCAACGCAGAACCTGAATGGAGGGACAAAGTGACCGGAATTTCAAGTGCACGCAACGGAGAACTCACATTGCGGCTGGAAGGAAGGGACGAACGCTTTCTGATAGGACAGCCCGTAAGGATACGGAGCAAATTCAGGAAGATGGAATGCTATTTGGACAAGATTGCATCCGACAGCACCTGTAAGGAATACAGGACTGTCAATGTGAAATATCATGGTCAGATTGTATGTAAATAGATAACTCTATATGGAAGGAAAAAACATTGTTACCATCGATCTGGGAACCCAGAAACTCGGCCTGGCGATAGCTACTGACGAGGGCAAGGGGCAGATCAAGCTTGTATGCTACAACGAATTCCCCTCTGACGGAATCAGCCGGGGCAAGGTTCTGAATCCGAGCAAACTGGGTGCGGCGCTCAGGACAGCTCTGGAAAGCACCGAGCGTTTCCTGAACCTCAAGATCAACGAAGCCATGGTGAATATCCAGAAATACGACATACGCGAAATCAGCGTTGAGTCCGGGATAGACATCAGCGAGGGACGCTGCATAACCACGGAAGACATCGACAATCTTGAGAATATGGTATGGACGGAAGCCAAGGACAATGCGGCTCAGGGCGAGGATGTGCTCGGAGTCGTGGCGCAGGCTTTCGATGCGGACAACGAGATCAACGTAGGTGCCAAGGACATAGTGGGAATGATGGCGGAACATCTCAAAGGCCATTACAAGGCATATCTGGGCAAGAGCAGCTATCACAACAATATCGAGGCCGCCTTCAATGCCGCCGGCATCAGAATCGTACGTCCCGTTTTCATTCCCGCGCGAATTGGAGAATGCGTGCTGACCCCGTCCGAAATGGAAAGCGGTGTCGCCCTTATGGACATAGGTGCCGGCGGAAGTTCCGTATCCGTGTTCTACAACGGCACGATGAGGCACTACGGCGCAGTCCCCTTCGGAGGCAACAGCATAACCGGAGACATACGCAATCTTTGCGGAATCGACGAGCGCCTGGCCGAGAACATAAAGATGGGTTACGGTGGACTCATGCCCGACAAACTGGCTTCACTGGGAGAAAAGACTCTGAAAATCACCGATACGGCCAGCGGAAGCAAAATGGAAATAACTGCAAAGTACCTGTCCGAAATCATTACGGCGCGCACCCGGGAGATTCTGGAAGCGCTGCTGTATGAGATACAGCTCAGCGGTTATGCCGACAGGCTCAAAAACGGTATCGTAGTGTGCGGCGGTTGCGCAAATATGCTGAACCTCTGCAATATGATCAAGGATATTTCCGGTTACAATGCCAGGGTGGGCGCCCCTTCACGCAAGCAGTTTGATGCCGAGAGCAGTTTCTTCACTTCTGGAGCGGTTACCACGGCCGGACTCATAAGCCATTTCATGGGAGAAAAATCCAATGCCTGCACCGAAGCAACCGAAGAGCCTGTTCCCGAAAACGCCCCGGACCTCAACGAACTGTTCAAGGAAGAACAGATCAGGCAGGATCCTGCACCGAAAATCGAAAAAAAGGAAAGCAAGGAACCCAAACAGCCCAGAGTGCAGAAGGAGCCCAAACCGAACAAGAGGCCCTGGAAGGACTTGGGAAGCCTGTTTTTCGGCCCGGATGACGATGATGATAACCAACTTTAAAAGATAACTATGAGCGACATCAGATTCATACCTGAAAATTGGATACCCGAGAACTCCAACATCAAGGCGATAGGAGTCGGAGGCGGCGGACAGAATGCCGTCACATATATGTATAACCAGCATATCGAAGGCTGTACCTTCATTGTGTGCAACACTGACTCGCAGGCACTCGAGAACAGCAATGTTCCCATAAAGATACATCTGGGCAAGGGCCTCGGTGCGGGCTGCGACCCCATCAAGGGCCGTAACGCCGCTGAGGAAGCCGTCGATGAGATTGCCGAGAAAGTTCTGGACACCGGCACCGAGATGCTTTTCATCACCGCCGGAATGGGCGGCGGTACAGGCACCGGAGCCGCCCCCGTGATTGCCGCAATGGCAAAGAAACGCGGAATCCTGACCGTGGGTGTAGTCACCATCCCCTTCCAGAACGAAGGCCGTGAATCCATACAGAAAGCCATCAACGGCATACGTGAGTTGGAGAAGAACGTGGATTCGCTGCTGGTGATAGACAACGAGAAACTGTATGACGTTTACGGTGAAATGCTTGCCAAGGATGCCTATCCCAAGGCCGACGAGATTCTGACTACAGCAGTTCGCGGAATAGTCGAAATCATCAAGAAGAAAGGTTATGTGAACGTTGATATGGAGGATGTCAAGACTATGATGCGCGACAGCGGAGTTGCACTTATGGGTATAGGAACCGGAACCGGAGAGAATCGTCTCGAAGATGCCGTCAAAGGTGCCGTGATATCTCCCCTGCTCAATGATTTCGACCTCAAGACAGCAAAGAACATACTCGTGAACGTGACATCCGGCTACAACGAGAACGGCCTTCTGATGAAGGATCTTGCGCAGATAGACAAGCTCATTGAAAGCTATACCGGCAGTGCAAGCCGTTTCAAGAGAGGTATTGTTTACGAAATGGATGAGGATTTCGGCGACAAGGTCTGCATCACGGTGATTGCAACCGGTTTCGCAATGGAGAGTCTCCACGGTGTTACCGACAAGAGCCTTGGAAACCTTATCGAACTCACAACGGATTACGAGTACACGCCTGATCCGGAGACCATCCACGATGCCGTTGACAATATAAAGATAGGCCCCAGCGATGCCCGCAACGAGAGGCGTTTCAATTTCACAGAGGCCCCCACGCTGTGCAACTATGAAGGTGGAGCCATCGCTGAACTGGAGCAGACAGCCGCAATAAAGAGAATAAAACACTAAGAACCTGTTTTGAATATGTCAACCGAAAGAAGAACGCGCGTAAGATTCGCCCCTTCCCCCACAGGCCCCCTGCATATGGGCGGTGTGCGTACAGCACTTTACAACTATCTATACGCCAAGAAAAGAGGAGGAGATTTCATAATCAGGATTGAGGATACCGACTCACAGAGATTCGTGCCCGGTGCCGAAGAATACATTATCGAGGCTCTCGGGTGGTGCGGCATAATTCCCGACGAAGGAGTAGATATGGCTACAGGCAAGGTTGTGGAGGAAGTCTCCGAAAAACACCCCCACGCTCCCTACAGACAGAGCCAGAGACGAGGTCTTTACCGTGCCTATGCGGAACAGCTTGTGAAAGCCGGCTGGGCATATTATGCATTCGACTCCTCGGAAGAGCTCAATGCCGCAAGGGCAGAGGCCGAGTCCAAGGGCCGGACCTTCATATACAACTCGTCCACCCGCGGACAGCTCAGGAATTCGCTGACTATGGACAGCAAGGAAACGGATGCCCTGCTGGAAAGCCGTACAGACTGGACCATCAGGTTCAAGATGCCGGTGGGAAGGACAGTTGCGATGGACGATATGATTCGCGGACACGTGGAAGTGAACACCGACACCCTTGATGACAAAGTACTGTGGAAGCGTGCGGACGAACTGCCGACCTATCACCTTGCTAACATAGTGGACGACCACCTCATGGAGATAACCGAAGTGATACGCGGTGAAGAGTGGCTGCCATCCCTGCCGCTTCACTACCTGCTTTATGAGGCTTTCGGATGGACTGACACGATGCCCCGTTTCGCCCACCTGCCCCTGCTGTTGAAGCCCGTGGGCAACGGCAAGCTGAGCAAGAGGGACGGAGACAAGATGGGCTTTCCCGTATTCCCCCTCAACTGGAAGAATTCAGAGGGCGAGACATATCACGGCTACCGTGAGGACGGCTACTTCCCCGAGGCTTTCGTCAATCTGCTGGCAATGCTGGGATGGAATCCCGGAACCGAACAGGAGATATTCTCGATGGAGCAGCTCGTGGAAGCCTTCTCCGTTGAACACGTCAGCAAATCCGGAGCCAAGTTCAACCCGGACAAGGCCAAATGGTACAATAAGGAATACCTGCGTATGAAAACTGACGAACAGCTTGCTGTGCTGTTCGAGCCCGTTCTGGCATCACACGGGGTCAAAGCCGACCATGACTACGTCGTCAAGGTTTGCGGACTCATCAAGGAGAGGGCCACGTTCGTCGCTGACTTCTGGGATATAGCATCCTACCTTTTCGTGGCGCCTTCTTCATATAACGAGAAGGATGTGGCCAAATTCTGGAAAGAGGAAAACTACAGCCTTGCATTGGAGATTGCCGACGTGATTGCGGCAAAGGGCGTGGAGGCCGCGGAAGAGGAAATCAGGGCAAGGGAATTGCCTATGGGCAAGATAATGAACTGCATACGTCTGGCCTTAGTCGGAGCGTCATCGGGTCTGGGAATTGCAGATATCGTATCTCTGATAGGAAACGAAGAGTTCACCAGACGCATTGAGAATATAAAAAGAGCATTGTTATGAAGATAGCTTTTGCCGGCGACCACGCCGGATATCTGTTGGCTGAACCGATAAGGAAACTGCTGGAAGACCGAGGAATAGAATTTGAGAATCTCGGCACTTTCGGCCCTGAAAGCGTGGATTATCCTGATTTCGCACACACCCTCGCACAGAAGGTAGAGAGCGGTCAGGCCGATCTGGGCATCGCCGCCTGCGGCACGGGAAACGGAATGGCCATAACCCTGAACAAGCACAAGGACATACGCGCCGGGCTGTCCTGGAACAGGGAGATAGCGAAACTCGTCAAGGCTCATAACAACGCCAACGTACTGGTGCTGTCGCAACGTTTCACCACCGAAGAGGAGAACCTTGCCTGCGTACAGGCCTGGCTCGACACAGAATTCGAAGGCGGACGTCATCAGCGCCGCATTGACAAGATAAGCCTTTGATGACTGTCATTGACGCCGACTTCACCGGCACACTCTCAACGGACATAAACGACTATCCCGAAGGGCTGGTCGTGGTGATTGACAAACCCTACCGATGGACTTCCGCTGATGTCATCAGAAAGCTCAAGTTCGCGGCAATAAGGCATTTCGGCAAAAGAAACCTGAAGGTGGGCCACGCCGGGACGCTGGACCCGCTGGCAACCGGCGTACTTTTGGTATGCATAGGGAATGCCTGCAAGAAGGCTATGGAGTTCCAGGCGGGCGACAAGGAATATCTGGCCGGAGTGTGCTTCGGGGCCACGACACCCTCGTACGACAGGGAGAAGGATATCGACAGGACCTTTTCCACAGACAATGTGTCAGAAGACTCTGTGCGGTCTATGCTTCCGGCCTTTCTGGGCGAACAGGACCAGGTGGCTCCGCTTTTCAGCGCCAAGCAGGTTGACGGCAGAAGGGCCTATGACCTGGCCCGCAGAATGCTTGCGGAAGGAAAAGTCCTGGACGGGGCTGCGTCAGAACTGCTTCAGGTAAACCACATATGCATACATTCCCTGAAACTTGAGTCCTACGGCTACAGTACGAGCCTTGCATCCGCACTCACCGATGGAATGGACGGCAGCGGCGCATCTTCCCGTATCAACGTCGCCTCCATCCCCGAAGGGCTTCCCGTTGCCACAATACGTGTCAGTTGCAGCAAGGGAACCTACATAAGGGCTCTTGCCCGCGATATGGGTGAACGGCTCGAATCCGGAGCCTTTCTTTGCAGCCTCCAAAGAAGCGGCTGCGGCGCCTTCCGGGTGGAAAACGCCGCAACTGTCGAAAAAGCGGTGGAGATTCTGCGATAGAAGCGGCAGCGCCACCACTTCAGGGGGCATAACCCATGATCAAAAGCCCCCTGAAGTGGTGGCGCTGCCGCTAACCCAGGAAAATTACAGAACGAACTTTCCTATCACTTCGTGACGTTCCTCATTCTGCGCCAGCACGTTAGGTTTGAAACGCGAGGCATCCTGCCTGGTAGCGTTGATGATATATTGCTTGAACTTGTCGAATGCCTGTTCCTGCAGACGGAAGACGGCGGGATCTTTCAGACGGAAGCTGTCACGCTTGGCCTGATACTCGATATTGGCCTTCTTTATGTTGTTATCCACGACCTGGCCGAATGTCTGCGCCTGCTCCTGTGAGACATTGCGGTCGGCAAACTCGAAATACCAGTCGTAACGGCTCTCGTTCAGGTTTGCATAACCGGTGAAATAATTGAGGGTCAGACCAGTGGATTTGACCGCATCATTCACCGCATTGATGAACTGTCCCTCATAGAGTTTCTCGCCGGTAATGGTGATAATCCCGTTCACCTTCTGGACCATATGGACTCTGGGCGTGTTCACGAACGGAGAACCGACCTGGAGAATATCGTTCATATTGTAGCGGTACAGTCCTGAGAAAGTGGTGACGAAAGGACAGTATTTCTCCCCTTCCTTCAGTTCGTGGAGCTGGTAGAAAGGAGCCTTGGGATCGTCGAACTCCTCGACCTTCTTGAACTCATAGTAGTGCATATGGGGAAAGAGGCAGGTCTCTATGCTGTCGTCAAGCACAAGACCGGCACGGCACTCGGAAGAGAAGTAGGCGAACTCCTGGTGCAGCATTGCATCGGGATAGCAGCCCTTGAGCTTGTCAAGGTAAATTTGGGTATTGCCGCATTTCCATGTGGTGAGCAGTTGGAGGTTGGGCCAGAAGTGCTTGGGAAGGACCTGGCCGTATTTCTCCTTCAGTTCACGAAGTTCGGCAGCACGCTCGGGATTCGGTTTGAAATAGGGAGCGCAAGCCTTGCGTATATCGTCGGGAATGCTGACTTTGTCGGACAATGTGCCGTTTTCTATGTCCTTGATGTATTCATCCCACCACACGTCCACGTTGTGCTGCATCTCGACCATCGTGGAGGGATTGGCGGCAACGACCAGAGTAACGTTCCTCTCTATGCCCATACGCATTATGGCATAGTTGCGTGCCGTATAGTCATCTATGTTGAAAATGTCTGAAGGAGAAGCGTACAGATTCCTCACGAAACCCGGACAACGGGCCTGAGTGAAACCGGAGACTGAACCGTAGATTGTTCCATCGGGAGTGTATCCTTCAATCTGCTTGCCCACAACCGACACTATGTATCCCCTGTAAACTTTCGGACGGTTCTTGATGAAGTTAAAGAGCCATACCTTGTTCATCTTGCCGTACACTTTGTCCAGATATGCTGCTGAAATGGGAATCCATTTGGGTTCGCCTGTGGCACCGGAAGTGGTGGCGTACAGCATAGGACGGCCCTGGAACAGCACATCCGTCTCTCCGTCCTTCATCCTGTTGACATACGGACGGTAGTCCTCGTATTCAGAGGGGCTTATGCACTCCTGATAACGTCTGTACAGTTCCTTGTCATCCGCTGCTTCCAGAATGTACGCGAATTTGTGTTCACGGCCGAAAACCGTATCCTTGCCGTATTCCAATATGGCGCGGAGTGTCTTCTCCTGCGTCTTTCGGGGATTCCTGCTTACACATTTAAGTTTCAAGTATTGAATTCCGCCGGCCATTCCGAGCAGAAGGTTCGGAACGAATGCTGAATGTATATCCTGATTGACTCTCATAATAGTATTGGGTTTTAGTTTTCTTTCTTCCGGTTTTCTCTGGTCTGGCGTAATTTGTGTATTACGCTGTGATGTTCCTCATTCTGGGCCAGCACGTTGGGTTTGAAGCGGGAAGCGTCGCGATGGTTGCGGTTCAGGATGAACTCCTTGAATTTCTGGAAGGAATCCCTCTGAAGCAGGAAAACTTCCGGATTCTTCAGACGGAAACTGTTGCGCTTGCTCTCGTATTCTATGTTCAGTTTCTTCAGGTTCTCGTCCACAACTGCAGCGAAGGCATTTGCCTTTCTCTGCGTAACTCTCCTGTTCTCAAACTCGAAATACCAGTCGTAGCATCCTTTGGAAAGGTTCACGTATCCCGTATAGTATCTCAGTTTCATATTTGTTGACTCCTGAGCTTGCTCAACCGCGTTTATGAACTGCTCCTCATACAGCTTTTCACCGGTTATGGATACTATGCCGTTGGCCTTGCGCACCATATGGACGCGCGGAGTGTTAATGAAATCGGGGCCGACCTGGATTATGTCGTTCATACTGTAACGGTAAAGGCCGCTGAACGTGGTCACGAACGGACAATATCTTTCTCCCAGCTTCAATTCGTGAAGACAGTAGAAGGGAGCCTTGGGATTGTCCATATCCTTCTCCTTCTTGAACTCGTAGAAGTGCATATGGGGCATAAGCACACTGTCTATGCCTTCCTCTATGGCAAGCCCGGCACGGCATTCAGTTGAGAAATAGCCCAATTCCAGATGACAGGTGTTTTCGGGGAAGAAATCGGCCATCTGTTTCAGGTATATGCTTGTATTCCCGCACTTCCAGGTGCATAGGACCTGGAGATCCGGCCAATAATGTTTGGGCAGAACCCTTTCATACTGCGACTGGAGGGCACGCAATTCGAAAGCCCTGCGGTGATTGGGCTTGAGCAAGGGGGCGACGGCTTCGCGGACATCGGCAGGAATATCCATTCTGTCGGTCAGCGTTCCGTTTCCCACATCGTTTATGAATTCGTCCATCCATTTGTCCACCACGTTCTGCAGTTCGACAACCGTCGAAGGGTTAGGCGTGACATACAGGGTGACGTTGTGCTCGATTGCAAGGCGCATCAGTACATAGTTGCGCGTAGCATAATCATCGATTGTATAGACTATGGAAGGAATGATGTATCTGTCCTGCACCAGTTTCGGGGTACTGCGGTTCGTATAGCTGGACACCGAGCCCATCACAATACCGTCCGGAGCCACTCCTTCCGTCTGCTTGCCCACAACCGTGAATGCCTTACCGGAGAATACCTTGGGACGGCAGAGCATGAAACTGTACATCCATATCAGGGACATCTTTCTGTATATGCCGTTCAGGTACAGGTCTGAAATGGGAACGAACTTCGGAGAGGCGCTGCTCCCGGATGTCGTGGCATAGAGCAACGGTCTCCCGGGGAACAGGATATCGGCCTCTCCCTGCATCATACGTTCCACGTACGGACGGAAGTCCTCATATTCGGCGGGCTTGTTGTATTTACGGTAAAGAGAGTAGAGTTCGTTCTCGGAACGGGCTTCGAGTATCTTCCCGAAATTATGTTCCTTGCCATATTCGGTATTCCTCGCATTCTCCAGGATGGACCTGAGGGTACGTGTCTGTGTTATTCTGGGAAAAGTGCAGGCCTGACGCAGACGGCTGATTTCCGGGCCGCCCTTGACTCCGACACCGGTGTTGACAACGAGGCTAATAGCTCTGTCTTTAGGGCTCAATCGCATAGATTCAGTTCTTTTGTATCATTCTTCGGCACGAGGACAAAACCCATATTTGCGGCCTCGGCACCCGCTCCGTCCGTATCCTCACGGTCTCCGACCATAAGTATCTCCTCGGGAGCACACTCAAGTTTATCTGCAATATAGAGAAATGCCTTGCGGCAGGGCTTGCAGCCACCCGCTGTAGGCGCATCCACGAGAAGGTCGAACGAGTCGGGAGAAATGTCTATCGCCTTGAGTTTCTCGCGGATGAAACTGTATTCGGAAAAACACGCCAGTTTGATACCCTTGGCACGGAGCGAGCTGAGAGTCCCGTCCACCCAAGATTTCTTGTGGAAGTGACGTTCGAGCATGTTGACCTGAAGCGGCATATACTCGTTCCAATACCACTTCTGCACCTTGTCCTCGGATTTGTGCGCAGCGGCCGATATTCTGCGGAAGAGCTCCTTGTAGGTGGCGCCTTTGGTTCCGTAAAAACGCCCTGACATATGGTGGCGGCACAGCCGTTCTGAATAAAGATAGCGAAGATGGCAAAGGCTGTGCACCACAACGTACCCGGGAAGTTTGGTATTGTCGTACAGTGTCCCGTCAAGATCGAAGATTACTGCCTTGTATTGCATTTGAAAACTATTCTCTGGAAGCCGGCCAGCTGTTTTCGACTATTCCGGCAAGTGAACATATGGATGCGTGGGTCTCGTGCAGAAGTCTGTCAACTTCTTCCCTGCGGGACCTGGACGTATCCGGGGATATCGGTTCGCCTATTCTGACTGTAATGAGAGGCAGCTTAGCCGGTCCGGTAAGCTTGAAGAAGCCCGTGCGCGGACGATAGGTCAGGGCTATGGGCAGCACCGGACAATTCCACTTGTATGCCATTGTAAAGGCCCCTTTCTGAAACGGGCGCAAAGGCTTGTAGAAATGCCAGTTCCTCGCCTCGGCGAATATATGCACCCAATCTTTTCTGGCATGCAGGGTATCGAAGGCTTCATTGAACTTCTTCGTGGCGCTGATTGTACCGTCGGCAAGGGGTATGCCTCCGAAACGGGTGAGATGCCAATGGCTCTTGCCGTTTATGTGGTCCGGAAGCATAGGTATCCAGAGACGGTGTCTTAGACACATCGCAATGGCCATGCCGTCCCATACATAGCAGTGATTGGCCACGCTCACTATGCCGTCTGAAAATTCCTTCCTGTATTTGCGGAGAATGTCGCGTCCCTCGAATCTGAGCCCGAAACGCAAACGGTTTATCAGGCCATAGACACTGTGAATCATACAGTAGATGAAAGTTCTCTGTATCCTGAATGAAAAACTGTCGTCTATGAATTTGTAATTTTCGTCAAATTTAAGGTCTCTGACCTTGACTGCCGGAACCAGACGTGCATCCGGATCATCTTCCGGATATTCAATCCCGACATCAGGAACGTAAACGTCTTCGCGCAGTTTCAGATTCCTGTATCTTTTATTATCAAATACTGGCATTTCGGTTTAGGGTTATCACGCAAATATAGCAAAATTTTTTATATTGGGGATTATTGGCTACATTTGCTTACCGTTACAAAAGCAAAAGTATTAAATTGAAATAATATGACACTCATTGAGAAAATCATTTCACGCGCAAAGTCCGACAGACAGCGCATCGTTCTTCCCGAATCACTGGAAGACAGGACAATAACCGCGGCTGACAGGGCCATTGCGGACGACCTGGCCGAAATCATACTTATCGGCAGCAGGGAGGAAATCCTTGCGAAGGCCGCTAGTCTCGGACTGACCCACATAGAGAAAGCCACCATCATAGACCCCGCCACCAGCGAAAAGACAGCCGGCTACATCCAGCTGCTCTATGAGCTCAGGAAAGCCAAGGGAATGACCATCGAGCAGGCCGAGCAACTCGTACGCAACAACCCGCTGTACTTCGGATGCCTCATTATCAAGAACGGTGACGCAGACGGACAGATAAGCGGCGCCCTGTCGACCACAGGCGACACCCTGCGCCCCGCACTCCAAATTATCAAATGTTCCCCAGGCATCAGCTGTGTCAGCGGAGCGATGCTTATGATAACCAAGGCAAAACAATACGGTGAAGACGGCGTTCTGGTCATAGGTGACGTTGCCGTTACACCCGCTCCCGATGCTGCCCAACTGGCTCAGATTGCAGTCTGCACCGCCCGTACAGCCCGCAGCGTAGGAGGATTCGCCGAGCCCAGGGTGGCTATGCTCTCGTTCTCTACCAAAGGCTCAGCCAAACACGAAGTCGTGGACAAGGTGGTGGAAGCCACACGCCTTGCAAAGGAACTGGATCCCAGCCTCAGCATAGACGGTGAACTCCAGGCCGACGCAGCCCTCGTTCCGTCCGTAGGAACAAAGAAGGCCCCCGGCTCGGAAATCGCCGGAAGGGCCAACACTTTGGTATTCCCCAACCTGGAAGTCGGAAACATCGCCTACAAACTCGTACAGCGTCTCGGAGATGCCGAGGCCATAGGTCCCATTCTTCAGGGTATTGCGCGTCCTGTAAACGATCTGAGCCGCGGATGCAGTGTGGATGACATCTACAAGATGGTAGCCATCACTGCCTGCCAGGCTATGGACAGGAACTAGATTCCGCTGAACGAGCTGAAGCCGCCGTCAACGGGAAGCACGACTCCCGTCACGAAGCTTGCCGCATCGCTGCATAGGAACTGTGCGGCACCATTGAGTTCGGTAATGTCCCCGAACCTTTTCATCGGGGTCTTGTTCAATACCTTTACAGACCTGTCCGTGAGGGATCCGTCAGGATTCAGGAGTGCGGCGCGATTCTGCTTGCCTATGAAGAATCCGGGGGCAAGCGCATTCACACGTATCTTATCTCCGTACTTCACGGCCATCTCGGCAGAGAGCCAGCGGGTGAAATTGGAAACACCCTCCTTGGCGGCACCATAGCCGGCTACACGGCTGAGAGCATCATACGCAGCCATTGAGGAAATGTTCAGTATGCAACCGTAGCCCTGGGCGGCGAATATCTTCGCAAATACGTGGCAGGGATAGACCGTACCATTCAGATTGAGGTCGAGCACCTTGTCCCAGTCCTCAAGCTTCATATCCCAAAAATTCTGGTCAGGCATAACGTTCGCTCCGGCCACGTTTCCTCCGGCTACGTTGATAAGGATATCCACCTTGCCGTAACGGGCAACTACCTCGTCGGCAATCTCCGATACAACTCCGGTATCCATCACGTTGCAGGCATAGGCGGACGGATTGCCACCCAAAGCCTTGAGTTCCTCCACCACGGGACCGGCCTGTTCGCTCCTGTGGACCAATGCCACGACATCAGCGCCCTGTGAGGCGAAATGACGGGCGAGAGAACCTCCCAGTACGCCGGCGGCACCTGTAATGACGGCTACCTTTCCGGCAACAGAATAGATTTCGTTCATTTATTTCGTGTTTAATTCGTTTTCAACTGCAGCCATCATACCTGTGACCTGACCCAGGGCCCACATTCTTCCGTAGAATCCATAGCCGGGATTATATCCGCCTTCGGCATCACCCAAAATATTTTTGCCGTGATCCACTCTCATCGGAAGTCCTATGCCTTCATTGGCGTTGCGGCGCCTTTCCTCCTTCGTGAAAATCCTGCAAAGTTCCACCAGATTGCCCCTACCTGCAGTGTGCGGGGCTTCGATGAAGTTGCCACCGTCCAGCACATTGCAGGAGCGCAGGTGTACGAAATGGGTACGGGAGGCGAATTCGCGGGCAAGTCCAACAACATCGTTCTTCGATCCGGCTGACAGTGAACCGGCGCAGAAAGTCAGTCCGTTGTGAGGGTTGTCCACCGCATCCAGAAACCACTTGATATCATCACGGGAAGTAATGATGCGCGGCAGCCCGAACACCTTGTCCATAGGCGGATCGTCGGGATGTATGCACATATTGATGTTCCACTCGTCGCACACGGGCATTATCGCCGCCAGGAAATAGCGCAGATTCTCCCTTAGGGCATCGCAGTCTATCCCCTTGTACAGGTCCAACAGGGCCTTGAACTTGCGCACGGGCTCTTTGTCCCCTTCGCTTATGTTGCCGTTCACAAACCCCTGGGTCCTGACTATGATGTTGTCGACCAGAGTATGCCTGTCCTCATCCGTCATTGTCTTGTCCAGTTCCTCGACCTTGGCGACTATGTCAGCAGGGAAATCGGCGGCCGCACCTTCGCGGGCCAGTATTTTTATGTCAAAATAGGCGAAACGCACGTAATCGAAATACAGCGATGTCGTGCCGTCCTCCCATTTATGCTCCAGGTCAGTCCTCGCCCAGTCCAGAACCGGCATGAAATTGTAGCACACCGTCCTGACTCCGCACTTGCCGAGATTGGCAAGGCTGACCTTGTAATTTTCTATCAGGGCATCCCTTTCGGGACCTGCGTATTTTATGGACTCGCTTACCGGAAGGCTCTCGACCACGGACCAGCGCATCCCGTAACTTTCTATGCAGGAGCACAGGTCACGTATGGCCTCTTCCGTCCATATCTCTCCGTTGGGCACTTCGTGCAAAGCAGTAACTATGCCCTCGACTCCTATCTGACGCAACATATCCAGAGTAATTCTGTCCTTGCGTCCGAACCATCTCCAAGTCTTTTCCATCAGCTGTGTATAGTTTGTTTCAATTGTACGCGCTTGAGTGAATCAAGAGGGATTTCAGGACTCGCAACATCCTCAGGAATATCCATACCGGAAAACTCCCCGAAATACTGCAGACAGGCGTCACGCCACCAGCGGGCGTCCTTCTCCTGTGTGACGAGGGTCTGCATCACGGACTCCCACAGTTCCTTTTTCACATACGGCTTGAGGATCTTCCAGAGAGTCACGTTGTCCAGAGCCTGTCTGCAACCCCTGTCATAATGCAGGCACAGCTCATCCCATAAGGTACGGCCCGATTTCATCACGTGGTTCCATGGAAGATGGTGGAACCACAGCAGAAGATTCTCGGGGCAGGACCCCACGGAGTCATACTGCCTGCACAGAGCCTCGGGATACTGGGCCACGTTACCGCTGCCCTTCATCGTGCGGTCGAATCCTATGCCCCCGGCGGAAGCCTTGTGATAGTAGGGAGGAGTCCAGTCGGGGCGACACCATTCCGGAGCATACCATGGCTCCGGGCCGTAATGGTGGTTGCCGGCGAAGATATGATGGAGTCCCAGAGGCATCATATAATCCACGACCATCTCACGGGAAGCGAGCATCATAGCCTTCACGGGCTCCACGAATTCCTCACGGAAACGCTTCCGTCCGCACCACCAGGGTTTGCGGAAAGTGCCGCATATCCATTCCTGAGCTATCTGTTCGCTGCTTAATGACGGATCCCAGGCCAAACGCCCGAAGGCATACCAGTTGGCCTGAGCGAACACCTGTCCGCACCATAGAGGGGAAATGCCCACGTTGGCAACTCCGGCAAAAGCCGGGAATGCCGTACTTGCGAGACCGTTATTATACAAGGTGTCGAGACATTCCTTCCACATAGGGGCAAGATAGCACATCTGCTTGTCCTGACCTGTGTATTCCTGAGTAATCTGGAATTCAGGCATCACGGCTGTCTTTTTCATAGCCCAGAAAAGAGGGCTGACAGGCTCGCGGGGCTGGAAGTCCACGGGACCGTTCTTTATCTGTATTATCACGTTGTCCCTGAACTTTCCGTCCAGAGGCTGGAATTCCTCATAGGCCTGACAGGCCCGGTCGGGGCTGTCGGGGGCATAGACAAAGGCGCGCCACATAACAATACCGCCGAACGGAGCCAGGGCATCTGCAAGCATATTCGCCCCGTCCACGTGGGTCCTGCCGAAATCCTGCGGACCGGGCTGGCCTTCGCTGCTGGCCTTTACCAGAAAACCTCCGAAATCGGGAATCAGGGAGTATATGTACGAGGCCTTGGCTTTCCACCACCCGACCACATCCCCGTCGAGGGGATCTGCAGTGGAAAGTTCGCCGAGCGCGAGCGGAGATGCGAAATTCACCGAAAGATAAACGCGCATTCCATAGGGTCTCAGTATGTCGGCAATCGCACGCACACGATTCAGATGCAGACTGTCCAGAATTGCCGGATTTGCATTCACGTTGTTCAGGACCACGCCGTTGATTCCTACAGACCGGTTCAGACGGCCGTACTCCTCTATCCTTTTCACCGGAATCCCGTCGGAAGTCCATTCCCAAATGCTGTGCCCGGCATAACCGCGTTCCACGGTATCGTCAAGATTGTCCCAATGATTGAGTATGCGATACTCACAGGCAGGTTCGCCTTCGGGCGAGGGAACGCCGCAGGACAGCCACAGAGGGCCGTTGTCCGAAGAGCATCCCGCAAGAAACACAAGCGACAGAGCCGCGGCGGTCAGGTTTGTTCTCATTGTACTCCTTTCTTTTCGTTTTCCAGTATCAGTTTCACAACCCTCTCTCCAAGAGTCTTCTTGTCCTGCGGATGGATGTCATTCCATTCCCCGAGGTCGCGGTTGGGGACGAGATATACATTGTCCATCTCCTCGGCCAGCTGCCTCTGGAGGTCCTGGAGCCTTACCCACCCGCTGGTAGCTGCAGTCTCCCTCTCGGAATGTTCGAAAGCTGCAAGTTCCACTATGTAGAACGGGAGCTCCGGATTATGGAAATGCTCGCGCCAGGACAGTATCATAGCCCTGAGCAGCTCGGCATAATTGTCCGCTCTGCCCGCATTGGACTCACCCTGATACCATATCACGCCCTTGGGGCATTCGGTGATGGGGGCTATCATCGCGTTGTACAGTCCCGAAGGCTTGTACTGCAAGAACACCTGATTGGCACGGCGCGGCATCTTCTTTCCGGCCTTGTATTGCCATCCGTTCAACAGGCTGGCCTTGCCTTTGACAGTTTCCAGACTGTACTCCTTGTCGGGGACGAAGGCGGCTCCGTTCTCGGCCGCATAGAGATGTATCTCAACAACATTTTTGCCGGGTTTCAGATACTCTGCCGGAACCCTGTAATTGCGCGGAGGATACATATATGTGATGTTTCCCACAAAATGTCCGTTCACGAAAGTCGAGTCGGCATCCCTCATTGCACCGAGGTGCAGGATAGCATCGCCTTTGCACTGCGCACGGGTAAGAGAAAAAGTATTGCGCAGATAATGGCTGCCGAACACCGCATGGCCGGACTCATAGCCCCAGTCGGAGAACATTTCGATATCCTCCCACTGCGCCGTTCCGTTTGCGGGCAGGGCGTTGTGCTCAGCCTGCCAGTCCGTATAAAGGTGTGCGTTATGGTACAGAGTCTTCTCCATCCATTCTCTGTCCCTGCATTCAAGAAGTTCCTTCTGAGCATATCCGGGAAGATCCTCGGCTCTCATCCAGGCCTCTATAGGCGAACCGCCCACGGATGAATTCAACATCCTTACCTTCCTGCCGTCGGCCTCGGAGAGGCCTTTTGCCACGAAATAGCACAGAGCTCCCCAATTCTGAGCCTTTGCAGGGTTGTCCAGAACCTCCCACTCACAGGCGGGAAGAGCCTTCTGCGGCCAGTCGAAGTTGTAGGCTATAGGTACTTTGAGATAGCTGATGGAAGGATTGGCATAGTCTTTCACGTCAGCGGCGACAACGTCCATACAGCGCTTCACTGGAAGCTCCATATTGGACTGACCGGAGCATAGCCAAAGTTCGCCTTCTTGGGCACCAAGAATCGCCTGAAACATCAGGACAGAGCAGAAAACAAAAAATATACGTTTCATCATTTACAAGGATTTTCTTTTGTTGGGAGACTCGCGGTAATGAAGATACTCTTGCTTGAAGCCTCCCGTATCAATGACTATCTTTTCCAGAATAACGCCGGGATCCAACGGCCTTATCACAAGTGTCCTGCATCCGTCACCCTGCGGCACCGGCAGACTCACGACCTTCTCGATGACACGGGATGCCACGGTGGGATAAGTCAGACGATAAACGTTCTCAGGCTCTTCGTTCAGCTCACCGTTGAAATTCACTTCCACCGCATCCCCGCCTTCGAAGGCAACGGTGTACCTGTGGCCCTCCTTCCTGCAGAACGCAAGTGTCGAGGAAGTGATGACGTGTACATCTGCCACGGCCGTTCCCTCCGGCATGCGGACCCTGTAGCTTATGGATGCGCCTTCCACGTTTCCGTCATAGGGCTGCAGGCTGATTCCGCTGCGGGTCCTTCCCATATAGGGTATGACAGTCCAGACGGCACCTGCCGCATCGGCTGCGGACCAGTAATGTTCGGCATCGATGACCGTTGCACCTTCACAAGTCTCGAACTCATAGCCACCATTCATTGCCGATGTATCACCGAAACGGAATATCTCAGGCAGGGTGTCTGCCGGAAACGAGTCGTTCCATATCGTATATCCTATATGTTTCTGTATCATCATTCCGTTCCATTTCCCGCCGGCTATGTCCCTGTTGTACCAGCGACACAGTTCGCCATCACGTCTGAAAGCGGCCTCTGTCCTGTCGGCCCAGACGTCAGCCTCGGGGTTGTTCTCCGAATAGAGCTTGTGGTTCATCGCCTGGGAATAGTACATATCGTACAGGTTGGACAGGGCCTGAACCGGGAAGAGTATCAGCTGGGCATAGGCATCGGCATATTCCCCGGGCATAACCCTGTCGAGACGCAGAGCCCTTGTCTCCAGGGACATAAGTTCGTCACGTACCATACGCCACTCTCCTGTTTCCAGATTATAGGTGTTGCGGTCCAGCATTTCCGGGGTCACGCGTCCCGCATACTGGCTGTAAAGGTTCAGGATATCAGCTGCCTCGGCGGCATATTCGGCCCCGAACTGTTCGGCACAGAAGGATTCCGTATGGTCCAGAAGATTGGAGGCATTATATTTCTCCGGCGACCAGGCCATATCGAAGAAAAGGGAGATGGGATATTCCATAGGTTTGAGGTCACCCACGTTAAGCACCCAAAGCCTGTCCACACCGTACTGCCAAGTAAGTTCGAGCTGGTCCCACATGTGCTGTATCGGCGTGACGTTCAGCCACTTGGTGTTTCTGGGAGCACCCACATAGTCCACGTGGTAATACATTCCGAATCCGCCTTTGTGGGATTTGAGTTCCTCCTGCGAAGGAAGACGGCGTATATCTCCCCAGTTGTCATCGCTGAGCAGTATTATGGCATCGTCCGGTACTTTCATACCCTTGTCATAATAGCGCTGCACCTCCTTGTAAAGGGCCCATACCTGCTGGCGTTCGTCATCCGGACGACCTGTGACCCGGCGTATGATGCGCCGCTGGCTGTCAACTATTCTTTCAAGCAATTTGATTATGGCCGCATCGTCTGGAACGTATTCGTCATCGTGACCTTCCTTCGCTCCCATCGCAGTATCTCCGTCACCCCGCATTCCTACGGTGATGAGGTCTTCGGTATCCTTCGCCCTCCGGACGCCTTCGGTGAAGAATCTGTCCAGCACCTTTCTGTTGGTGGTGTAATCCCAGGCTCCGTAGCTTTCTCGGTTGCGGGCCCATTCCTGGTGGTTGCGGGCCATAGGCTCGTGATGGGAAGTGCCCATAATCACACCCATTCTGTCGGCTGTGACGCTGTTGAGCGGGTCATCCGCATAAAAGGCCCATCCCCACATCGCCGGCCACATGAAATTGCCTTTCAGACGCAGTACCAGTTCGAAAACCTTTTCATAGAACTCGTGTCCGCCATAATCGGTGCCGAAAGTATTCTTGACCCAGGTGGTGAGGCAGGGAGCTTCGTCATTGAGAAAGATGCCGCGATATCTGACTGCCGGTTCCCCTTCGGTGAAGGTTCCCGGGACAACACGGACCTCGTCGCGATGCTCCACGGGCACGTCAGCCCACCAGTACCAGGGCGAAACGCCCATCTGGCGCGAAAGGGAATAAATGCCGTAAATGGTGCCGCGTTTGTCCGATCCCGCTATTACAAGTTTCCCGTCACGGGCAACCATAATATATTTTTCGCGGCATCCATTGAGCGAGCTGAGCTCCTCTTCCGAAAGCAATGAAGCAACTCCTGAACCGGAATCGACGCTTCCCACCATTATATTTGCCTCATCCCCTTTCGAAATGACGGCATCGCGGCCGCTGACACGGCCGAAATCTGCAGCAAGGGACTCCGCTGCTATTTTCACACCTTCCCAGTCACCCTCCATACAGCCTATCACCGCAGGGGAAGCGGACGAATGTATCACAAAAGATCCGTCCGAGCGGGACGTGCATACGAGCCCGTTCTGCGACAGGGCGGAAAAACTCAGAAAAAGTACTGAAACTGCAAGTATGGTTTTCTTCATCATAACGATACAAATATAAGGTTTAGTAACAAACTATGAATCGGAATTCAGTCCAAATTGTTGCAGAAATGACACATCGTCCGTCCCCTGATATCTGGAAACGAACTCCCGGGGAGACATACCCATATATTCCCTGAACGAATTGGAAAAATGGGAAAGCGACGAGTAGCCGACACGGAAAGCCACCTCGGAGATGTTCACGTTGTTTTTCACCATAAGATATGCGGCCTGACGCAAGCGTACGTTGCGGATGAGCACGCTGGGTGAAGTGCCGACAAGGTCCTTGAGCCTCCTGTTCAGGTGCACCCTGCTTATACCCACCTCGGAGCACAGTGTCTCGACAGACAGATTCTGATTGTCTATGTTCTGCCTTATGACCTCCATTACCTTGGACACGAGTCTGTCCGATGCGGTACTTATCTTGATTCCGGCAAAATCGTAAACTATGCTGTTGTCGCCGCGGGACTTTATTTTCTCCCTTATGGAGATGGCCTGGGAGATGCTGCTCTTGAGATAATCCATCGAAACCGGTTTTGACAATATCCTGTCCGCACCGCTGTCAACAGCCCCCTGCACAAACGGGTCCTCCTCGCTCTTTGCAGTAAGAATCAGCACAGGCACCAGCGACGTATCCGGATTGCGGCGTATGCTCCTGCACAATTCCTCGCCGCCCATACCGCCCATCACAAGGTCGGAAAGGACAGCATCCGGCTTCACCGTTTCGATGACGGCAAGCGCCTTTGCCGCGTCCGTATAGGCCATAACGTTGAAATGGGCGGACAGTTCGCCGTTGAGATAGGCGAGGAAATCGGCGTCGTCGTCCACGATGACCACAGTCTTCTTGTTCTTTACGCTCCGCCGCGTCTCCACGGATGTCCTCTCCATATCCGAAACATCCCTGCTTTCGGTCACGTACAGGTCCTTGTGATGCAAAGTCTCGTTGAGTTCCTGCCGGCTCAGGTGCTCCTTTCCGCAAGGCAGGAATATGGAGAAGCATACCCCTGATTCCATATTTTCGGCAATTATTTTTCCGTGGTGCTTCTCAACCAGCATCTTGGTAAGGTTCAGCCCTACTCCGGACCCTATTGTAACGTCCTGTGGAGATGTCTGGTAGAAACGCTCGAATACCCTTTCCAGATCCTTCGAATCAATCATGCTGCCCGAATTGTAAACTCCTATGCGCACGTACTGCGAGACGGCCGATGACAACAGCCCGTCATTGGATATGGGTCTGGAAACGCTGACGCGGATTTCCCCTCCCTCCGGAGTATGTTTGAACGCATTGGAGATGACATTGAAAATCATCTTGTCGAAATTGCCCTGATCCACCCACAGCAAATTTTCATCCAGCGGCGTATCAAGGGAGAAGTTGACACCGCGGGCCTGCACAAGCTGCTCGAAGGACTGCATTATGTCCTTAATGAAAGGAATTATGTCCGTCTGCCTGAAATTCAGACTGAGCTTGCCGGAATCAATCTTGCGTATGTCCATCAGCTGATTGACTATCCTGTTTATACGAAGACAGTTGCGGTACATCAGATTGTATTTGTCCTTGAGTGCCGGATTTCCCTCCTGCTCCCTCAATATCTTGAGCGGGCTCATCACCAGGTTCAGGGGCGTGCGTATCTCGTGGGTGAAATCCGTGAACATATCCAGTCTCATGCGGTTGAGAGTGCTTGCTTCATTTCTGCGCCGCCAGTGCACGGCAAAGACAGCCAGTGCCACAACGGCCAACGCATATACAAGCACTGCCCACCAGGCAAGGAACCACGGAGGAAGGATGGACAGGTTCATCGACACTCCCGATGACTGCCGGCCACCCTCATAATAAACTTCCACACAGAATTCATAATTACCGAAGGGAAGATTTGTATATGTCGCCCTGCCCATCCCATAGTCCTCCAGCCAGTCCCTGTCGAAGCCTTTCATCATATAACGGTAACGCACTCTCTGTGGATTCGTATATTCCATTGCCGAGTAGGTAATGGAAAACACCTTGTCCCTGTTCCTGATTTTCACAGGATTCCCTGACAGAAGCAGGGAATCGCTTTGTCTGTCCATAATGCTGAGACCGGTCAGCCGCAGATTCCGGGGGCTATCGTCCGCATTCCCGAAATGCGAGTTCGAAATGACTGTGACTCCCTTCATTCCGCCAAGATAAACATACTTGTCCGTCCGGTACACCGCATCTCTTCTGAATTCGTTGCCCTGAAGTCCGTCGTAGGAATAGAAATTGGCAATCCCGCCATCTGAGATGCGCGACAGACCGTTGGCAGTGGTGGCCCAGATGTCACCGTCGAAGCCCTCGGTCAAACCCATAACCACATTGTCCACAAGTCCGTCCTCCACCCCGATGTGTCCCGCCTTTCCGGTCTTGGGATCATATGAAATTATTCCTTGCCTTGTTCCTGCCAATATCTTTCCCTGCCTCAGGAGAAAGGACAGGATTACAGTATTCTGTATTCCGCTGTTCTCAAGTTCGTCAAGCAGGATATTGTATTTGTACAGTCCGTTCACCGAGCCTATCCACAGGTTGTTGCCCTGTATTGACACACATTCGGGCCATCTGATTCTTTCGTCATCTATAATCTTCCTTATCTGCCCGGAAGATGCGTCCACGGCAGCAACACCGCCGCCGAACATACCTATATACATTACATCGTTGTCCGCATCATAACGCAAGAGACTGATTTTGGAAGAAGGCAGGCTGTCCGCATAACGGTACCGCACAATGTTGCCTGAAGGCTGTCTTATGAAGATGCCGTCAAGATACGTGCCAATCCATAGTCTTTCCCGGCCGTCAAAGGAAATGGCCATTATCGAATCGTTTGTCAGTCCACTGTTGTAGGACGTGAATGACTCCCGTGAATAACCCTCCTTCAGCCTGTACAGGCCATCCCCGTCTGTACCTATCCAAACAGTCGAACCGTCACTGGCGAAACCTGTCACGCAGGACGGAAACCCATAGGAAGAGAAACCGTAAATCATTTTCGGAAGGACCAGGATGCCAAGCTGATAGGCACCTACCCAGACATTGCCCTGACTGTCATTGAGGATGCAATGTATCTTCCAATGGCTAATATCATAGGGAACGTTGGGGAAAAGTTCATCCTTAAGGATTTCCTGCTCTATATCAAAAACCTTCAGGCCGTTGTTCTCCGTACCTACTATTATATAGCGACGGTCATTGTCATTGTGCATAAGCAAAGACGTCGCGGATGTATTCACCTGCCCTAACGACGCAGCCCGTCTCATAGCCATGGACGAAGACTCCAGCACATATATGCCGTCGGATGCGGCGAAGTACATCTTTCCGCAAGTTTCGTCTTCCACTATATCATTGATATCCAAACTTCTGCCATTGTCCGGAACGGAGCCGTCAAACTTCAAGCCGTCCAGTTTTCTTCCGGTCCTGCCGCTGACCACGGTGATGCCACCCTGTTCGTAACATATCCACAGACGGCCCACACTGTCCAGAAACAGCTTCTTCACGTACTGATGTTCAAGAGATTCCTGTATTCTGGACCTCAGCGCGGAATTCAAGGATTTCGTGGAAAGTTCAACGGGATATACACCGTCACCGGAAGTTGCCACAAAAAGATATTCAGATTGACCTGCTGTTAACGTACCCCCCCCTACAAGGTCGGAAACGAAGTGCGCAGTGCCGCTGCCCCTGCCGGAATCAAGATCCAACATTCTGAACTGAAGTCTGGCATTGTCGCAATAGAAAAGACCTCTGGAAGTTCCCACCCAATGACAGCCGTTGGAGTCTTCGTGGAATATCTGGACATCCGAATTGTCGAATATGTCCTCCCTCCCTATGTAAGAGAACTCCTTGCCGTCGAATCGCACGAGTCCGTTCTGCGTGCATATCCATATGAAGCCGTCCCTGTCCTGACTTATCCTGTTGATAGAGCTGTTGGGAAGTCCGCTCTGAGAATCGTAGAGACGCGCCTTCTGGGCGTTGGCCACGAGCGAAAGCATTGCGGACGCCATCAATACAGATGCTTTCACGAGGACCTTTTTTGTAACAAATTTCATATATCCAATCATTATGCTTACAAATTTAATGAAAAATGTTTCAAAAATACAAATTCGGTTACAACGGACAAATTATATGTAACAATCCGTCACTAACGCGATTTTGCATCGTCTAAATTTGCAAAATGAAAAAGTGCATACACACACTACATTACTAACTAATAACATCAAAATGCTTATGAAACAAGTTTTCAAAAAGTTTTCATGGCTGGTGTGCCTGGGTATGATGCTGTCTTTTACAGCCATCGCACAGGACCATACCGTAAAAGGCGTCATCACCGATGAGCAGGGAGAACCCGTTATCGGTGCAGCCATTTTGGTACAGGGAACAACCACCGGCGCCGTCACTGACATTGACGGAAGTTATTCAATCAGCGTTGCACCCGATGCAACTCTTCTGGTTTCCTGCATAGGATTCAAGGACCAGACGGTCGCTGTAAACGGAAACGCGAAAATCGACGTCACCCTGACTTCTGACGCAGCAATGCTCGACGATGCTGTAGTCATCGGTTACGGTACGGCAAGACGAGTTGACGTGACCAGCTCCATCGCCTCTATGGAAGGCGAGTCCCTGCGTCAGGTTGCCTCCGGAGACA
The DNA here is from genome assembly GCA_045597605.1 of Candidatus Cryptobacteroides sp. Classification (GTDB taxonomy): domain Bacteria; phylum Bacteroidota; class Bacteroidia; order Bacteroidales; family UBA932; genus Cryptobacteroides. The sequence goes on along the minus strand of JAZLKN010000007.1, from coordinate 15,391 downwards.
TCACCCACGCCCTCAACGGACGTGTAGCCGGTGTCCAGATGACACAGACTTCATCACGTCCCGGTGCCTCAATGGAAATCCGCATCCGCGGTACAAGGTCACTCTCTGCATCCAACGATCCTCTCATCGTGCTCGACGGCGTGCCTTTCATGGGTGAACTCTCAGATATCGCCACCTCCGACATCAAGAGCATGGACATCCTCAAGGATGCTTCCGCAACAGCCATCTACGGTTCACGCGGTGCGAACGGTGTCATCATCATCTCCACATACAAGGGTGTTTCCGGCCAGAAGCCGAAAGTAACCTTCAACAACTACGTGGGTGTGAAGAAGGCCATCAAGGTGCCTATGATGAGCGCAAGCAAATACATTGAGATGCGCAAGACCGCCGGTCAGTACAAGAACTCCGCTTTCGAAAGCGACAGCAACGACACCGACTGGCAGGATCTGTTCTACCGCAACGGCCTGGTTCAGAACCACGAGCTCTCAGTGTCAGGCGGCACTAAGAAAGGCGGCTACCGCGTAGGCGTCAACTACTATAAGGATCAGGCTGTGGTTCCCACACAGGACTATGACCGTTTCAACATCAACGGAAGCCTCGACCAGAACATCACCGACTGGCTGAAACTCGGTTTCAACACCAACACCAACTACAACCGCAGCCACGGCAACCAGCTGGGTCTTTACAGCATACTTCAGCTCTCTCCCCTTTTGAGCCCGTACAATGACAAGGGCGAACTGCTTCTCCGTCAGTCAATGCCCAACGACAACGTTTACGTCCTGACCAGGGAAACCCTCGAAAACCTCGGTGACAAATGGATAAGCGAAAGCAACGGTCTCGCCACCTACAACAACGCCTACATCCAGCTCTCATGCCCTTGGGTCGAAGGACTTTCATTCAAGCAGACCGCCAGCATGAACTACCGCAAGAGCACAAGCGGTTCATTCACCGGCGTGGGTGTGAACAACTACACCGAAGCAAACCCCAACGGCGCAAGCTCAAGCCAGAGAGAGACCAAGAACTGGGCTCTTGAAAGCCTCCTTACCTACGACCACACTTTCGCAGGCAAGCATCACGTGAACCTCGTGGGAATGTACTCAGTTGAGCAGACAACCTATGTTCAGAACGGCATGTCAGCCAAGAACATCCCCAACGAGCAGTTCCTGTACTACAACATCGGCACAGCCAACGCCGAGGACATCACAGTAGCCCCCGGCAGCTTCAACTACTGGCAGGCCGGACTTCAGTCATATATGTTCCGTGCGATGTACACATACGCCGACAGGTATATGATTTCAGCCGCCGTACGTTCAGACGCTTCTTCTCGTCTTGCCAAAGGACATCAGTGGCATACATATCCCGCAGTTTCCGCAGGTTGGAACATCTCCAACGAGAAATTCATGTCCGGCACACGCAGCTGGCTCGACCAGCTGAAAGTCAGGGTAGGCTACGGTGAGACCTCCAACCAGGCCATCAACCCCTACCAGACCCTCGGTTCCCTCGGAACACTCCCCTACAACTTCGGCGACGCTTATGACACAGGTTACTATGTATCCACCCTTCCCAACAATGAACTCGGATGGGAATATTCAAGGACCTGGAACTTCGGTATCGACTACAGCTTCTTCAAGGGCCGTCTGCACGGATCCATCGAGTACTACATCCAGAACACTCACGACATCCTTCTCAACCTCGGACTGCCTTCAACAGCCGGCGTAAGCAGCTATACTGCCAACATCGGCCGCACAAGCAACAAGGGTATCGAAATCTCAGTCAACGGCACCATCATCCGCAAGGGTGACTGGACCTGGACTGCCGGCATCAACGTGTACTCCAACAAGAACACCCTCGAGGAGCTGGCTTCAGGCTCCCAGGAGGACAGGGGCAACCACTGGTTCGTAGGTTATCCCATCAACTGCATCTATGACTTCGAATATGACGGTCTGTGGCAGGAAGGTGACCAGTACATCGACATACTCAGCCCCGGTTCAGCCCCCGGCGACATCAAGGTCAAATATCACGGTGAGTATGAGAACGGCAAACCCGTACGTGCCATCGACGACAATGACAAGGTGCCCATCAATGCCGATCCCAAGTTCCTGGGCGGTTTCAACACCACTCTCACATGGAAGAACCTTGACCTCACCATTCTCGGCAACTTCCAGTGCGGCGGTGTTCTGATTTCGACACTCTACGGATCAAACGGCTATCTCAACATGCTCAGCGGCCGTCGCGGTCAGGTTGACGTTGACTACTGGACTCCTCAGAACACAGGCGCAAGATTCCCCCGTCCGGGTGGAGCAACTTCCAACGATAACCCCAAATACGGCTCTACACTCAGCTACTTCGACGGCGGTTACTGGAAATTCAGCACCATCACCCTCGGTTACAACTTCGAAGGCCTGAAGGCTCTCAAGAAAGCTGGCATCAGCAAACTCCGCGTTTACGCTACAGCACAGAACCCCTTCGTACTCTGTTCTGAATACACAAGGATGTCAGGTCTCGATCCCGAGCCCAACGCATCAGGTAACGACGGCTCATTCCAGGCAACTGCCGGATATCTCGCCCGTCACAGGGTTGTAGGTACCAACACCCCCAACACCCGCAACTTCATCTTCGGTGTAAACTTCACTTTCTAAACCGATACGAATATGAAAAAATCATTACATATCATAACAATCGTGGCCGCGGCCATGTCCCTGGTATCCTGCAACAAGGTTCTTGAGGAACAGCCCCGCACCTTCTTCGAGCCCGGTTTCTTCCAGACTGAAGCCGGTGTAAAGGGTGGAATCACCGCACTGTACGCCTCACTCCGCTACGTTTACGGACAGGCATACTACTACAACATCAACACAACAGGTACCGACGAAGCCACCTACGGCCAGAGCGCTGACGGCAACTTCAAGGATGCCGACCTTTCCGGCGTAGGTTCGCTCAATGCCTCTTCATCACGAAGCGACGCTCTGTGGGGAATGGCTTACACCTATATCAATACAGCCAGCGGTATCATCGAGAACGCCGAGCAGGTGGGCACTATCCCCGCAAGCCTCATCGCCGAGGCGAAGTTCTTCCGTGCTTTCTATTATTTCCAACTCGTACAGACCTTCGGCGGCGTTCCCCTTGATCTGGGTTCAGGCGAAATGAAGTTCAACAGCACCCCTGTCCGCACTTCTGTCCGCAACACCGTTCCCGAAGTTTACACAGCCATCTTCCAGGACCTCGAGGACGCTGTCAGGGATCTTCCCGATGCACCCAGGGTTACAGGCGGCGTCACCAAGAACGTTGCCCGCCTCGTACTGGCCAAGGCTTATCTGACCTACGGCTGGTGGAACGAGAATCCCGGCAACATCGACACCTATCCCAGGGCTGAGCGCAATGCAGGTGCTGCCAAAGGCTACTATCAGAAAGCTCTTGATCTGTGCAACACCGCCATCGCCAACCCCGGCGTCTATGGCCTTTGCGATACTTTCCGCGAGGTGAGCCTATATGCCAACGACCGCAACAAGGAAATAATGCTCTGGGCTGACCACACCGAGAAAAATCAGACCTACAACGGTGCAGACCTCGGCTGGGGCAACGGTGGCGCTCCCGAGAACTTCGCAGGCTGGATGATGAATTGGAACCACGGTACAGCGAACATTGACGGTATAGGTGTCATTCAACGCGAAGCCTGCCAGATGGTTGGTCGTCCCTGGACCCGTATGGCTCCCACCCACGATGCCATCAAAGTCTTCACCGACGGTGACATCACCAAGGACTCCCGTTTCGACGGAACTTTCGTTACCAAGTATTACGGCAACTGGAAGAAAGGCGGAATTGCGGGAGACAGCGTGACAGGAGCAAACGGAACGACCATCAACTACGGTGAATGTGTGCTCACATTCATTCCCGAAGTTGTCGAGGGCATCAAATACGGCAACGGTGCCAACGTCGGTGCAGGTGAAGTTGAAGGAAGGGCCGACTTCGTGATTGACCTTAACGGCATCAGCCGCATAAAATATCCCGCCCTCTGGAAACTCATCGGCGAGCGCAGCGACTACGATCACGCAACCGGTCTCGGCAGCCCCAACGCAGCCAGCACACGTCCTTTCAACATCCTGAAGTTCTCCGACTTCTATCTTACAGGAGCCGAGGCAGCCTTCAAGCTGGACGACAATACCACTGCAAGGAACCTTATCAACGTTCTTCGCAAGCGTGCAGGCAACTGGACCTACAAGAACAACGAGCAGGTAGCATATACTGCCGATTTCGGAGAAGACCTGACAGACGCCACCCCCGCAACGATCACTCTGGATTACATCCTCGACGAGCGTATGCGCGAGTTCTACGGTGACGGCTTCCGCTGGTTCGACCTCGTTCGTACCCAGACCTGGGCCCAGCGTGCAGGTCAGTACACCATCACCGGCGACGACTGGACGGACCACACTCCCAAGACCTACACCCGCACCATCGACAAATACCTGTACCTGCGTCCCATCCCTCAGGGCCAGCTCGACGGTATGGAGATGGAAAAAGCTGAAAAAGCTGCATATCAGAACCCCGGTTACCCCACCGAATAATTTCTGATACAGTCAAATTGCAGGAAGAAACCGGCCAGAAAAATGGCCGGTTTCTTCTATTTTATTAACATTTTGTCCGTTTTTGATGAAACTTTTGAATATTTTTATAAATTTGTAGAGTTAGGCTTAAACCCAACAGTTAACCATAAATATTAACCATCTATCAAATGCGTATGAAAATGAGAAAACTATCTCACTTGTTCGGACTTCTGGCGCTTCTGCTCCTGATGCCCGTTCATTCTTATGCTCAGAGCCTCCAAGTGGAAGGCAAGGTCGTAGATGAAAGCGGTAACGGCATAATTGGAGCCGGAGTGGTCGTCAAAGGGACCACAACCGGTACAATTACCGACATCGACGGAGCCTTTGTACTGCCGTCGGTGGACAAGGGCACCGTCCTTCAGATTTCCTGCCTTGGCTACCAGACAGTAGAGGTTCAGGTAAACGGACCTAAGGTTTCCGTTACAATGGCGGAGGATGCGACCTTGCTCGAGGAATCCGTGACCATTGCCTACGGTAAGCAGAAAAAGGTTACCATTACCGGTGCCGTTTCCGCAGTCGGCGGCGAAGGCCTTCTGAAGGCTCCTGTCGCCAACGTTGCGAACGCCCTTCAGGGTAATCTGCCCGGTGTTTCGGCGGTTCAGGCTTCCGGTATGCCCGGTGCCGATGAACCCGTCATCCGTATCCGTGGCGTCGGCTCCCTCAACAGCGCCGATCCTCTGGTACTCGTCGATGGCGTCGAGCGTCCCTTCTCACAGTTGGACGCCAATGAAATCGAGAGTATCTCAGTCCTCAAGGATGCATCTGCAACAGCCGTTTACGGTGTGCGCGGTGCAAACGGTGTCATCCTCGTGACCACCAAACGCGGTGCCGAGGGCAAGGCATCCGTGACAGCATCTCTCAATGCTTCCGTTCAGACAGTCGCCAAATTCATCGATTTCGCGGACTCTGCAACCTACGGCAAGATGTGGAACTACACCCAGATTACTGACACGCTTCCGATGGACAAGTGGCCCGGTACTGCCAACATTGCGGATTACACTCCCTATGCCGACACCGGCATACGTTTCTCTCAGGAGGTAATGGAACATTTCCGCAAAGGCGACATGCCCACAACCTTCCCCAACACAGACTGGATAAACTATCTGATGAAGGACGCAGCCTGGCAGGAACAGGCCAACGTGAACGTCAGGGGCGGCAATGACAGGGTGAAATACTTCGTGTCAGCCGGTTTCCTCAATCAGGATTCCCTGCTCAAGACATTCTCGACCGACAAGAACGAAACATTCAACTTCAAACGTCTGAACTATCGTGCAAATCTCGATATCAACGTCTCCAAGTACAGCCAGCTGTCATTCACGCTGGGCGGCCGCATGCAGGACCGCACCACTATGGGTGGCGGCGAGGGCTTCCTTTTCCGCTATCTGCAGGGCGCAACGCCCTATGCTGGAATCGGTATAGACCCTCAGGGCCGTCACGTTGTCGCTGACCCCAATCTGGTAGGACAGTATGACCGTGATGCCCTCTCGAACTTCTACCAGCTCGGTTACGTAAACGAGAGCACCAACGTGCTGAACTTCGACCTTCAGTACAAACTGGACATGTCCTTCCTCACTCCCGGTCTGGAATTCAAGGTGAAGGGGGCGTACAACTCAGACTATACTGCACAGAAGAACCGTGAGAACGGATTCGGTACCGGTGTAAGATATGTGGCCACCCTCGTTGACGGTCAGGAAGTTCTCCGCAAGGAAAACATCACCTGGCCTACTCCCTATTCAGAGGGCAAGTGGGGCAACCGCAACTGGTATGCCGAGGCAAGCTTCAGCTATGACCGTTCCTTCGGTGAGCACAATGTCGGTGCCCTGTTGCTCTACAACCAGAGCAAGACCTATTATCCCTGGGATTCCGACAACAGCCTTTATCAGTCAATACCTAAAGGTTATGTAGGACTTGTAGGCCGCGTCACCTATGACTACGCCACCAAGTATCTCGTTGACCTCAACATAGGTTACAACGGCTCGGAGAACTTCGCCCCCGGCAAGCGCTACGGTCTCTTCCCTTCAGTTTCACTGGGATGGATTGCTTCCGAGGAAGAGTGGTGGCAGCCCATCAAGGACTGGTTCGGATATTTCAAGATCCGCGGTTCATACGGTCTGGTAGGTAACGACAACACCAACGGTGCACGTTTCCTCTACCTGCCCGGCGCATGGCAGTTCTACCAGGGTTCCACAACAACCAATCCCCAGGAACGCGGTGCTAACTTCGGTTTGACCGGAGGCTGGCTGCAGGCCGTGAAGGAACTTACTTCCGGTAATCCCAACGTTACCTGGGAAACGGCAAAGAAAATCAATCTCGGTGTGGATGCAGGTTTCTTCAAGGACCGCCTGCACGCTTACGTGGATTTCTTCTGGGAGGACCGTACGGGCATTCTCGTGTCCAACGAGTCAACTCTGCCTGCCGTTACATCTCTTCCTTCAAGCTACGTGAACGACGGCCGCGTGAAGAACCGCGGTTATGAGGTCACCCTCAGCTGGGAGGACAAGATCGGGGATTTCCGCTATTCAATCTCTCCGAACTTCTCATTTGCAAGGAACAAGGTAATAGAAATGCTCGAGGTCGAGCCCATGTACGCTTATCTGAAACATACGGGTCTGCCCGTCGGCCAGCCTTTCGCCTATGACCTCTTCGAGTTCTATCAGCCCGGTACAGAGGAACGCTACAAGGCTGCATACGGTGTGGACATGCCTGATCAGAACCTCGATCTCAAATATGGTGATTGTGTGTATGTCGATCTTAACGGCGACGGCATCATCGATGCGAATGACCAGAAGGCCTACGGCTACACTGACACTCCCGAGATTACTTTCTCGCTTAACGCCTCATTCCATTACAAGACTTTCGACTTCTCAATGCTGTGGACAGGCGCCGACCACGTGAACCGTACTCTGAACGGATATTTCCGTGACCAGTTCGGATCTACAAACACCTCCGCCCTTACACAATGGGTTGCCGACAATTCCTGGACAGAGGACAATACCAATGCAATTCTGCCCCGTATCTCATTCACCAACAGGGTTCACAACAACCGTAACTCCAGCGCGTGGATGGTTGATTCCAGGTACATACGTCTGAAGAACGTCGAGATTGGCTATACCATCAACAAGACTCACAATCTGCCGTTCTTCAACTACATCCGTGTATATCTTTCCGGACAGAACCTCCTTACATTCTCACGCTTCGACGGCAACGACCCCGAGGCTCCCGGTTCAGGACTTGACTACGGTGTACGTTATCCTATGACACGTGTATTCAATATAGGTGCACAGTTTAACTTCTAATGCAGAAACGATTATGAAAAAGAATATAATACTCCTTTTAACTGTCTGCTCTGCCTTGACAATCAGCTCCTGCGTTGACCGTATCGCTGTGGGTGATGCTTTTCTGGAGAAAAGCCCCGGCGTTGACGTGAACATTGATTCGGTATTCTCCAACGCGGAGTATACCCGCAATTTCCTTTGGAGCGCCTATGGACAGCTTTATTGTACATATACCTCAGGCAATATGATGAACGGCGCGCCCATCGACGTGCTCTCCGATTCATATCACTGCTATTGCGGTTGGGGCGGTCCTATTCAGAGCTATTACCCCGGTACCCTTACAGAGAACGCCCAGGACACCGATGACGGCAACTTCCAGGGCAAGTTCTCATACTCCACCAAGTACGGAGGTCTTGGTTCCGATTCCGGCGGACGTGTTTCCATCTATGAAACCGTGCGCAAATGCTGGCAGATTATCGAGAATATCGATAGGGTTCCCGATATGTCAGACGATGAGAAGAGCCGTCTGCGCGGAGAAGCCTATACCATTATGGCCAGCCGTTATTTCGATGCATTCCGCAACTTCGGCGGTCTTTGTCTGATTAGAAAAGCTTTTGGTGTGGGTGAGCCTTTCACAAGCGGACGCTCCACTGCTTATGAGACTTTCCAGTTCATCGATACTCTCTGCATGAAGGCTATTGATGAAAAAGGCTTTATCTGGAATGTTCCGGATGCCGACATTGCACAGTGGTCAGGCCGTCTTACACGCGCTTCAGCCCGTGCTCTCCGTGCCAAGGTATGGCTCTTCGCAGCATCGCCTCTGTTCAACAACAGCACGGCTTATATGCAATACGAGCCTACCAAGATTACGGAATTCACCAACATCGAGCACGTTTGGTTCGGCAAGGAAGATCCCACCCTTTGGGATGGATGCCTGAAGCGTTGCGACGAGTTCTTCCAGGACAACGCAGCCAACGGCAATTATTATGCGTTGGTTCAGCCTGCAACTCAGGATGAAGCCGGATACAGGACAGCCTTCCGCAGGGGATACCGTTATCGCAACGATGCAACCCATCACGAGAAAATATTCGATGCACATCCCACCACGACCATGTCCGATGGCGGATGGGGTTGGGGCTGGCGCGGATTCTGCCTCGACTGCTATCGTCAGGGAGGAGCCGTTCCCACCAACGAACTGGTAGAGTGCTTCGGAATGAGTGATGGACGCAATTTCCCTTATGCTGACATCTACGGCGAAGGCAAGAACCCCGATGGGATTGATATTTTTGCTGACCGCGATCCCCGTCTGTACGAGACCGTTATGGTTCCCCGCAAGTCTCTTCCCGCCGGATTGGACTATCAGGGACAGGGTTTCATCGATTCCTGGGTAGGAGGTTTCCTGACCGATGCCGCTTTCAACAATGCGGAAGACAAGGCCAGCGGCTACTTCAAGTTCAAATGGCTTCTTGACTATGGCGGATCAAACCTCAGGATGGATGACGAATATATAGGTGTCCCCTATATCCGTATGGCTGAGATGTATCTCATCCGTGCCGAGGCTCTTGCCGAGCTTGGCAGGACAAACGAGGCTATTGCTGAAGTGAACGTTGTACGTGCACGTGTCGGTCTGGGCGATCTCAAGGCAAAGAACCCTCAGTTGAACTTCAACGACAAGAATGTCCTCATCGACGAGATTCTGCGCGAGCGCAACTGCGAAATCGGCGCCGAGTGCGGTGACCGTGTCTATGATATGATACGCCGTATGCGTCAGGACCTGTTCACAAAACCTCTTCACGAAATCAGAATCTATCGTCTTGACGCAGCAGGCAAGCGTATGGAAAACGGTGGCCGCTACGTAGAAGGTGAAGAATGGCCGAAGTTCGAGTATGAGAAACCCGAAATCTCCGTCGGTCACCGCCGCTGGTGGGATCCCGGTTACTGGACCAACAAGTGGTATCTTGATCCCGTATCCCGCATCGAGGTGCAGAAAGGTTATGGTCTTACTCAGAATCCTGGTTGGTAATAAATAAATCATAACGATTATGAAATTACGTAATATATTTATAAACAGTCTATTGGTTCTCTTTGTGGTGCCGATGACGGCCAATGCACAGGCAGAGCTTTCCGACAAGAAGGTTCAGACTGTGGATCTGGGCTACGGTGAAGAAGTCTCTGAATTCCTCACCACAGCCGCCGCCGCCACCATCACTGCCGAAGAACTGAGCCATACTTCCGCCATCAGCCTCGCTGATGCCCTCTATGGCAAGCTGCTCGGTCTCACCGCCCTCCAGAACACAGGTTTCAAGGGCGAGGAGAATACCGGAGCGTCTTTCAACATACGTGGTGCGCAGACAACCGGCAACAGGGACATTCTTATCCTTGTCGACGGCGTGAAGCGTCCCATCGACCGTCTTACAGTAGAGGAGGTCGAGAGCGTGACTGTCCTCAAAGATGCCGCAGCCGTAGCTCTTTATGGACACGATGCTATCAATGGTGTTCTGCTTGTGAAGACAAAACGCGGCGACGCCAAGAGCAAGTTCAATATCAAGATCGGTGCTTCGCACAAACTTCAGTTCAATCCCGAGACAGCCGAAATGGTGGATGCGTACGGTTATGGCGAAGCTCTGAACATCGCCAGGAAGAATGACGGAAACAATCCCGCCTACACACAGGCAGAACTGGATAAATTCCGTGACGGCAGCGATCCTTTCGTCTATCCCAACGTGAACTGGAAGGACAAAGTGTTCAGAAACGTCGCTCACGAGACCATTGCAAACGTATCGATGTACGGTGGTTCTGAAAAAGTCCAGTACTATACTCAGCTGAACTACACCGATGCACGCGGACTCTTCGCCCATCCCAATCAGGGCGACTGGAATTCCCAACTTATGTATTCGAAGGCCAATATCCGTGCAAACGTGGATTTCAAGGTTACCAACACCACAAGGGTGAAAACCCATCTCCTTGCAATCTTCATGGAGACAAACGGAGCCCCTGACTTGAGTTCAAACGATGCCTGGTGGCATCTGTACAAGGTGCCGGCACTTGCTTTCCCCGTTAAGACCAAAGGCGACGTATGGGGCGGCAGCCAGACCTACGGCGATTTCAATCTCGTTGCCAAGGTTGAGGGACGAGGCTTCAAGAAGACGCATCAACGCCAGATTTGGGCAGACATCACCCTGGAGCAGGATCTCGACGTCATCACAAAAGGTTTGATGCTGTATGCCGGAGGATCTTACGACAATGCCTCCAATACCATAGAGAACCGTTCGAAGGGTTATCAGTACGGTTGGAACTATTACGATGCCAACGGTGCCATGCAGGAGGCCGTGATGGGTACGATAGAGGACAAACTCGTCTTCAATCATTGGGTTGATTCCCAGTGGCGCAATGCTACCCTGAACGCAGGTTTGAAGTATGCCACCAAGTTCAACAACGGTGACAATTTCTCCGCCAACCTCAACTACAATATGCAGAACGAAATCCGTGACGGTCAGAGCAACACCTACCATCGCAGGAACGTAAACCTTGCCGTACATTACGACCACGCAGAGAAATTCGTGGCCGACCTCGTGCTTGCGGCTAACGGTTCGAACCGTTCTTATCCTGCAAAATGGGCGTTCTCTCCCACACTTGCACTCGGCTGGATCTACGCCAACAACCCTGATTCAGGTCTGACTTACGGCAAGCTCCGCGCTTCAGCAGGTATCCAGCACACCGACTATGTTCCCCAGGCCGGCCTCTGGCTTGCAGCCTGGAACAATTCCCACGGCCAGTTCTGGTACGGTTCAGATTTCAGGAGTTCCTGGGGTGCCTTCCTGACGCAGTTCCCGACAACCGACTTCAAACAGGAAGCCGCCTATAAGGCCAACCTCGGTACGGATATGAGGATTGCGGGCTGTCTTGACCTCACAGCTGACGTATTCTATCAGCAGAGGACCAATATCCTCGTGAGCGCCGCTTCACTGAACTCCGACGTTGTCGGTATCCAGTCCGCATATGACGACAGGGGCCGCGTCGCCAGCTATGGTGCCGAATTCGGTCTGCGCTTTGCCAAGACTTTTGCCAACGATTTCACTTTGAATTTCGGAGCCAACGCTTCATTTGTGAAGAGCCAAATTCTCGAGTGGATTGAGAACCCCGCTTATCCCAACCTTTCCGTTGTCGGCACTCCCGCCGACGCTGCACGCGGACTTGAGTCTGTAGGTTTCTTCCAGTCACAGGAAGATATCGACAACAGCCCTCTCCAGCAGTTCGGACAGGTAAAAGTAGGTGACATCAAGTACAAAGATGTCAACAATGACGGCGTCATCAACGAGAACGACTTTGTTGCAATGACCTACGGCTATGCCTTCCCGGCTCTGAACTATGCTTTCAACCTCGGTTTCGAATTCAAGGGATTCGGCTTGAATGCCACTTTCCAGGGCGCTGCCCTCCAGACCAAGGATCTCAAGAGCGTTGACGGCGTTTGGGGAGCTCTCTCAGAGAACCGCAACCTGTCAACCGAATACTTCAACAACTGCTTCGACGTGGCCGGTGACAAAGCGCTCTATCCCCGTCTGTCAACATCCAACGTTGCAAACAACTCGCAGAACTCCACCACCTGGTATCGTACTGTGAGCTGGCTGAAACTCCGTGATGTCGAATTGTACTACAGATTCCCCAAGTCTTTGCTCCAGCAAGCCAAGATCAAGGACGTGAAAGTGTTCGTACAGGGGCAGAACCTCCTGTCTTTCGGCAATATCGCCGCGATGGATGCCGAGAACCTCAACACAGGTTATCCTGTACTGAAAGCAGTTAACTTTGGTTTCTCTATTGTATTCTAAAATCATTGAATTATGAAACTGAAAAAAATATTCTTGTTTATTTTTGCAGCTGCCGTCCTGAATTCGTGCGTTGACCTCAGTTATTCAGAGGTAAACACGCGCGATGAGGAATGGACGTACGAATACTTCAATGAGGGTATCAAGAACATGGTATTTGACGTTTACGCCCAGCTCTACAACAACGAGTTCGAGTCAAACAGCGCATATTTCCTCTCCGGTGCCACCGACGAGGCCCAGTATGCACTTGAGACAGGTGCAGTAAACGCTTACTGGAACGGCGGTTGGAGCCCTGCAAATCCTTATTCCAACATCTGGACAAAGTCATATACGGCCATTGCCGAGATTTGTACCTTCCTGGAGAAATTGGACAAGGCTGACATCAGCGAATGGCAGTACAGTACCGATTATTCCAACTGGAAGCAGCAGCTTGAAATGTTCCCTTACGAACTTCGCTTCCTCAGGGCTTACTTCTACTTCGAGCTCCTCAAGGCTTACGGCGATGTGCCGCTTGTAACCACTACGCTTACAAACGCTCAGGCCAACAGCGTCGAGCGCACTCCTGCGGACAAGATCGTCAAGTTCATCGTCGATGAACTCGATGAGGTTGCAGCTGTTCTGCCCGTATCCTATCTTACAGAACCTGCCGCCGAGGTCGGACGAGCAACCCGTATTGCCGCATACGCCCTCAAGGCCCGCACATTGCTCTATGCCGCTTCTCCTCTTCTCAATCCTTCGGGTGACAAAACGAAATGGGCGGAAGCTGCCGAGGCAAGCAAATATATTCTCGACCACGCTGCCGAGTGGGGGTTGAAACTCAGTGCCTATGCATCTCTTTGGGGACATGATGCGTTCCTCAGCAATACAGAGATCATCTTCGGCATAGGCCGTGGAGAAAGCAACTCTTTCGAGATGGCGAATTATCCCATCGGCGTGGAGAACGGTTCATCCGGCAACTGCCCTACACAGAGTCTTGTGGATCAGTATGAATATCAGGACAACGGCGAGACTTTTGCCGACCGTTATCCCGGTTCCATCGACCTCAATGCTGTGAATCCCTACGAAGGACTCGATCCCCGTTTCGCGCTCACAGTCGTGAAGAACGGTGACGAATGGCCCACAAACGGTGCGCAGAAGAAAGCCATCGAAACTTTCGTAGGCGGATTCAACGCTTCTCCCAAGTATGGTGCCACTCCTACGGGATACTATCTGAAGAAGTATGTGGACGGATCCTGCGTCACTACAGCTGACAATCAGGTTACCCGCCGTCATACCTGGATTCTCTTCCGTCTCGCGGAGGTTTATCTCAACTATGCCGAGGCCGTATTCAATGCCACCGGCAGTGCTGAAGATGCCACCTACGGCCTGACAGCCAACGAGGCCGTCAACACACTTCGTACACGCTCCGACATCAATATGCCGAAGTTTACCGAAGACGGTGATGACTGGGTTGAACGCTACGAGCGCGAGCGCCTTGTGGAGCTTGCCTTCGAGAACCATCGTTTCTGGGATGTCCGCCGTTGGAAGAAAGGCCCTGAGTACTTCAGGAACGTTCAGGTGGCTTCCATCAACGCTTCACTCCAGCTCTCACGCTCTACTGTGACTCGTCAGTGGGATGACAAGTATTACTTCTATCCCATCCCTCAGTCAGAGATCAAGAAGAATCCCAAGCTCACTCAGAATCCGGGCTGGTAGTATATAATTTAATAAGGATTATATTATGAAGAAGATATTTACATATTTCGGAATATTTCTATCAGTGGTTCTGATGGGGTCTCTGAGTTCCTGCCAAACCAAGGAACTGGAGCAGACGGCAGACCTCGGACTGGGTATCAAGGTATTCTCTCCGACCAAAGTCGTTAAAGGACAGCCTATGACCATCAACGGTTCAGGTTTCGGGGACGTCAAGGAAATCATCTTCCCCAACGACATATCAGTCACTGATTTCGAGATTGTCAGCGGAGAGATGATAAGGGTGGTCGCTCCTTCAGGCATTTCTGCAGAGGGAGGCAAACTCATCGTCCGCACTGACGAGGAACAGGTCGAGTCTCCTCTGCCCCTTACCATCGGCAACACCTCCATATCCGGCTATTCGAAGCTGGAAGGTGAGGAAGTTGAGGGTGGTGAACAGATTACCATCTATGGTAAGGACCTCGAATTCATCAACGCCGTCGAGTTGCTCGATGCTGACAGCGTGGCCAATGTCATTTCTCACAGTGACTTCTACCGCAAGGGTACAAGCTCTGTTATTTTCTACGTTCCCAGAAAGAACGTTTTCGAAGGTACTTTCAAAGGCAAGGTTTACACCTATGACGGAAAGACCTTCGAGATGCCTGAGCTTTCCTACAAACCTGCACAGGATGCCGGTCACTGGGAGATTCAGAAGACTATCCTCTGGAAGAATGACGGTACACCAATTCCTTCTTGGGGAGGTACTTTCCGCTTTGCCAACGAACAGAACAAGTCCGGTGAGGAAATCCACGCATTCACAATGGAAGAATGGGCCATCATCAAGGACGGTACTGTACGCGTAGCAGTCGACGTTAACGAATCATCCAACATCCGAATCACCACAGGCTGGTGGAGCGCCGCTTATGGCGGAACAGATCACAACTGTGTCGATTTCATCCAGGAAGAAGAGGACGGTACCAAGTACATCGAACTCAACATCAAGGAAGAGGGCACTCTGTATGAC
>JAZLKN010000006.1:0-31400 GCA_045597605.1 Candidatus Cryptobacteroides sp. | reverse complement strand
GTAGCATTGCCATTGACAAAGCCCCCCTTTGACGAGGCTTATGAGAATGCCATTGTGATGAACAACGTGAACGTTCGTTACTACGGCAAGAACATTTTGAAAGACGTATGCTGGACCGTGAAGCAGCACGACAGATGGGCGCTGATGGGTGAAAACGGAGCAGGCAAGAGCACCTTGCTGAGCCTGGTAAGTGCCGACAACCCGCAGAGCTATGCCAACGACATCGCCCTGTTCGACGTTCCCCGCGGTACGGGCGAAACCATCTGGGACATAAAGAAGCGCATAGGCTACCTGACCCCCGACATGCACACATTCTATCAGGAAGACATCGACTGCCTCTACGTGGTAGGCACGGGTTTTCTTGACACCGTTGGCCTGTATATAAAGCCAAGTGAAGAGCAGTGTGTCCAGGCCTTGAAATGGATGGAAGTGTTCGGCATAGCCCATCTGGCCAAAAGAGGCTTTCTGAAACTGAGCTATGGCGAGCAGAGGGCAGTGCTGCTGTGCAGAGTGATGGTAAAAGAGCCCGAGCTGCTGATACTCGACGAGCCGTTGCATGGATTGGACGAGCAGAAGAAGCTGCTTGCCAAGACAATAATAGAGCAATACGTAGAGAAGATGAACCCAACGCTGATATACGTTACCCATTACAAAAATGAGGTTCCTGCATTGAATTGCGAAACAAAATTCCTGAAGAGAAACCGTTAAGCAGACAGAAGGTGATAGGCATAATAAACATATTGATACTGAACGTAATAGCGTGGTTGGTGTTCAGTTATTTCTGGGGCGGCTGGAACTTCAGGGCCTTCAAGCCGTGGCGTTGGATAGAGATGCACAAGCAAGACCTGATAAACAAGCGTGTAGCCCGGTTAGAGAGCAGCACCAAAGACAAGGTCAGGGTACATCAGACGTGGCTGGCTGTTACGCAGATGAACGAGCGCATGACAGAGGGCGACGTGGTGTTTGTAGGGGCAGAAGAACCGGGTTACATAGAGCTGGTACAGAGTGAATGTCCCGAACGCACGATATGGGTGTTTGACACCTTTGAAGCAAAACATTATGAGTTCAGCAAAGAGAGCTGTGACGGCAGCGTTAGTGGCAGGAGTGTGGACATAGCTTCGCCCGGCAGTGCTGCACAGATAGAGAGCATTGCCAACAACGTTAAGAGCGTTGCGGGAGATATGAAAGAGAGCCTTGCAAACTGGTCGTCGGCCAATGCTGACAAGAAGATAGCATTTGCGTGGGTAGACACCATAGAGAGCGATACATTGCAGAGCGCTTTGAGTATGATATACGACAAATTGGCCGCTGGCGGTGTGCTTTTGATACATGATTACAAACATCAGTGGGAACATGTTGAACAGATTGTAAATCAATTTGTTATGGGGATAGTTGAAGAGCCGGTCGTAATGCCCGACATGTATGGCACGGTGTGCATAGTGAAAAACAAAACCGTTGCGAAGTGCTAATAATTTATAATTTATCTATTTGATTAGATAGATTTTACTATATTTGCCGCCAACTTAGACTAGTTGTTATGGATTTTGAACAGCAAGAAGAATATAAATACGGTTTTACCAGTAACATTGATACCGAGACGATAGCGGCGGGACTGAGTGAAGAGGTAGTCAGGCTGATAAGCGCCAAGAAGGGAGAACCGGAATTTATGCTGGAGTTCAGGTTGAAAGCCTTCAGACATTGGCAGACCTTGACATGTCCTGATTGGGCGCAGTTAAACATACCACCTATAGATTTTGATGCGATAAGCTATTATGCTGCGCCGAAGCAGAAAGAGAAGCTGGGCAGCATGGATGAGGTGGATCCGGAGATACGCAAGACATTTGATAAATTAGGAATTCCGTTAGACGAGCAGAAAGTATTGAGCAATGTGGCAGTTGATGCCGTGTTGGATTCGACGAGTGTGAAGACCACATTCCGCAAAACCCTGAGTGAGAAGGGTGTGATATTCTGTTCGATATCAGAGGCAATAAAAGAGCATCCCGACTTGGTGAAGCAATATCTGGGAAGCGTTGTGCCTCATACCGACAATTTTTATGCAGCGCTTAATTCAGCTGTATTCAGTGACGGTTCATTCGTCTACATACCCAAGGGTGTAAAATGCCCTATGGAGCTTTCGACATATTTCAGGATCAACGCGCAGAATACGGGTCAGTTTGAGCGCACGCTTATTGTGGCCGATGACGATTCGCAGGTCAGCTATCTTGAGGGCTGCACGGCACCGATGCGAGATGAAAACCAGCTACATGCTGCAATTGTGGAGATTGTTGTAGGAGCGAGGGCGAACGTGAAATATTCAACCGTTCAGAACTGGTATCCGGGAGACAAGGACGGCAAAGGCGGCATATACAACTTTGTTACCAAGCGAGCACTCTGCAAAGGCGACGACTCGAAGATATCGTGGACACAGGTTGAGACGGGCAGTGCCATAACATGGAAATATCCATCGTGCATACTGAAAGGCGACAGGAGCGTAGGCGAGTTCTATTCGGTAGCCGTTACAAACAATATGCAGCAGGCCGATACCGGAACAAAGATGATACATATCGGCAAGGACACCAAATCGACAATCATATCGAAGGGTATTTCGGCGGGCAGAAGCCAGAACAGTTACCGCGGATTGGTGAAGGTTGTGCCCAACGCCAGTGGAGCCCGAAACTACAGTGTGTGCGACTCGTTGCTGTTAGGCAGCAAATGCGGAGCGCACACCTTCCCATATCAGGAGATAGACAATCCGACAGCACAGGTGGAGCACGAGGCAACCACAAGTAAGATTTCGGATGATCAGCTTTTCTATCTGCGTCAGCGAGGAATAAGCGAAGAGGATGCCATAGGATTGATAGTCAACGGCTATGCCAAAGACGTGTTGCAGAAATTGCCTATGGAATTTGCTGTAGAGGCACAGCGACTGCTGCAGGTAAGCCTGGAGGGAAGCGTAGGATAACAAACAAGGTTAAAGGTCAAAAAAACTACAATACAAAGATGTTGTTAAGCATAAAGAATTTGCATGCCACCGTAGATGGCAAAGAGATATTGCGAGGCATAAACCTGGATATCAAGCCAGGCGAGACACATGCCATAATGGGACCGAACGGAAGTGGCAAGAGTACGCTTTCGGCTGTGTTGGCAGGCAATCCGGCATATACAGTTACAGCGGGCGAGGTAACCTTTAACGGCAAAGACCTTTTGGCCATGAAACCGGAAGACAGAGCCAACGAGGGACTGTTTCTGTCGTTTCAGTATCCTGTTGAGATACCTGGAGTTTCGATGACCAACTTCTTGAAAGCGGCGGTAAATGCGAAGCGCAAGTATCAGGGTCTGGAGCCGCTTTCGGCAGGTGCGCTCCTGAAGCTCATGAAAGAGAAGAAAGAGGTTGTAGAGATAGACCAGAAACTTACGAACCGCACAGTAAACGAGGGATTCTCGGGCGGCGAGAAGAAGAAAAACGAGATATTCCAGATGGCGATGCTGGATCCGTCCCTGAGCATATTGGACGAGACGGACAGCGGACTAGACGTGGATGCCCTGAGGATTGTTGCCGAAGGTGTCAACCTGCTCAAGACCCCGCAGAAATCAATAATCGTCATCACCCATTACCAGCGTCTGCTGGAGCTCATAGTGCCTGATTATGTACACATATTGAAGGCAGGGAAAATTGTCTGCAGCGGAGGACGCGAACTGGTGACCCGCATAGAAGAGGAAGGTTATGATTCTTTTTGACGGGAAGCGTAAAATAGCCGAAGGCAGTATTCTGGAGTTCCGTGAACACTTCACGGAAAGTCCTTCCAATCCCTTGATTCTGGTATGTATGGACGGGGGAGAGGCCGTCTTTGACATTGATATAGACGCACCCGGTGTTTCTCTGGACCTCCGTGGCCTGTATGTCTGTGGTGGGGATTCCCGCCTCAAAGTGACGGTGAATATGCGCCATAACGCAGGTGGAAGCTCTTCCACCCAGCTTTTCAAGGGTATAGCCGGCGGCCATTCGGTGTCACGTTTCGACGGCAGGATAGTTGTTGCCCGGGGCGCCCAGAAGACAGAGGCGTACCAGACCAACCGCAATCTGCTGTTGTCCCGCGACGCCGTCGTGGAAACCCTCCCGCAGCTGGAGATATATGCCGATGACGTGAAATGCAGCCACGGCGCCACTGCCGGCAAACTGGACGAGGACGAACAGTTCTATATGCGCAGCCGCGGAATATCGCTTGAGGAGGCCCGCCGTCTTCAGATGGTTTCTTTCCTGGCACCGGTAATGGAAGGCCTGGATGAAGAAATCATATCTCAGGTAACTGATAGTCTTGCCGCATTGAAATGAAAGCCAATCCCAACGCAAAGCTCAACATAGGCCTTAACGTTATAGCCAGAAGGTCTGACGGATACCATAATTTGGAATCCCTGTTCATACCCTGTACCACCCTTACGGATGAGCTGGAGATAGTCGAGGCATCGAAATTCGCTGTTGAGATATTCCGTGACGGTCGTCTTATGGACGGCTCTGCGGCAGGGGACTGGAATCCGATGAAGGACCTGACGGTTGAGGCGTACAAGCTGCTGAAGAAGGAATTCGGTCTGCCCCCCGTGCATATCCGCCTTGACAAACGCATACCGGTCGGAGCCGGCCTCGGAGGTGGCAGCAGCGATGCCGCCTTTGCTCTTCGCCTGCTCAGCGAGATGTTCGACCTGTACCTCCCCGACACGATGCTGGAGATATATGCTGCGGAACTTGGCAGCGACTGTCCCTTCTTCGTTTACAACAGCCCGATGTTCGTCACCGGTCGCGGAGAACTTCTTGAGCCGTTTGAACTGCCGGAGATCGACGATTATAGGATAGAGGTCGTTTTCCCGGAGATCAGCGTATCCACACGCGAGGCGTATGCCGGAATAGTGCCTTTACCTGCGGAAATACCGCTGCGTCAGGCACTTGCAAGACCTGTTTCGCAATGGAAAGACTGTGTGTTCAACGACTTCGAGAAGGCCGTGTTCCCCGCCTATCCCGTTCTGGCCGAAGTCAAACGCTCCCTTTATGACAAGGGTGCGGTATATGCTTCCATGTCCGGCAGCGGAAGTGCCGTTTTCGGACTTTTCCCCCGTTAGACATCAGGCGTCGTTCCTGTCCAGAAAGCGGTAGGAGACTGCTTCTGAGATATGTTCGATGCGAATATTCTCCGACATGTCCATATCCGCAATGGTTCTGGACAGTTTGATGATTTTCATGCAGGCACGGGCGGACAGCCCCATACGTTCGCATATACGGTTCAGAAACTCCTTGCACCTATCGTCCAGCAGGCAGTATTTCTTCATCAAGCGGTTGTTCATCTGTGCATTGCAGAAGATTCCGTCCTCCCGGAACCGCTTCCGCTGGATATCCCTTGTACGCATCACTCTTGCTGCCACATCCGAGCTGCTCTCCTCTTTCCCAGAAGCGTCCATAAGTTTCTTTGTGTCAACTGAATGCAGCCAAAGTTGCAGATCAATCCTATCCATCAAGGGACCGCTCAGCCTGGCAAGATAGGATTTTCTCTGTCCGACGGTACAGGTACATCTGTCCCCTTCTCCATAATATCCGCAGGGGCAGGGATTGGTTGCGGCGATTAGCGTGAAGTTTGCAGGATACTCCACCTTTGTCCTCAGTCTTGACAACACAATCCTGCGATCCTCCAGCGGCCCCCTGAGTACCTCCATCGTTGATTTCGGCATCTCACAGAATTCATCGAGGAAGAGTATGCCGTTATGCGCCAGACTGATTTCTCCAGGTGTTATGCAATCCGACCCTCCTCCTACAAGAGCGGGAACCGAGGTTGTGGTATGAGGTGCCCTGAAAGGTCTGATGAACGAATTGGCGTATGAAGGCAAACCCCTGCCGGCAACGGAGTAGATCTTGCAGGTCTGAAGGGCCTCTTCGCTGCTCATGGGAGGCATTATGCCACACAGAGCCTTGGCAAGGGAACTCTTCCCGCTGCCTGGAGGGCCTACCATTATCGCGTTGTGACCGCCACTCGCGGCAATCTCCAAGCCGCGTTTTGCCACATCCTGTCCCACGATTTCCGAGAAGTCCATTATCTGCCAATCGGCATTTCTCCGGGTGTCGGAAGCCCCGCTTCCGTTTCCGCCGCGTATGACAAGACCGGCACTTTCCTCCCTTTGGCACAGAATGGCCAGCACATCCTTCAGCGTATGTACGCCATACACGACACCGGTGTTGAAGCAGGATGTCTCGATGGCGGAATCATAAGGCAGGATACAGGCTTTGTAACCCTCCCTGCAAGACATTTCCGATATGGGAAGTGCACCGGGGACGTAGCGGACCGTCCCGTCCAGGCCAAGTTCTCCCGTTATCACATATTTGTCCAAATCCTTCATTTCCATCTGCTGTGAGGCTGCGATTATTCCAAGGGCAATGGGCAAGTCATAGCCGCTGCCTTTCTTGTGTATGTCTGCCGGAGCCAGATTTATTATAATCTTCTTTCCCGGTATCCGCAGGCCTATCGCCTGAAGGGCGGTCACCGTACGCAGCAGACTTTCCTTTACAGCGGCGTCAGCGAGCCCGACGAGATGAATACCTATCCCGTTTGTGACGCTGACCTCGACAGTCACCTTCAGGGCTTCTATTCCCACGCATTTTGCACTGGCAATCTTTATAAGCATAATTTAATTTTTAATTAGTATCTTTGCGATGTTATGATAAAAACGGCGATAGAAAAAATCGGAGAGTATTTCCTGTTTCTGTGCAGGGTCTTCCGCCGCCCGGAGAAGGCCGGATTGTATTGGAAACAGTTCCTTATGGAGACGGACAAACTGGTCATATCCTCCATTCTCATAGTCGCCGTAATATCCGTTTTCATAGGCGGTGTCCTTGTGATACAGACTGCGTCCAATCTCGAAAATCCGTTCATAGACAAGATGTATGTGGGGTATATGGTCAGGGAAAGCCTGATTCTGGAGTTCTGCTCCACGATGGTCGCCCTCATCCTCGCCGGGAAAATGGGGTCCAACATTGCATCCGAACTTGGCAGCATGCGTATAACGGAGCAGATAGATGCCATGGATATGATGGGTGTAAATTCCGCCGGATTCCTCGTTCGGCCCAAGATTCTTGCCGCGACCATGCTCAGCCCCCTTCTTATGCTTCTTAGTTTCGTTCTCGGCCTTATAGGCGGATATGTAGTGGTCGAATTCACGGGCATCATACGCACGGCCTCCTATATGGAGGGCATAGAGTACAGCTATAATGGGTTCTATGTGTTTTACAGTTGTTTCAAGACCGCGTTGTTCTGCTTCATAATCAGCAGTATATCCGCATTCGAGGGCTATTATGCCAGCGGCGGGTCCCTCGGTGTGGGTCGCAGCAGCACCCGCGCCATAGTGACGAGCAGCATACTCATACTTTTGTTTGACCTTATTGTCACGGAAGTGATGCTTTACTAGGATATGATAGAGGTCAGGGGTCTTTGCAAGGGGTTTGACGGCAGACAGGTTCTGCACGATATCGATGCCGTTTTCGCCAACGGCAGGTGCAATATGATAATAGGGAAGAGCGGCAGCGGCAAGACCGTGCTGCTGAAGAATCTCATAGGGCTTTTCAAGCCCGATGCGGGGGACATACTCTATGACGGGAACAGCCTTGTGGCTATGAATGAGCAGCAGAGAAAGGCCCTTCACCAGCACATCGGCGTTCTCTTCCAGGGCAGTGCACTGTTCGATTTCGCCACCGTGCTCGAAAACGTGATGTTCCCTATGGATTTTTTCACGGACTGGTCTTATGCACAAAAACTCGAGAGGGCGAAGTTCTGCTTGGAGAAGGTGAACATCACCGGCAGCGACAACAAGTATCCATCCGAGCTTTCCGGCGGCATGCAGAAGCGTGTGGGCATAGCCAGAGCCATAGCCCTCAGCCCGAAATACCTCTTCTGCGACGAGCCGAACTCCGGACTGGATCCCTACACTTCCATACTCATAGATAAACTTATCAGCGAGCTCACGGCGGAGTTCAACATGACGACGGTTATAAATACCCATGACATGAACTCCATGCTCGAAATAGGCGACCATATCTGTTTCGTAAACGAAGGTACCATAGAATGGACCGGAGACCGCCATTCCATCCTCGACACCGATTGCGCGGCTCTCAAGGAATTCATCTGCGCGAATACCCTTGCCCGCAACATTATGGAAGGGCAAGGCCGATAAAGTATCCATTGAATCCGAATCTTAAAGTGTCTCGTCCGTGGATTATCAGCGGATGATAGTTGTCGTCGCAGTCATTCAGGCCTATTGCAAATTCGTTCATGTCGCAAGTGAAAGCATTTGAAGAAGTCAGCCTGTAACGGTAGGGAATTGTGAAATCTCTGTGCTTGTAATGAACCGTCAGGCTACGTCTCATACCATAATATGACGTTGCATAGCACAGATACGGCTTGTTGTCGCATACGGCGTCTGCGGTGAAATGCGGCATTGTTGAGTATTCGGTATTGTCGCAATCCCAGAAATAGGTGACGTCATCCATTCTGGCTGTGGCCAACAAGCTGTTTTCCGCCACCACGAATCCGTGTTCTCCGATATTTGCGCTTTCCGTGGACCTGTCCGCAACAACAGCCCTGTTGCCCTGTTGCCACACCAGTCCTTTCATATACCTCAGAGTTGCGAGGTAGTTTATCCTTCCGTCAAAGCGCCTTATTGCCAGAACGGTGCTCACGTCGGCGGGAATCATCAGGAGGCTGTCTTTCCCGTCAGAAACAAAATAATGTCTCCCAACGTGTTGTCTGCCTGCCACTATAGGTTCGGTGTAGGAGAAACACAGCTGTCCCCTGTCCTCATACAGGCCGCTTTGCAGGATACCGTTTTCGCTGGAAATGACAGTCCTGCCGTTGTGTCTGTAGGTCCACCCTTCTCCGTTTCTGGGGCAGCAGAGGGTGAAAACGGACGTATCCCTTACCATCAGACCGCACACCATCTCCCTGCCCCTGTACCGGAACAGTTCCTTTCCGTCGCGGGAGATGACAGTTTCATCGGTCGTGGTGGAAAAATCGGAATACAGATGCCCCTGCACTATTCTGTGCATATCCGCATCTATTCCGATTATCCCGGATGACTTTGTGTCTATGCGGAGGCACTCGACACTGTCTTTATAGCACACTATGCTTGTCGGGACGTTCCCTCCCAGCGAGTCTGTTCTCCAGTTGTAATCCATAGGATATTCAACGGCTACAGAATAGATGGAAGATGGTTGCTGCGGTTCCGGACAATCACTTCCGCTGAAGGAAATCCTGTCGCAGGCCAGCAGCAGAGGTAGGAACAGAATCATTTTTTTGTCCATGACTTTTTTCTGCGAAGGACGAAATTTGCGGGAAGGATTTCAATGGCAATACGAGAATAAACGTTTTTTCTTTGCAAAAAATATCTTTTTCTTAATAAATTTGTGAATATGAAACATCAGGTGACGATTAAAAACCTTGAAGACCTTGACAGGGCTGCCGGGGAATTCATTGAAAAAACGGGCGGAGCAAAACTTTTTGCCTTTTATGGACAGATGGGAGCGGGCAAGACAACGTTCACTGTTGCCCTTTGCCGCGCAATGGGGGTGAGGGACAATGTCTGTTCACCGACTTTCACCATTATCAGCGAATACCGCGACGGCGGAGGGCGGCCGGTGTATCATTTCGATTTCTACAGGATAAAGAACTTGTCCGAAGCAATGGACATCGGTGTGGAAGATTACTTCTACAGCGGTGGAACATGTATAATGGAGTGGCCGGAGAACATAGAAGAACTTCTTCCGGAGGATACTCTGAAAGTTTATATAAATGTTAATCCGGACCAGTCTCGCACCCTTGTCTGGGAAGACTGAGAGCCTGTTCTGAAGACCGGTTTAAAGATCCCACCTCAAACCCAGTTCGGCGTTTATCTGGAACGGCTGGGCTGTTCTTATGCTCTTGGGTTGGAGATAATTCCGGAAATAGTATCTGAAACTCGGGTCAAGATAGATTCCGAAGCGGTCGGTTATGCAGAACTGGAGTCCTAGTCCCGCGTTGATACTGGCCTGAAGGCCGCCGACGGGCTGTTTCAGGAATTTTGTATATCCGTAGTAATTGAAACTGTAGCTGTTGGATACGCATTTCTCTATGGTGCCACCCGCATAAACATAGAATTTCAGACGGTTTCCGCTTGTTATGTTATAGTAGGCATTGACGGGAATACCTATGTAATGCTGGTTGTTCGAGATATTGTCGCAATAATAGTTCTCGCTGCCGCCATAGTCATATAACCCTTCGAAATGCCTGTGGAGGAAGGTGTAGTTCAATCCTACTCCCAGGGCCCAGCGCTTCGTGAAGCTGATGCGTATTCCAATGCCTGCGGATATGGGTATCATATAGAAAGTGCCGGCGCTTTCGTATATCTTTTCTTCCGAGCCGAAGTCCATCTGGCTGGTGGACATACGGTCGGCAAAGGATGACCTTCCGCCCGAGTGGCTTCCGGATATTGCGCTACCGGTCAATGCGTACCGTATTCGTTTTGCCGGCCTTTCGGGCTCAAACATTGCAAATTGTCCGGACGGCATTGTCTGAGTCGTGGTTTTCGGCTCTCCTGACTCGGTCTCTATAACATGTCCTGCGGGTTCCGGTGTCTCTGCCGTTTCTGCCGGTTCAGTCGGTTTCGCCGTTTCCGCCGGTTCAGTTGTCCCGGTCGGTTCTGCAGATGCTGTCATATCGGTTTTTGGGGTCTCTGTCACAATGGCTGATGCCGTGGCAACTGTGACGGGAGCTACACTGGGTACGAATTCTCCATCTGGTACGGATTCCACACCTGGTACGGATGCGACGACTGGCGCGGCGTTTTCCTCCTTGCGCGGAGTAAGAAGCAACAGACAGCAGGCCGCCACACAGGCGAAAGCAATGCCGGCTGTCCACCTTTTCCACAAGCGGCGGCGGAGCACAGGGACGGGAGAAACCGCATCAATGCGCTTCTGTACGCTTTCCCACATGCCGGCCGGAACGTCTTCCGTTCCGGGCTCGAGGGTCGATTTTACCAATATGTCGAAATCTTCTTCCTTATACATTTCTTTCCTTGATTTTATTCTGCAGCCATAGCCGTGCGCGGTTCAACTGGCTGCGTGACGTGATTTCGGATATTCCAAGCATCTTGCCGATCTCCTTATGGCGGAAACCCTCCATCACGTACAAGTTGAAAATTGTCCTGTAGCCGTCGGGCATTGAAGTGACGAGATCCATCAGTTCCCTGTATCCCATCTGCTGGGCTGCCGACGGAGATTCGTCTCCGACATTGCCGGCCTCCTGCAGGTCATCGCTCATTCTCAATGCGTCCTTCTTGCGAAGATGCATCAGGCAGGTGGTGGCGAACACCCGTCTCGCCCATCCTTCGAACGAACCTTCGCCCTTGTAGCTGTCAAGTTTGGAGAACAGGGTTACGAACCCTTCCTGCAACATATCTTCCGCGGTCATACGGTCACCTGTGTACCTTAAACAAAGGGAAAGCATCTTGCCGGACAGCTGCTCGAACAATTCCTTCTGGGCGGCACTGTCACCCTTCAGGCATTTTTCAACTATGGTAAGATGCGGATCCATCTGAAAACGTTGCATACACACAAATATACAAAAAAGTGTTAACTTTGCTCCGTATGCGCAACAAGGGATTATACCTGCTTTTTTTCTGCCTGCTCTCGGGTATGGTATTCTGTGCCCACGTCACTGCCGGACGTCAGGCTGAAACTCTTCTGCTGTCGGCTCTGGAATCGTATCTGAAGGGTGACGTGAAGGTGGCCGGGAATCTTCTGCAGCAGGCGGGGAAGCTTGATCCGGACAACGATGCCGTGTATTACTATCTGGGCTATCTTGCGGTTGAGGCCAATGATGCCAGGGGTGCCGTGGAGAATTTTGAGAAGGCCTACGCGCTGGACAGCACCAACGTATGGTACGCTACGCGTCTGGCATCCATCTATGCCGCAGTGGGAAAGATGGAACAGGCCGAACATATGTATATTTCGTTGCGTGCCAAACGCCCCGGCGATTCCAACGTACTGTCCGCGCTGTCGGACATTTATATGCGACAGCGCAAGTTCGACCTTGCAGACAGCCTGCTGACCAGGCTTGAGATTCTTGAAGGCGATACGGAATATACCATAATGTCCCGGATTGAAATGAGCCGTCTGCAGGGAAGGTTCGATGAATTCTTCGACAGGTTGAACAATCTGTTTGCGATGGACGCTATGCCCGCGGCGACAAAGAAAGACATGTTGGACCGTATCATAAAAGGCAGTGATCCCAGATTCAATTACGTGCATCTGAAGGATTATGAAAGGCTGGTCAGGACCTGTCTGCGTACCGAACCGACCGACACGTCCGTCACCCATTATGCCGGAGGGTTCTTCTATTCTCTGGAAAAGGAATCGGTTCTGGACAGTCTCAGCCTGGCGAATCCGGGTGACAATTATCTCTCCTCGCTGGTAATGTATTCACAGTTCAACAAGGGCAGATATGAAGAGGCGCTTCAGACAGGCAACCGCATTCTTGAAACCATAGATTCGGACGAGAGTCTGTATGTGGGAGCCTTGACGACTAGGGCGGATTGCTATTATTTCCTCGGTCGGCACGAGGACTCGTTCAGGGAATATGACAGAATTTTGAAGCAGTGTCCGGACAACGTGACGGTGCTCAATAATTACGCTTATTATTTGTCGCTGGAGAACAGGAATTTGGGTAAAGCGTCAAAAATGTCGCAGAAGGCGATTTCCGCCGAGCCGGAGAATGCCGTGTATCTGGATACCTATGCATGGATATTGTTCAAGCAGAAAAAATATACGGCGGCAAAAGCCTTTTTCAAGAAGGCGATGCTGTATGGAGGCAAGGAGCATCCGGAAATACTGAGACATTATGCCGAGGTGCTTGAAAAACTTGGAGAGAAAAACCTGGCAGACGGCTATCGCCAACAGGCCGCAGTAAAAGAAAATGAGAAAAAGAAGTAGCATACTGGCATTCCTTTTCCTGTGCATCTGCTGCATCGCATCCGCGCAGAGCCTGTCGGAAAAACAGAGGAGGCGCGATGCTCTCGAGCGGGACATAGCCATTCTTCAGAAGCAGCTGTCCGGTACGGCATCCCGTTCGGCGGAGGCTATTTCTTCACTGAACCTGATTCAGGCCCAGAAGGCTTCCCGACAGAAGCTTGTGCAGGAATCCGACAACCTCATCAACACATACAATGACCGGATCAGGGATCTGCAGAGTGAGATAAACCGTCAGCAGAAGGCCCTGGACACACTTCAGGCCCATTATTCCCGTCTGGTTATGGGTGCATACAAGAACAGGGACGTCAAAGTCTGGTATATGTACATCCTGGCGAGCGAAAACATCGGGCAGGCCTTCAGACGTTTCGGATATTTCAAGAGTCTTTCTTCGCAAATCAACACCCAGGCCAGGAAAATCGAGCAGTTCAAGGCCGAGCTCAGTGAAAAGAAAGCCAATCTTGTCAGCGTCAAGGCGCAGGCCCAGGCCGAGAGGGCTGAACGGGCGCGCGAATTGGGCAGAATCAAGACCAATGAAAAAGCCCAGCAGAAAATAGTCGACAAACTCAAGAGGGACAAAAAGTCCTATCAGGCATCCCTAAAAGCAAAGAAAGCGGAAAAACAGGCCCTTGACCGCCAGATAGAAAAAATGTTGAAGAACGCCACGGGGAAGGAGAAAAGCGGAAAAGCGGCGTCTCCCGAGAATATAAAGCTGTCCAAGGATTTCGAGGGCAATCGCGGAAAACTGCCGTGGCCTGTGGACGGGCCCGTTGCGGAACATTATGGCGCATATCAGAACAAGGAGTTGAAACTGTCCCTTTTCAACAACGGAATCAACATTGCCTGCGAAGAGGGCAGCGATGTGAAGGCTGTGTTTGACGGAGTTGTATCCAACATAATGATAGCTCCCGGTTACGGTCAGTGCATTTTGATTCAGCACGGCAGCTATTACACGACTTACTGCAAGGTCAAGAACGCTTCAGTCCATCCTGGAGAAAAGGTGCAGACGGGACAGAAAATCGGTGACGTGGCGACCATTATGGGTAAGACGCAATTGTATTTCCTGATATTCAAGGGCAAGTACCTCGATCCCGAGAGGTGGCTGAGACCAAGATAGTCGGAACGATGGCTGGAAGAAACTTCATACCCATACCTCCCCCTGCGCCGCTTCCTCCTCCGGAAATTCTGGATGTGGAGGAGATTTTCCGGAATTACTGTGACGGAATCATCGATCTGGTATGCGTGATGGGCCCCACGGCGAGCGGCAAGACCCGCTATGCCGTTTCCCTTGCACGCGAGTTCAACCGTCTCTGCAAAGAGACAGGCAGGCTCAACAGTGCCGAAATAATCAGCGGTGACAGCCGACAGGTGTATATAGGAATGGATATCGGCACGGGCAAGGACATTGCCGAGTATGGCGAAATCCCATATCATCTCATAGATATCGTTCCGGCAGGTTCGAAGTACAACATCTGCCAGTATCAGAAGGATTTCTCTTCCGCTTATGCCGATTGCAGGAAAAGGGGTGTGGTTCCCATACTTTGCGGAGGAAGCGGACTCTATATCGAGGCGGTCACCTGCTCCAAGTACGAAATGCCGGACAATACCCCTCTGGACCTCATTCTGCCACGGAAGACTTTCTTTATCGCCACCCTTGTGGACAGGGAGACGCGCAGGGCACGGATAGACAAACGCCTCAAGGACAGGCTGGATGAAGGTATGCTCATTGAGATAAAGAATCTGCTCGCTTCCGGTCTGACCCCGGATGACCTTATCTATTACGGTCTGGAATACAGGTATCTTACGCTGTATGCAATGGGGAAACTGTCCGTGGAGGAGATGCACGACAAGCTCTGTACCGCCATACATCAGTTTGCAAAGCGCCAGATGACCTGGTTGCGCGGAATGGAACGCGACGGCATAGTCATTCATTGGGTTGAGCCATAATTTCGCTATCTTTGCAGCCCGTGAAAAAGAAGAGCGACATACAGATAAAGAACAGGAGGGCCTCATTCGACTACGAATTCATCGAGACCTTCCAGGCCGGCATAGTGTTGACAGGAACGGAGATAAAGTCCATACGTGCAGGTAAGGCATCTCTTGTGGAGTCCTATTGCTATTTTTCAGGCAATGAGCTGTATGTCAAGAATATGCACGTTGCAGAATATTGGTGGGGCAGTTGGGGACAGCACGACCCCAAGCGGGACCGCAAGCTGTTGCTCACCAAAAAGGAACTTGGCAAGCTGCGCCGTGCCGTGAAGGAGAAAGGCTATACGATTATCGCCGTGAAACTGTATATAGCCGACAACGGATACGCAAAACTCCTCATAGCCCTGGGAAGGGGAAAGAAGGAGTATGACAAAAGGGCGGCAATCCGCGAAAAAGATCTCAGAAGATACGAGCTATAGCACTTCACGACACATAACCCATGATAAAACATGTCGTGAAGTCTATTTTCTGGGCTTGATATCGAGTTTGACCGGCTTTATCATATTTTCAGGTGAAAGTATGATGTCCAGTTCTTCTTTTGTGAGTATGCCCTCTTCCAGAACTAAGTCATAGACACCTTTCCCGGTTTCCTTGGCTTTCTTCGCAATCTTTGTGGAATGTTTGTAGCCGATTATGGGGTTGAGGGCGGTCACAATACCTATACTGTTCCTTATGTACGCCTCGCAACGGTCGGCGTTGGCCGTGATTCCGTCCACGCAGTTGATGCGCAGGGTGTCGAAACCGTTCATCAGCAGTTCCGCACTCTCGAAGCAGCACTGTATCATTACGGGTTCCATTGCGTTGAGCTCCATCTGTGCGGCCTCGCCGCTCATTGTCACGCATACGTCATTGCCCATCACCTTGTAGCACACCTGGGTCATCACTTCGGGTATGACAGGGTTCACCTTGCCGGGCATTATTGAGGAACCGGGCTGTTTTTCCGGCAGATTGATTTCGCCCAAGCCGCAGCGCGGACCGGATGCAAGGAGGCGCAGGTCATTGCTTATCTTGCTGGCTTTCACTGCGAGACGTTTCATTGCGGCACTGTAACCGACGAGGCTTGACGTGTCGGAGGTTGCCCCAACAAGGTCGGCGGCGAGGGTAACGGGCCATCCTGTTATGTCGGCGAGGGCTTTCACACATTTTTCGGCGTAACCGGGTTCGCTGCATATACCGGTACCTATGGCTGTGGCACCCATGTTTACGGTAAGGAAGTCTGCCGCCGCCTCGTCAAGATGCTTGAGTTCGTCCTCGAGTATGGAAGCAAAACCGCCGAAAGTCTGGCCGAGGGTCATAGGCACGGCATCTTCCAGCTGGGTACGGCCCATTTTCAGTATTCCAGCAAATTCCAGACTTTTCGCCCTGAAGGAGGCAATGAGGCTTTCGAGGTGTTTCTTGAGATCCAGGTGGCTGAAATACAGTCCCAGATGGGCGGCAGTGGGGTAAGCGTCGTTGGTGGACTGACTGCGGTTCACGTCGTCATTGGGCCAGCAATGCGCAAAATCACCGAGTTCGTAGCCCATTATCTGGAGCGCGCGGTTTGCGATGACCTCGTTTGCATTCATGTTGGTGGAGGTGCCCGCACCGCCCTGTATCATATCTATGGGGAAGGCCTCGGCGTGTTTGCCTTCACATATCTCGTGGCAGGCAGCCATAATGGCTTTATACACTTCATCCGTGATGAGACCGAGGTCGTGGTTTGCTTCGGCTGCACCCATCTTGGTGATAGCCAATCCTTTAAGATAATTCGGATATTCGTTGAGATGGAAATGGCTTATATTGAAATTCTCCAGACACCTGAGGGTCTGCACATCATAAAGCGCCTCGGCGGGAATCTGTTTTTCGCCTATGAGGTCACTGCCTGTCCTGAACTTTGTCATATTCTGTTTTATTTTATGTCCAACAATCTTCAAAGGTAGCAATTTATTGTGAGATAAAGAATACTGACAAAATGGCAGAAAAAAGTGCTTGGCTCACCCTTTGAGGTAAAATGCTGCGGCGAAGTCCAATAAACCGGGACAACGCCATATACTATGGAAAATAAATATGAGACTTTGAACAAATTTGCCATCAACCTCAATGAGAGAGCCTCAGGAGGGAAACTCGACCCGGTGATCGGCCGTGACGAGCAGATACGACGCACTCTTCAGATACTGTCCCGCAGAACCAAGAACAACCCCATACTGGTAGGTGAACCAGGTGTGGGAAAGACAGCCATCAGCGAAGGGATAGCGCAGAAAATCGTGGACGGACAGGTGCCAGAAAACCTGAAATCCAAGACCATCTATTCTCTGGATCTCGGCGCCCTCATTGCCGGAGCCAAATATCAGGGAGAATTCGAGGAAAGGCTCAAGGGTGTTGTGAAGGAGGTCGTCGAAAGCGACGGGGAAATAATCCTGTTCATAGATGAAATCCATACTCTGGTCGGTGCCGGACGCACCAGCGGGGCGATGGATGCCTCCAACATACTCAAGCCGGCTCTGGCCCGAGGAGAACTCAGGACCATAGGCAGCACAACGCTGGACGAGTATCAGAAGTATTTCGAGACCGACAAGGCTCTGGAACGCCGTTTCCAGATGGTCACTGTCGACGAGCCCACCACGGCGGAGAGCATAAGCATAATGCGCGGCCTCAAGCAGCGCTATGAGAACCACCACAAGGTACGTATCGAGGACGATGCGCTGATTGCGGCGGTGGAACTTTCACACCGTTACATTACCAACCGATTCCTGCCTGACAAGGCCATAGACCTTGTGGATGAGGCGGCTGCCAAACTGAGGCTGGAGATGAACAGCGTTCCGGAACCCATAGACAGCCTCAACAACAGGATACGCCAGTTGGAGATAGAAAAACAAGCGGTCAGGAACGAGGACATAAAACTGAAACTGGACAAGATACAGGAGGAACTCGATACCCTGAATGCGGAAAGGGAAACCCTGATGAAGCGTTGGGAAGAGGAGAAGGGCATACTTTCAGGCCTGCAGGCAGCCCGCCAGAAAATGGAGGACTTGAAAATCGAGGCCGCTTCAGCAGAGCGGCGCGGAGATTTCGGCGCCGTCGCGGAGATCCGTTACGGCAGAATGGGCGAAGAGCAGAAGAAGATAGACATGTTGAGCGCCAGGGCAGCAGCAATCAAGGATCCCATAATAACAGAGGCTGTGACTCCAGAGGATATTGCGGAAGTTGTGGCCAAATGGACAGGCATTCCCGTCAGCAAGATGCTGGAAAGCGAGAAAGACAAGCTTCTCAGAATGGAAGATGCTCTGCACAGGCGTGTTGTAGGACAGGATGAAGCCATCCGTGCGGTTTCCGATGCGGTAAGGCGTTCGCGTGCCGGCCTGCAGAACGAAAAGAGGCCTATAGGCAGTTTCATGTTCCTGGGCACTACCGGGGTGGGCAAGACTTTTCTCGCCAAATCCCTTGCGGATTTCCTTTTCAATGATGAGAATATGATTACGCGCATCGATATGAGCGAATATCAGGAAAGGCATACGGTGTCCCGCCTTGTGGGTGCTCCTCCGGGCTACGTCGGCTATGATGAAGGCGGTCAGCTGACCGAAGCCGTAAGGCGCAAGCCGTACAGCGTGATTCTTCTGGATGAGATTGAAAAGGCCCATCCGGACGTGTTCAACGTACTGTTGCAGGTGCTGGATGACGGGCGTCTGACCGACAACAAGGGCAGAACCGTGGACTTTAAGAATACAATATTGATAATGACGTCAAACGCCACTTACGAAACCCTGAAGGCTTCGGTGAGGCCGGAGTTCCTGAACCGTATAGACGAAATAATCACCTTCCAGCAGCTTACGAAGGCCGACATACTCTCCATACTGAAGCTTCAGGAGACCATTCTCAGGGAGAAGATGGCTGACAACGGTGTGGCCGTGGACTTTACTCCCGCCTTCGAGGAGTATATGTCGGACAGGGGTTATGACCCTGCATACGGCGCAAGGCCCATAAACAGGGTGATGCAGCGCGAGCTGGTGAACAAAATGGCGATAGCAATACTGAACGGCAGCATCGGCAGAGGCGCTACCGTTCATGTAGATGTGAAAGACGGGGAAGTGATTCTGGAATAACGGATGGAATCCGCTTATTCCTGTGTGGGATTCTCCTGCTGGATGGGTGCTGAAGGGAATGCGGGAGCTTCCTCAATCTGTCCCACCTGAATATCGTCAGTGATGTCCAGGCCGCTCTTTGCCGTATTGCTCTGGGCAAAGTTGGAGAATATTGAAAGAACCAGAATCAAGGCTGCAAGGCCCCAGGTTACCTTCTCGAGAAGGTCTGCAGTCTGACGTACGCCGAATGTCTGGTTGCCGGCAACGAAATTGGACGCGAGTCCGCCGCCTTTACCGTTCTGCAGAAGCACAACGATGGTGAGCAGAATCGAAGCAATCAGTACGATAATTGCGAGTACGGTGAAAAGTGTATTCATATTCTATTTTTTTAATTTTTCCGTAAGGGATGCAAAGTAAGCACTTTTTTCGGGACTTTGCAAACTTAGTGCGCTGTATATTTCAATTGCCCGTTCAGTATACCCCTGTTCGGCATATATTCCGGCAAGTGTTTCAGAGACAAGGTCAAAGTCCCCGTCGTCCGGATGTTCGCACATTTCAGGTGCTGGAGCAGAATAATCCACGACAGCCATCCTGCCCAGAGAAGCATCCTTCTCGTCGCGCACACTCTCATAGTCGTTGCGGCTGAAAAAGTCCGTTCCGTCGAACACTATCCTCGGGCGTTCCTTGACCAAATCACATATGGCACTGTCCATCCCGGTGTCCGAATAGTCACGTTTCACCGACGAACGTATTGCGGAAGCTATATAGGCTCCGTCGGGGAGATAGGCCAGCGAGTCGCGGAAAACGCTTCCGGCCGCTTCCGCTCCGGATTCCGAGGACAGCTTCCTGCACAACGCGGCGCGTCCGGCGGCGAACCAGGGATATCTGTCCACGAGTGAGGACAGATCCGTTATTGTCATATCCTTCAGTCTTACCATTGCGCTACAGATGCATTGAATATGTCGTCTACAAGCTTCTCTATTATTTCTTCGCAGAGAGCATCCTGTACGGCATCCAGCAGTTGGGTTGCGTCGAAATCTGCGTAGGCCGAGAAGCTCTTGTCGAAATCGTCCTCAGGGTATTTGCGGTTTGTGAACTGCGCTTTTACGCTGACGGTCAAACGGTTGCGGGCGGCCACCTCGTCTGCGGTCACTGACGTGGCCGACACCTCGTATCCGGTAATCTCTGTATGCAGCAACAGATCTCCGTCCATCTCCAGCTGTTCCAGTTTGGTGAGCTTGCGGAATTTCTCCTTCATGGCCTCGGTGAACTGCGTTGACAGCATGGGATTGACTTTCAGCGCCTTATATTCGGCGAAATCTATGGTTATGGACGTTACGTCAGGTTGTATGGACGTACCGGAGAAGGAGTAGATGCCGCACGAGGCTGCTGCGGCGAGCAGGACAACGGCGATGCCTGCGCGGATTATGTGACTGCTAAAGGCCATTTTCCATTTCCTTTATTTTTCTATATAGTGTCCTTTCCGAAATTCCCAGTTCGACGGCTGCGGCCTTGCGGTTGCCGCCGTTGCGTTCCAGGGCTTTGCGGATGAGATCCAATCCGGCACGCTGTATGGACAGGTCGGTGTCCTGTCTTTCCTCCTGTCTGCTCACGTTCTCCATCTCCTGTCTGCTCGTACTCTCCGTATCCTGCCACTCCGGTTCGTCCTTCGAGGGCAGTGCCATCACCGGTTTGGCGGAGCCCTCTACCTTGTCACGAAGGTAGTCGACATCCTGGCGCAGTTTGTATATCATACGCACCAGCGCTTCCTTTTCCGTTGCATTGAAGCCTTCCTCGTGCACGGTGATGCAGGGAAGCGTGCCCTCGTCCTTTGGTATGTATTTGGACAATGCGGCGGCCGAAATCTCACATCTGAGGCTGCCCGGGGTGATGCTGCTGCTTTCAAGAGCGGATACTGTCTCGGCCACATTCTTCAGCTGGCGTATGTTTCCCGGCCAACGATATGCCTTGAGCAGATCGACGGCATCCGGAGTGAGATTCAGCTTGCATACCCCGTATTTCATCGAGAAATCCGAGGTGAACTTTCTGAAAAGCAGCTGAATGTCATCCCCTCTTTCCCTGAGTGCAGGCATTGTTATGGAGACGGCGTTGAGACGGTAGTAAAGGTCCGGACGGAATTTGCCGCGCTGGACGGCGTATGACAGGTCGATATTGGTTGCGGCAACAACCCTGACGTCGGTTTTCATCACCTTGTTGCTGCCGACACGGATAAACTCTCCGTTCTGGAGCACACGCAGGAGTTTCGCCTGGGAGGACAGGGGAAGCTCTCCTATTTCATCAAGGAACAGCGTGCCTCCGTCGGCCTCCTCGAAATAACCTTTCCTCATCTCGTGGGCACCGGTGAAAGCCCCCTTCTCGTGGCCGAAAAGTTCCGAATCGATGGTCCCTTCGGGGATGGCGCCGCAGTTCACGGCAAAATATTTCCCCGTCTTGCGTCTGGAAAACTGATGTATGATCTGGGGAAGAGTTTCCTTGCCCACACCGCTCTCTCCGACAATCAGCACTGTCAGGTCAGTGGGGGCGACAGCGTACGTAATTTCCAGCGCCCTGTTCAGTTCAGGAGCGTTTCCTATGATATCATACCTGTTTTTCAGGCTTTGAAGCTGTTGGTTTTCCATATTTTTGCAAAGTTAGCAAAATTTAGTTAACTTTGTTTGGGATTAACCCGAAACGAACAATTACTTTATTCAACTATATTATGAAGAAAATTCTTTACATTCTGACCACTGTTGTTTTGGCAGTGTCAGTATCTTCTTGCGCCAGTGCCGAAAAGATGGCACAACTGGCCGGTCAGGTAAACGTTACCAACAGTTATGGACAATTTCTGGCAGTGAAGGGCGGTGTCATCCCCGCAGACCTTACGGTCACCTATCCTGAGAAATTCTTTGCACCCAAGGCGATTCTCGAAATCACTCCCGTACTTGTATACGAAGGTGGCGAGGAAGCTCTCGAGCCCATTATGTTCCAGGGTGAAAAGGTGAACAACAACTATCGCGTCATCGTTCGTGACGGCGGTGTTGTCAGCCTGAATCTTGTGTTCCCTTACAAGAAGGGAATGGCGAAATCGACTCTTGAACTGCGCGGACGCTGCACGGTGGACGGCAAGGAGTGGGTCACTATTCCCGCCAGGAAAGTCGCTGACGGCTGCAACATTACCGAAACCCTCGCCGGTCACGGATACTACGGCGTGAAGGATCACGGATATCAGGACATCATCACCTACAATCCCGAAGGACAGGTATTGTATCAGATCAACAGCAGCGTTGTTCGCAGCAAGGAGCTGAAGAATGACAGCGTGGCTGAATTCCTCAAGGCTCTTGAGGCTGTCAAAGGCAATGAGAGGGAGACTCTCAAAGGCATCGACATCGTTGCTTATGCCTCCCCCGAAGGTACAGAGGCTCTGAACAACAAGCTTTCTGACAGCAGGAGCAAATCAGCCGACAATGCTTTTGACAAGATTACAAAGAAATCCGGTCTCGACAAGGATCTCAAATCAGTCAAGTCTGTCGGTGAGGACTGGGAAGGCTTCAAGGATCTCGTCACCAACAGCAATATCGAGGATAAGGATTTGATTCTCCGCGTTCTCAATATGTACAGCGATCCCAAGGTAAGGGAGAAAGAAATCCGCAACATGTCATCCATTTTCCAGGATCTTGCGAAAGACGTTCTTCCCCAGCTTCGCCGCGCCCGTTTCATTGCCAATGTTGAATACCGCAATTACAGCGATGAGGAACTGAAAGAACTGATCAAGACCGACATCGACGTTCTCGACGAGCCCGCTCTGCTCAAGGCCGCTTCCCTTTGCAAGGACAAAGCCGACAAGAAGACCCTTTACAAGAAGGCAGTTGAAAAATACAGCTCCGAGAAAGCCAACTTCGCCCTTGCCTGCGTAGCATTGGACGAGTGCAAGGTTGATGAAGCCGAGAAGTATCTGGGCCTTTGCAGCGGTGCAGATGCTGACGTTCTCAACCTCAAAGGTGTTTGCGCAGTACGCAAAGGCGACCTTGCCAAGGCAGAGGATCTCTTCACCAAGTCGAACACTGCTGATGCCCGGAAGAACCTCGGCGTTTGCGCTCTCCTTCGCGGCGACTATGCAAAGGCTGCCCAGAGGTGCGGGGACAAAGGTGTCGACGCAGCTCTTGCCCAGCTCCTTGCAGGCAATACCGACAAGGCTCTCGCCATTGCAAAATGCAAATGTCCCAAGGCTCAGTACGTAAAGGCCATCTGCCTTGCACGTCAGGGTAAGAACACCGAGGCCAAAGAGGCTCTGAAGAATGCGACAGAAGGCGGATGCAAATGCCTTGCAGAACGTGCTGCAACTGACATTGAGTTCGTCAATTTGTAAAATTCTGTTTGGATATCCGAAAATATTCTTAACTTTGCAGTCCGCTACGCAATACGTGGCGGACTGCGTGTCAGAAAGATTCAGTTTCGGATACCTCTGGTGAGGTGGGTGAGTGGCTGAAACCACCAGTTTGCTAAACTGACGTACGGGTTAACTGTACCGGGGGTTCGAATCCCCCCCTCACCGCAAAGTACACTGATATTCAATTACTTGCAGAATTTACGCACAGATTTACACACAAAAGTAAGTCTGTGCGTATTTTTTTCTCTTGCTGGGAAAATGCTCTATTCTCTTGGCTTCCACATTAATCACTGATCACTCGCCCAATCTTGGATTATTGCTCCCTATAGGACATAGGGGTCATTCCGACTTCCTTGTTGAAGAATTTATAGAAGGACGGTACGCTGGCGAAATGCATCTTGAAAGCAATTTCCTTTACACTCAAGTCAGAATATTTGAGAAGGTTTTTTGCCTCCAATATCACAAAACCGTCAATCCACTGCGCAGCAGTCCTTCCGCTTATGCCTTTGATCAGTTTTGACAGATACTTCGGGGTGAGATAGAGTTTGTCGGCATAAAACTTCAGGTTCCGTTGCGATGAATGATGCTCGGATACCAACTTCAGGAAATTCTCATATATTGCATTGGCCCTGATAGAACGGGGCCTTTTGTTTTCTTCTGCTGCATCTATTCTGTTCTTCCATATCGAGCCCATCAGAGAGAACAGGGAGGCCCCGAGATATTTGACGGCCTTGTCGTTATTCGGAATATTCTGTATGAGGAGTGTTTCTGTCAGCTCATAGTATTTTCTCAACATCTCTCTTTCGTCTGCGGCAAGCTTGATACACGGGTTTTCCAATGCAAGCAGACTATCGTCGTATAGCCTGTTGAAATCAACCCTGACGTCTGTAATAAAGGATTCCGATGAAGCAACGATGATGAAATTCAGTTTTCTGAGTTCTTTCGAATCATATGATGACACACGTACCATGTTGCCGGGGGTGTATATTATCAGTGACCCCTTTTCCACTTCGTAGGAATGGAGGTCGATATCTATCGAGAAGCGTCCTTCCATACAGAAGAATGCCAGGAACCCGTTGAACCTTACCGGATACTTCATGAAATCCATTGATTCATTGTATGAAAGGTTCGCCACAAAGAATTCATCACCGAGAGCGCGGTATGAAGACTTCGACAACTGGTTCAGAAGAGTCGGAATGTCAAGAATGTGCCTTTCTGTCATAATGTCCTTCCAGGGTATTTCTTTACAAATATAGTTGATTTATTATCCAATGTCGCAAAAAAAGGTCGTTTGGATAATATTATACTCCACATCAATATACTATTGGTGCTATTTGGCAAAGGACTTGCCCGTAAGAGAGGCAAATATTGAATGAAATTATGACAGTCAAACGAATGATTGCGGCATTGTGGGCGGCTACCGTATCCATATGCTGCATTGCACAGGAAAGCCTCACTCTTGAGGAGTGCAGAGAACTTGCAGTAAAGAACAACAAGGCTCTGGAGCAGGCAAGAATCAATATGGATATTGCCAATTATGACAGGGCTATCGCCAGGGCGAATTTTTATCCGAACATATCTGCGACCGGTTCGTATCTGTACAATTCTCTTGATCTGAATCTGATAAGTGACGAGCAGTCTGCAGCGTTGCGTAGTGCAGGAACCATTCTCCAGGGAGGCATATCTCAGAAAATGGAAATGCTGCAGCAGACCTTTCAAATGAATCCTGCTTTGGCGATGGAATATATGAAAAGTCCTATGTGGCAGACCTTTCTCGGAGCTTTGTCCCAAACTGACATTTCACAGACCGTGAACGCCATCGGAGGAACGATTGATGACCTTCTTCATCCGGACATACACAACATCTCGCTGATTGGTATATCATTGAAACAGCCTGTGTTTGTCGGAGGAAAGATTATTGCGGCAAACCGCATTGCCAATCTTGCGGAAGAACTGTCAAAAAACCAATATGATGCGCAATACGCTCAGACAATAGTTGATGTTGATCAGGCATACTGGCAGATTGTTTCAATCGCAGCAAAGAAGAAACTTGCTGAAAATTATTTTGATTTTCTGAAGACGATGGAGCGTGATGCCGATATTCTGGTGCAGGAGGGCGTATATACCGCATCCGACCAACTGGCAATCAAAGTCAAGGTCAACGAAGCATCCGTGA
The DNA here is from genome assembly GCA_045597605.1 of Candidatus Cryptobacteroides sp. GTDB lineage: Bacteria > Bacteroidota > Bacteroidia > Bacteroidales > UBA932 > Cryptobacteroides. Next base: position 5,760 of record JAZLKN010000006.1, on the reverse strand, counting down.
TGCTGACTCAAGCTACGAACGGACTTACTCTTGCCAAGATGCTTCTTTGCAAACTGATAGGGATGCCCTTTGAATCCGATATCATCCTTGCAGATGAAGGAGTAAAGAATGTAACGGTTGCCGGCGAGCACAAAATGAAAAGCATTGAAGAAATCATTGGTTCGCGTCCCGAGCTGAAGAGTCTTGACAAGGCCGCGATGATTTATGACCAGAAGGTAAAACTTTCCAGAGCCGATATGATGCCGCAAATCGCCATCAGCGCGAATTATCTGGTCACCAACCCGAATCTACAGAATGGATTCCAGAAACAGTTCGGAGGATTCTGGACTGCGGGAGTAGTCGTGAATGTCCCTATTTTCCACGGGCTGGAAGCTCTGAAGAAGACACAGAAAGCCAAAGCGGAAGCACAGTTATATCATTCAAAATACAATGATGCAGTCAGTCTTGTCAGTCTGGAAGTTTCACAATTGTACGCTAAAAGAGCAGAAGCTGTTTCACGGCTGGATATGGCGACAAGCAATCTTGATTGTGCGGAGGAAAATCTCAGAACTGCCATGATTGGATTCGCCGAGGGGGTTGTTGAATCAAATGTTACTCTTGCGGCACAATCTGCGTGGCTGAAAGCTCATTCAGAGCAGATAGATGCCGGTATTGAACTGCGGATGATTGACATCAATCTTGACAGGGCGGAAGGAAACATCAGATATGAATAATAAAAATGAAGGAAATATTATGAAAACGTACAAACACATCATTTCAGGACTGGCTGTCATCGTTGTCATCCTTGTAATCATAGGCGTTGCCGGGTACCTGATTTCGAAGCCGAAGGATATGACAATTCAGGGAGAGGCTGAAGCCACAGAATACCGAGTGTCCGGAAAAGTTCCGGGAAGGATTGAGGAACTCTATGTAAAGGAAGGGGCGGCTGTCACCAAAGGCGACACGCTGGTTCTGATAGATTCTCCGGAAGTCAGGGCGAAACTCGCGCAGGTCAATGCTGCCAGGGATGCCGCCGTGGCCCAGAGCCGCAAGGCCGTGAATGGAGCGCGCCAGGAACAGATTGCCGGTGCATATCAGGTTTGGCAGTCGGCAATCGTCCAGAAGGATGTGATGCGTAAATCTTTCGAGAGAATGCAGAGACTCTACGAACAAAAGGTCGTTTCATCACAGAAGTTCGATGAAGTTCAGGCCAAATACGATGCGGCCATTGCGCAGGAGCAGGCGGCAAAGAGCCAGTACGATATGGCCGTCAATGGAGCCCGGGAGGAGGACAAGGCGGCTGCTATGGCCCTTGTGCGTCAGGCGGAGGGTGCGTTGATGGAGGTTCAGGGATATCTCAATGAACTCTATCTCACCTCACCTGCAGATGGAATTATCTCCGCCATATATCCAAAGGCAGGAGAGCTAGTCGGCCAGGGAGCACCAGTGATGACCGTGACAGACCTTTCGGATATATGGTTCACTTTCAACGTGCGTGAAGACTATATGCACGGATTGAAGGTAGGTGACAGAATCGAAGCGGAAATACCGGCCCTCGGGACGAATACTCATTCTGCGAAGATCAGTTATATCGCAGTCAGGGATTCGTATGCTACCTGGAAGGCGACGAAGGAAATCGGACAATATGATGCGAAGACTTTTGAGATCCGTGCCGTCCCTGACGGCATCATAGAAGGCCTTTTGCCGGGAATGACCGTGTTAATGAAATAGAAGATGAGTTTGAAAAGTTTCAGGACTGTCATCAGAAGAGAACTCGGCATCTGGAAGATGCGACCGATATATTACGTTGCTCCTCTGGCAATAATGGCGTTTTGCAGCGTGTTCTATCTGACTTTCCTTCGCGATGGCCTTCCTCATGACCTGCCGATTGGGGTCGTCGATTATGACGACTCCTCCATTTCCAGGAATTTCACCCGCCAGTTGGATGCAACTCAGCTTGGAGAGGTCAGGCGTTTTGATACTTATGAGCAGGCTCGGGATGAAATGCAGAAGGGAAAACTGACTTCAGTGTGTCTTATCCCAGATGGTTTCAATGCCGACCTGCAGGCTAGCCGCCAGCCGAAAATTACAGTGTATATCAACGGCTTGTACTTTGTCGGCGGAGCCCTGTCCTATCAGGACCTCCTGACGATGATTTATCTTACGTCCGGGGCCGTGCAGAAACAGGTGCTTGAAGCGAAAGGTCTTTCACCGCAGCAAATGCAGGGGCTTCTGCGGCCGGTGAACATAGATCTCCATAAAATAGGCAATCCTCTTACCAGTTACAATGCCTGCTTGTCAACGAAGATGCTTCCGGGTACGCTTGCAATGGTTATTGTCCTTATCCTTATATACTCTCTCGGTACGGAGTTGAAATATGGCAAGTCCTCAGAACTGCTTGAAGCGGCGGGAGGTTCGATATTTTCCGCTGTGGGAGGTAAAATTGCTTTGTATACGGCATTCTTCACCATCCTCGGGCTGCTTGTCGAGATTCTGCTATACGGTTTTATGCATTTTCCGTTGGAGGGAAGCATTTGGGCCATGTTCCTCGATATGTTCCTGCTTGTACTCGCAAGCGAGGCGGCGGCCCTCTTTATTATAGAGCTTATTCCCACTTGCCGGTTCGCGATGAGTTTAGGGGCTATATTCAGCGTCCTTGCGCTCAGTCTCACAGGTTTCACGCTCCCGGTTGAGGTGATGCCGAGAGTATTGCAGGGATTTGCCTATATGTTCCCTTTGAGGCATTATTATCTTTTCGAGGTGCAGACTTCAATCTTCGGGAGCGGATTCGCCGGATGGTGGCCCCAGGTACTGTGGCTGCTTTCTTTCCTGATACTTCCTATAATCTTCCTGCCGAGGCTGAAAAACGCCTATATCAAGCAGGACAATCCTCTTGACTGACATTATGAATGGTATTTTGAATTGGTTCAAAGATTCGTATTCGGTTTTCCGGGAGGAACTCAGACGCATACTTACAGACAGCGGCGTGATGATAATATTCGCTGTTGCGGGCCTTGGATATCCTCTTTTGTACAACTGCATATATCATAACGGAATTCTCGAAGATACGCCGATCACTGTTGTGGATTTGTCCCATAGTGCAGAAAGCCGCCGGTACATACGGAAGGTAGATGCTACACGAGAACTTCGTGTTGTGCAGAAGTGCCAGGATATGAAGCAGGCCGAAGACCTGATGAGACAGAGAAAGGTCAAAGGGGTCATATATTTCCCTGAAGATTTCGGGAGCAATATTGTCCAGGGAAGAACAGCAACGCTGTCCATTTACGCAGACATGAGCAGTTTCCTGTATTACAAGAACCTGATGATGGGCGCCAACTTCGTGATGCTTGATGAGATGGAGCAGATTAAAATCGAAAGGTACAGTGCCGGAGGAATGACCGATCAGGAAATATCCCAATTGATAGAGGCGATTCCGTATGATGAGAACAATCCCTATAACAGGACATTCTCTTATTCCATTTTCTTCCTTTCCGCCGCCTTGCTGCTTATCATACAGCAGGTGATGTTCTACGGAATGATTATGCGTACAGGTACGTCAAGGGAGCGGGGACAGTCGTATTTCGCATTAAAGAAATCAGGTGTATTCCGTATTCTGTTCGGTAGAGGAATGGCATATTGGCTGCTGTTTATGATAATCGGGGTGTATATTGCCTGTATAGTACCGGCCATATTCGGACTTCCTCAAAGAGGCTGCTTCTCTGACATAATCACATTGCTGCTATTCTATGTGACGGCCTGTGTGTGCTTCGTGTCATTCTGGAGTTCATTCTTCCACAGGAGGGAAACCGTACTTGTCACCTTGCTTTTCATTTCCCCTATCGCTATGTTCCTTACGGGGTTTTCTTGGCCGGTGACAGCATTCCCGTCATTCTGGAAATGGTTCTCTTACATTTTCCCTTCATCATTCGCCTGCCCTGCATTTATCAATTTGAACACTGCAGGATGCGACATAAGCCAGGTCAGCGGTCTGCTGAGGAATCTGGCAATTCAATCTGGAGTGTACTTTTTGCTGTCGATAGCTGCCGGTTATAGAGAAACGCAATTGTTACAAGCCAAAATGGGTCACCTGTTGAGTTGACATTGATGATAGGTCAGAACTCTTCAATAGATAACCAGGGTAGTACTACCCCAGATACTACCCCAGGCACTACCCCAGTAGATGATAAACAAAATACGCGGAAGAAGATAATCCAAATCATAAAATCAACACCGAATATTTCTACCTTAGGTCTCGCCAAAATGTGTGGCATCACAAAAGATGGAGCTAAATATCATTTGACGAAACTTAAAAAGGAGGGGAAATTAAGATATTCCAAAGAAGACGATGGAATTTGGATAATCAACGAATAAGATGTGGAGAAACATTTTTGAGCTTTGTGCCGAGTTAATAATTTTTGTATATTTGCCCATATTCATGTACACGTGATAAAGGATGGTAAAGAGGCAAAATACAATGTCGAACCGATTTTAGTGCAGGTTTTTTAATCACGGTTTCAAGAAGCACGAGATCTCAATGATTGAGAGCATAATTGAAGAGAATGTCGATGTCATCAAAGAAAGGTGGCAGGAGTATTTTGGCCAGGGGAAGTAATATGAAGCATTACATCACAAAAGTTTGGATTGAATCCGGACACGTTTTTGCACAGACCAGTGATGGCCTTGTGGCAAGTTATGCTATTTCTCTTTGGAAAAGGCTTGCATCCGCCTCAGAGCAGCAGCTTAATGATTTCTACCTTTCTTATTCCGGAATTCATTGGCCTCAGCTTGACGAAGATCTCAGTTTTGAGGGGATGTTTCATTCTGCAGGTCTCTGCGACAGGACACCAACTGAAGATTCAGTCTGTTACATCAATTAACCGGAAAAGATATGTGGTAGTTTGGCGGAAGAAATTCCGGTCAGCCGAATTATCCTCACAACGTAAGCTTTTGCATTCGTATATCCGATTCAATTATAGGATCTCATTTTGAGAATATTGGGGTGTAGGTGTGCCCACTCCCCTAAAAATAGATGGGAGTGAGCACGCGATCGGCTTTCTGGCATATCGTGTTGGGGTGGGGTGTGCCCACTCCCTGTCTTCTCCGGAGGGGTGAGCACACTTAAAAAACAAACGTATGCTGTTTACAATCTAACCAAATAACTTTTGCTCTAAAAACAGAATATATTTCAAAAATAATCTTACCTTTGCGCTGACATTATAATGTTAGTTTTATGGATATATATCACGGCTCACCTTTGATAATAGAAGCTCCCGAATTCGGGAAGGGGAATCCAATGAATGATTACGGACTTGGATTTTATTGTACGGAGGATATTGAGTTGGCAAAAGAATGGGCTTGCAAGATGCCCAAAGATGGTTTTGCCAACAAGTACTCCTTTGATAAAACAGGGCTTGACATTCTGAATCTGACATCAGGAGATTGGCACATTCTGAATTGGCTTGCAATCCTGCTGGAGAACAGAAGTTTTGAAATAGGTAATCCTGTTGCCAAAGATGCGAAAGAGTATATCCTCCAAACTTTTCTGCCGGATTATAAGAGCAGGGACATTATCATAGGCTACAGAGCTGACGATTCGTATTTCTCGTATGCGAAAGCGTTTCTGAATGGAGGAATTCCGCTTTTGGCACTGGCGGAGGCAATGAAGCTTGGAAAACTTGGGGAACAAATCTGCATCAGGAGCAAGGTCGCTTTCAGCAGGCTCCAATATATCGATGCTACACTTGCGGGCGGGCAGGAATACTATATCAAACGGACGGCAAG
>JAZLKN010000005.1:0-4581 GCA_045597605.1 Candidatus Cryptobacteroides sp. | reverse complement strand
TGGGACACTATGGACATGGACTTCATGAACCTGAACCAGTCCGCCCACGGCGACCGTGAATTCGGCCACATCTGCGCCCATCTGCGCAAGCCCCGCAAAGTCGTTTCAGGCTACTGGAAAGACGAGAAGCCCCAGAAGTCCATCGCCGTTTGGGCCCGCGTTGCGGCTGCCTGGGCAGATTCAAGGGATATGAGGATACTCCGCTTCGGCGACCAGATGAACAACGTTGCCGTTACCGACGGCGACAAGGTCGAGGCTGAGGTTCGTTTGGGCTACCACGTAGATTATTACCCCGTTTCATCCCTTATGGACTATTTCCGCAAGGTGACCGACGCCGAGGCAGAGGCGCTTGTGGAAGAATATAAGAAGAGCTATGAAATCGTAATCGGCGAGGAAGGCGAACAAGAATACTGGCTGCGCGTGAAGAACGCCGCCAAGGCCGAAATCGCCATTCGCCGCGTGCTCAAGGATGAGGGTGCCAAAGGTTTCACCACCAACTTCGACGATCTCGGCGGTGCTGACGTGAACGCCCCCGACTTCCTCGGTTTCGACCAGATTCCCGGTCTGGCTTCACAGCGTCTGATGGCCGAGGGTTACGGTTTCGGAGCTGAAGGCGACTGGAAATCCGCCGCCCTGTACCGCACGGTGTGGTTTATGTCCCAGGGCTTGCCCACGGGCTGCTCTTTCCTCGAGGACTACACACTGAACTTCGACGGCGAGCGCAGTGCCATACTTCAGAGCCACATGCTGGAAGTTTGTCCCCTTATCGCTGCCGACAAACCCCGTCTCGAAGTCCATTTCCTGGGAATAGGCATACGCAAATCCCAGACTGCCCGTCTGGTGTTCAACTCCAAGACCGGGAACGGTGTGACAGCCACGGTCATCGACCTTGGCAACCGTTTCCGCCTCATAGTGAACGACGTGGAGTGCGTCAAACCGAAACCCCTGCCCAAGCTTCCCGTGGCCAACGCCCTGTGGATTCCGAAACCCGATTTCGAGGTTGGCACCGAGGCCTGGATACTCGCGGGCGGAACGCATCACTCCTGCTTCTCTTATGACATAACCCCCGAATATTGGGAGGATTATGCTGAGATAGCCGGCATCGAGATGCTGCATATCGATGCGAACACCACGGTTTCAGCCTTCAAGCAGGAAATGCGTACCAATGAAGTCTATTATATGTTGAACCGCGCGGTAGCAATGTAATATGGACACTGCAAACTATATTGAACAGGGAAGGGCCGTACTCGGAATCGAGTTCGGCTCGACCCGTATTAAGGCCGTACTCATTGACGGGAATCACAATCCCATAGCACAGGGCGGTCATACCTGGGAGAACAAATTGGAAAACGGCCTGTGGACCTATAGTCTCGACGATATATGGAATGGCCTGCAGGACTGCTACGCCGAACTCAGGAAAGATGTGAGGAACCGTTACGGCGTGGAACTGGAATCTTTTTCCGCGATAGGCATAAGCGCAATGATGCACGGCTATCTGGCCTTCGACGCCGCCGGCAAACTGCTCGCGCCTTTTCGCACCTGGAGAAATACCAACACGGGCAAGGCGGCCGCCGGACTGTCCGCCCTTTTCAATTTCAACGTGCCTCTGCGCTGGAGCATTTCTCATTTGTACCAGTGCATACTGGACGGTGAAGGCCACGTGAAGGACATAGCGTTCCAGACCACTCTTGCAGGTTACGTGCATTGGGCTCTCACCGGAGAGAAGGTGATTGGTGTTGGAGATGCCTCCGGAATGATACCTGTGGATTCCCATACGGGAGACTATGACGCTGCAATGGTGGACAAGTTCAACGCGCTCGTCGCTCCACGCGACTATTCCTGGAAACTCCAGGACATTTTCCCGAAGGTTCTCACGGCAGGGGAGAACGCAGGATGCCTCACTGAGGCCGGCGCGAAACTCCTCGACCCGTCAGGACACCTGAAGGCCGGCATTCCTTTCTGCCCTCCCGAGGGAGATGCGGGCACAGGTATGGTAGCGACGAATTCCGTACGCAAGCGTACAGGCAACGTATCTGCCGGAACGTCGTCTTTTTCAATGATAGTGCTCGAAAAAGAGCTCTCAAAACCTTACGAGGTGATAGATATGGTGACCACTCCCGACGGTAGTCCCGTTGCTATGGTCCATTGCAACAACTGCACGTCCGAGATAAACGCCTGGGTGAACATATTCAGGGAATTCGAAACGCTTATGGGCAGGACTCCCGATATTGGAGAACTCTACACCAAGCTTTTCGGAACAGCCCTGGACGGGGATCCCGACTGCGGCGGAGTGCTGTCGTACAATTTCGTGTCGGGTGAACCTGTGATAGGCCTGATGGAAGGCAAACCCGTGCTGATTCACGATGCTCAGAGCCGTTTCAGCCTCTCCAACCTCATGCGTTCCCAGCTGTATGCTTCCGTTGCAGTCCTCAAGATAGGCAACGAGGTGCTATTCGTCAAGGAAAACGTAAAGGTCGACAGAATCCTCGGTCACGGAGGTCTTTTCAAATCCACCACTGCCGGTCAGCGCGTTCTCGCCGCAGCCCTGAACTCACCTATCTCCGTTATGGAGACCGCCGGTGAGGGAGGTGCCTGGGGTATGGCCCTGCTCGCGGAATATATGGTGAACGGAAAGGACGTGAGTCTTTCGGACTATCTGGACGAAAAGGTGTTCAAGGGCAACGCCGGCGTGGAAATCAAACCCACGGAAGAGGAGGTCGCAGGTTTTGACAGATATATGGAATCCTACAAGTCATCACTTGGAATTTTCAGTAACTTAAAACAATAGATATGGCAAACATTGAAGCTTTGAAAAAGACCGCCACACAGATTCGCCGTGACATCGTACGTATGGTGAACATGGCCGGAAGCGGTCATCCGGGCGGATCGCTCAGTTCGACGGACGTCGTTACCGCCCTTTATTTCTCAGTTATGAAACACGACCCTGCCACGTGGACACGCGACAGCAAGGGCCAGGATGCATTCATCCCCTCAGCGGGCCACCTTGCACCCGTTTATTACGCCGCTCTCGCACGCGCCGGTTATTTCCCCGCAGCGGAGCTCGGCACGCTGCGCAAATTCCACAGCCGTCTCCAGGGACACCCCACTCCCAGCCACGGGCTTCCCGGCGTTGTTCAGCCTTCGGGTTCGCTCGGACAGGGACTCGCCTGTGCCGCAGGCATAGCTCTGGGCAAGAAGCTTGACGGAGACAACACCCGCGTTTACTGCCTTCTCGGAGACGGTGAGCAGGAAGAGGGTGAAGTATGGGAGAGCGCGATTTTCGCCGCTCACCACGGTATCGACAACCTCGTTGCCATCACGGACTGGAACTGCAAGCAGATCGACGGTGACATCAATGAGGTGGCCGGAATGGGCGACCTGCAGGCCAAATGGGATGCCTTCGGATGGGTGACCATCGTGGTTGAGAACGGAAACGACATTGAGTCCATACTCAAGGCTTTCGACAAGGCTGCCACTGTAAAGGGTAAACCCGTCATGATTCTTCTCCATACCGAGATGGGTCACGGCATCGACTTTATGGCAGGCAAACACGGATGGCACGGTAAGGCTCCCAAGGCCGAGGAAGTGGCCCTGGCCCTTGAACAGTTGGAAGAAACACTTGGTGATTTTTAACAGGAGGACACAATCATGACAGAATACAAGATACTTGACAACAAGGACACCCGCAGCGGATTCGGTGCAGGTCTTGTCATCGCGGCAGACAAAAATCCCGCAGTCGTAGGCCTCGTGGCCGATCTTACCCCCTCTCTGAAGATGGGTGACTTTGCAAAAAAATATCCCGAACGTTTCTATGAGTGCGGTATAGCCGAGGCCAATATGGCAGGTGTTGCCGCAGGTCTTGCCATCACGGGTAAGATTCCCTTCATCGGTTCTTTCGCAGAATTCGTTTCAGGCCGCATCTATGACCAGGTACGTCAGGAGATAGCCTATGGCAATACAAACGTGAAGATTGCCTCTTCACACGCCGGCATCACCCTTGGCGAGGACGGTGCCACCCACCAGACAATGGAGGATGTGGCCCTTATGCGCGCTCTTCCCGGTATGACCGTTGTCGCTCCCTGCGATTACAACCAGGCAGTTGCCGCTACGGTTGCCGCCGCCGGATACGAAGGTCCCGTGTATCTGCGTTTCGGTCGTCCCGTAGTTCCCGTGTTCACCTCTGCTGACCAAACTTTCGAGATTGGCAAGGCTTATGTGATGAATGATGGCAAGGACGTGACTATACTCTGCTACGGTCATCTGGTATGGCCCTGCCTCCAGGCAGCCGCTCTTCTTGAGAAGGAAGGCGTAAGCGCCGAGGTGATAAATGTCGCCACCATCAAGCCTCTCGACACCAAGACCATACTCGCATCCCTCGCTAAGACGGGACACTGCGTGATCTGCGAGGAACACAACCTGGCCGGAGGCCTCGGAGAAGCCGTTTGTACGGTTCTCGCCCGGGAGGGTGCGGCCTGCAAGGTGAAACTTCTCAACGGAGAAGACCGTTGGGGCGAGTCGGGAACTCCCGCCGAACTGATGAACGATTACAACTACACTCCCGAATATATCGCGGGACTTTGC
>JAZLKN010000004.1:0-43921 GCA_045597605.1 Candidatus Cryptobacteroides sp. | reverse complement strand
TGATCGCTCCCAAGAGCTCAAATCGACGGAGCGGTTTGGCACCTCGATGTCGGCTCGTCACGTCCTGGGGCTGGAGCAGGTTCCAAGGGTTCGGCTGTTCGCCGATTAAAGTGGCACGCGAGCTGGGATCAGAACGTCGTGAGACAGTTCGGTCTCTATCTGTTGGGGGCGGAAGAAGTTTGCGGTGAACTGACCTTAGTACGAGAGGACCGGGTCGGACAAACCTCTGGTTTACCGGTTGTGGCGTCAGCTGCACCGCCGGGTATCCACGTTTGGTCAGGATAAGCGCTGAAAGCATCTAAGCGCGAAGCCGTCTCCAAGATGAGACTTCCCTAAGGGTCGTGGGAGACTACCACGTTGATAGGCTGGAGATGTAAGAGCAGTAATGTTCTCAGTCGACCAGTACTAATAGCCCGAGATCTTTCCGTAGAGACTTTTTTGCTGAGTTATTTCTTTCAAGACATATACTGCGGTGGCTTTAGCAGCGGGGAACCACCTCTTCCCATCCCGAACAGAGAAGTTAAGCCCGCTAACGCCGATGGTACTGCTACACCAAGTGGGAGAGTAGGTAGCCGCCGTTCTTCGAGAACCCGAGTCATGAAAATGGCTCGGGTTCTTTCTTTATGTTGCGTTCCGCAAAATAAAGAAAGAACCGATTACCCTCCTCCTTGGATACGCGGCAGTCTTGTTGCCTCCTCCAAACTATATGCTATGCTTGCCAGACGAATGTACGAAAAAACTTAAAAAATCATCGCCCAGCAGCCACTTCCAACATGGAATGACCTCGATTGTTCCGTATTCATCCTCAATCGTCTGTGCTTCGTCATACGTGAGGATGAGCCGTCTCTTGCAGGATAGAACTTTAGGCAGTTTCTGAAGAGCTCCGACTTCTCTGTCCCGCGTGTCTTTGTCTTTCGAGAGCGAATACGACACCTGTATTGCCAGTTCATCCTCCGGTATATAGAAGTCCACTTCCACGTTGCTGTTATAGAAGAATACACGTTCGTTGTCCGGGTCGTGTCCGTAGTCCCGGAACAGCTGAAGTGCAACGAGATTTTCCAAAAGTGTGGTTTCGGGGTCGATCAGAAGGATGCTCAAAATGCCGTTGTCCACAAAGTAGTACTTGCAGTTTGTTTCTTTTTCGGCAAAAGCCGAGGCGATATTGTGCAGCCTGAGAATCAACCAGGCATCTTCGCCATACCCGATGTAACTGCTTGTGGTGGGAACAGATATTTTGCCTCCCACACTGGACAGCACCTGTGCGAGACGTGTGTAGGAAACCGGTTGCCTGGCACCTTCCGCCATTTTCCTTATCAGAAGTCGAAGAAGGTTCGGGTTACTTATTTTATTTCTGGTGCATATATCGCCCAGATATATCTTCTGATATACGGAACTGATGTAGTTTCTCTTTACCGGGAGGCCGAGACTTTCAGGGAGGCCACCCCATTTGAAATATTCCTCATAAGCCTGCTTCAATCTTGCACGATTCCCTACACTTAACAGGCTCTGTTCATCAAATGGAACAGCTGCCCAACGCAGGTACTCGACAAAAGAGAAAGGATAAACCTCGATTGGAATGTACCGGCCGCCAAGAGTCGTCATCATCTCTTTGGAAAGCATCCTGGCATTCGACCCGGTTATCCAGACCGTGTATTTGCTGTCAGCTACTCTTCGGGCAAACTTTTCCCATCCGTCGATATTCTGTATCTCGTCAAGGAATAGTGCGGGTTTTGCAACTCCGCCCATCTCCATATGACATTCAAGAATGGTGTCCATGTCATTGATATCCAGTCCCTCCAGACGATCATCCTCAAAGTTCAAGTATAGGATTTCATTCCAGGAATGCCCTTCGCTGAGCATCTTTTGAATCTTCTCGTAAAGAACAAACGATTTGCCGCCTCTCCTGACTCCAACGAATATGCAACAACTGAAATCATCTGTCCGGATGTCTCTATGAACAATCTGATACTGTTCTATCTCTTCCCGACTATTTTGGATAATTTGTTTGAGGACTAATTTGTTTACCATTGTTTAAAATGTCATTTTATATCCGAGTACAAATATATAAAATATTGCTTTAAATATACAGGTTTTGCAAAATAATCGACATAGGACTTCTCAATCTCTGCTGGGAGACATACTCGTGGCACTCGCCGAGGCTCGCGAAGATGCCCTCCAGCGCTCCCGGAAACGTGGCTCAAATGCCCTTGCCGAGAGACTATTTACAATCCAAAATATCTCTCAAAGAAAGTCTGGAGTTTCTCAATGACAGACTTCTTCTTTTCCTGTCTGTTGCCTCCTCCAAACCTTGACATAGGAGGGAGAATCTTGTCTATGTCAGTGCCTGTGGTCCTGACCTGACCATCCCTGAAACTGCTCTCTATGAACTTGACTGTCTCTTCTGGTTTCAGGTTCTCACTCTCTATGAGCTCTTTCAAATCCTCCTCCTTCTGGTGCTGAACAAAGTCTTTCCAGCTCTTCTCAATATCTGTCTCTGCATTGACAGAACTGATGAAGTCCTCAATGAGTTCCTTCTTGCTTCTGAGCAGCATACTTGACCCAATGGCCTTTGTGATGCTGACCAGTATCTCCTTGTTGGTGCAGTTGCCCTCATGATACTTCTGGACCAGCATAAGGATATAGTCAATGTTTATCTCCACCTGCCTGATGAGCTCAGTCTCAAAGACCAGGTCATCATTTATGTTCTCCTTATCACCAGCCCTTCTCTTTCTCCATTTCTCCTGCAAGTCAAGGTAGTTGCTCTGGTAGTCCTGCAACTGCCTGTCAGATAGGATTTCCTTCCCCTCAAACTGGTCAAAGGTAGAGAGGATGTTGATGGATTTGAGAAGGCTTCCATAGAGTCCTATGAATCTCCTTTCTGTCTCTTCCCCAACAATGGACTCTCCCTCCGGGAACTCTTCTTGGAGCTGCCCAACCAATTCCTTGTATCCATAGCAGTGCTTGCCCTTCTCTGTGTCATAACCATTGTAGTATGACCAGAAGTCCTTGAGGATGACAATGGAGCTTGCATCCTTGTCTCCAAACAGGGCTATTGCATCATCAGTTGCCTGTTGGAGGTCTCTGAAACAAACTATATTGCCAAAGGTCTTGACTGAATTGAGGATTCTGTTGGTTCTTGAAAATGCCTGCAACAGTCCATGCTGCTTGAGGTTCTTATCCACAAACAGAGTATTGAGGGTGGTGGCATCAAAGCCTGTCAGGAACATATTGACCACAAGGAGCAAATCCACCTGCCTGTTCTTCATCCTCAGGGACAGGTCCTTGTAGTAGTTCTGGAACCTGTCTGATGATGTATCATAGTTGGTGGAGAACATCTGGTTGTAGTCTCTGATGGCACCTTCAAGGAAGTCCCTTGACTGCTGGTCAAGCTGGGTGGTGCTTTCAGGGTTCTCTTCCTCCAGAATGCCATCTATTTCCTCTTCATTTGCCCCATAGGAGTAGATGGTTGCAATCTTCAATCTCTGAGATTCTGGGAGGTCTGCCTGCTGTTTCTTGAACTCATTGTAGTATGCCTTGGCCATAGGGATGGAGGCCACTGCAAACATTGCATTGAAGCCACTGAGCTTCTGTTCTGTCTTGTGTTCAGGAGTCTGGACACCTTTCTTGGAAGAAGCCACTTTCTGTATGTCATCCAGCACCCTGAATGAGTAGAGAGAACTCCTCTTGGTCTTCTGGTCAAAGTGCTCAAGAATGTAGGAGACAACCTGTGATATCCTCTCTGGGGATGCCATTGCCTTCTCCCTGTCTATGGCTGATATCTGCTTATCCAGTATGCCATCCTTCTCCTTGATGGTATTAACATAGTCAATCCTGAAAGGAAGGACATTCTCATCATTTATGGCATCCACTATGGTGTAGGTGTGGAGCTTGTCACCAAATGCCTGCCGGGTGGTTTTCAGATGAAGGTCCCCACCTGCTGCTGCATTCTGGGCAAAGATAGGAGTGCCTGTGAATCCAAAGAGATGGTATTTCTTGAAGTTCTTGGTGATGGCAGTGTGCATCTGGCCAAAGTTGCTCCTATGGCATTCATCAAAGATGATGACAACCCTCTGCTGGAATACAGGATGGTTCTTGTTCTTGGAGACAAAGATGGAGAGTTTCTGGATGGTGGTGACTATGATTCTGTAGTCGTGGAATCCACCATTCTTATCCCTGTTCTCCAATTGTCTTTGAAGGACTGCTGTTGATGTGTTGCCATCTGCTGCTCCCTCCTCAAACCTGTTGTATTCCTTCATTGTCTGGTAGTCCAAGTCCTTCCTATCCACAACAAACAGAACCTTGTCTATATAGGGGAGTCTGGAGGCCAGCTGTGCTGTCTTGAAGGAGGTGAGGGTCTTTCCTGAGCCTGTGGTGTGCCAGATATATCCACCACCCTGAATGCTGCCATAGTGCTTGTAGTTGTTGGCCACATTTATCCTCTGGATGATTCTCTCTGTGGCTGCAATCTGGTAGGGTCTCATCACCATCAGCATCTTCTCACTGGTGAAGACACAGTATCTGGTGAGGATGTTCAGGATGGTGTGCTTGGAGAAGAAGGTCTTGGTGAAGTCCAGAAGGTCTGTGATGACCTTGTTGTTGGAGTCTGCCCAGAAGGATGAGAACTCAAAGGAGTTGCTGGTCTTCTTGGACTTGTTCCTGCCACCAATCTCCTGCTCTTTCAGGTGGTTGGATCTAGTAGTGTTTGAGTAGTACTTGGTGTTGGTGCCATTGGAGATGACAAATATCTGGACATATTCATAAAGACCACAGCCAGCCCAGAAGGAATCCCTCTGGTATCTGTTTATCTGGTTGAAGGCCTCTTTGAGCTGGACACCTCTTCTTTTGAGTTCTATATGGACAAGAGGAAGTCCATTGACAAGGACTGTGACATCATATCTGGAGTCATGTGCTCCACCTTCCTCCACATACTGGTTTATGACTTGGAGGCAGTTGTTGTGGATGTTGTTCTTGTCAATGAGATATATGTTCTGGGACTCTCCTGTGTCCCTTTTGAGGACTTGGATGTAGTCCTCCTGTATCTTTGCTGTCTTGGCTACAATATCATCATTCTTGTTGGCTATGCAGGTATTGAAGAACTGCTCCCACTCTGTGTCTGTGAAGTGGTAGGAGTTGAGCTTTTCCAGCTGGACCCTAAGGTTGGAAATCAGGTCTGCCTCTGTATGGATGGGGAGATAATCATACCCCTGCTCACCCAAAAGATGGATGAACTCCTTTTCCAGATCAGCCTCACTCTGGTATGCATCAGAGGTGCTGACAGAGTGCTCATACTCCGACACGACAGTGTATTCGGAACTTTCCGCTATAATATTGTATTGGGACATTTTTTCAAATGTTTTTGTTGCTGGTTCAATAATTATTCATATCTTTGCTCCAGAGATATGGATTTGCATTAAGGGAATGGCAAGCTCCCTGTGCTGATTGTAACAGAGTATTTATTTTTTATAAAAGAATAGATGCTCTGTTTTTTTGCCAAAGTGGGTGATGTACTATCAAAGCCGCTCCTATTCCATCCGTCCGGGAGTCGTCTGTATTGCCACAGGCGGCTCCCGTTATTATATGGCACTCTCTACGCATTCTTTCTTTTGAAGGTTAGTAGTTTATCTCTGTAATACTCATACTGCTGCTTCCTCTTCTCTATCTCTGCCGGGAGACCTGCTGTGAGGTCATTGGTCAGGGAGTCAAATCTGTCAAGGATATCAACTATCCTCTGCTGCTCTGCGAGGGATGGGACGGGGAAATCCATATCTTCTAATACTTTACCATCAAGGGTGGGAATCCCTGCTTTTCTAACTCTTGACATCAGATAAGGCTCCTTTGTTTGAAGGTAATAATATACAAACCTTCCAGAGAGAAGAGGTGTATGAGAAAGGCAAAAACACCCATCAGATGACCAAAATCTCTCCCTTGAGAATCCCAGAGTTCCTGCTGATGCTCCAACATTTATAACCATAGTAGTTTCTCCCTCTCTGTTGAAGTCATCATAGTGTCCAATAGGGTCAATTCCTCCATGAAAAACTTTGTATATCCCATCTTCTGACAACTGAGATTTAGTAAGTCTCTTACCTCTTAGCACCTTACATAAAGTTCCCAACTTCTTCCATTCAACTATCCGTGTTTCTGCTGAGGGGGGGGTAATTTACTGAAACTCAACAAGCTATTACGATAGTATTCGTATTGTTGCAATCTTTTTTGCAGTTCTGCTTGCAGTTCTGCTTGCAGTTCTGCTTGCAGTTCTGTAAAAGTATCTAATATCCTTACAATCTCTTCCTGAACAGGGAGAGGGGGGATGGGGATTTCAAGTTCCTTCAAATCTCCTTGGGTGAGCTTAGGAATATTCCCATGAACAAGGTCATGAATGTCTATGGTCTGGATATAATAGAATAGAAATCTTAACAGAACCCCTGATTTTTCTGCCAGAATGTGTGCATGGTTATTGACCCAAATCTGGCCCTCTGCCCAATTGACCACAGGAGTTCCAGTAGGGGTTATGACACTGCCATCCTCACCAACAAGGATATATGTCCCATCAAAGATATATTCAGCCACATAATCCTGAATACCATTGGCACCATAGTAGGGATAAGGGCCAGCCTCTCTTGCTCCCTTTGCAATAGGCTTCCTTCTTCCATCCAGAATATTACAGCACTCTACAAGTGGCCTATACTCCACCCCATCAGGACAGTATTGCTGTATCAGTTGCTCTAACTTGCTCATACCTTGCACTTATTGAAGTTCTGCAATAATCTTGTCTATCTCTGCCCTCAGCACATTCTCCTTCTCCACAATCTCTTTCAGTTCTGCATTGAGCTTGACTATATCCACCTTCTCTCTGGTGTCCTCCTGCTCAACATAGGTAGAGACAGAGAGGTTGTAATCTCCTGCTGCCACATCCTCATTGGAGACCAGTTTGGCTATGTGATCCACATCCTTCCTCTCCACAAACACATCAAGGATATTCTGGATATTCTCATCTGTCAACTTGTTGGAATTGGTGACTTTGACACACTCCTTGCTGGCATCTATAAACAGGGTGCTGTTGTCCTTCTTGGCTTTCTTCAAAACCATTATGCAGGTAGCAATGCTGGTCCCAAAGAAAAGGTTGTCAGGGAGCTGGATGATGCAATCCACATAGTTGTTGTCAATCAGATACTGCCTTATCTTCTTCTCTGCACCACCCCTATACATCACACCAGGGAAGCATACTATGGCTGCTGTTCCATTGGTTGCCAGCCAAGCCAGAGAGTGCATAATGAAAGCCAAATCTGCCTTTGACTTAGGAGCCAGAACACCGGCAGGGGCAAACCTTGGGTCATTTATCAAAGTAATATCATCATCTCCTTTCCACTTGATGGAATAAGGTGGATTTGAAACTATGCATTCAAATGGTTCATCATCCCAATGCTGGGGGCTGAGCAGGGTGTCCTCACAGGCTATGTCAAACTTGTCATAGTCTATGTCATGCAAAAACATATTTATCCTGCAAAGATTATAGGTAGTGAGATTGATTTCCTGCCCATAGAAACCCTGTCTCACATTGTCCTTGCCCAATATCTTGGCTGCCTTCAGGAGCAGGGAACCAGAACCGCAGGCAGGGTCATAGACCTTGTTGATTTGGGTCTTTCCAACAGTTGCCAGCTTGGTCAGAAGCTCACTCACTTCCTGAGGAGTATAGTATTCTCCACCTGACTTTCCTGCATTGGAGGCATACATACCCATCAGGTATTCATAGGCATCTCCAAAGGCATCTATGGTGTTGTTCTGGTAGTCTCCCAGCTTCATTGACTGGACACCCCTGAGCAGCTTGACCAGTTTCTCATTCCTCTTGATGACAGTTGCTCCCAGCTTGTTGGAATTGACATCAAGGTCAGCAAACAATCCCTTGAAATCATCCTCACTTTCAGTTCCCTTGGCTGAGTTCTCTATGGATGCAAAGATGCCCTCCAAGGTCATATTCAGGTTGGGGTCAGCATCACACACCTTGCATACATTCTCAAAGAGCTGGGAAGGAAGGATGAAGAAGCCCTTGACTCCCACCATCTCCTCTCTTATACCCTCTGCTGTGGCATCATCAAGGTCTGCATAGTTGAATCCCTTGTTTCCAGAATCCCACTCACCCTTGTTGAGATAGGCTGTGATGTTCTCACTGATGTATCTGTAAAAGAGCATTCCAAGGATGTAGGACTTGAAATCCCATCCATCCACACTGCCTCTCATCTCATCTGCTATTGCCCAGATGGTTCTGTGGAGTTCTGCTCTCTCCACTTCTTTTCTGTTGTCTGCCATATCTGCCTTTCTGCTTGCAATTGGTAAAGTTATGAAAATAGGCCAAAAATGGCAAGAAATCTGGCCATAGTTTTTCTTTTATACATCGATTTGAAACGTGATTGCTTTGAAGCTGAAAGGCCGTTCAGGCCCACCGTCGCAGCTCTGTCGGGGGAGTTGAAGCCCTATATTCCCCCGTTTGGTATCACAATGATTCAATCGGGGGAATTTAAGTCTATTTCTCCCCCGTTGGTCCTTGACAGGCGACACTGATTCTTGGCCCGCCGGCATGCATTTCAGATAGCCGAAATAGGAAAAGTCCCCTTACCCTTGGGAAGGGGATATAGGGGATGGGATATTGTGAGTGAGCGAAGCGAACCGGTACCAAAACAGGGAGGCAGGGATAGCCGTAATAGGAAAAGTCCCCTTACCCTTGGGAAGGGGATATAGGGGATGGGATATTGTGAGTGAGCGAAGCGAACCGGTACCAAAATAGGGAGGCGGATGCCTCCCTATTTTGGTACCTTGGGCCGGGGTCGAACCGGCACGGGTCGCCCCACTGGTGTTTGAGACCAGCGCGTCTACCGATTCCGCCACCAAGGCATTTCGAATGAGCTCTGTCCGGGACAATGCCCCGAAAGACAGGACTGCAAAGATATTGCAAAATTGTCATTCTTGCAAGCATATCCATATTATTCTAATTTTGTTATCTTTGTAGGTTAAACCTGTTTGCAATGGGAAAGATTACCGTACATTATTCCCGGAACATATCCGATCTTGCCACTCTGCTGAAGAATTATCCTTCGGTGTTCATAGTGGCTGACCGCAGGGTGCGGAGATTCATCACGGAGCCGATTGCGGAAATCTGCGCCGAATCCGGAGTGGCCCTTCGTGGCGTGCTGAACCTCAGGGCAGGCGAATGCAGAAAGAACCTGCGAAGTGTCAATGCCATACTCCGCTGGCTGCTCAGGGCCGGAGCGGACAGGGATTCCCTGGTTCTTGCCGTGGGTGGCGGAGTGACGACCGACCTTGCCGGTTTTGCAGCCTCGATATACAAGAGGGGCATACGCTATGCCAACGTTCCCACAACTCTGCTTGCTCAGGTGGATGCCGCCGTGGGCGGAAAGACAGGCTGCAATGTGGACGGCAACAAGAATATGGCGGGGATCATACGCCAGAGCGAGTTCACGTTCATCAATACGGATTTCATACGCACCCTGTCCTGGGAGGAGTTCTGCGAAGGTTATGCGGAACTGCTCAAGACCTTCATAATAGGGGATGCCGGGGCATATCGCAGGGCCGTCGCATCCGAAGATTTCTCTGAACTCGAAGACCTTGTACGCAGGGCAGTGGAAATCAAGACCGCACTGGTGGAGAAGGATGAATACGATAGGGGTGACCGAAGGCTGCTGAATCTGGGACATACTTTCGCCCATGCGATGGAGACCCGTTCCGCCCGTCACCCTCTCCGCAGGGCTCTGCCAGGCGAAAAATCCCTGTTCGGGTTAACCTGCCGCCGAATCTCTCACGGGAAGGCTGTGGCCATAGGAATGATAATGGCCGCCGAGATGTCGGAGCGTGAGGGTGTCACCGTCGGAAAAACAGGTCTTTCTGAGGGGTTGAAAGCGGATTTCCTGAAGGCGGGATTGCCCGTGGAATGTCCCTGGAGGGCGGAGGACCTGCTTCCATATATGAGAAATGACAAGAAGGAGGCGGGCGGAAAAATCAATTTCGTCCTAATACGTGAGATAGGGGACTGCTTCATAAAAGATGTCGCAATATGATTTGCTGCAGCATAGGGAACCGTAAGGCGGGGGAGATACTTTCCCTGCTGGAACAAGTGGAAATGGCCGAGATACGTCTGGACCTGTGCCGTCTGAGCGATGACGACATAGAGGAGGTGTTCTCGTCCGATATCCCCCTGATAGCGACGTACAGGATGCCCCGGGATGGGGATTACCGCGAGGCGGAAAGGCAGCTTACCCTTGCCGTGCGTTACGGGGCCCGTTATCTGGATCTGGAAATCGAAGCTCCGAAACCGGTCAGCAAAAGACTTGCATCCGCATGTGCAGAGTGGGGTACGACGATGATCCGTTCGTACCACAACAGCGAAGGAACTCCGTCTCTGGATGAACTGAAAGGCATTGCCGACAGGTGTCGTCACCACGACGGGGAACTAGTCAAGGTAGTCACGTTCGCCAAAAACGCGGGGGATGCGGCTACCGTGCTGAACCTTTACAAATATTATACGGCAGAGTCGCTTGTGGCCTTTGCCATGGGGCCTGTTGGAACGGCATCCCGTCTGGAGTGCCTGCGCAGGGGAGCGCCTTTCAGTTATGCGGCACCCTGCGGCGTTGACAGTGCGGGCACGATTGCGTCAGACGGCTGTAGCGTTGACAGTGCGGGCACAATTGCGTCAAACGGCTGCCGCGACGATGCAACCGCTCCCGGCCAGATGTCCTATGATGAAATGTACAAGGAGGTCTATGGCACGCGCAAGGCGCTCGAAACATCCCGCGTCCGCATGCCCTCTTCGAAGAGTTATGCACAACGCGCCATCCTCGCGGCGGCTCTTGCTGACGGCGTTTCCGTGCTCAAGGGCTATACCGAATGCTCGGACAATGCCGGTGCCCTGGCCGTAGCCGCGCAGCTGGGCGCAAACGTAAGGCGCAAACGTGGGGCGGCAGGAACCACCACCCTTGAGATTACGGGGATAGGCCCTGTTACATCCGGGGTTCCCCCTGTCACACCCGGAAAGCCTGTCACACCCGGGAATGCCGACCACAGCTTCAATGTCGGAGAAAGCGGGTTGCTCGCCCGTCTGATGATGCCGCTTGGCTGTTTCCTGTATCCTGAAGGGTTCACTATCAATGGAGAAGGCACCCTCAACGGCCGTGTGCTGCAGGGGGCGAAATCGACAATGGAGGCCTTGGGCGGAAAGGTGATTGCCTGTGGACCTGCTGTCGGAAGACCTGACGAAAATATCGGGCCAAAGGATATCGTGCTCCCCGTGACCATAACAGGGCCGCTTCGTCCCGGCAGGATAGAGATTGACGGCAGCAAGACGTCGCAACTGGTGTCCGGAGCCCTTATGGCCCTGCCTTTATGCAGCCGCAACAGCACCCTGTGCGTGCGCAAGCCCGCAAGCATACCCTACATATATATTACTATGGACATACTGCGCAAGTTCGGAGTGAAACTGCGCAGCGAAATGTATGGAGGATGCCAGCTGCTGGACGAGGACTGGAGCAAATGCACGGAAATCGTGATAAAGTCCAGGGAGAATCAGGTGTACAAGGCCGCCGAACTTAGCATAGAAGGGGATTGGAGCGCCGCAGCGGCCTATATGGCGGCCGGTGCCGTGTTCGGGGGCGTGGAACTTGAAGGTCTGGACACCTCGTCACTGCAGGCCGACCTTACGATGGTTGACATACTGATGGCTGCCGGAGCTTCGATAAGCCAGGAGAATGAGCCGACAGGTGTAATAACCGTAAGGAAAGCCCCGTTGCAGGGCATCAGGGCCAATCTTTCCAATTGTCCGGACCTGTTTCCCGTCGTGGCCGTATTCTGCGCATTCTGCCAGGGGCGCAGCAGCCTGAAGGGTCTTCACCGTCTTGCCCATAAGGAATCCGACAGGGCCGGCGGCATCGTCGGAATGCTGGAAGGCCTGGGCGTACGCCATCAGATCAAGGGGGATGACCTCATCATAGAAGGTCGGAGCTTATGCTCGAGGATTATGTCCGGAAACCTTCTGAAAGGAGGCAGATACACTTCGAACCACGACCACAGGATGGTTATGGCGTTGTCTCTGGCGGAACTGGGTGCCGATGCCCCGGTGGAGATAGACGATGTTCAATGTGTCGGGAAATCATATCCCGGCTTTAACGATACTTGGAATGAATACATTCGGAAGAAAATTCAGGGTTAGCGTTTTCGGAGAAAGCCACGGCCCTTACGTGGGAGTCACTATTGACGGGGTCCCGTCGGGTCTGGAGTTGTGTGAGGGAGATTTCGCAGGCGACATAGACCGCCGTCGCCCCGGTCTGACGGGCACCACAGCCCGCAAGGAGAGTGACATCCCGCAGATAATCAGCGGACTTTATGAAGGCCATACCACAGGTGCTCCGCTGACTCTTCTTTTTGCGAACGATAATGTAAGCAGTGCCGATTACAGCCGGTTCACGGACGTTCCGAGGCCCGGTCACGCCGATTTCTCGGCCCGCGAGCGTTTCGGACAGTGGACCGACCCGCGTGGCGGAGGACATTTCTCCGGACGCCTGACTCTTCCCGTCGTGGCGGCAGGCACAGTGGCCAGGAAGCTTATTGGCGGAATTATGAATCTGGAGGAGGATGAACGCATCGTGGAGGCGGGCATTGTGGAGTTGGGAGGCATTTCCGGGAATTTTACGGATACGGCCGCCGCACTGGAAAATCCGCAGTGGAAGCAGGCTCTTGAAGAGGCCGCCGCGCAGGGAGACAGTCTCGGGGCGGTGGTGGAATGTCGTGCAGCCCTGCCTGCCGGAATAGGGGACCCGTTCTGGGACAGTATGGAATCGGTGTTGTCGCACGCGATATTCTCCATTCCCGGAGTGAGAGGTGTGGAGTTCGGGGACGGTTTCCGGGCCTCCGCAATGAAAGGCAGCGAGCACAACGATCCCTTCGGTCCTGACGGATTGCCGGCGAAAAACGGCAGCGGAGGAGTCAACGGCGGAATAAGCAACGGAGCGCCCGTGGTGATGCGCGTGGCATTCAAACCCACTTCCAGCATATCCAGGACTCAGAAAACTCTGGATTTTGAAAAAGGAGAGATGACAACTCTGGGCATAAAGGGCAGGCACGACGTTTGCTTTGCATTGCGTACCCCCGTGATTGTGGAGGCAATGACCGCCATAGTGATTGCCGACCTTATATTGTAATTCAACAAATTCAAAACCGATATGGAACGTATTATCAACATCGTTATGGCACTGTCGCTCGTACTTGGCGCAGGTGCCTGCAAGTCCTACAGTTATGAGACTGTCGAGGGCGATCCTACCGGGACCCGTATCTACACTCTGGACAACGGCCTCAAGGTTTACACTATTGTCAACAAAGACAAACCCCGTATCGACGCTCAGATTGCCGTCAAGGTGGGCAGCAAGAACGACCCCCGCGAGACAACCGGCCTCGCCCATTACTTCGAGCACCTTATGTTCAAGGGCACCGAGCAGTTCGGCACCCGGAACTACGAAGAGGAAAAACCTATGCTGGACGAGATAGAGGCCCTTTTCGAGACTTACCGCAAGACCGAGGACAAGGAGGCCCGCAAGGCGCTTTACCACCGGATAGACTCTATTTCCTACGAGGCTTCCAAGATATCCATACCCAACGAGTATGACAAACTGATGGCCAGCATAGGAGCCAGCGGCACGAACGCCTACACCAGCAATGACGTGACCTGCTATGTGGAGAATATCCCTTCCAACCAGATAGACATATGGGCAAGGATACAGGCTGACCGCTTCCAGAACTGCGTCCTGCGCGGCTTCCACACCGAACTCGAGACCATATACGAAGAGTTCAATATGTACAACGCCGAGGACCAGACTCAGGAGTTCAACGCCCTGAACGAGGGTATGTTCAAGAACCATCCCTACAATACGGACGTAATAGGTCTTCCCTCACATCTGAAGAACCCTTCAATCACCAACGTGAAGAATTATCACGACGAGTGGTATGTGCCCAACAATATGGCCGTGGTCCTCAGCGGAGACTTCGACCCCGACAAGGCTGTCAGAATCGTGGACAGGTACTTCGGTGTGATGAAACCCAACGAAAACCTCAGGAAGATGGAATTCGAACCCGAGGATCCCATCACCGAGCCCGTCGTGAAGGAGGTCAAGGGCAACGAGTCGCCCAACATCATGCTCGGCTGGCGTTTCCCGGGCGCCAATTCAGAGCAGACTCCGCTTCTCAATGCGATGACCGCCGTACTCTATAACGGCTTTGCAGGCCTGATTGACCTGGACGTGAACCAGCAGCAGAAGACTCTGGGAATGTATGCTTTCGTGAACGATATGGCCGATTACAGCCAGCTTCTGCTCCTTGCGGAGCCAAAACCCGGCCAGACCCTTGACCAGGTAAGGGACATTGCCCTTGCGGAAATAGAGAAACTCAAGAAAGGCGACTTCGATGAGTCGATGCTCGATGCTACCGTCAACAACCGCAGGCTCGGCATAATCCGCGGAATGGAATCCACAGGCTTTATGGCCCGTATGGCCGTTAACAGCTTTATCTGCGACATCCCCTGGGAGAACGTTGTCAAGGAAGCCGACATCCTCTCTACAATCACCAAGGAGGATATCGTGAAATTCGCCAACGAGAACCTTGCCGACAATTACGTTTATGTCAAGAAACTCCAGGGCAAGAGGGACGATGACGGTTCCAAGATAGACAAGCCCGCCATCACCCCCATCTTCACCAACCGTGACACTTCCAGCCTCTTCCTCCGCACAATCCAGAAGGAAGCCGCCGCTGTCGCTCCCATCGAGCCCGTATTCGTGGACTTCTCCAGGGATATGGACAGGCTCACGGCAAAGAGCGGCATAGAGGTGCTCTACAAGCAGAACGTGACGAACGAACTGTTCGAGGTGGACTATATCTTCGAGACAGGCCGTTATGCCGATATGACTCTTCCCTTTGCCTGCGATTACATCAACTATCTGGGTACAAGCACTATGACTCCAGAGGACGTGCAGAAATACCTGTACTCTCTGGCTTGCAATATGACGGTTTCCTGCTCAGGCGAGCGCACCTACGTTTCCTTGAACGGTCTGGCCGAAAATATGGAGGAGGTGATGAAGTTCATGGAGGAATTCATAGCCGATGCCCAGCCCAACCGTGAGGCTCTGGAGATGCTCAAGGCAAATACAATCCAGGAAAGGCTCAATGCCAAGACCGATCAGGGCTCAAATGCCGGAAGGCTCAGAAGCTACGCCACTTATGGCCCCGAGAACCCCAACAGGCAGATTCTTTCCGCCGCGCGGCTCAAGGCCCTTACCGACGAGGAACTCCTCAACAGGATTCACAATATCTTCAACGCCGAGCACAGCATTCTGTACTACGGCCCTATGGCCGGCAATGACTTCGTGGCTCTGGTGAACGACGTCCACAGATGCCCCGAGACGCTTGCCAAGGTGGAAGGCGGCAACCCGTTCATTGAGAAGGTGACAGAGGAGAATACCGTTCTCATCGCCCCCTTCGATGCCAACCAGGCCATAGTCTATTCCATATCCTCAAGGGGTGAGAAGTTCGATGCGGATTCAGAGGCCATAATCAACCTTTACAACGAGTATTTCGGAGGCGGAATGAACTCCATCGTATTCCAGGAGATGAGGGAAGCCCGCGGCCTCGCCTACAGTGCGGTCGCCAGATACAGTCAGCCTTCCGACACCGAACACAATGCCGTATATATGGATTTCATACAGACCCAGAACGACAAGATTATCGACGCTCTCGCGGCCTTCGACGAAATAATCAACAATATGCCTCAGTCACAGAAGGCCTTTGACATAGCCAAGGAGGGGCTTCTGGCCAATCTCCGCACCCAGCGTACGGTCAAGGCCAGCGTGATATGGCAGTACCTCAATACCCGTAAACTGGGTCTTGATTACAACTTGACCGAAAAGGTGTACAACGCCCTGCAGGATATGACGCTCGAGGACGTGGTGAAGTTCCAGCAGGAGAATATCAAGGACCGCAAGTACACCATATGCATACTCGGCCGTGAAAGCGACTTCGATATGGACGGTCTGGCCAAATACGGCAAAATCAGGAAACTTACCACCGAAGAGATTTTCGGATACTAGGATATGAGCAGCAGAAAACAGAAGAACAAACAGGCATACAGGGAGAAAAGGGCAGCGCATCTGGCGAAGAAACGCCGTGAGAAAGTCCTTTTCCAGATAGAGGGAACGGTGCAGATGACTCGTGAGGGCTTCTGTTTCGTAACTCCGGTGGACGTACCCGTGGGCGAGGGCAGAGTGACGGAGGACATCTTCGTCAAGGCCAACAAGACCCGCGGGGCGCTCAACGGAGACAGGGTGGTCGTTGACGTCACCCGCCTTTCCGGTACGGGGAAAGGCCGTGGGGACAAGCCGGGTCGTATGGAGGGCGTGATAACGCAGATAGCCGAACGCAGCACCAAGCCTTTCGTGGGCTTCATGCATATAGTCGGAGACAGGGCCTGGGTGCTGATGCAGAGCAAGGTGATGCCTTACGACATCAGTATCAGGGAGATTCCCAAAGAGGCGAAACAGGGCTACAAGGTGGCCGCTGTCGTGGATGACTGGCCACGCGGCGAGTCCAATCCCATAGGCCATATCGTGGATGTTCTGGGCGCACCCGGCGAGAATGATACGGAGATGCATGCCATACTTGCGGAATACGGTCTTCCATACCGTTTCGAGCCTTACATAGACAAGGCTGCCGAGAAGATAAGCGAGGAAATCACCCCGTCCGACATCAGGGAGCGCAAGGATTTCCGCAAGACGCTGACCTTTACGATAGACCCTTCCGATGCCAAGGATTTTGACGACGCCATAAGCTACAAAGCGCTGAAAAACGGCAATATGGAGATAGGCGTGCATATCGCTGACGTCACGCATTACGTGGAGCCGGGTACGGTGATTGACAAGGAGGCGCAGCTGCGCGGGACCTCGGTATATCTTGCCGACCGCACGGTTCCCATGCTTCCCGAGAAGCTGTGCAACCGCCTGTGCAGCCTGCGTCCTCACGAGGACAAACTCACCTTCAGTGCCATCTTCGAGATGGATGCCGATGCCGGGGTGGTCAAACAGTGGTTCGGACGCACGATTATCAATTCCGACTACCGCTTCGACTATGACCAGGCGCAGGCAATAATAAAGAAGGAGAATGCCGAATCGGAGATAGAAGCCGCCATCAAGGCCTTGTGGGCCATTGCCGACAAGCTGCGCAATGCAAGGTTCGACTCGGGAGCGCTAAATTTCGAACGCCCGGAGATGAAGGTGGTCTGCGATGACAAGGGGAAGCCTGTGGACGTGATACAGAAACAGAGCGTCGAGGCCAATCATCTGATAGAGGAATTCATGCTGCTGGCCAACCGCAGCGTGACCGAATTCGTGGCTACACAGTGCAAGGACTGCACTTTCGTATATCGTGTACACGACGAACCCAATCAGGAGAAACTGGAGACTTTCAGACTCTTTGCCAGGAGTTTCGGATACAGGCTGGCACCGGACCTCGGTGGTCTCAAGGCTTCGCGTGAGCTGAAGAAACTGTTCGACAAGGCCAAGGATACACCCGAGTTCTCCGCCCTGGAACTGATGTGCCTGCGTTGTATGGCGAAGGCCAAATACGATATTGTCAATATAGGCCATTACGGGCTGTCTTTCAAGTACTACACCCACTTCACATCGCCTATACGGCGTTACCCGGATATGATGGTGCACCGTCTTCTATCCCGGTATCTGGACGGGGCGAAGAGTGCCGACAAGGTTTATTACGAGGCCCAGTGCAAACACGCTTCCCAGAGGGAGCAGGTTGCCGCCGACGCGGAGAGGGCCAGCGTTAAATACAAGATGGTGGAGTATATGCAGGAAAGGCTCGGCTACACCTTTGAGGGTACTGTCAGCGGCCTCACCGAATGGGGTATGTACGTTGAGATACTACCTACGCACATAGAAGGTATGGTGGCTCTCCGCGATATAAAGTCCGACTTCTTCGAATTCGACGAAGAACATTACGTTCTGCGCGGACGCCATTCAGGCAAACGCTACACTATGGGCAGCAAGGTGCGCATACGCGTGACCCGTGCCGATTTGGACCAGAAGCAAATCGACTACGAACTGCTGGAGGATTAATCTTCGGACTACTTGCTGACTTCCTTGCTGAGCTTCTCGCAGAGAGCGTCGAGACCGTCGACAAGCTCCTTGCGTATGCCGTTGAAGTAGGCTTTCCTGTTGCCCTCGACCTTGGCGTTGGCCTTGTCTTTGAGGTCGTTGTAGAGGTCTACAGCCTCATCGATGATTTTTGCGAGGCCTTTCTCGGTTCCGCGCTCGGGATTGAATGCGATGAAGAGTGAGCAGTCGTCAATGAATTCGCCTACAAGATATTCGATATCTTTCTTGATGTCTCTAAGGTTCATGATGTTTTATGTTTTTTGCGGTGCAAAGATAAGTTTTATTCGACGATTCTGCAAGCGCCCACGAGCGTGCGGGCGTTTTCATAGCAGTCCGCGCTGCCCTTTACCAGCGAATTGATTCTGACAAGGTGTGAGCTGTGTATTATGTGGCCGTCTCCTATATAAAGTCCCACGTGGGTGGCCTTTGGCTGGCACTGAGTATCCGATGGGTCGTCTCCTTCATCCGTGAAGCGCCCGAAGAATACCAGATCGCCGGCTCTGAGAGCCGACAGGTCGAGGCTTCCGTCCGGCATAAGGGCCACGGGGATGCGTCTTCCGCACTTTATCTGCTGGCCGGCATTGCGCGGCAGCCTTGTTCCCGCCATAAGGTAGCAGAAGCGCGTCAGACCGCTGCAGTCGAATGCCTTCGTGGTCATACCACCCCAAAGATAGGGTGTACCAAGCGTCTTTTCAGCCCAGGCGATGGCCGATGCAATCCTGTCTTCCTTACTGTATCCAAGGCATCTGTTGTCCCATAATGTCTTGTCTTCCAGACACCCTCTTGAAGTCCATCCGCAGCGTCCGTCAGGCAACACGACTTTCGCCCATCCGTGTCTGCACTCCGCCTTGTCTCCCTTGAGCCCCTTGCGAAGCACGTCACCGGCAACCAGGTCGCAGATGACCGTAGACCTGCTGTCGGGAGAGGAAAAGACATGGCCGGACATATCCGTGAAGATATACTTCGGGGCGTTGAGCCATTCCTGCAGTGTGTTTTCATCGGCTTCGCTTATCCACATTGAAGAAGTCCAGGCTTCATACGGCTGGTTGCAGCGCACTTTCATCCAGTTGCCTTCCCTTTCCAGTACTTCCACGACCTCACCCATCAGTTCCTGCGTCTCGATGGAGGACTCGAAGTCGGGGCGGCTGTGCAGATATGCGGCACTGACGTTTACAATACCCTTGGGTGCCGCCGTGGCCGCAATGCAGCACAACAAGGTCAATAATGTGAGTTTGAATTTCATAAATATGATTTTGAATTTCAGAATGGTCGTCATTCGGAAGCAAAATTAGCAAAAAATACATATCTTTGTAAGTTATACCGAGTTTTAGATGGTGAAAAAGCTTCATATATTGCCCTGTCTTGCAGCCGTTCTGGGCCTTGTAGCCTGCGGTTTCCTGCACGATGACAAACTGGTGGCCATGGCCGCAGGCAAAAAGCTCTATAAGAGCCAGGTGGTGAAATACATTCCCCACGGCCTGACGGTGGAGGACAGCCTGAAGCTGGCCGGGGAGTACATACAATCCTGGGCGGCGGAGCTGATAATGAACGAAATGGCCGGTAAACAGCTCTCCAAACAGGAAAAGGACGTTACTGCGGAACTGGAGGACTACAGGTCTTCGCTGCTGAAATACAGATATGAGCAGCACTATATTGCTGACCGTCTGGACACTGTCGTGACAGATGACCAGATAAAGAGCCATTATGAGGCGAACCCCCATCTCTATTCCCTTGAGGTTCCCATACTGAAGGTCCGCTATATGCGTATTCCGGCCCAGTCCTCGATGAGGGACGATATGATAGAGTTGCTGACTTCCAACGAAGAGGACAAAATAGTGCTGCTGGACAGCCTTTCGCGCACTTTTGCCGACAAATACGCGGACTTCGGGGGCAAATGGACGGACATCGTCACGCTGGCCAGGGAATACGGTATGGACTACGGCGAACTGATAGCGGCCATGAAGGATTCGCGCATAGACATCGTGGACAGTCAGGGCACCGAGCACGTGTCCTTCGTGCTGGAATATATCCCCGGAGGAAAAACGGCTCCTCTGGAATACTGTACGGACAAGATACGCGAGGTTATCGTGAGCCAGAGAAAATATGCGCTGTCATCTACCTTGGAACGGGAATTGCTTGACGACGCGAGGAAAAAAGGAAATTTTACAATTTATGATTCTGAGAAATAACAGATTTTTTGCATTGGTGCTGGGTGCGGCGCTTTCGGTGAATGCCGGGGCCCAGATTTATCCTGACGGACTGATAGACAAGACCATTGCTGTCGTCGGCGGCGAGATGGTGACCATATCCGACATCGAGGGCGAAATGCAGATGATGCGTGCCCAGGGAGTATCCTCGGACAAGAATATGCGCTGCGAAATTCTGGAGAACCTGCTTCAGGGCAAACTTTTCCTGACCCAGGCCCGGCTGGACTCACTTACGGTCAACAACGACATGGTGGACGCCGAGATGAACCAGCGCATCGACCAGATTCGCACTCAGTTCGGAGGGGATCAGGCCGCCGAGGAATATTTCGGCAAACCTATGTACAAACTGCGTCAGGAGTGGAGAGCGGCACTTCAGGACCAGAGTCTTACCCAGCAGGAACAGCAGAAGATAGCCAATGCCATCCCTCCTGTCACACCTTATGATGTGCAGCAGTACGTGGATGGATGTGACGAGGCCGACCTGCCGGTAGTGCCCGTCAAGTACCAGTTGAGCCAGATATGCATATATCCCGACCGCGATGCGGCCAAAATGGCCGTCAAGGAACGCCTGTTGGCCATAAGGGAAAGGATTATTAAAGGAGAGAGATTCAGCACTCTCGCGCGCCTGTATTCTCAGGACCCCGGTTCTTCCAGAAGGGGAGGGGAGCTTGGAATGGCTTCCAAGAGTATTTTCTGGCCTGCATTCTCCGATGCCGCCATGTCGCTCAAGCCCGGAGTCGTTTCCCAGATTGTAGAAACTCCGGACGGTTTCCATATAATCGAAGTGCTGGAAAAGAACGGGGATATGTTCAACGCACGCCACATACTTCTGAAGCCTGAATATACAAGCGAGGACAGGGAGAAGGCTTTCAGCCGTCTTGACAGTATCAAGACTAAGATTATGGACAGCACCATCACTTTCGGCAATGCCGCCAGATTCTTCTCCGAAGACCCGGCCACCCGCACCAACATGGGCCAGATGAGTGATCCTAACACGGGCTCGGCCTATTTCGAGATAGACCAGTTGAAACCTCAGGACTATTCGGCGATAATGACGCTTTCCGAGGGGCAGATTACCGACCCGGTCGAGTCTCTGGACAACGAAGGCCGCGCCGGCAACACCGTTTACAAGATTCTCAGGGTGGACAGGATATTGCCCGCGCACACGGCCACTTTCACCAACGATTACGACCAGCTGATGAATCAGGCCAAGGAGCGTAAGCAGGTTGAGGCCATAGACAGTTTCATCAAAGAAAAGATACGCACCACCCACATCGTCATAGACCCTATCTTCGCCGATTGCGATTTCAATAACGAAGACTGGCTGGCCAAAGTCCGCAGGGAGGAGCAGTAGAGCGAGATGAGGTCAGGCCGTCTGTCATTTTTTCTCCTGGCAGTTCTTCTGCCATTGCTGCTTTGTGCCGGGGAACCTGTTTCCGGTCCGGACGAGGCACAGGACGGGGAGGATAAATATGTTCGTCTGATGAGCGCACAGACGGTGCGTCTTCTGGAAAAGGACGGCAAGAGCTACCGCAAGGCCGACGGCCCGGCACGATTCCTTCACAATGATACCTGGCTGATATGTGACACGGCCCTCTGGGATGTGGAGGCTCAGATAATACACGCCATGGGCCACGTCAGCATAGAACAGGAGCAGACCGAACTTCTCAGCGACAGCCTGAACTACTTCGTCGAGAGGAATGTGGCCGAATTTCGCGGTGCGCTGGTGCAGCTGCAGGACAAGGACGGCAATGTGCTGAGAACCAGAAATCTGGATTACAATACAAAGGACTCCGTTGCGGTTTTCCGTGGAGGTGCTTCGATGAGGGACAAGGACGGCCAGCTTATCGAGAGTCTGGACGGAAGCTACGATTCCCGCAGGAAATATTTCGAATTCCGCAACAACGTGAATATGTTCACCGATTCCGTGTTCGTGAAGACTGCCGCGCTGGAGTACGTGTCAGACAGTTCGCTGGCAATTTTCTCCGCTCCGGTCGATGCCTGGAGGGACAGGAATATGCTGTCGGGGGATTCCGGATGGTGGGACAGGAGCCGTGAACTTTTCTTCTTCAAGGGGAATGTGCACGTGATGTCCGAAACGCAGGAGGGCTGGAGCGACAGCCTGTACGTGCACCGTTCGAAGATGAACGTGGAGATGCTGGGAAATGCCCAGGTCACTGACACGGTCAGGGCTGTGACTTCGCTTGCAGGCAGGATTTACTATTGCGACAGTCTGTCGCGTGTGGATATGGAGTTGGATCCGGTGGTTATGCTGGAAACGACGGAAAAGGACGAGCAGGGGGTGGAAAGAAGGGATTCGGTTTATTTCAGGGCCGACACGCTGGTCTATTGGACCGTTCCCCGCTGTGCGGCGGATTCGGCCGAGGTGGCTCTGTCTTCGAAAAGGCTGGAGGAAATATCGTCGGATCCGGTTGCGAACATAAAGGCAAAAGCTGCGGAGGAAGCTGCCAAGAAGCGGCAGGAAGCCATAGACAATGACCCCAATTCCCCTCCGGAGCTGCGCAGCGGGTACAAGGAGGAGATGGCGCGGAAAGCCAGAGAAAGGGAAGACAGCCTGAGGGCGGATGCCGTTGCCCTGGACAGCTATCTCTATGCGGAGCAGGAACAGATTGATACTCTTGATGTAGCCGCAGACACGGTTGAGACCGTTGTGCCCGGGGACTCCACACGCATAGGATTCCTGTATGCCAAAGGGAACGTGAAGGTGTTCCGCAAGACTATGCAGGCCTCCTGCGATTCTCTGAGATATTCCGACCTGGATTCTCTCGGCAGGCTTTTCAATGATCCTGTTGTGTGGAATGAAGGCAATCACCAGTACAATGCGGACAGTATCTACGTTGCTGTCAAAGGCAGCAGGATAGACAGGGCTCATCTGCTTTCGGATGCTTTTATCCATATCGAAGAAGAGGAAGGGAAGTATTACGACCAGATAAAGGGTGCGGAGATGACGGCCTATTTCGATGCCGACAGCCAGCTCAGACGCTTCGATGCGCTGGGCAGCGCTTCCGCCATTTTCTTTATGAAGGAGAAGGAGAGGATTTCAACGGCCAACAAGAAGGAGGCGACGATGCTGTCCGCCGATTTTCAGGAAGGTGAAATCCGCAAAATCACATATTTCGAATCTCCCAAGAGCGACGTCTATCCCATCGCCCAGATGAAGAAGGACGATATGTTCCTCAAGGGCTACAGGTGGGCGGATGAAAAGCGCCCCAAGTCCGTATCCGACATTACTTCCCGTTATCCCAGAGCGTTGGAAAGAAATATATACAATGCCCGTCCCAGAGCCACATTCGCCCAGACCGAGATATATTTCAGCGGCTATATGGACAAGGTGTATGAGGCTGTGGCACAGTCTGATTCCCTGCGTCGCGCCGGAGATGCGGATCGGGACCCTGCCGACACGCTCCAGGCAGCTGTGCCTGCTCCCGCAGACAGTATGGATGTCCTCCACGACAGGGTGGACTCCCTTCTGACCGCCTGCCTTCAGCCCGATGACGCTGAGGACAGCGTGATGATTGTGGAGGTTCGGGACATAGATGCCTTGATTGCCGTCGGAGCACGTAAGAAGGCTGTCGCCGATTCTCTGGCATCCATCAGGACTCCGGAGCAGTTGAGGAAGGAGGCCGCAAGGGCTGAAAAGGAAAGAAAGGCGGCGGAGCGCAGGGCCAGAGTCAGGGAACGCGAGGAGAAAAGGGAAGCAAAATGGGCGGCCAAGGATGCGGAGGACGCCCGGAAGCAGGCTTTGGGAGAGGCCCGTAGGAAAGAGCGCAAGGAGAAGAAGGAAAAGGCCCTGTTCGATGCCCTGATGAAGATGAAGTCGGAGGAAGATGCTCTGTATGAGCAATATAAGAAACAATATCTGGAAAAATTGTCAAAGAAGAAAGATGTACAGGCTGGTGATGTTTGATATGGACGGTGTGCTCTTCGATTCTATGCCAGTGCATGCCAAGGCCTGGGCCCGCACCTTTGAGGGGACGGGCCTCTCTTATGAGGAATCGGAGGTTTATCTTTATGAAGGGATGACTGCCTCCGCCTATGTGGCAATGCTTTTCAACATAGGGGAGAATGATCCCCGATGTGTGGAGATGTGCGCCCACAAGTCGAAGATATTGAAGACCTTGCCTGAACCTGAGCCTATGCCGGGTGCCTTCTCCGCGCTGTCCGCCGTGAAGGAGGCGGGTGTGCCCGCCATAGTGGTGACGGGATCCTCCCATACCCACATGCTAAAAAAACTGTCAAGGGCTTATCCCGGCCTTCTGAAAACAGAGTGGATGGTGTCTGCTCTCGACGTGAAGAGGGGAAAACCCTATCCCGATCCCTATCTTGCGGGAGCCCTGAAGGCCGGAGTGGACCCGTCGGAGGCCATAGTTGTGGAGAACGCTCCTATGGGCGTACACGCCGCGCACACGGCCGGCTGCCGTGTCATTGCCGTCAACACGGGTCCTCTGCCTGATTCCTCCCTTCTGAACGAAGGAGCGGACTTCCTGTTCCACTCGATGGCGGAACTTTCCGAAAACATAGGAGATATCGTACGCAGATGAAACGCATAGCAGCTATTTGATTTGTAACTGCCTGATTTCTAAGGTTTTATTTGGTAGCGGGACCCAGGATTGAACTGGGGACCTCATGATTATGAATCATGCGCTCTAACCAGCTGAGCTATCCCGCCTTGAATGCGGACTAGCCGCGATTTTGTTGAGATAGACGGATTCGAACCGCCACTAAGAGGACCAGAATCTCTTGTGCTGCCATTACACCATATCTCAATTTCCCCGAAAGGGACTGCAAATATACTATTTTTTTGGCAAAAGCAATCTTTTGCGACAATATTTTTCGTTTATTTCCCGATAATGCAGACAGCCCACACGGCACAGCCCTCTCCGCGTCCCACGAAGCCCAGGTGTTCCGTGGTGGTGGCTTTCACGCTGACATTCTCCACGGGGCATCCCAATATCGAGGCCAGGCACTCGCGCATCCCGTCAATGTGGGGCCGGAGTTTGGGGCTCTGGAGGGCGATGGTGACATCGGTGTTCACAACGTGCCAGCCGTTGCCGCTCACCATTTCCATTACCCTGGCGAGCAATATCTTGCTGTCTATGCCTCTGTAGGCGTTGTCGCTGTCGGGAAACAGTTTGCCGATGTCCCCGAGGGCAAGGGCTCCGAGCAGCGCATCGCAGAGGGCGTGTATGGCGACGTCACCGTCCGAATGGGCCACGAAACCCTTGTCAGACGGGATTCTCAGGCCGCACAGCCACATGGGCAAGCCCGGCGCAATCGCGTGTACGTCATATCCCTGTCCTATTCTGATATCTGCCATATCCTTAATTTTTACAAAAATAAAAAGAAATGTGTAACTTTGCAATTCACGCGTATATGCGCGTTGCAGCGACTTATGGGATTCAACTTCAACTTCTTCGGTGATACCGAGCACAGGGTTTTCAATTACAAACCGCGTTATTACGATCCTGAGAAAGAGGAACGCAAGCGCATATTCGGTGAGCATGGCCAGGCGGATGATGACAGTGCATCGGAGAAGGAAGGCTATGTCCCGGGCAAGTACATCTCCGGCAGTTTCCGTGACGGCAATTACCAGAGGCTGCGCGGCTCACGCTCCAACAAGGCGCAGAAAATCATAGGTATGGTGGGTCTGGTTCTCTTTTTCGTCATACTGTACTATGTTGCGCAGTTCTACGGAATGATACTTAAATAGTTATGGATATACATATTCTCCCTTCCAACATAGCCGATATGATAGCTGCGGGCGAGGTCGTTCAGAGACCTGCGTCCGTGGTGAAGGAGTTGATGGAGAATGCCGTCGATGCCGGGGCCACCAGGATAGATGTCGTGGTCGTGGATGCCGGCCGTACCCTGGTTCAGGTGATAGACAACGGCTGCGGAATGACGCCGGACGAGGCTGTGCTCTGCTTCCAGCGTCACGCCACCAGCAAGATTGCCTCGGCCGAAGACCTTCAGGCGATAGAGACCTACGGTTTCCGTGGAGAGGCGCTGGCCTCGATTGCCGCTGTGGCGGAGGTCACCCTTCGCACGCGCAGGGCGGATGCTGAACTTGCCACCGAGGTGTCCATCAGCGATGCCACTGCCGCCGAACCGGGCCGTCAGGACATACGCGAAACGGCAGCCCCCAAGGGGTCGTCGTTTGGCGTACGTAATCTGTATTACAACACTCCGGCCCGTAGGAAATTCCTCAAATCGGACGCCTCCGAACTGAAGGCGATAATCTCGGAGTTTACCAGGGTGGCCCTGAGCCGCATCGACATAGCCTTCAGCCTGTCCTCCAATGGCAGGGACATATACCGTTTGGCTCCTGCGGGCACGCTCAAATACAGGATACGTGATCTGTTCGGCGAGACTGTGACATCCGATTTGTTGCCTGTGGAGGTATCTACGGACGTTGTCGGAATCAAGGGTTTTGCCGTGAGACCGGAGGCGGCGCGCAAGACGGTGGCCAACCAGTTCTTTTTCGTCAACGGACGCTATTTCCGCAGTCCGTACCTGCACAAGGCCGTGATGAAGGCTTATGAGCAGCTGATTACGGAAGGGGCCACACCTTCGTATTTCATTTTCCTCGAGATCGACCCGCGCGCGATGGACATCAATGTCCACCCGACCAAGACGGAAATAAAATTCGAGGATGACAGCGTGCTTTTCACCGTGCTTATGGCGGCTGTCAAGGAGGCTCTGGGTCGGGAAAGTTTCGGCGACAGGATAGATTTCGACAGGGGAGGACTGCCGGAATTGAGGAATATAGGCGAGTCGTTCGGCGAATACCGTCAGGTCAGCGAACCGTCCGGCGGAGGCAGCACCGATTTCAATCCTTTCGAGGGTGACGGTTTCCCCAACGAGAAAGGTTGGGAAGGATACGGAGGAAAGCCCTCCCCTTCGCTTTCGGACAAAGGTCTCGATATGCTTTTCGACAGGACAGTTGCGGAAACGTCCCGGGCGACCATTTCGGACGTTCTGTACAACGGCAGGTACATATTGAGGAATACGGTTTCCGGTTTCATGCTGGTGGATTCTGTCAGGGCCATGCAGAGAATACTTTTCGAGAATTTTCTCACCGCATTGTCCAGGGAGTCTCCGGTTTCGCAGTCCTGTCTTTTCCCCATAGAGGTGGAGATAGGGATGGCGAATGTCCCGCTGCTGGAGGCCAACAGCGAACTTCTGCACACTCTCGGTTTCGATTTTTCTGACCTTGGGCAGGGAAGCATAGCCGTGGGCGGCATACCGGAAGGCCTCGCCGAAGACAAGATGGCGGTGTCCGCGATGATGTTCGAAATAGTCACCGCCCTTGGCGAAGAGCAGGCATCCTTTGCGGCATCTTTGTATTCGACCTTCGCGGAGAAACTGGCCAAATCGGCCTCACGCAGCCTTGCTCTTCCTTCCACCGCCGGGCAGGCCGCTTCCATAATCGACAGACTGTATGCGTGTGAGAATCCGGAATTCACCCCGGACGGCAAGCGTATCGTCGCGGTCCTCAAACCCGGGGATCTTGAAAAACTTTTGAAATAATGAGTTACTATTACGGCAATAGGGGAGGTTTCTTCAGCTCACTGCCTCCCGTCACGAAAAACATCCTGATAATCAATGTCTTTATGTTGATTTTCAGTGAGCTGAGGCCTGACTTTATGTACAGGTTCCTCGCTCTTTACTACCCGGCTTCGCCTCTTTTCCACTGGTGGCAGCCTCTGACGCATATGTTTATGCACGGCGGTTTCTGGCATCTGTTCGCCAATATGTTCACGATGCTGATGTTCGGATGTACTCTGGAAAGGCAATGGGGCCCCAAGAAATACCTGTTCTTCTATTTCATAACGGGGCTTGGCGCCGCCGGACTCCATCTTCTTGTAATGTGGTTGCAGTCAAGGCACGGTGTCCCCGTCGACTTTATCCCTATGGTGGGTGCGTCAGGAGCTATATACGGTATCCTGATGGGATTTGCGATGCTCTTCCCGGACACTGTCCTCACCCTTCTTTTCCCTCCGATTCCACTGAAGGCGAAGTGGTGGATAGTGATATGGCTGTGCATAGAACTTTTCACCGGAGTGACGGGTATGGGCGGCGGCGTGGCCCATTTCGCCCATCTCGGCGGTATGCTGCTGGGCTTTCTTATCATCAAATACTGGAAGCGCAGGGGAACGATGTATGAATATGAGGAATAACATTGAAAAGGCTTTGGAAGTCCTTCGCAGGGGAGGGCTGATACTTTATCCCACGGATACCATCTGGGGGATAGGATGTGACGCGCGCAATGAGGATGCAGTCAGGAAGGTCTTCGAATTGAAGAAACGTTCCGACAGCAAGTCGCTTGTTCTTTTGGCCGACAGCGTTGCAATGATAGAGAGATATGTGGAGGAAATTCCTTCTATGGCCCTTCAACTTCTGGAGGTGAACGACGCTCCAATGACGCTCATTTATCCCGGTGCGTATGACCTTGCACCTTCCTGCATCGCGGAAGACGGGACGGTAGGGATGCGCATACCCTCGTCCTCCGCATTCTGTATGGGACTTCTCGGCTCTTTCAAGGCTCCGATTGTGAGCACTTCAGCCAATGTTTCAGGCAATCCTTCGCCCAGGGACTTCGCATCCGTGGAGGATGCTGTCAGGGCTGGCGTGGACTTCGTCGTAGACCGCAGTTGCGAAGGGGAGTCCACCGGCGTGGGCAGCCAGATAATCAAGGTGGATATGGATGGGGGCATAAAGATAATCCGCGCCTGATATGGAGATATTCTATTCTGACACTGTCCTCGGTTCCACTCTCGTGCTGACCCCTGACGATTCCCAGCATTGTGCCCGCGTGCTGCGCCACAGGGAAGGCGATGCCATAAATGTCATCGACGGCAGGGGCAATATGTACGAGTGCCGCATCACGAATGACAATCCCAGAATGGTGCAGGCGGACATTGTGTCCGTCCACC
This sequence comes from Candidatus Cryptobacteroides sp., assembly GCA_045597605.1. GTDB lineage: Bacteria > Bacteroidota > Bacteroidia > Bacteroidales > UBA932 > Cryptobacteroides. The sequence goes on along the minus strand of JAZLKN010000004.1, from coordinate 14,554 downwards.
GCAACTGGCATTCGCATCCTTACCGCCTGACAATGGCGGTGTGCCCGACAAAGAACAATGACAGGTATGAGTGGTTTGTAGAAAAGGCCACGGAGGTAGGCGTGGACAGGATATGCCCCGTGATAGGCGACAGGTCCGAAAGAAGGGTGTACAAGACGGAACGGGCCGGGAAAATAGTGCTCAGTGCGGTCAAACAGTCGCTCAAGGCCCTCTTCCCCACGGTGGAGGAGCCTGTGACGGTGAGGGAATTCATCGCCTCGCAGGTCGGCGGGGCAAGGTATATTGCCTGCTGTTTCGAAGATGAGGCGCATCCGAGAATAAGCCTTGCCGAGGCTATTTCCAAGGACAGGCCGGAGGATATCACCATTCTCATAGGGCCCGAAGGGGATTTCAGTCCTGAAGAACTTGCCAAGGCCCTTGAGGCCGGTTACGTTCCCGTTCATCTGGGAGAGTCCCGTCTGCGTACGGAAACAGCCGCCGTCGTCGCTGCGGTGCAGGTGTATTCTTTAATATGAATGTAGGTATAATATCAGACACCCACGGTGTCTTCGACGACCGTTTCGCCGAATTCTTCAAGGACTGCGACGAGATATGGCATGCGGGAGATTTCGGGGGCGGTTATGGAACTGCAGCCGGAATAGCTGCGTTCAAGCCTCTTGTAGGGGTGGTCGGCAACTGCGATGAGCGTGGGTTGATATATGATTATCCTTTGTACAAGTATTTTGAGAGGGAAGGTCTGCACATACTGATGACTCATATCGGAGGCTATCCGGGGCATTACGACTTCCACGCCCTCCAGCTCATCGAACGCTATCGTCCCGACGTGTTCGTATGCGGCCATTCCCACATTCTCCGCGTGATGCGCGACAGCCGTTTCCCCTGCGGGGACGGACGCGATATGCTTGTCATCAATCCGGGAGCTGCCGGCCTGCAGGGATTTCACATCGTAAGGACGGCTATCCGTCTAAAACTCACGGATAAAACCCTCTCGGACCTCGAAGTCCTGAATGTAGAGCGTTAAAAATCGTAATTTTCTTTGAAATATTGCAAAATGTATTTATTTTTGCGCGTTGTTTCAGGGAATTGAGTACATCAAACATTTTAAACAAATAAAACCATGAAAAAAGTCATTCTTTCACTCGCCCTCGTAGCTATGCTCGCCGGCCTGTCATCTTGCACTTGCTGCAACAAAAACGAGAAAAATTGCGAATGCACTGAGGAAGCTTGCGAACAGTGCGAGAAAAACTGCTGCTGCGAACAGCCTTGCGACAGCTGCACTTGCTGTCAGACTGAAACTGTTGCCGAGTAATTTTCGCAACGAGGTAAAAAATGGGGTGGCTGAAGCAGCCGCCTCATTTTTTTTGTTACCTTTGTGTGGACGGTCACAGGCCGCCTTTATTGCGTATGGCATCGAATGGGAAAATAAAGACAGTGTGGTTTTGCACTGATTGTGGCAACGAATCGCCGAAGTGGATGGGCCAGTGCCCGGCCTGCGGTGCGTGGAACACTATGGCGGAGGAGAAGGTGGCGACCGGCTCGTCTAAGAAGTCTCTCCGGCAAAGTCCATCCCGTTCGGACAATATTCCGGTGATGCTTTCCGAAGTTTCGTCGGATGACAAGGACAGAATATCGCTGAATCTTCCGGAAGTGGACCGCCTTCTCGGCGGCGGGCTTGTCAAGGGCTCTCTTGTTCTCATCGGGGGCGAGCCGGGAATAGGCAAGTCGACCCTTTCGCTCCAGATTCCCCTGCTCAACCCGGGACTCAAGGTGCTGTACGTGACGGGCGAGGAAAGCGTAGCCCAGGTCAAGATGAGGGCTTCACGCATAGGCGGAGACCAGAGCAACTGCCTGATATACAGCGAGACGCAGATGGAGGACATCATTACGGAGGCGAGACGTATTTCGCCCGATCTGCTGATAGTGGACTCCGTACAGACTATGTTCGCACAGGCTCTCGAAGGGTCTGCCGGAAGCGTCTCTCAGGTCAGGGAGTGCGCGTCTATGCTGCTCCGTTTTGCGAAGGATACGGACACTCCCGTGATACTGATAGGACATATCACCAAGGAAGGTAGCATAGCCGGCCCGAAGGTACTTGAACACATTGTGGACGTTGTCCTCCAGTTCGAAGGGGAGAACCGCGGCGCTTACAGGCTGCTTCGCGGCATCAAGAACCGTTTCGGCAGTACCAGCGAACTGGCAGTCTTCGAGATGTCCGGAAAGGGGCTGAGGGAGGTGACGAATCCTTCCGAGATGCTCATACCTATGCACGAGGAGAATCTCAGCGGAGTGGCGGTGGCGGCGATGCTTGACGGCACGCGCCCTTTCCTTATAGAGGTGCAGGCACTTGTCGCGTCAGCGGCGTACGGCACTCCCCAGCGAAGTGCTACAGGATTCGACGGACGCCGTCTGAATATGCTTCTGGCAGTGCTGGAGCGCCGTGCCGGATTCAAACTCGGGCAGAAAGACGTGTTCATCAATATGGCCGGCGGCCTGAAAGTGAGCGACCCTGCCTGCGATATGTCTGTGATTGCCGCTGTGCTCAGCAGCACCTTCGATATGCCTGTACCTTCCGATATCTGCTTTGCCGGAGAGGTGGGTCTGAGCGGGGAAATCCGTCCGGTAGGTCAGACTGACCGCCGTGTGGCGGAGGCTGCCCGTCTGGGTTTCAGAAAAATTTTCGTATCGAAATATGCCTCTGTGGAGAACGCTCCCAAGGGCATAGATGTAATAAAGGTGGCTGATGTGCCTGCGCTTGTGCGCAATCTGTTCAGATAACTGTATTTTAGACGTGCAAGCTCTCTGAATACTTATTTTTATGGATGTTGACAAGAGACTGAAATCACTCGACGCCTGCAGGGGCTTCGATATGATATTCATTATGGGATTTTCATCAGTAATTGTGGCTATCTGCAATTTATTTCCCAATGGAGATTCCTGCTGGCTTGCAACTCAGATGTCGCACGTGGATTGGGATGGCCTCCGCCATCAGGATACAATCTTCCCATTGTTCCTGTTCCTCGCCGGCGTATCATTTCCGTTCTCGTATGCGAAACAGGTTGCGAACGATAAGTCACGCGGACAGATTTATGGCAAGATATTCTATCGCGCTCTGATGCTTGTCTTCCTCGGACTTGTTTATAACGGACTATTCCAACTTAAATTCCCTATGAGATGTGCGAGTGTGCTTGGCCGTATCGGTCTTGCCTGGATGTTCGCTGCTCTGCTGTTCATCAATTTCAAGCCAAAAGCGCGTGCAGCCATAGCTGCCGCCATTCTTGTAGGTTATTATCTCCTGATGAAGTTTGTTCCGGCTCCGGATGTGCCTGGAGCACAGCCTTTCACATTTGAAGGTAATCTAGTGGGTTTTGTGGACCGCTGTATTCTCCCCGGCACATTGTATGAGGGAACCTTTGATCCGGAAGGCATACTCAGCTGTCTTCCTGCCATCGTGACAGCGATGCTCGGGATGTTTACCGGTGAGTTGGTGCGCAAGCCTGAAGAGGAATATTCGGGCAACAGCAAAACTGTCCGCCTGCTTGCCGCTGCGGCAGCGATGCTTGTCATCGGTCTCGTATGGAGTTTGGATTTCCCTATCAACAAGAAGCTTTGGAGCAGCTCCTTCGTTCTTGTCGTCGGCTCTTATTCCGTGGCAGTATTTGCCATCTTCTACTGGATTATAGATGTCAAGGGCTGGGACAAGTGGATTACCTTCTTCACCGTAATCGGTATGAATTCAATCACTATCTATCTGGCTCAAGGAATAATAGATTTCAACGGTATCGGAAGATTCTTCTTCGGAGGCCTCGCCGCCCTTTGCTCAGAACAATGGGCTGCTGTCATTCTTACTGCCGGAAGCTTCTTTGTAAGCTGGCTTTTCCTCTATTTCCTCTATAGGAAGAAAGTATTCCTGAAGGTATAATATCCGCGCATGTGCTGCGCATTACGGAAACGAGCCATAGCACCTCAAGGCACTTTGTATCATGGGTTATGTGCCTTGAGGTGCTATGGCTCGTTTTGTCAACGTTCCCGAAGTGCAGGGGCTCTTTTACCGGTACATTCGTCCAGGCGGATGAATGTATTGATTTTTCATCAGATATTCCGAGTATTTTTCATTGCTGCAATCTGGAAAATGTTGTACTTTTGCAAGAAGGAACAGACATTCATATACATGAAAAAAGTTCTATTTCTGTTTTTGTACGCGATTCTTTTGCCGATATTCTTTTCCTGCAACAAGGATGATAATCCGGCAGGATGTATTGCGGAAACCGGTGACGCCACAGCCGTTACGGCATTCTCCGCAAAAATTTCAGGTTATTGCCGCCAAAAGAATATTGAAGGACTGTCTGTAACATTCGGAATAGAATACAGCGATTCTGATCTTACAAGGAATGCTATAGTCTTGAATGCTTCTGAAATTGACGAGAAAGGTCTTTTTTCTGTTGATGTTGAAAATCTGAATCCAGGGACAGAATATTTCTACCGTACGTTTGTCCTGTACAACAGGGCTTATTCGTTCGGAAAGGTGGAGAGTTTTACAACATTGGCGCATCCTGAGCCTGAAAAGATAGATTTGGGGACAGGTGTAAAGTGGGCTTCGTTCAATATAAGCGCGGCAACCCCTGCTGAATACGGGAAATATTACTCATGGGGAGAGATTAAGACCAAGTCATTCTATGCTTGGGAATCATATCAGTGGAGTGCAGACGGAACGGAATCCAATATGACGAAATACAATTCCAGCGATAATATAAAATGCCTTACTCCGGATGATGACGTTGCTTCACAAGAACTAGGTGGTTCATGGCGTATGCCTACGGCTGAAGAGTTTGACAAGCTTGTTTCCTGTTGCTATTGGCAATGGTTTGAGAACTACAGAAATTCTAGGGTGAAAGGTTACGTGGTATTTAAGGCAAAAAATAATGAAGATAGAGGACAACGGAATTCTGAAACGATTTCTGTAACTTATTCGCCGGATAATGATGCCCATATTTTCCTTCCAGCTGCCGGGTATGCTTCAAAAGATGAAATTGAAGATATCGGAAGCAATGGCAATTATTGGACATCAACTCTTTCCCCATCGAATCCGAACAGTGCTCATTATATCTATTTCGATTCCGAAAACATAGATGCTGGTGAGTGCGAGAAACGTTATTATGGACAATCAATCCGTCCGGTCTCTGATTGACAAGGCGGAAAATCACCAAGAATCGATATGAATAAATTCACTTTCTTTATCTGTTTTGCCATCACCTTGGTTTCGTGTGAAAAATACGATCCGAAAAACTCCGACATAGCCGAAAGCGGTGAAGTCGTGGAGTTGGATGCATTTTCTGCCAGAATTCAAGGTATTTGCCGGCAGAAGCCGGAAAAAGCTTTGTCTGTCATTTATGGCATAGAATATTCTGAAAATGATCTCAACACAGATCCGACCGACGTAGAAGCCTCACAAATAAGTTCTGATGGCAAATTTGACGTTTGCATTGATGAACTGACTGCAAATACGTTGTATTACTATCGTACCTATGTGTTATTCAACAAAGTCTATCACTTCGGTGACATCAGGACTTTTACCACGACATCACACCCGCAGCCGGAAATGGTGGACTTGGGCGTGGGCGTAAAATGGGCATCATTCAACATAAGCGCCTCTTCACCGGAAAAATTCGGGAAATATTATGCCTGGGGAGAGGCCAAGCCCAAATCATTTTACAGTTGGGGTACCTATGCCTGGTGCAAGGACGGGCAGGAACTGCAACTGACGAAATATGTTCCTGATGATTTTCCGGAATACTGGTACGGCGACGGTCCCGTTGACAACAGGAAAGTACTTGAACTTAATGACGATGTGGCCCGTAAGGAACTCGGCGAACCGTGGCGAATGCCGACTATTGGAGAATTCGGCGATTTGGTGTCGGGATGTTTCTGGCAATGGTGTACCGACTACAAAGGTTCCGGTGTTCGCGGATATGCTGTATTCAAGGCGAAGAATCCCGAGGATAGAGGTAAGAGAAAATCTCCGGAATATAAAGACGACATAGTGACCGGGAACTATTCCATAGACAATGATGTCCACATCTTCCTTCCCGCAGCCGGGTTCCGATGGGACGATGTTACAATGGGAGACAAAGGAGACGTGGTTTTGGGATATTACAGATCTTCCTCTCTTCAAGGAAAAGATATTACCGATCCGGAAGAGGTTCCCGTTTATGCAAACGGTACTCCCAATTATGCAGTCGATCTGTGTTTCAGTGTATTCTATACCGATACCCTCGACTATTATGAGCGCTGTTTCGCAATGCCGATCAGAGCTGTGGCTGGTAATTGATATGCCTCCGAAACAATCTGCTATGCAAATTTTTGTGGGAACCTTACTGTCATTCAGACAGGCGGATGAATTTATGTTTTATAATTTGCGGGAAACGGTAAGAAACTACAGTTTCCGCAGATTATAACTATATCGTGATATATGGGGCAAAGAGCGCATCAAGAGATATTATTTTCTGAAATTCGTCGCTATACGAGTTTCGTACCGCATCTTGGGCACTGACAAGGATCAAATGAACTCCTTTGGATTTTTCCGCTACTTCAAGGAAACGTGCCCGTTTATTCAGTAATTTCTCATAATAATCAGCCGTTACCAGAAAACGTTCTCTTGTAAATTTCATTTCGCAGAGATCTATTACATTATCGTCCCTATCAAGAATCAAGTCTATCTGAGCTCCGGGGAGTTCTTTGTTTCTTTCTGCTCTCCAAGAGCAGACACCACTTACAACACCGGTTATGCCAAGTGCCTGTTTTATCTGGTTGACGTGGAGAAGGCACAAACGCTCAAATGCTAGTCCGCACCAACTGTTGTAAACGGGCTTCCCGATGTTGTGTGACCAGAAACGTTCGTCCTTTTTCAGGTTCTCTTTAATGAACTTATAATAGAACAGCGTGTAGTTGTCGATGAGCTGGAATATCGCATGATTCGAATCATAGCCATACGATGCATATTTCCTGATGAATCCACACTGCTCAAGGTCTTTCAGGAGGTCTGTCAACTTACCATTATCGGATATGCCGTCGGCAATGATCTCTTCCCTGGTCATTCCAACTTTCTTATTGCCTAAAAGTTCGATAATTTTTATGTATGGTTCAGGATGCTTGAAAAGAGAAGAGAAGAGTTCATCGAATTCTCCGTACAATTCTCCACTTTCATTGAAAAACAAATCGTCAACATTCTGTGCAAGACTTTTCTCCCGGTCTAAAAATGACCAGTAATATGGTATCCCTCCCATAACCATTGCACATTCGGCAATCTGACTTCTCTGCATTCCGAGTTTGGCACAGGAAACGTATTGCTCACACTCATCAAGAGTAAAAGGCAGAATTGGTATTTTTGTTGTCACTCTTCCTCGAAGTCCTGCCTTATTCTTGATAAGTTTATTGATTATCCACGATGTTGCGCTACCGCAGACAATAAGAGTAATATCCTTTCTGGCAGATGCCCAACCATTCCAGAAACCTTCAAGCGCGCTTATGAAACCGGAACGCGGTGTGTCCATCCAAGGCATCTCGTCTATAAAAATGACCTTTTTCTTTCCGGTAGAGGCAATAATAAGGTCCTTCAATTGATTAAAAGCCTCATTCCAGGTTTTCGGGCAACTGACTTCCATTCCGTGATATTTCATCGAAGATTGCCAATTTTCCAATTGTCCCTTCATTCCGGTTTTTGCTAATCCGGAATGCTCGAATGTGAATTTGTAATTGAAAGTTTCTCGGACAAAAAAAGTCTTCCCGACACGGCGTCTGCCATACACAGTGACAAATTGAGAATATTCCGAGTTGTTTGCCTTAAGAAGTTTCTGCTTCTCTGTAGTTCTGCCTATCATTTTGTCTTAATTGTTTTCACAAAGATAACGAATTTTGGCCATAATCTGCGGAAACTATCAGAATTTTATATTTTCCGCCGATTATAATATACTTGTTTTGTGGGCACCTTACTTTCATTCATACAGACATATGATTCGAATACATACTGAGAATCCTTTCGCAATCAAAATTGACGGTCTGCCGAACAACCAAAGCAGACCGTCAATTTATATAGAGGCGAAAAAAATGAGTAGTATTCACTCATTTTGAGTATATTTGTCAAGATACACTGGGATAAGAGCATTTGCTTATACAAGATTCGAATAATCGTCAAACAATGAAAAGGTTCTGCTTCATACTCGTGGCCACCTTGGCCTTCTCATTCTCAGCGAACGCTTCGGTCACCCTTCAGGAGTGCCGGGACAAAGCTCGTGAGAACTATCCGTTCGTGCGCAGGTACGACCTTATCCGTGCCACGAAGGAATGCAATGTCCACAACGCCTCGCTCTCCTGGCTGCCACGCCTGGAACTGGGCGGCGGCGGAGTTTGGTTCAGCAACGTTACTGATGCGGCGGACCTTGGGGACATTCTCGGAAAGATGGCCTCTATGATTGACCTGACCGGAAAGAAGGAGCAGCCCTGGCAGTATCAGGTCAGTGCCAGCGTCACGCAGAACATCTGGGACGGAGGCGCATCTGCGCTCGGAAAAAAGACCGCAGAAGCTGTGGCAGCAAAGGATGAGGCTGAACTCGAAGTGTCGCTGTATGAACTCCAAAGGCAGGTGGATGAGGTGTTCTTTTCGATATTGCTGCTTGAAGAACGTCTCAAGCAGGCGGAAGGCAGGATGTCTGTACTTGAAAGCAACCTTTCCAAGATGAAGTCCATCTACGATGAGGGTGGCATTTCAACGATGGACATCAAGTCGATGGAGGCTGAGGTCAAGTCAGCAAGACAGCAGATAAGGCTGATAGAAACCAATATCAAGTCCTCGCGGTTGTCGCTGTCCCTGCTGACATCGATGGACCTTGCCGCAGAGCAGTTGATAACCCCTGTTGAACCCGAAGTGATACCATCCCGTCCGGAGTATGCATTCATCGAGAGCAACCGCAGGCTGCTGGAACTGCAGATGAAAAAACTCGACGTCAATCTGTCTCCGAAGATAGGATTCATCGCCGGTGCGTACTACGGTTATCCGGGAAGAAACATTTTCAAAGGGCTTACCGACCATAACCCGTCTTTCAATGCTCTGCTTGGGATTCAGTTGAAGTTTAATCTGTATCCTCTTTACACCCGCAGAAACGATAAGGCACTCATCAATCAGCAGATGCGGGACCTTGACATACAGAAGGATATGCTTGATTTCAAGACGAAGTTGAACAATACCGGAGCATCGCAGGAGATACTCTTCCTGCGTCAGACGCTTGAGGATGACTCGGAGATACTCCAGCTCCGCACCGAAGTTCGCAGGGCTGCCGAGGAAAGACTGGACAATGGCGTGATTGATGCATCCGACCTTCTGCAGAAGATCAATGAGGAGTCAGACGCCTCTTTACAGAAGAGCATCCATCAGATAGAACTTCTTCAGGTACTGTACAGGCAGGAAAAATAAATAGGTCAAAATGGGAGACGGCTCCATCAGCATAAAGGATTTATCCAAGAGTTTTGGCAAGGTGAAGGCTCTCGACGGAGTGTCCCTTGAAATCAAGGAAGGAGAGATTTTCGGCATTTACGGAGCAGATGGAGCCGGCAAGACAACTTTGGAGCGCATCCTTTGCACGCTTTTGCAACCTGACAGCGGCACTTGCAGTATATTCGGGCTGAATCTGATTATGGACAGGCAGGCAATCCGCAAACTTATAGGCTATGTCCCCTCAACATTTTCCCTATACCCAGACTTCTCCGTAGAAGAGAATATCAGTTTCCACACCCATCTGTTTGACTTTCCTTTCGATAAGAATGACGGGATGATTGCGCCTATCTACCGCCAGCTCGCTCCGTTCTCCGGTCGCCTGGCGCGTAATCTTTCAGGTGGTATGAAGCAGAAACTAGCCCTCTGTTGCGCACTCATCAACAAGCCGAGACTGCTGATTTTGGACGAGCCGACAACCGGTATCGATGCTGTGTCGCGAAAGGAGCTGATAGATGTACTGAAACTCCTCAATACGGATTTCGGGACAACAATCATCATCTCCTCTCCTTACCGCAATGAGATAATGATGTGTGACCGGGCAACTTTGATAGAGAACGGAAAGATAGTGCGTGTCGGTATTCCTTCCGAGGTTCTGCCTCCGGAAGAGGTGACAATCTGTGGTGCAAATGAAAATTCGGGAGAGGAGAATGTGATAGAGGTTAATGGACTTACCAAGCGTTTCGGCGATTTTACCGCTGTGAACGGCATCAGTTTCAATGTCCGCAAAGGTGAGATTTTCGGCTTTCTTGGAGCAAACGGATCCGGCAAGACAACAGCTATCCGTATGTTGTGTGGACTGTCCAAACCTACATCAGGTACTGGAATGATTGCCGGTCTTGAACTGAACAAAGACTACGAGAAGATTAAAAGCCATACCGGCTATCTGAGCCAACGTGACTGTCTTCCCTCGGATTTGACTATCAGAGAGAATCTCCGGCTCATTGCCGGAATGTATGGGATGGAAAGAAAAGAAGCTGGCAGACGTATAGATGACTGTCTTGTCAGAATCGGTCTTGAGAACTATTCAGACCGGATGTTCGGGAGTCTCCCCCTTGGCTGGAAGAGACGTGTCGGCTTTGCAGCAGCGGCAGTCCATCAGCCGGATATCCTGTTTCTTGATGAGCCTACAAGCGGAGTGGACGTCGAAGCCAGGAAGCAGATATGGGATATCATACGCTCCGAGGCCGGGCGTGGTACGACTATTCTGGTAACTACACACAATATGGAGGAGGCCCTTTGGTGTGACCGTCAGAGCATTATGGTTGATGGATCAATAAAGGCTATAGGCGACTTGAGGTCCCTTGTAAAGAGTGGGGTTTCTCCTGACTTCGATGACGTGTTTGACCTTATTACACAGGCAAATCTATGAAATCCCCGTTCAGACCGACCGTTTCCTGTATGTAACCACGGACAAATATAAGGTCACCGCAGTCAGGCTTGCAAGCCATAGGAATGGCAAATGAAGGTCTGACAGAGTCGAGGACTTAAGATATACGTTGCGAAGTATTTCCACGAGATGACGGCAGGGATTGAGATATGAAATATATTGTAAGGATTCGTGCATATTCTCCACAGGCGTAAAAAATCCGGACATCAGTTGAATGGCTGTTGTGTACATAAATGAGAGCAGCAGGGTCATTTGGGCATTTCCCGTGATATTGCCTATAAGAATAATAGTTGCGGACAGGCCCATAATGAATAAGAAAAAAGCAACTGCCACCAACAGGATAGAACCGGACGGAATCATGTTATGGGCAAGCCGCAACAGGAGTACAGTATAGAACAATTCGAACAGTCCGAAGAGACAGCAGGTGAGGATTTTGGAAAATACGTATACTGTAGGACTTACCGGGCTTGAGTTGATTATTTCTACAATTCCTCCATTCATATCATTGGACAAGGAAATTCCTGTAAGGTTGGTACAGAGGTAAAGGGCGATTGATATAAGGACGACAGGAAGCATATACAGCAGATAATCCAGAGATGGATTATAGTAATGCGATTCCGTAATATAACTCCTCGATGCGCTCACGGCCACTCCTATCTGACCGATTTTCTCAGTTATCGCATTCTCTACGGTCTTGAGGATATTCCGGCCACCAAGCAATGCCTTTACAGGCTCCACGGCATTTATGGAAAGCGACAGTTCCGGCAGTTTTCCCGTTGTAATCAAAGTTCTCTCGTACCCCTCGGGGATTTCAAGGATGCAATCCACCTTTGATTCTTCAAGCAGGGAAACGGCCTGTCCGTATGTGCTGCATTGAATGGGATCCGTTACTCCTTCCATATAATGCAATGCTTCTATGATTGAACGGGAAAGGTCGCTGTTGTCATTATCCACATACGCCACATTGTCGATGTCAGCGTCATAATTGATGAGATGGGGTACAACCAAAGCCGAAAAAACAGGATAGAACAACAAGAGATATAGGATTTTCCTGTTGCGCACCAACTGTATCACTTCTTTGGTGAAAAAAGTCTTTATCTGTTTCCAAGCAACCATCTGTCTTTTCTCAAAAGATAAAGGGAACCTGCCAGGAACACTATTGTTGAAAGTGATATCATTATGGTCTCCTTGAGAACGTGTGCGGCGGACACTCCGCCTATCATAATCTTGCGCATGGCATCGGCGTACCATCTCACATATATCAATCCGCTGACTTTCTGTGCCCACGATGGCAGATTGTCCACAGGCACTTCAACGCCTCCGAAGTACATGACAGGAAGCATGATTACTGCCGTACTCAACACGTATGCATCCACTCTGCTGTGGCAGAAGTTTGATACGATTAGACCGAGTATCAACGACGTAATGACATATAGCAACGTGATGGCCAATATCAGCGCTATCGACCCGTTGATTGGCACTCCCACGAGAAAATATGAGGACAGCAATCCCGTGCAGCCGGCAAACATTCCGAGGCAAAGATAGGGGAACAGTTTTCCTGTCAGGTATTCCACGGTACTGATTGGTGACAATATCAGATTTTCAATCGTACCCTTTTCTTTCTCCTCTGCCATGGCCATACTGGAATATATGACACACATAAGAACAATCGCCAGCGCAATCAGTCCGGGACAGAAGAAATAAGCACTCTGGAGCCTTGGATTACACAACATCCTTACTGAAGCGAAATCCTGCTTTTCCGGTCCGATCTCAAGGGCGGACTGCAGATACAGGGAGGCAGCGGAGGCTGTTACGCAGTTGGACGCATCGGTAATAATCTGTACCGGCATCGGCAACGTCGGGTCCAGAGAATATTGGGGCATTATCGTGTCAAAATCCCGGTGTAGCACAAGCATTGCGTTGATTGCATTCGTCCTCATCATCCTTTCTCCTTCCTCGACGGAGGAGATCTGTCCTTTGAATACAAATACAGGATTATGTTTCAATGGAGCAAGAAATGATTCCGTCGCGGGTGACGGAGATTGCACGACAGCTGCTACCTTGATACTTCTTACGTCCGTAGACAATATGAAACTGAACGAGATTATCAGGAAAAACGGAATAGTGACGGCAAGGACGAATAGCCCCGTATCACGTATGATATGGGTGAATTCACTGCGTATTATGAGTAATATTTTACTCATTTGGCAGAACAACTTCTCCTGCAAACCCCAGTTTGATATAGCCGTCATTTCTGACCGCTACTTTAACGGGATACACGAGATTGGAACGCTCCTCATCGGTGGGAATTGTCTTTGGGGAGAACTGGCTCTCCTGCGCTATCCACGTCACAATACCTTCATATTCACGGACGGAATCCTTGCCGAATTTGGCAATCACTTTCAGCTTTTGTCCAAGTTTGATATTCTGAAGCTGGCTCGACTTGAAATATGCTTTAAGAAAGACATTGTCAATATCGGCTATTCTAAGAAGTGGGCGTCCGACCGCAGTAATTTCACCGGTCTGGGCGTATTTCCCGATGACAACGCCATCTGCACAGGACCGGACGTGACATTTTTCCTTCATTTCCCTGATTCCCTGTATCTGAGTCTCTATCGAAGCCACATTACCCGATGCAGTTTCATTGGCAGTCCGGATTGTGGCGGACGCAGCATCTATCTGGCCACGCACAACCGCTATGCTGCTTTCTATCTCATCCAGTTGATTGCGAGGAGCCGCGCCGACCTTGATAAGTCTGCTGATCCTGTCCCTATCGCTTTCAAGACGTACGAGTTGCTCACTGAGAGCCTTTGTTTGAATCGAAACGTCAGACATTACTTTTCCCGCAGCATCCTTTTGTGCAAGCAGAGTGTTGATTTGAACCGCATAAGACAAGGTGTCTATCAAGGCGAGTTCCTGACCGGCAATGACAGAGTCACCCTCGTTCACATAAAAACCAAGTATTTTCCCGTTGCTTTCGCAACTGATATTCACAATCGTGGTTTCGAATACTCCCGGCACAGAGGATTCGGAGCGGGAACACGCCACCGAGGACAGTACAACTATAGCAAATGAAAAATATAACGGAAGTCTGTTCATTTTGGAAAGTTTATTCAAATTCAATATGGTACACAAATTTATATATAAATAATGATATTTTTTTTATGTTTGCATTAATTTTTGGTTGTGCATCATTATGAAGGACGGAACTATAAAAAACATCCTGCACGCGATTGTGAAGGTGATTATGTCCGGTTTCGTACCAATCTACACAGGAGCGAAAAAACTGTCTCGTGGGACTGACTTATGTGACGGGAAACTTCTTGTCAATCAGACAATTCCGAGCGAAAATATGATGAGTGGGACGGGGCGGTTCGATATTTATCTACCTTCCGCTTATGTCGAATCCGGAAAGAAATATCCCGTCCTATACCTTCTGCACGGATTGGGATATGGGCCGAATATGTGGGTAAAGACGGTAGTCGAAATGGTTGATAGTCTTGTGAGGGAAGGGGCAATCGAACCGTTAATAATAGTGATGCCATACGCGCAGATGTCTTTTTATCTGGACGGATTCGGCTATTTCGACGGCAAGCCCGGACACAAGTATGAGAGTTTCTTTT
>JAZLKN010000003.1:0-8320 GCA_045597605.1 Candidatus Cryptobacteroides sp. | reverse complement strand
CTACGGTTCACAATTCCACCGATCTTCACCTCTGTAATGACCGTATCATTAAAATCCTCCCCAATCTCCCTCAGCAATGAATGCAGATAGCGGTCATAGTTTGACACGGAACTGGCGTAAGGACTGCGATATTCGTATTTCTTGAGTAGCGTGTATGTGAGCTTCGGGATGATTGCGTACCTGTCGATATCGACGACGGCCCTGTTTCCGGTTTTCTGCTGGATGATGCGGAAAAGGTTGCGCTCGAAGTTCTCCGGGGAGATCCGTCGTATGTCACTGTACCTCTGACCGAGATTGCATAAGAGGACGAACATGTCGCGGACTCTTTCCAGTGTCCTCCTGTATTGCGGACGCCTTGCAACCTTCGAGACATCAAAGTGTGCTATATGGCTGATTTCGTCCTGCGAGAGTGCAACCCTACTCTTGAAGTATCGGGGAATCTGCTCGGGCCGCGAGCATAAAAATGCTCGCTGTAAACACCCTCACGACCAGACTCTCCGGGTGCGACAAATAAGTCCCGAACTTGTCGGGACAATAACTTGTTTGGATCATGAATAACTATACGTTGGTGAATATTGTTATTCGTGAAACAAAGGCTCTGCGTCAATATGTAAGCGCGAATTTCAAACCCACCGCTTCGGAAATCAAGATAAACGTGGACAACTGCATATCTGTCTCACCTTTTTCAAGGGAGGCGATGTACTCACGCTTCTTTCCAATCTTGTCTGCAAGTTCCTGTTGAGTAATGCCGGCAGATTTTCTCGCATCCTTGAGAACTTCAGCATAATACCAGGCCTTTGCCTTTGCTTCAAAGGCATCTCTGGTGACAGAACCAAGCTTCCCGTACTTTTCATCCAGCATATCATTTGCTGCGGGAAGATTCTCCAACTTCTTAAAATCGATGTCTTTTCTCATTTTGCAAGTTCGTTTATTATCTTTTCGGCAATCTTTATCTGTGCCTTATAGTCTTTTGTTGATTTTTTCATAAAGCCGTTCAAAAGGAGAACTTCATTCGCCTCAATGAAATTATCGTTGTCAATCGTGAATATGATAACTCTATATTCATTGCCAACAGAAACTCTCATTTCATAGAAATCCGTTCCCTCAAGTTTTTTCACAAACTTTGTGCTTACGACCTTGATTTGTGACATCAGAGTAAGCGCATAGTCAATCTTCTCTTGAACTTTCGGGTCAACGGAATTATAGAATTCATCAAATTCAGTTGTTCGTCTCAACGTTCTCATGCTGCAAATGTAAGGAATATATTACGCACATCCAAATAATAGGTAAAATTTATTAGAAGACTTATGCTTTATCATTTGTATATCCATGTCAGTTGTGCTCAATGGAATAGTTCATTGACAACGGGAATGATTGCTATCTGTCAGTTTGTCCGTATAGAGTATGCCGAGAAGGTGGTCACATTCATGCTGGAAGATTACCGCCGTGAATCCTGTGATTCTCTCGGTGGTATCCCTTAGAGTCTTTGGACTGGTATAGCTGATTTCTATGTCCTGCCATCGGTTCACCTCGCCGCGCCGGTCCGGAATCGACAGACAGCCTTCAGGGCCGGGAACGGGCTCTCCGTGGACGTCAGTAATACTGATGTTGGGATATACCTCGAAGGGTTCTCCGTCTTTGTCAAAACGCTGTACTGCCACTATGCGGCGGAGTATACCCACCTGCGGACCGGCAATACCGACACCGTCCTGCTCAGGGGATGTGACTGTTGCAATCATCCCGGATGCCAGAGTGCCATACTCTACACTGCGAATCATAGGGAGCGACATCTCTGCCGATGTACTGCGCAGAAGGGCTTCTTCTTTCGGATTATCAACGGTATAGACGTGCAGGATGTCAGTTTCGGAATTAATTATTCGCTTCTCTTCCGCGCTCCAATTATCGGAGCATCCTGAAAGAACCAGAATGGCCAGGGCCGGCAATAGTGAAACAACTTTTCTCATAACAGGTGCAAGTTAGAACATTTTTAGAAATTCTTGCCTGTTTTCAAATCAAGACACACATGCAGACTGATGAACCAAACATGATTCTTTGCATTCCAATACCAACTAAGTTTTGTCCGATAAATATTGGGCAGTTGGAGCGTTCAAAGATTTATGGTCACTGACATATTGCTGTGATGCGCGCAAATTCACCCATCTATCTTACAGGAAGAAGTTTGCAATAACGAAAAATATACATATATTTGTATTACGAAAAAAGTCGTAACGAAATTATGCGTATCGGATTTGTCCGCTAAGCTTCTAAAGGAGTTTTTCAAGGTACATCCTCTGGAAAAGGTGAGACATTTTATCTCCCATTTCCGTTCTTTACCGACGGTCTCACTCAATCCCGTAACCGGACCTGCGGACATACCATTCCAACCAGGTGCGGATGGTGTAGTGTGTCTTGAAGATGTCTTTTCATTGATGGAGAATGTACATACGGACAGTGACAGACTTATAGTGGTACTGGACGAATTCCAGGAAATCCGCGAAATGGGGACGAACCTTGACAAACAGCTCAGGTCCATCATGCAGCGGCACAAACACATCAACTACATCCTTCTCGGAAGCCAGGAGAGTATGATGACGGATATCTTTGAAAACAAGAAATCGCCGTTCTATCATTTCGGTGAGATGATGCGTCTGGGCAAGCTGCCGAGGGAGGACTTCCATAAGTACCTGTCCGAGCGTCTCACAGAGTGCTTCCCTGATTCCAGCAGCAGGATATCCGATGAAATCCTCGATATGACGGATTGCCATCCCTATTATTCCCAGCAGTTGGCAGCCAGCGTGTGGCAGATTGGTGTCTTGACTCCTGACGAGATCAACCCGTTGGAGTGCGCGGTCGAGCATATTGTGACCACCCACGGTCTGGACTTTGAACGTCTGTGGATGCATCAGAACAGAACGAACAAATGGATTCTCCGCAGATTGTCTGAAGGCAAGCCAGTCAACAATGGAGAGTTTAGGACAAGCACTGTTTACAGTGCGTTGAAGCGTCTCCAGAAGGATGGTCTTGTGATATACACGGACCGATATGAACTGGAGGATCCGTTTTTCAAACGGTGGATACTTGTCAACAACGAATAGGCGACAGTTTGCGGCAGAAATTTCGGTCAGCCGAGTTATCCCATGTCTATTTTCAATGTCAATTGAAAATTTGACAGAACCAAGACATAATCGGAAGCATTTTCATATCCGATTCAATTATAGGATCTCATTTTGAGAATATTGGGGTGTAGGTGTGCCCACTCCCTGTCTTCTCCGGAGGGATGAGCACACCTAATGAATAAAAGAAATGCAAAACTGGTGCTTTTCATTGCATTTTTGTTCCAGATTCTTCCTCAAAAATTGCGTTTATAAGTTGAAACTGGCCAAAATTGTTGTTAAATTTGAGGGATAATGCAAGAATTTACCCAATGGCAAACAAAAACAGCAACTTTGGTGCGGCAGCACCGACGAGGCGAATTGTCAGATGCTCTGCAAAACCCACAACAGGAGCAAGGGAAACAGGTAAGAAGTTCAAGAAACCGTAGATAATTCACCAATATGAAAAAGAGCCTTTCTATCCTTGTCGTTTCGGCACTTGTGACGGCATCAGCCGCTCTTGAGGCGGCTTCTGTCAAGCCATTGTGGCTTCGCGACGTGCAGATTTCCCCTGATGGCAGTACCATTGCATTCTGTTATAAAGGAGATATCTGGTCTGTCCCGGCGACGGGCGGAACAGCGCTTCGTCTGACTTCCCAGGAAGGATACGATTCCAATCCCGTATGGAGTCCCGACGGTACAAAAATCGCTTTTGCCAGCAACCGCAAGGGCGGCAATGACGTATATGTGATGTCCTCCCGTGGAGGCGATGCCAGAAGGCTGACTTTCAATTCTGCAAGTGAAATTCCGTCAGCATTCACTCCTGACGGCAGTTCCGTGCTGTTCGGCGCTTCCATTCAGGACCCCGTGGGCAGCGCGCTTTTCCCTACGTCATCATTGACAGAGTTGTATTCCGTTCCGGTGAAAGGCGGGCGTACAGTGCAGATTATCGGCACCCCTGCCGAGGCGGTCCGTTTCAGCGCCGACGGCAGTTATTTCCTCTATCAGGACAAAAAAGGCTTTGAGGATGAGTGGAGAAAGCATCATACTTCTTCCATTACGAGGGATATCTGGCGATATGACATAGCCGGCGGGAAGCATACGAATCTCACGAACCGTGCCGGCGAGGACCGCAATCCGGTACTGGCCCCGGACGGGACCGGCATATATCTTCTCAGTGAGGTGGCCGGAGGCACGATGAACGTTTGGGAGATGCCACTTGCCGGGACCGGTCATCCGGAAGGTCAGCCGTTGTCGCCCGATTCGGTTCCTGACGGTTGGAAGAAGATTACAGACTTCGACACGCACCCCGTGCGTTTCCTTTCCATCGGCGGAGGGCTGCTGTGCTATACCTGGGACGGAGAAATTTATACCCAGCGTCCGGGAAACGAGCCCGTCAAGGTGGATATCAGCCTTACTCTGGACGAGGAGAACTATATCGAGAAGAAAGTCCTTTCCGGCGCTTCGTCCGATGCTGCCGTGTGCCCCGATGGCAGTCAGGTGGCGTTTGTGGTGCGTGGTGAGGTTTTTGTGACCTCGGTGAAATACAAGACGACAAAACAGATTACCCATACGGCCGAGGCGGAGAGAAATGTAAGTTTCGGCGCGGACAACCGCACGCTTGTGTATTCCAGCGAACGTGACGGCATTCCCCAGCTTTATATGGCTACGATAGTCAGGGACGAAGACCCCGATTTTCCGAATGCCACCCTGATCCGGGAGGAGCCGTTCCTTCCCGACCTGTCCATTGAACGGGCCTATCCCAAGTTCTCTCCTGACGGAAAGAAGGTTGCTTTTATTCAGGACCGCAAGAAACTTATGGTGGCCAACGTCAAGACAAAGGATATAAAAGAGGTTACGGACGGCAGTACCTGGTACAGTTCGTCGAGCCCGTTCGAATTCGAGTGGAGTCCTGACGGCAAATGGTTCACCATAGAATTTACGGCGAACGGCCACGAGCCGTACAACGATGTCGGGATAGTCAGTGCCGAAGGTGGTGAGATTACCAACATAACAGCCAGCGGATATATGTCCGGTGGTGCCCGCTGGGCAATGGGAGGCAATGCGGTCCTTTTCCAGAGCGAAATCTACGGTATGCGCGCGCACGCCTCCTGGGGCTCGCAGATGGACGTGTTCCTGTGTTTCGTGAACCAGGATGCATACGACAGATACCGTCTCTCCAAGGAGGATTACGAACTTCTGAAGGCCTCCGACAAGAAGGCCGCCAAGAAAGACACCACGAAAGCGGCGAAGAAAATTGTCGTGGAACTGGATGGGATACAGGACAGGGTGGCGCGCCTGACTCCCAACAGCAGTGACCTGGGGGATGCCATCCTGAGCCAGGACGGTGAGAGCCTATATTATCTCAGCCGTTTCGAAAAGGGACTGGACCTGTGGAAGATGACACTTCGCAGCAGGGAGACGAAACTCGTTTCAAAGGGTGCCGGTGGCGGACATTTCGACACGGCTGATGGAGGGAAGTCCATCTTTCTGCTGGGTTCCGGCCTTAAAAAGCTTGACGGTGACAAGTTCACTTCCATACCTGTAAGCTGTGAATACAATATTGACCATCAGGCGGAACGCAACTATATGTTCGATTATGTATGCAGGGAGGAGCAGAGACGTTTCTTCACCGTTGACATGCACGGCGTCGACTGGCCCGCGATGACCGCGGCCTACCGCAAGTTCCTGCCACATATCTCCAACAATGCCGATTTCGCCGAACTGCTCAGCGAACTTCTGGGCGAGCTCGACGTGTCCCATACGGGTGGACGTTTCCGCGCTCCTGCCGCAAATGATGCGACGGCCTCACTCGGCCTGCTTTACGATATGGAGCATTCCGGCCCGGGACTTAAGGTCGCAGAGATAGTCAAGGGAGGTCCTTTTGACCACGCGTCGCTCAAGCTCAAGGAGGGAGATGTCATTACCGGAATCAACGGTACAGAAATCAACGGCGACAGTGATGCCTCCATACTTCTGGCCGGACTTTCCGGGAAGAAAACCCTTGTTCAGACGAAGAACGGGAAGGAGTATGTGGTGATTCCGGTGAGCGCTTCGCAAATGAATGACCTTCTTTACAGGCGTTGGGTAAAGCAGCGTGCCGCCGACGTCGAGAAATGGTCCGGAGGCCGTCTGGGATACGTCCATGTCGAATCGATGAGCGACAGATATTTCCGTACGGTATATTCCGATGTGCTCGGAAAATACAACAAGTGCGACGGCATAGTCATAGACACGCGTTTCAACGGGGGCGGTCGCATGCACGAGGATATCGAGATACTCTTCAGCGGACAGAAATACCTTACCCAGGTTATGCGCGGACGCGAGAGCTGCGATATGCCGTCACGCCGCTGGAACAAGCCCAGTATTATGATTCAATGCGAGGCCAACTACAGCAATGCGCACGGAACACCCTGGGTTTACAGCCATCAGAAGATAGGAAAACTTGTGGGAGCTCCCGTTCCGGGCACTATGTCAAGCGTGAACTGGGTGACGCTGCAGGACCCTTCTCTCGTGTTCGGCGTACCGGTGATAGGGTACAGGACAGAGGAGGGGTACTATCTCGAAGGCACACAGCTGGAGCCGGATGTCTATATACTGAACCGTCCTGAAACCGTGGTGAATGGTGAGGACCTGCAGCTTAAGGCCGCAGTTGAGGAATTGTTGCGTGAGATAGATTCGAAATAAGGATTATGAAAGTCAAGACCGGTCTTCTGGCGCTGAGCCCGTTGGCTCTGTTCCTTGTCATTTATGTGACATCTTCCATCCTCGCCGGGGATTTCTACCGCATCCCGGTGAGCGCGGTGTTTGCACTGGCGTGCATCTTCGCCGTGGTCATTTCCAAGGGGACGCTCCGTGAGCGGCTTGATGCCTTTTCGACAGGCGCAGGGCACCCCAACATCCTTCTGATGATATGGATTTTCATTCTGGCCGGCGCATTTGCCGGGGTCGCTAAGGATATGGGGGCGGTTGACGCTACGGTCAACGTGGCGTTGTCTGTGGTTCCCGCCAGTATGCTCTATGCGGGATTGTTCCTGACGGCCTGTTTCATTTCGTTGGCAGTGGGTACGAGTGTCGGAACGATTGCCGCCCTTGCTCCCATTGCGGCTGGATTGGCTGCAGCGTGTGGCGAAAGCAGGGCCTATATGGCGGCCATCATCGTTGGAGGCGCATTCTTCGGTGACAATCTTTCCTTCATTTCAGATACCACCATTGCCGCCACGCGTGCCGTTGGTTGTGAAATGAAGGACAAATTCAAGACTAACATAATAATCATCCTGCCGGCGGTCCTCATCGTAACGGCAATATATCTGCTTCACGGATGGGGACTGCAGGTCGATGCTCCGTCGGAAATCGGAGAATGGTACAAACTGATACCCTACATTCTCGTGATTGTTCTGGCCTTGGCGGAGAGGAACGTCACACTCATCCTGAGTCTCGGCATTGCCGTCGCAGCCGGAATAGGTTTCCTGTCAGGGGCCTTCACCTGGTCCGGTTTCCTTGTTTCTGCGGGAAACGGCATATCCGGAATGAGCGATCTCATCATCGTCACTCTTCTGGCCGGGGGATTGCTTGAGCTCATACGCAGGGGAGGAGGGCTCGACCTTATCGTTGACGGGCAAATAAGGCGGGTTCGGGGCAGAATCGGGGCCCAGCTGAGCATCGCGCTCCTGGTTTCCCTTGCCAATCTGTGCACCGCCAACAATACCATTGCCATTATCACGACCGGAGGTATCGCCGACGGTATCGCAAGGCGTTTCGGTATAAGTCCGCAGAAAACGGCCAGTCTGCTCGATACCTTTTCCTGCTTCGTGCAGGGCCTGATTCCATACGGAGCCCAGATTCTGATGGCGGGAGGCCTGTGCGGGGTAGCACCCACATCCATAATCCCGCTTCTCTATTATCCTGTGATTATGGGAGCGTTCGCGATACTCTCCATCCTTTTCGACTATCCGCGCCGTGGGGGAAAAAGGTAGATTTTTTTGTATTTTTCCTCACTATTCAAACACATATGTTCATACGGATGGACTGGAAACGTAAGCTAAAACATTCAAATACCCAATTACGTTTTGGTTCAAGGACCTGCTTAAAGAAAAAATAGTCCGGATATTTGTATGTACGGAATAATGTACATATATTTGTGGTCATAAGATTATTTGACATGACAACAACGACAGCAACAAACTTCAGGTCCAATGTCAAAAGATATCTGGACCTTGTGATTAATG
>JAZLKN010000002.1:0-17534 GCA_045597605.1 Candidatus Cryptobacteroides sp. | reverse complement strand
GCGGTTTGGCACCTCGATGTCGGCTCGTCACATCCTGGGGCTGGAGCAGGTTCCAAGGGTTCGGCTGTTCGCCGATTAAAGTGGCACGCGAGCTGGGTTCAGAACGTCGTGAGACAGTTCGGTCTCTATCTGTTGTGGGCGTTAGAAGTTTGAGAAGGTCTGTCCTTAGTACGAGAGGACCGGGATGGACGAACCTCTGGTTTACCGGTTGTGACGCCAGTTGCACCGCCGGGTATCTACGTTCGGTTAGGATAAGCGCTGAAAGCATCTAAGCGCGAAGCCATCTTCGAGATGAAACTTCTTTTAAGGGTCGTGGGAGACTACCACGTTGATAGGCAGGAAGTGTAAAGACAGCAATGTCAAAGCTGACCTGTACTAATAGCCCGTAATCTTATCGAATGTGTTTACCTCGTCTCTCTTTCAATTAGTTATATTGCGGTGGTAATAGCGGTGAGGGTCCACCTCTTCCCATCCCGAACAGAGAAGTTAAGCTCACTAGCGCCGATGGTACTGATACACCAATTGGGAGAGTAGGTAGCCGCCGTTCTTCGAGAACCCGAGTCATGAAAATGGCTCGGGTTCTTTCTTTATGTTGCCTGCGGCAACTAAAGAAAGAACGTTTTACCCCCCCCCTTGGATACGCGGCGGCGCTGTCACTTCAGGGGACGTTTTATCATGGGTTATGTCCCCTGAAGTGACAGCACTGCCGCGTCACGGGAGCGAAAACCCCGCAAAGTGCTCCCGGAAAGGGATTTTTGATGCGCTACGGGAGCGAAAATGCCCTCAAGTGCTCCCGTAAAGGGATTTCTGATGCGTCACGGGAGCGAAAACCCCGCAAAACGCTCCCGGAAAGGGATTTCTGATGCGCTACGGGAGCGAAAATGCCCTCAAACGCTCCCGAAACGACCCCTGAAGTGTTGGCATTGGCATCGCCCCTTGTCAGCGTAGGATACCAAGAGTGCGGTCGCGGGCTATGAAGCAACATCCTGCGAGATTGGCGTTGAAAGCCGTGTCGGCCAACTCTATGGTGGTCTCGCGATTCACTATGCTGATGGAACATTTGCGTACCGAGCCGAGTACTGCCATCCTCAGATATTCCCCGGCTTTTGCCAGTTCGCCTCCCAGAATTACCTTCTCAGGATTGAAGATGTTTATCATTGCGGCTACGCCCTTGCCCAACTGGTTGCCGATCTCCTCGATAATCTCAATCATCAGCATATCTTCTGACAGAATGGCACGTATGAAGTCGTCCAGTACGATTTCCTCGTTGCTCTCGATCTTCCTGGACAGGGTCGAGCGGGCTCCGGCCTTGTGTTTGGCCAGCAGCAGGCGCTGTGCGGCGAATCCTGAGGCCTCGGTCTCAAGACATCCCTTCTTTCCGCAACGGCAGAAAATCTCGTTGTCGAACATCGTGATATGTCCCAATTCGCCGGCCAGTCCAGTGGAGCCGTAATACAGGTGCCCGTTCAGTACCATACCCATTCCGAGCCCCCAGTTGATGTTGATATACAGCATGTTGCGTATGTCGCCCAGATGCCTCAGGCGGTATTCCCCATAACAGATTATTCGTGAATCGTTGTCTATGTACACCTTCATTCCGAGCCTCTCTTCCAAAGCTTTACCCAATGGCCTGTCCACGTCGGAAAAATAGTTGAAACTTTCGCCGCTTTCGCTGTGGACTCTGCCGGGAATGCTGATAGTGCAGGCTATCACTTTTTTTGCGTATTCTCCCGCTTCCTCAAATGCTTCCAGTATGCCGGTGTGAAGCTTTTCGTAGGCATCGTCCTCTTCCAGAAGGTAAGGTTTGTCCGCACTCTCGTAAACTATCAGTCCAGTCATGTCGCATATCCCCACCTTAAGGTGATGGCGGTGAATCTCCACGCCTGCGAAGTATCCTGCAGCCGGATTGAGTCCGTAGGTCTTGGATTTTCGGCTGCCGGCAGAGCGCTGCTTGCCGCAGTCTATAACCAGCCCGTCCCTAGTCATCCTTTCCATTGCTTTGGTGACTGTGGGGATACTCATTCCAGTGCTTTTGGCAAGATTCCCAGCTGTTGCCGTGCCGTTCTGGGCGAGTTTTTCGAGGATTGAAGTGCCGTTTCCGCCTTTTCCGGCTTTTTTTGCAAATTCCTGATATGCGCGTGTTTCCATAATATATTAAGGTAACTGTGTCGAGAATACTATATGAGTTTAAATATTCTTAAATACTTTGCCGATAAGAACAATAATAATTAAAATTATTTATTGTTTAATGCAAATTTAGACATAATTTTTATATTAGTGGGCCGGTATTAATAATTTTGTTAAAAGAAAAATATTTAGTAAAATTGCAGATAAGAGATGAAGTAGATTAAAATTAAAGATATGGATTTTAAGAAATTAGCTGAAAAATACGAGAGGGAATTGCTGGACAACTGCCTTCCTTTCTGGCTTGAGAAATCTCAGGACTTGCAGTATGGCGGTTATTTCAGCTGCTTGAACAGGGACGGAAGCGTGTTCGACACGGACAAGTTCATTTGGCTGCAGGGCAGGGAGGTGTGGATGTTCGCGATGCTGTACAACAACCTTCAGAAAAAACAGGAGTGGCTCGACTGTGCCATACAGGGTGCCGAGTTCCTGAAAAAGTACGGACACGACGGCAATTACGATTTCTATTTCAGTGTAACCCGCGAAGGGAAGCCGATTGTATATCCTTATAATATATTCTCGAACACATTCGCCTGTATGGCCTTTGCGCAGCTTGCCAAGGCGACGGGCAGCGACGAGTATGCCGAAATAGCGAAAAAGACCTTCCGGCGTATTTTGGACCGTCGCTCCAACCCCAAGGGGAAATGGTGCAAGATTGTGCCCGGTACCCGTCCTATGAAGGATTTCGCCCTCCCTATGATTATCTGCAACATGGCTCTCGAGGTTGAGGACATAATCAATGACCCCGAGCTTATAGAGAAGACCATAGACGAGAGCGTGCACGAGATTGTGGACGTGTTCTACCAGCCCGACCTCGGCGTCATAATGGAGAACCTCGCTCCGGACGGCAGCCTTCTCGATTGCTTCGAGGGACGCCGCGTCAACCCCGGTCACGACCTGGAGGCAATGTGGTTTCTGATGAACATAGGCATACGCCGGGGCGACCGCAGGCTCATAGACAAAGCCGTCGAGATTTCCCTCAGTGTCATAAAATACGGCTGGGACAAGGAGTACGGAGGAATCTTCTACTTTATGGACCGCAAGGGCTATCCTACACAGGAACTGGAGTGGGACCAGAAACTCTGGTGGGTACACATCGAGAGCTCCATCGCTATGATAAAGGGCTATCAGCTGACCGGCAACAGGGAATGTCTGGAATGGTTCGAAAAACTCAACGACTACCTCTGGAAGAACTTCAAGGATTATGACTATCCCGAATGGTACGGTTACCTCAACCGTCGCGGCGAGGTGCTTCTGCCTCTGAAGGGCGGCAAATGGAAAGGCTGTTTCCACGTGCCCAGAGGCCTGTTCCAGATATCACAGATACTCAAGACACTGGAATGATGCGCAGAATTTTCCTCATATTGGCATCATCTCTGATGCTGGGCGTGGCTGCAGGCGCGGCCAACCGCAACTATATGTGGTTTGACTGCGAGGCCAACTACAAGACACTCTCAAGCCCGGACAGCATTAAGTTCTATCTGGAGCGCGTGCATTCCCTGGGCTTCGACAACGTGGTCGTAGACGTCAAGTCCATTATGGGCGAAGTCCTCTACGACAGCCGCATAGCTCCCTATATGAGCCCGTTCGACGGTGTGGAGAGACCCCGCGGCTATGATATGATGGGCTGGTTCATCAAATACGGCCACGAGCTGGGGATGAACGTTCTGGCCAGTCTTAACGTGTTCTGCGGAGGTCACAACTATATGGATCGGGGTATCATCTACACGGATCACAAGCAGTGGCAGAGCATATGCTACGACAAGGGCAGACTGGTGCCTATCAGCGAGATAAAGACCAATTACAACGGGATGATAAATCCCGCCGACCCCGAAATCCAGGAGTATGAGCTTTCCATACTCAAGGAATTCGTCACCAAATATCCCCAGTGCGATGGCTTGATCTTCGACCGCGTCCGCTATGACGGGATCACAACGGACTTCAGCTCTCTGAGCCGCTCTTTGTTTGAGAAATGGCTCGGACACGGGGTGGAGAATTTCCCCGAGGATATCCTGAGCTGGTACGATGCAAAGGGCCGTCTGCGCAAGGAATGGGCGCGTGGCAAGTATTTCAAGCAGTGGTGCGAGTGGCGCGCAGGCGTGATACACGATTTCATCGAGAGGACGCACCGCGAGCTCAAGGCCATCAATCCCAAGTTGCAGATAGGTGACTACACCGGAGCCTGGTATCCCACCTATTATCAGGTCGGAGTGAACTGGGCCGCCGACAGCTATGACCCCGCCGTGGATTTCGACTGGGCCACGCCAACTTACAAGAATACCGGATATGCCCAGTTGCTGGACATCTATATGACGGGCCTGTATTACTCCTACATTACCAAGGACGATATAGACAAGGCTGTCGGAGGTCCCAAAGGGCAAAGTTCCGAGGCCGGACTTCATCTGGAACTGAAATACTGCTATAGTATCGAAGGAGGTGCCGAGCTGGCGAAGCGGATAACGAAAGGCGTAGTGCCTGTCACCGGTTCCATATATGTGGAGCAGTATATTGGTGAAATGGAGAAATTCGGCCCGGCAGTAGAGCAGGCTATACGTTCCACCGGGGGCGTGATGGTCTTCGACGTGGTTCACCTTGGCAAGCACGGCCTGTGGGACGACCTGGAAAAAGCGATGCAAAATACCAATCAGATATTAACTAAATAACAAGAACAGAATATGTTAAAGAAATTGTCAGCAATTCTGTTGTTTATTGTTCTGGCCTGCGCTTCGGCAATGGCCCAGAACACCCTCAAAGGTACGGTGAGGGACGCTAATGGAGAACCTCTCGTCGGCGTCATGGTCACCGTCAAGGGGACGACAACAGGAGTGGTTACGGATTTTGACGGCAATTATACCATAAGTGTGCCGTCCAAAGGTTCTACAATCGAGTATTCCAGTCTGGGAATGGTCACGGAAAGCTTTGTCTATAACGGCGAGCGTTCCCACGACGTGATTATGGCGGATGAAATGCTCATTCTGGATGATGCAGTTGTCGTGGGTTACGGCGTGCAGAAGAAATCATCCCTGACCTCGGCGGTTTCCGCCATAAAGGGTGACGAACTCCTCAAGGCCCCCTCGACCAACGTTTCACAGGTGCTCGCAGGCCGCTTGCCCGGTATCTCTTCCGTTCAGGAATCCGGTGAGCCCGGTCTGGACCAGGCATCCCTGCGTATCCGCGGCTCCGTTTACGGTGTGGCCTACGTTGTGGACGGCTTCCCCGTGGACAACATCAACGACATCGACCCTGCCGATATCGAGAGCGTTTCTGTCCTGAAGGACGGCGCCTCTGCGGCCGTTTACGGTCTGCAGGCGGCCGGCGGTGTAATCATCATCACCACCCGCAAGGGCGAAAAGGGCAAGACCAAGATTACCTATAACGGTTCGGTCGGAGCTTCCATGAACGCCAATTTCCCGAAATTCATGGACGGCCCCCAGTTCGCTTACTATTACAATGTCGCTCAGATGATGGACCAGCTGGCGAACGGCGAAATCGCATCGGCTGACCAGTACGTTCCCTATTTCACTCAGGACAATATCGCTGCGATGACAAACGGTAGCCCCAACGACGGTTGGGACAACGTGGACTACATCAAGAAGGTTTTCGGAACCGGTCTTACCCAGAAGCACAACGTTACCGTGCAGGGCGGAACGGAGAAGGCCAGGTATTTCACTTCGCTGGGTCTCCTTTCACAAAAGGGAAACATCGACAATTTCAACTACAGGCGCTATAACATCCGTTCCAACGTCGAGGGTACAATAGGAAAGAACCTCGATTACAAGGTCGGCATCAGCGGAGTTTACAGCACGAGGAACACTCCTGCATATCTGTCAGGCGGTTCCGATTCCGACGGAGGTACCGAGGCCGGATGGTTCAGCATATCACGCCAGACCATACAGATGCATCCCTACCTGCCTGAAAAATACGAGGGCGTATATACAGGTGCGGTACAGAACAACCAGTCATTCCTTGTGAGCCCTCTTGCGGCAATATACGAATCCGGATACAAGCAGACCAGAGGCTTCGATTTCTCTGCCAATATGGATCTCTGCTACAATTTCCCCTTCCTCAAGGGCCTGTTCCTCAAGGCTTCCGGTTCGTTCAGCTATGCTAACTCCTACAACAAGAACCTCAGCACACCCTATGCGATGTGGTCACACGTCAAGAACGATACAGGTGATTGGGCCTGGAGCAAACGCACAGACAACCCCCACGTTTCCGACAACGTGATCAACCTGGGCGAGGGTTCGACCTATTCGCTCCAGCTCGTTGGGCAGGGGAGCATAGGCTACCACAACAGCTTCGGAAAGAACAACGTGGATGCGCTTGCTCTGGTTGAGGTAAGACAGTACAAGGGCAACGGCCTGGCCGCATACATCAAGAACCTTCCTTTCGCCTCGCTTCCCGAGCTGAGCAACGGCGTACCTACTACAAGCCCCGTTTCCGGCTGGAGCAGCGCTTCGAGGAGCGCCGGTTACGTGTTCCGTCTCAAATACGACTATGACGAGAAATATCTCGCCGAGTTCACCGGACGTTATGACGGTTCATACAAGTTCTCCGGAATGGCCAAGACCCGCTGGGGCTTCTTCCCTTCGGGCTCCATAGGATGGAGAATGTCCAAGGAAGACTGGATGAAAGGCGTCAAAGCTATCAGTGACCTCAAACTGCGCGCAAGCGTGGGCCTTCTGGGCAACGACAGCGTCAGCGAATATATGTTCCTCAGCACATACAGCCAGTATGGCGCCAACGTGGCCTATGGCCTGCTGAACGGCAACACCAGCATAGTCCCCGCATATTATGTGTCAGGCATTCCCAACACCGACCTTACCTGGGAGAAGACCCTGAGCTACAACGTCGGCTTCGATATGACGATGTGGAACGGGCTGCTCGGCCTGGAGGTGGACGGATTCTACAACTACACCTACGATATGCTGACTTACCAGAGCACAGGTTACCCCAGTTCAATGGGCGGATACTATCCCACCTGGGTCAACAAGAACGCCATTGATGCAAAGGGTATAGACATTATGGTAAGCCACCGCAACCATTTCAACCTCGGCGGAAAGCCCTTCTACTATGACATCACGGGAAGTCTGACCTTCTCCCACACACGCTGGCTGGTCTATAACGACGAACCCAACATAGTGGATTACCGCAAGGTGGCCGGCACAACTTACGGCAGCATACTCTGCTGGCAGGCTGATGGCCTGTACAGGAGCGAGGAAGAGATAGACAACAGCGCCTGGTTCGGCACACGTCCCAACGTGGGTGACATCAGATACAAGGACCTCAACGGCGACGGAAAGATCGATGAGGATGACAAGGGTTATTTCGGACGCTCCAACAGGCCCCGTCTCACCTACGGTCTGAACCTCAATTTCAACTGGAACGGAATTGACTTCAACGCCCAGTTCACCGGAGGCGCCCTGTTCGACATATCGATGACCGGTACCTATTACAACGGATACGACGACAACACCATCTGGACCCAGACCTTCAAGGAGGGCGGCAACTCACCTCTGTTCCTTGTCGAGAACGCATACAGCGAGTACAACCAGAATGCCACATTCCCCCGTCTGACGCTCAGCACCACCAGTCACGGCGGCGACAACGGCCTCAGCAGTACGTTCTGGATACGCGACGGCAAATATCTTAGGCTCAAGACAGCCCAGCTGGGTTATACCTTCCCGCAACTCTGGACCAGGAAGATAGGCATCGAAGCGTTCAGAATCTTCGTGGAGGGCCAGAACCTCTTCACCATATCCGGACTTCCCGAAGGTGTGGACCCCGAGTCTCCGGGTGTAAACAACGGTTATTATCCCCAGCAGAGACTGCTGATGGGCGGTATAACATTAACGTTCTAAGGAGGAAAAGATTATGAAAAAATACATTTCAATCATTTTCACAGCATTCATTGCACTTGTCTCCTGCAACAAGTATCTCGATATGACTCCTACCGACAGAGTGTCGGCCAAGACAATATGGGAAACCACGCAGAGTGCGGAGTACAACATCAATTATCTCTATACCTATATCTGGGACCTGAATTCGTCTCCCACGGTAATTGGACTCACCGAGGCCCTTACCGACGAGATGAAATACACCTCATACAACTACAACGCCCTTTGCT
This sequence comes from Candidatus Cryptobacteroides sp., assembly GCA_045597605.1. GTDB lineage: Bacteria > Bacteroidota > Bacteroidia > Bacteroidales > UBA932 > Cryptobacteroides. Next base: position 9,223 of record JAZLKN010000002.1, on the reverse strand, counting down.
ACATCCCTTCGGAGATGGCTTACGGCGGTTCCGTGCTCAAGGCATCCTACGTGGATTCCTATATGGGCTACTGGGGAACGCTCTATACGGCAATCAGGCAGACCAACGAGGCCCTGAACTATCTGCACGCCTATGGCCAGATGCCCGAAACCGATATGCACCGTCTGGAAGCCGAGATACGCTTCATGCGCGCATACCTGTACTTCGAACTGGTCAAGCGTTACAAGGACGTGATAATCTACGATGAAGACCTGACCGCCATCGTCAAGGACAGGGCCATCAGCACAGAGGAGGATGCCTGGGATTTCATCGAGGATGACCTGGACTATGCCGCAGCGAATCTGCCCGAGGCAAGTGACGCAGGCGGAAGGTTGAACAAGGGTATAGCCAACGCCTTCATAACAAGGGCGATGCTCTATGCCAAACGTTACGACTCCGTTATCCTGGCTGCAAAGAAAGTGGAGGTCCTCGGCTATAAGCTTGAAGAGAACTACGCTGATGCTATCACCAAAACCCTTGCACAGGGCAACAAAGAGACGATACTCCAATATACCTTCGATTATGCGAAAGGCATTACGCACAGCTTCAATTTCTACTATACTCCCGGAGGTGATTACACTTTGATCGACAGCAAGGGCGGCGCTTACGGTGTACCCACTCAGGAAATGGTGGAAAGCTACGAATATGCCGGTTCCGGAGGTTTCCCGGACTGGAGCGAATGGCACAAGCCCGAGGGAACCACGGCGACTCCTCCCTATGTTCTTCTCGAACCCCGTTTCCAGGCTACCATACTCTATAACGGTGCCGACTGGAAGGGCCGCGAAATCGAGCCTTACGTCGGAGGCACTGACGGCTGGGCAACCTGGAAGACAGACAAGGAACCCAAGGGCAAGACAGTCACCGGCTATTATCTGCGCAAACTCGTGGATGAGAGCTATGACGTGAACACATCGGCTTCAAGCCAGCCCTTCGTATTCCTGCGCTATGCCGAGGTTCTGCTCAACAAGGCCGAAGCCTGCGCTCTGTCGGCTACACCCGACGAGGCCGGAGCCAATGAGGCAATCAGGGCCATCAGGACCAGGGTGGGCCTTCCCTACACGGACAAGACCGGAGCGGAACTCTTTTCAGCCATACGTCAGGAGCGCAAGGTGGAACTCGCCTACGAAGGCTTGCGTTACTGGGATATGCGCCGTTGGGAACTTGGCAGCGAAGATTATCCTCTCGGACTTGCCAACTATCAGCAGCACGGTCTGAAAATCGAAAAGAGCGGAGATGAGTTCAAATACACCTATGTATCCGTAGATGAAAAGGACCGCACGTTCTCTACCAAACTTTATCGCTTCCCTATGCCGGAGAGCGAGCTCAATTCCAATTCACTTGTTAACCAGTACGAAGAATGGAAGTAGTTATGAAAAAGACGATATTATCCATATTGATTGCCGCTGTTGCGGCTGTTTCCTGCCACAAACCCGAATACGTGGCACCCACAGCCGACAGGCAGGGTCTCACCAGCCTCACCGCAATTTTCACCTTCGGTCCCTACGTGGATCAGGAGCTTGCCAAGCTCACAATAGATGATGACTCCCAGAGCCGTTTCGTGATTCCGGTTCCGTATTATTATCCTGCAAGTTCCGACAACCAGACTCTTGCGTATATGGTAAAGGTAAGGGTTCAGGCCGAACTGCAGCCCAATTTCAAGATTGAGCCGGCTCTCACCCTGCTGGACCTCACCGAAGAGAACAAGTTCACCTATACCGATCCGTTCGGAAACAGCCGTGAAATCATTATTACCGGCGAAAGGGTGAAATCCAGCGAGTGCGATGTGCTGTCCTTCACCCTCGCCAACCCTACGGTTGCAGGAGTCGTGGACAAGGCCAAGAAGACCATAATCCTTCCCACGAAGGATGACGTCAGCCACGCCACTGCCACGATTGCCGTTTCCGCGCACGCAACGGTGTTCCCCGACCTGTCCAAGCCCAGGGACTATACCAACGGTCTCGACGTGACGGTGACCGCCGACGACGGAACCGAGGCCGTTTACAAGGTGATGACAGGCGATCCCGAAAAGATAGACCAGGGCTTCAATCCCGAAAGTCTGGAACATCTCTTCCACGTGGATCCCGTTACCAGAATGGGCCTTCCCGACTATACCAACGAGGTCTTCGTGTCCATAGCAGCCATCGAGGGCAAGTTCATCGTCAGCCTCGGCAACGGCACAGCTCCCCTCGTGTTCGATGGCCTTACCGGAGACAAGGCTGGTGAAATGAATATCGGAAGCGCAGTGGCAGGAGCCATTGCCAACGACGAGATGGAGCATCTGCTCATCGCCAATTTTGCTCAAGGCGGTGACAATAGGGAGATTGTACAACTCTACAAGACATCGTCCGTGAAGACAGCTCCCGAGCTGTTCTATAGCTTTGAAAATCCCATCGATGTGCCCATAGGACACAGGCTGAAGGTTATGGGCGACATAGAAAAGGATGCTGTGATAACCTTCACTGCCGAGGGCATTGTCGGCGTTACCACTACTGCCAAGGCCGTTTATCTTACTGTCAGGGACGGCGCAGTAGTTTCAACCGACGTGGTTGATTTCGCCGGTGTCACAGGCGGTTGGGGCGCGGCTCCCGTGAACTTCGCAACGGTTGTTCCGGCTTCTCTCGAGCCCAAGCTCGACGGCTGGTTCTATGACTATTACGAGAGCAATGCCGATGACGACGGCAACTACCTGCTGCATTACTGCACCGCAGCGGGAGTCGACAACGTGGTTGCAAGGATAGGCGACTGGTCGAACAACCCCAACTGTCTCGATTCCAAGGAATTCAATCATTGCAGATATATGACTCTGCTGGTAGTCAGCCACTTCCCTCAGTGGGGCGTAGGACCGAGACTCTACCTGTTCAATATCAACGATCCTACGGCGATTGCGCTGGAAGCATCCAAGGAAGAACTTCAGTGGTACCAGAAGGGCGCGGCGGGAATCGCTGCCGGTGACGTTGCAATGGCACCTTCCGCTGACGGATACAAATTGTATGTTTACTACTATGACCACAACTCACAGGCTGTAGGCGCATACGTAGTCGATTGCATAAAGAGACAATGACAAGAACGAAATTCATTCTCACTGCGGTACTTGCCGCATCCGTGACCATTTTGGGGATTTCCTGCCAGAAACCGGCCAAGGATATCCCCGAATGGCCGTGGGTCGATCCCACACCCCAGCCGCAACCCCAGCCCGAGCCGGATGAACCGGATGAGCCGGTGACTCCGCCTGAGGAAGAGCCGTTGTTCGTCGGCAAGCCCAGATATGTCTGGATAGACGCATCGGCGAACTTCCGCTTCTATGCCAACGACAAGGAGCAGATTGCCTCTGACGTCAGAAAGATAAAAGCTGTCGGATTCACGGACATCATCGTCGACGTAAGACCTACAGAGGGGACTGTGCTGTTCAATTCGGCTACAGCACCCCAAGCCAGACGCCTCGCCGCCTGGGTTGACGGAAAATACAAGTTCGTCAGCAGGACGGCCGATTTCGACTACCTCCAGGCCTTCATCGATGCCGGTCACGAAGCCGGTCTGCGCGTGAATGCCGCAATGAACACCTTTGTGTGCGGATATGGCGGCTATTACGGACTGGAGAGCGAAGGACCCATATTCTCCGGGGACATCCCGAAAGAGTGGGCGAGTGTCGTGAACGGTGCGGATGGGCTCGGGAGCTCGTATTACGATGGTGTGCAGGGGACGGTATTCATGAACCCCGCCAACCCCAAGGTGCGTGAATATATGCTCGACCTTATAGGCGAGCTTGCCGGCTATGACCTTGACGGCATAATCCTGGACCGTTGCCGTTACGATGATACCGGACTCCAGAGCGATTTCTCGCAGGAGTCCCGCACTGCGTTCGAACAATATGTCGGAAGTGCGGTAGAGAACTGGCCGTCAGATATCTTCAAGCCCGGCACAGGCGACCTTCCCAGGTCCCTCACGACTCTTCAGAAATCCTGGATGAGCTTCAGGGTCAAGACTATACACGACTTTGTCGAAGCCGCTTCCGACAAGGTCCACCGGAAGAATCCGGAAATGCGCTTCGGCTGTTATGTGGGAGCCTGGTACAACTCGTACCATCCTTCAGGAGTAAACTGGGCGAGTCCGGACTACAATGCCAGAAACAGTTATTCCTGGGCTGATGCCGATTACTCCAAGTACGGCTATGCCGACCACTGCGACTTCATGATGCTGGGATGCTATGCCGGAACAGGCAGCGTCTATGGCAACGGCGAGTGGACGATGCAGGGCTTCGCCAAACTGGCAAAGCAGAAGATAGGCTCCGGGACCGAGGTTGCCGGCGGGCCCGACATAGGCAATTCGACCGGTTTCGAGAGCGGCGGACAGAGTGCCGTGATACCCAAGACCATTGACGCCTGCATAAACTCCTGCGATGGCTACTTCGTTTTCGACCTGTGCCACATCAGGATGTATGACTATTGGACTGCATTCAAACAGGGATTTGACGATTATCTCAAAACAATAGAATAATTTTTTATCAACCATTTTTATTACTATTTATGAAAAAGTATCTTTATTTGATGGCGGCACTCGCAATCGCTGCGGTGTCCTGCAAAAAGTCTGAGCCCGTAACGCCCAGCATCACTCTTTCTACCCCTACGGAGGTGACGGTTCCCACCGACGGTGGAATCCAGACCATTTCCTTCACTACCAATGTTCCTTGGAAAGCTTCCATCGACAATTCCAACTGGACAGTTTCTCCCACTTCAGGTGACGCCGGAACAGCTTCCGTAAAGGTTACTGCAATCAACAACACCGGCAACGACCCCGTTGTGGCCAAAGTGACAATCAAGGCCGAAACAGCTTCTGAGACAATCACTTTCACCCAGCTGCAGAAAGATGCAATGATTGTTGACGTGACTTCTTACGATGCTCCCGCAGAGGGAGGCACTGTAAGCGTGAAAGTCAATGCCAACGTCGAGGTTACTGCCACAACCGATGCTGAATGGATTACTATTCCCACTCCCACCAAGGGTTTGGTTGAGAAGACCTTTGACCTCACCGTCGCTGCCAATGATGGTGAAGCCCGCGAGGGTATCGTCGTCCTTTCAGGTGCCGGACAGAAAGTAGAAGTGACAGTCAACCAGGCTGCATTTGAACCTTATTTCGAGGTTGACTTCGACTCGTTCGAAGTAACCAAGGAAGGCGGTGAGTTCACCGTCAATATCAACACCAACGTTGATTTCAAAGTAACAGACTACCACGACGGTTCATTCCCTTGGCAGACAGCCACACTTTCAGAGGACAAGAAGACCTTGAAGGTTGTCATCGATGCCAATACGGGCTACGATGTACGCGAATCATACGTCAAATTCACCGTTCCCGCTATCCAGGATCCCGTTGTTGATGATGCGGGCGAGCCTACAGGTGAATACACCGATCACGTTGTAAGGGTTTACTTCGAGCAGGAAGGTCTTACTGAAATTGCCTGGTCTGTAGTTCTTCCCGAAGAATTCAAGAATGCCGCACAACTTACAGTGGTTAATATTCTTTCCGAAAATACCGTTGCAGTTGGTGCTGGTGATAATGTGGCCATATACGATATCGAGACTGGAGAACTCTTAGAAATTACAGATACAGGTGCGAGCGAGGTTGGAATAGAGGTTGCTGAGGTGTTCTCTGATGACGCCGGCAACGTTCTCGTTGCAACTGCGACGGCTTATAATCAGGCCTTTGACATTTATGTATCTTCACCTTCGATGGGCGAGCCTACTGTTCTCATTCATTCATACTTTGATTACTATGGATACGGCCTCGGACACTTCCATGCAAGGGGTGACGTTATGAAAGACGGTATTGTCACAGCCCTTATCGCTGACGGTCCTGCTGCAGGCGTTCCTGTTACCGGTGCGTATTGGGAAATCAAGGATGGCAAGGCTACTACCTGGGCTCCTTACGGCGAGGAAAAGACAGAAGAGACATGCCAGCCCGAATATGTTTCATTTACTACCGCCGGTGAAATCTGGCTTGCCAATAGGGCTGACTTCGCTGCTCTCGGTACCAATGCAGCAGCCGGATTCCTTTACAATGGTTATGACGGAACCTATGCTCTTCAGCATTATGCAGGCGGAGTGACTACTCCTCTTACCACAATCGGTGATAGGGCAAACGGTGTATCCTGCATTCAGGCAGGTGTATGGGGAGAAACCCCTATTGTTGCCATCAACAATATGGCTTGGTTCCCCCAGTGGGCAATGCCTTCAGTGCTGACGATATTCAATGCAGCTACAATGGAACCCATCACAACTGTCAATATTCTTCAGGAAGGTCTTGAAGGTACTTATTTGGCAGAACCTTCAACAGCCGTTCTGTTTGGACAGGAAGACGGTGCTCTCGTCGTTTACTCCGCTGACGGTGCACAGGGCCTCCTTCAGAAGATAGTTGTTCCTACCAAATAAGTGAAGTACAATGTAGGTTGGAAGAGGCCGGCGATTTTTCGCCGGCCTCTTTTTTATTGGACTGTCCCGCCGTTTTACGCCACGGTGCCTGTGTCACTTCGGGGACCTTATACCCTTTCCCAGGTCCCCGAAGTGGCACAGGCACCGGGGTTGAATCGAAAGCGTCCGGCCGGACGCTTTCGCTGAATCAAGTTATCTCAGTCTGGACAGGAACTCTTCGGGAGAGAGGCAGGGGACAGGTGAGCCGGAATAATGTCTGGGGTTGCGGGTAAGAATCAGTTCGCAGCCCGAGTTTCCCGCACACGACATATGCATTGCATCCTCCCTGTCGGTGTAATAATCGAAGAACACGGAGAATCTCACGTCATCTTCCGCAACCGGCACAATGCTAAGGGACTCGAGTTTTTTCTGAATGCGCTTTGCCGCTCCGGCATCCTTCCGCAGCACATAATACGCCGTCGAAACAGTAACCGGATTGATACAGAACTGGAATTTACCTGTTTCGGCAAGTTTCAGGAGCCGGAGCGCATTGACGTTGTCCTGTCTGTTGTCTCTCGGGGCAATCATATCCAGAAAGACATTGGTATCCAGATAGATCTTCATTTGCTCAGAATATAGGCAAGACGTTCGTCATTGACGATGTCCTCGGTCGGCACTTTGTACAGTGATGCCATAAATGATTCTATTTCCTGCTCATCCGGTTCGGGAACCATCACCTTTGGAAATACAGGTTCACTCCTGACAGCTCCGCTCTTGCTGATGGTGATGCGTTCGTTGTCGTCAGACAGGGTGAGGATGGTGTTTTCCGTGATTTCCAGTGACTTTAGAATCTTTGCCGGGATAATCACAGCTCTGCTGTTGCCGACTCTGGTCAGTGTTATTGCCTGTGTCATGCTCTGTTTTTTTGCAAATATATAATAAGTAATAACAAACTGCAAATTATGTTATAACAACATGCCGACATGTTGCATAGAAACTTGAAAATCATTAGCTTTGTTAATATGAAAAGGTGGTTTGGAATATTTGCTCTGGTTGCGGCCGTATCCTGTTCGCACAGGGCGGAAAGGCATTTTGACGTAATCGTAGCGGGCGGCAGCGCGTCGGGAGTTTGCGCCGGCATTCAGGCGGCCCGCAGCGGCGCGCAGACTCTGATCCTTGAGAAAGGACCGTGGCTGGGCGGGATGCTGACATCGGCGGGCGTAAGTGCTATAGACGGCAACTACCGTATGCGTTACGGACTTTTCGGGGAATTCTGCGACTCGCTCGCGGCCCGGTACGGCGGGTATGATGCACTTAAGACGGGCTGGGTGAGCAATATCCTGTTCCAGCCGCATATAGGCGCCGAAGTGCTTGACAATATGGCGGCTGCCGAAGAAAGGCTGACAGTAAGGAAGGGTTCCGCTGTCAAAGCCGTCGAAAAGCTGGAAAGTGGTTGGAGAGTCGTCACGGACGGTGGCAACTACCGCTGTAAGGTATTGATTGACTGTACCGAGCTCGGGGACGTGGCCCGTATGTGTGGTGCGAGCTACAGCATTGGCAATGCCGATGGCATAATCCAGGATCTTACCTATGTGATAACAATAAGGGATTACGGCCCGGATGCCGACAGGATTATACCAAAGCCTGAAGGCTATGACGAGGCTCTCTATGTCAACTGCTGCCTGAATCCCCGCAATGTTCTGCCCTTCGAAAAAGGCCAGACCCTGTGGAGTCCCGAGATGATGCTGAGTTACGGCCGTCTGCCCGGCGGCGACATAATGCTGAACTGGCCCATAGAGGGCAACGACTTCTATGCCAACATTATAGATGCGACTCGGGAAGAACGCTACGAGGCGATAAGGCAGGCCAAGAACAAGGCCCTGGGCTATCTGTATTTTATCCAGACAGCTCTGGGATTCAAGAACTACGGCATAGCGGAAGGGGAGTATCCCACCGAGGACGGACTGCCGCTGATTCCTTACTACAGGGAAAGCCGGCGTATAGATGGCGAGGCACGCTTCACCTTCGAAGCCGCGGCTGCGCCATATGACAACGGAAACACTCTCTATCGCACCGGGATTGGTGTCGGCGATTATCCCGTGGACCATCACCATTATGCGCATCCTGACTGGCGGAAACTGCATAAATCCTATTCTCCTATACCCTCATTCACCGTTCCTGCCGGCACTATGATACCTCTTGGCGTCGAGGACCTGATTGTAGCCGAGAAATCAATTTGTACGGATTGCGTCGTAAACGGTACTACCCGTCTGCAGCCGGTGGTCATGGAATTGGGACAGGCTGCAGGCGTGATGGCAGCAATGGCATCTGCGAGCGGCTGCAGGGTGCGCGACCTTAAGGTCAGGGAAATACAGAACAGACTGCTGGATGCAGGCGCCAGGATACAGCCCTATCTTGATTTGGACTACTCCGACCCCGATTTCAAGGCCTTGCAGAGAGCCGGCTCGATGGGCCTCTTCCGTGCTGAAGGCCGTTTTGAAAACTGGCGCGGTGAGTCCTGGCTCCTTTCCGGTCATCCCGAGCGTCTGGATTCCATCCGCGCAGCCGCCGCCTCCGCCGCCTTCGCCGCCCAGAGCGTCAGTTGGCAGGGGAATTGATAAGCAGCCAGTACCGGCACTTCAGGCTCAGGGGTAAAACCCTGTGTTTGAAGCCCTACTTTTGAAGTTCAGATATATCTTTTAAAGTCCTTGATAGGAGTGACTTCTCAGGCATATATTTTTGATAGCCTGTAGAGGAAATATTTTGTATCGGACACCCCTCTC
>JAZLKN010000001.1:0-32994 GCA_045597605.1 Candidatus Cryptobacteroides sp. | reverse complement strand
TTGAAAGACTCATATTTTATACTTTAACGAGTACAAAGATAATAATATTTCTCCATTTATACTAAATCGCGTATAAAACTTTTTAAGATGGCCATAGTATACTCAACAACGTATAATGTTTGTGGGCTCCTTACTGTCATTGATACAGACGAATGACCGGATTATCAAACGAGCCATAAAATTTCCTATACCCCAAGTCTCTTTGCCAGTAGGGCCTTGTAACTCTCCTTCATCTGCTCATCCAGGAAGGATGAATCAATGAAGCCACAAAATACAGGGTAAAGTTTGATGTATTTCTTCTTTAGGGTTGAGAATACCTTTGCCGGGATGCCGCAGGTCTCGAAAGTTTTCTCGAAATCGGAATCATTGAGTTTCTTTTTCTTCCCGTTTAGAGTAAGTGCCAGTTCCTCATCGTCTGTAGGATTGGCTATGGCCACATTCAGCATATCGTACGCCGGGGTCAGTCGCACATCATTGCTTGGTTGATATAGCGAGAAATTCTTCAGGTGCATGTCGTTGTTGCCGGTCAGCCAGGAGAAGTACACCACCTCGAGAAAGTCCGTCACGTCCATCTGAGGACTAGTGGAATACCTCCTTACTGCCTTTGCAATCTGCTCGTATGAACTTTTGTATTTGTGCTCTGTCTGGCGCTCTGTGAGTTGGCACATATCCTCCATGGCAATCTTATCGCCGTCTTTCGTCCTGTCGATTCTTCTGGTGATGTAACCGAGCGAACCGTCCTTCAACCTTATCAGTGAATGGGGGACAATCTTGATTTTTGCAAGATGTGCAAGGTGCATTGTCAGGTCCTCGTTTTCCGGAAGCAGTCTGAATGTTTCAGTTTGCGGCTTGAAGATGAAATCCCCCCAGAGACCGACGATGGTAAGTTTTTGGCTGTTACGGTGTTTGTCCAGGTGGAGTGACAGCTTCGGCTGGACGCCGGTCAGTGTGGTCTGCGATTGGATGATCTGCCCCGCAAGCGAATCCATTTCATCCCTTGAGTAGTCCATGGCCGGTGCTTCCGGTGTTCCGAAGAACTTCTTTGCGCACTCCTTGTGGAAATCGACTTCTCCCGAGGCCAGTTCCTTATAGCAATACAGGCACTTACTCATTTGACTCATCATTTAACGGTTCAACACTCACTGCACCGATGCAGTCCTTGCAGCAAAGCAGGAGAAGCGCATAGCGATCCAGTTCACTTATATCCGTGTTCCTAAGCGCCACGTCCAGCAACCATCCTTCAGGAATAAGTCCGTCAAAGAAAGGGAAGAGGACAGGTGATTTGTAAGGCTTGTCGGTGAGCGGCAAGGTCAGGCTGACGGCGGCAGATGAGCCAGAAGCCAGATATTCCGCATCATATTGGAATTCATAGCCTTCGTCAGTTTCCTTCAGCAGGCCTGCTCTCCTGTTCTTGTATTTGATCAATGCTGCTTTCATTACTCGTCACCTTTCTTTTGTGGTACCAATTCATAGTCGAAGAGAGCGAATACTTGGGTCACCTTGTCCATGCGGACGGTTGCTTTTCCCTGCTCCAGTTCCCTCACAAAGTTCAGTCCTACACCTGACTTCATTGCCAGGTCCACCTGTGTCATACCGTTCTCCTTCCGGAGCTGTTTAAGCTTTTTCGCTATTAAATTGGTTGCCATAATTACATTCTTTCTGCTGCAAAAATACAAAAATATTTAGAAGTACATTAGTTGTGATGTAGTTTTTTCTTTTTATGGATGATTATATGCGATGAGATGTAAACCCGTTTGTGGGCACCTTACTGTCATTCATACAGACGTATGAACTCGTGCGCAAAAGTACCTATGCCACTTCGGGAATGTTCCCGATGCTAAAGTGTGCCCACTCCCCTCTGGAGATGAGGGAGTGAGCACGCGACCTGCCTTCTGGCATGCTGTGTTGGGATGGGGTGTGCCCACTCCCCTCTGGAGATGAGGGAGTGAGCACGGTGATGGCAATCGTTCTGACGAGTGAACCGGTACGAAAACGAGCCATAGCACTTCACGGCACGTTTTGTCATGGGTTATGTGCCGTGAAGTGCTATGGCTCGTTTTACATGAGATATTGTTCCCTGGGCGGAATAGGCACCTTTTGAAATTACGGCAACTGTACAAACTGTCCGGGCTCGGTGTATATCTCTTTTCTCACACCATCGTATTCGGCCTTCAACGGGCCTCCCTTGGTGGAAAGTATTCCGGCGCTGACCAGTTTCCCCTCCTTCCACTCCATATCCACAACGAATCCGCCACGGGCCCTGAAACCGCGCACCTTGCCCTCAGGCCAGGCAGAAGGGAGGGCCGGGAGAAGTCGCACAACTCCTCCCTGGCTCTGCAGCAGCATTTCCGCAATGCCTGCCGTCACTCCGAAATTGCCGTCTATCTGGAACGGGGGATGTGCGTCGAACAGGTTGGGATAAGTGCGACCGAGCTTGTACGGGGACATCAAAGTGAACATATTCTCCATTATCTTCAGAGCGTGATCACCGTCCCGCATCCTGGCCCAGAAGTTCGTTTTCCAGCCCAGACTCCATCCTGTAGCCATATCACCGCGCTGGGTAAGGGTAACGCGCGCAGCCTCAAACAATTCGGGAGTCCTTTCCGAATCTATCTGGTTGGAAGGGTACAGACCATACAGATGGGATATGTGCCTGTGCTCGTCCTTAGGATCATCAATATCCTCCTGCCATTCCTGGAGCTGGCCGTACTGACCGACTTTCATCTTGGGCAGTCTTGATATCGCATCGGCGAGAACCTGTCTGTACTGTTCGTCTTTCCCAAGTATTTCTGCCGACTTGCGTGCAGCATCAAGTATGTCGAAGACTATCTGGTTGTCCATCGTGCAACCTGCGCAAAGGGGATTGGCCTTCCCCACCCCTCCGTGTTCGGGGCTGACGGAAGGCACGACGACCAGACATCCCGTCGAAGGATCCGTCTGCATATAGTCAAGGTAGAAATCGGCTGCACCCTTGAGCACCGGATACCACTTCGCCAGAAATTCCGTATCGAGAGTGAATAGATAGTGCTCCCACAGATGCGTGGCAAGCCAGGCACCTCCGTTGGGGAACATCCCCCAGGTAGCACCGTCAACAGGGCCTGCAATACGCCACAGGTCCGTATTGTGATGAGCCATCCACCCTCTGCAACCATACATCGTCCGTGCAGTGTTCGTTCCTGTCTCGCTGAGGTCGCCGACCATTGAGAACAACGGTTCAAGACACTCGGCAAGTCCGCACACCTCGGCGGGCCAGTAGTTCATCTCCGTATTTATGTTTATGGTGTATTTGCTGTCCCAGGGAGAATATATCTCGCAGTTCCACTTGCCCTGCAGATTCGAAGCCTGACCGCCTGGCTGAGAACTGGATATCAGAAGATAGCGGCCGTAGTTGAACATCAACGCTACCATTCCCATATCGTCACTGCCGGAGAAGGTGTCGAGGCGCCTGTCCGTGGGAAGCGAGGCATTCGCTCCGGAAGGCAGATCCAGGGACACTCTGTCATATTGCTGGCGATAAGCCTCGACGTGACGCTTCAGGAGTTTCCTGTAAGAAAGTTTTCCGGCGGCATCGAGTCGCGAAACATTTGTCTGTGAAGGATTGCCGGAAATATCGTCATAGCGAACAAAATTCGTGGCTCCGGATATCAATATGATGGATTCGGTGGAATTGGTGACCTTCAGACCGCTTTCAGTGGCATTCACCTCCCCGTTGCCGCTGACACGTATCCTCATCTCCGCTTTCAGGCCGGCTGGAATGCCTTCGTGCGCTATGCCGTCAACAATGACAACCAGTTCACTGCCATCCGACCTGACGCTATGCTCCAGCTCAGCCTCATAGCCTATGGTAAAGCTCCGGGGATCACTGCTTTCCAAGCGCAGTACAATGACCTTGTCCGCAAGCGAGGCAAAGGCTGTCCTGCATAGGCGGACATCTCCCTGTTTATACAAAGTAGTGTTTACGGCCGTACGCAGGTCCAGAGAACGGCTGTACTCCGTTGCTGCGGAACTGTCCCCGAAATCCAGAATCATCTCTCCTGCGGGGAGGAAGCACATTCCGTGCGTGCCCGTAAAAAACTCCTCGTCCACTATCCTGATGGCCTTGTCCTCACGTCCGGCAAATATCAGCTCACGCACCTGCCGGAGATGCTCCAACGAACGGGGACTGTCATTGTTGTGCGGACTGCCGCTCCAGAAAGTCTCCTCATTGAGCATAATATGCTCCCTATCCACACCTCCGAAGACCATAGCACCCAGAATGGAATTGCCAATGGGCAGGGCTTCCAGCCACTCCTGTGCAGGAGCCTCGTACCGGAGCATTTCATTTTCAGAATGTTGCAGAGCGGAAGTGCAGGATGCCAGGACCAGCAATGCGGAAATCAGAAACGGCTGCTTCATAAAAAACTTCAGAAATTCTCCTTATGGAGCTCGAAGTAAGCCTGAGGATGTGCACAGACGGGACAAAGCTCAGGAGCCTTGGTGCCCACTACGATGTGGCCGCAGTTGCGGCACTCCCACACCTTGACCTCCGACTTCTCGAACACCTGAGCGGTCTCGACATTCTTCAGCAGGGCGCGGTAACGCTCCTCGTGACGCTTCTCGATGGCGGCAACCCCACGGAAACGGGCTGCGAGCTCGGTGAAGCCCTCGGCTTCGGCTGTTTTCGCAAAGCCCTCGTACATGTCAGTCCACTCGTAGTTTTCGCCTGCTGCTGCAGCGGAAAGGTTCTCGGCTGTAGTTCCTATACCCTCCAGCTCCTTGAACCATAGCTTTGCGTGCTCCTTCTCATTGTCAGCTGTCTCAAGGAAAAGAGCTGCAATCTGCTCGAAACCTTCTTTCTTTGCCTTTGATGCGAAGTAAGTGTACTTGTTGCGGGCCTGTGACTCGCCTGCGAATGCCGCTTCCAGATTTTTCTCGGTCTGGGTACCTGCGTATTTGTTTGCCATAATATGTGTGAAATTAAAAGGTTGTTCTGCAAATTTAGCAATTATTTCCTTATCTTTGCCGTATATGAACATTGTATTATGACAAGTATAAAACTTTCCACGGAAGTCCGCCCGGAAGAGCTCGGCGTGAAGATTTCTCTGAAGGACAGGATAATGCTGCTCGGCAGCTGCTTTGCCGAGCAGATGGCGGAAAAGATGGAGGAAGGGGGCTTCGACGTATGCGCCAACCCATTCGGAACTCTGTACAATCCGGTTTCGCTCCGTAATGCCATAAGAAGGCTGGATACTGCGACCCCCTACACGGAAAAGGACTGTGTGGAGATGGGTGCCGGATCCGGCCGGATATGCAGTTTCGAACACCACACGTCATTTTCCGCAACGGACTGCGAATCATTCCTTAAAAAGGCCAACAGCAGTCTGGAGAAGGCCTGTGCTTTCTGGAAATCCTGCAACAAGGTCATACTCACGTTGGGCACCGCCTATGTATGGGAGCACAAGGATTTCGGAGTAGTCAGCAATTGCCTCAAACGCAACGCATCGGAGTTCGTACACCATATGCCTGGCGTAGGACAATATGCGGGAATTCTGGAATCCATTGTCTCCGGACATCCCGACAAGGAGTTCATATTCACCGTCAGCCCGATAAGGCATATGTCACAGGGAGCGCATGAGAACACTCTGTCCAAAGCTACGCTGCATCTCGCCCTGGACACGGTACTTTCATCCATCGTGGGCAAAGGCCTCAACGCCGCCTATTTCCCCGCCTGGGAAATACTGTACGACCAGCTCAGAGACTACCGTTTCTATGCGGAAGATCTGGTGCATCCTTCAAAGACGACCGTAGAAATAATCTGGGAGAATTTCAAGAGCAGCGCAGTTCCGCCCGAAGAACTTCACTCCATAGAAATGAATGCAAAAGCCTTCAGAGGCAGGGCACACAGAAAAATACTGGGAGACTGAGAACCTGTTTTGAAATCGCTCTGAATCATATCACAAGGTCCACCGCCCCGCTGTCCTGCCATCCTTCGATATGCAGCCTCATTACCCCGGCGGCATAATCCACACTCACCTCCACATCCTTCAGGTCCTCGGCAGTCCAGTCATAACCGCTCGCAAGGATATAGTTCCCGATTGCGAACACACGCGCAGAGCCATCTCCCCTGCTTATAGTCATATTCAGGCCTCCATCCTTCTGCCTGGGTATACAGAACACGAAGTTTCCCTCTTCGTCAGCACGCGGGCTGCAGGCGAACTCTCCGTCCGACATTTCACCTTGACCGGTATAGCCGCTCACGTTCCCCGCAATATCTACGGAATAGCCACCGGATACCGCTTCCGGGAAAGACACTGACACACGGCAATGATTCTTGTGCAGGTGTATGTGCTGCCCGGCAGACTCTTCCGAAGTGTCGCAGAATTTCCTGAAATCGAAAACTTCGGGGCATTGGCTTCCCTGTGGGATATCCAACGACCCGTCCCGGGAATCGCCCGCCGAAGCGCTGTCCATAACTGTCACATATACACCGGAACGAGTTGTCACGGGAATCGTTATGCCTTCCGCATAGCTGCTCGAAGACAGGCCTGTCGAATAACTGAACCCGTCCCCGCGAATCCATATCCGCACCGAGTCGGCAACGCCAGCCGCACCATCATCCACGTCGAGATGGAGAAGACAGGGACAACTTGCCCTATCTTCGACCACACTGCAGGAGCACAATGCCGAAATTACAGCGCAGAAGCACAATGCCGTAAGAACCGATATCCCCGTCCTAGAACACATAACTTATCGCCACTATGAAATCACTGGGCATTATAAACCCTTTCTGACCGTCCTCAAGCTTACGTCCGCAGGTAGGACAGGCATATACCGTGTACTGCTTGAAGCCGCCCCACACACCGAGCCCCATCTCCACATTGAAGTGTTCGCTTATCATATGGGAATAACCCGCCGTCACGCCGCCGCCATAGCGCTGTCCCTCTTCCGTCCGGGCGGACGCAAAACCTCCCATATTATACTCCTGCCACTGCAGCTTCCCGGATACCCACCACCCCGAATAGATGTGCCAGGGCCACCATCTGGCCACAGCCGCAAGACTGCGCTGCCGTAGCTGGAACTGTCTGTTCCCCTCGGACATCGAATAGGAAAACGGATTGAACTTGCCCGACATTCCCACACTCCAATGCTGCGACACTGCATAATTCACCTCCCCGTTCAGCGTACCCAGACAAAGCAAGCCGAGAGTGTTGGAGCTGACCTGCAGTTTCTGTGCACGCAGCAAGGAAGAAAAGGCAAGAGTAAGGCTGAACACAGCCATCAGAGCAATAGCAAAAACCGTCTTTCTCCTATTCATAACGATTGAATATCTGGTTGATGGAATTCTTCTTGCCCGGGAAGGCTGCCACAAGCGAATTTCTCAGTTCCTCCGAAGAAGTGACACCGGACGCTATGGCTTCGAATATCTCCGAAGTCTTTATTCCGCGATCCTCCACACTGGAGAGTATCTGAGGATGGAACCAGTATTGGCTGCCGAAAGAGGGATTGGAGCCGCCATATCTGTCCTTGTGCATCTTGCTCTGAAGATAATATCCCCACATTTCACCCACTGCGCAACGCCCGGCGCCTTCCAGACTGCCGTCACCATAAGTATCCTGACCCTGCAATAAGCATTTGGCTATATAAGTGATGTACTCATTCCAATAATCCTTTCCCACCCTGGCGAAATGACAGGCGTGGGCCATCTCATGGTTGACCAGATCGGCTATCTCTTTGTATGTGCCGCAATTCTTCGTTCCAAGCGTTATATCCGGCCCGAACATCTTGACTACAAAGGAGAGCACCTGAAAGAAAACCGTCTCATATCCCCCGCTCAGAACCGTGCCGTGATGGAGCATTATCGCGCTGCTGGCATTCAGATTGTCAAACATCCAGAAGCAGAGGTTGGAAGGAGGCGCAGATATGTTGAGATCTCCCTCACCGCAACGGATATAGAAGTCTCTCGCCGCATTGTTGACCACGCAGCGTCTGAAAAGTTTCCTGTCGGAAGTCGCGTCCACGGTAAGGTCCACACCCGACGGCGAATGCTTTCCTAGAGTTGATACCGATGCCGGGAACAATATCGTGTTCACTCCTATGCTGAAGCCTTTCTCGTTTTTGAACACCAACCTATACCTCGGATTTGCAGAAAAAGACTTCGGGATCCTGTAAAAACCTTTCTCGTCGGTATAGGTTGATGAGAACTTGACAAACACATTGCACGTCACCTTCACTCCGGCAACACCTACAGGCTGTCCTCCGTTGGCGGAAGGATCAATAATGGTGATATACCCGGAAGGCTGCTGGTCCCCTCCCTTCGTCTGGGGAGCAAGCAGGTCCGCATTACCCGTCAGACGGAACGACTCAGCCTCGACGGCATTCCAGTCTATCGAAGATGCCTTGGTATCATCGGATGCGGGAGCGATGTAGCAGGATTCCAGTATTTCATATTCGATACCGTCCGGAAAACTGAAATCCACCGGCACCACGGTATATTGCCAGGTAATCTTCCGCTCATCTATTCCTGGGTCGTGATAGTAGTCGCCTTCCCGCAATATCTCGTAATCCACGGGATGGTCCACGAGCGTAAGCCCCATATTGCGCAGCTGACTCAACTGGTCATCATCTTCCGGAAGGAAACGCACATAATAGTCCGTAGTCGAGAGGTCGTCACGCGATTTGGTAGGATAGAGAGCCACATAAGCACTCTTGACATTTTCCAGAGCGTATGGGTTGTCCAGCCGGTCTCCAAGAACTATGGCATCATGATAAAGAACTTCGTCACCGTCATCCGGGAAAGGAGGGGAATTCCAGTCCTGTCCCGATTTCGTGCAGGAGAATGGCAATACCGTCAGCAATGCCACAAACAGAGATAAATGAAAGAAGTTTTTCATAGCTTTTATTTTTGCACAAAAATATCATCACTTATCCGTGTTGTGAAAAATGAAACGATTAACTTGAAAAAACGGTCCTGGAAGC
The DNA here is from genome assembly GCA_045597605.1 of Candidatus Cryptobacteroides sp. Taxonomy (GTDB): domain Bacteria; phylum Bacteroidota; class Bacteroidia; order Bacteroidales; family UBA932; genus Cryptobacteroides. The sequence continues at coordinate 24,039 of JAZLKN010000001.1, read as the reverse complement.
TATCGGGACCGTGGTACAAACAGAGAAAACGGCCGCACATCGCTGCAAACGGCCGTTTCTCGACAACATTGTCTATTTGATTACCAGATGATTATAGCAATTATCCGTGTTAAAATCCGCTAGAAGAATGCCACCGTCTTCTCTTCGATTGCTGAAAGAAGATTATTGGCCATACGGCTGACTCCAAAACGGAAATAATCCTTGCAGAGCCACTTCTTGCCGAGTACCGTGAAGACAATCGAATAATAGCACAATGCATCCTCGGCCGAAGATATGCCGCCGGCCGGCTTGAATCCCACCATTCTGCCTGTCTTCTTATAATACAGGTCTATGCACTGGCACATCACATAGGCGGCAACAGGCGTGGCGTTCACACTGACCTTGCCTGTGCTGGTCTTGATGAAATCCGCACCGGCTTCCATCGCGAGGAAAGACGCCTCGGCTATCTTTTCCGGTTCTGAAAGTATCCCAGTCTCCAATATGACCTTCATTATGATTCTGCGCCCGTCTCCCGCCTTGTCTATCTCCGCACGCATCGCCTTCAATTCATCGGAAGTTTTCTGAAGGTCACCGTTCAGGAAACTTGCCAGGGGGAGCACCACGTCTATCTCATCCGCCCCTGCCTGCACAGCCATCCTGCACTCCAGCAGTTTGACCTCCAGGAAGCTCTGGGTAGTGGGAAAGCACGATGACACCGAGGTCACGTGAAGCTCAGGACAAAGTCTTTCGCGTGCTACCTGAGCGGCGAAATTGGGATATACGCATATGGATGCAGGCAGCGGATAGGACGGATAGGCCTTGTGATATGCCGCCACCTTTGCAGTGAACCGGCTGACCGAAGAAGGAGTATCGTCATTCTTCAAAGTCGTCAGGTCCATCATCGAGAAACAATCAAGCAGCGTCTTTCTGGAACCAAGGGAAGAAATGTTTTTGGAAATTGCCTCCAGAGATCTCCCTATCTTGTCTATATTCAAGGATAAACCGTATTTTTCAGAATAGTTCATATTTGTTCCTAATTTATCTGTATGTCAAATCCTTCCTCAATAAGGGGAAGCAGAAGTTCATGCATTGTCTCCACCGTCAGCTTTTCAAGGCCCTCCTGCGGAGCCGGCCTGTCCAGAGTATAGACCATGATGCGGCTCGGATGAAGATGACGGACAATGCCGGCCCAGGCATCAAGAGCCTCTCCGTCCGCGGAATAATCCGGGTCAGCCCCTCCGAGAAACATCGTCTGCATTATGAAATCACCATTCATTTTCTCCAGGTTGGACACAATATCTTCTATGGTCCAATTACCGTTGGGGCGATTTATTCTGTACATCTGGGCTGTCGTAGGAGCATCCAGCTTGAGTATCGGAAGATCGGCCTTTCTGACGGCGGCAAGTATTTCGGGTCTGTCCAGCGTCGTGGCATTGGAAAGAACGGCAATCGAAGCGCACGGGCAGTAGCGGTCACGAAGTGAAATGGCGGCATCCATTATCTCCGGGAAAGCGGGATTCATGGTGGGCTCACCATGGCCGGCGAAGGTGATAGTGTCCAATTTATCTCCCTTCAGGCTGAAGGATGCAAGGCTTTCTTCCAGAGCACGCGCCACAGCCGCCGCATCGGGCATCCTTTCGGAGGTCCTACCGTCCCTATTCCACCCGCACTCGCAATATATGCAGTCAAAACTGCACAATTTACCGCTGCGGGGCAACAGATTGACTCCCAGCGACACACCCAGCCTCCTGGAATGGATTGGACCGTATATTATATCACTGAATCTCAACATTTTCGGTATCTGTTTTCTCGACATTCACGGTATCGCACCAGACTATCATTTCCGGGCCGTAATAGGCCGTGTCCAGACCTTTCTGGAAATCAAAGGACGAAATGCTGTCCAGAAAGGAGAGCGTGTCCAGCAGCAGGATTCTGTTTGGGGAGAATCTGCCCGTACCCATTCTTGCCTTGAGCAATGCATCCATTCTGTCCTTTTCCTTCTTCAAGGCCTTCCTCTCATTTTCGAGTATGCCCACTGATTTCTTGAGCATCTTCGTATAACGTCTGGGGTCCTTTATGTACTTTTCCTGACTGGCCCGATAATCATCCACCGAATAACCGTATTTGGCAAGAACCGCCTCATAAACGAGCGTTGTGTCGGCCTGGCGTCTGGTATCCCATCTGGAGGTCACGCGCTGGTCCATCATAAACATCTCCGCATATATCCGGGACATATCGCTGCGGGGAATCGGCGTACCGCCCCTGTGGCAGGAAACGGAAAAGACAAGCATCAATGCAATGACGGAATATGAAAGAAAACTCCTCACTGCCCTCGTCTAACGGATCACAGCTCCGAAATCCTTCTGGAAAACGGTCAGAATATTGTTCATTATCCTCTCAGTATCGGCATCCGTGAGAGTCTTGTCAGAATCCTGAAGTACGAAGCTTATGGCATATTGCTTCTTGCCGACAGGAATCTTGTCGCCGCGATACACATCAAAGAGCCCCACTGACTTGACAATCTTCTTTCCGGCCTTGATTGCAGCCTTGCGCATATCCGCATAGCTTACACCCTCGTCCAAAAGAAGGGCCAGATCGCGACGCACCTCGGGATATTTGGGAAGTTCGCTGTATTTCACCTTGTTACGCTTAACAAGCTTGAAAAGTGTCTGCCAGGATATCTCCGCAGCGAATACGGGCTGCCTGACTCCGAATGTCTTCGCTAATGAAGGCAATATCGTGCCGACTGTAGCCAGTACGCCGCCTCCGCCGGGAAGCGAATAGGTCACGCCTTCAGCATATATGTCGGAAGGAGCGGCATCCGTGTCCATCTGATAGAGATCGGCCCCTATGCGGCGCAGCAGCAGCTCCAGCGTACCTTTTACAGCGAAGAAACTGCCCTTCGAGGGAATCTCGTTCCATGACTTGTCCGGAGTGCCGGTAATGAAAAGGCTGAACGCCTGACTCTCTTCTATTCTGTCCAGCGTATCGGGCCTGCAACCTTCTTCCTTCAGACGGTAGATACTGCCGTACTCGAAGAGCTTCATGCTGTTGCACTGTCGGTTGATATTGTACGCGATGACTTCGAGACCGCTGGGAACAAGACTCTGGCGCATTACATTCAGGTCGTTGCTCAGAGGGTTCATTATATGTACGCAGGCAGCCTCGGGATATGTAGTGAGCCTGCTGTAGTAGTCACCCTTGGTAAGGGAGTTGTTCATCATCTCGTTGAAGCCGTTGGCAGCAAGGAAATTGCTAATCATATTGCGTACGGCCTCGGGCTCGGGATGGGCGGAAGGATTGACACTGCTGTGTATGCTGGAAGGCAGCTCGACGTTGTTGTAACCGTAAATTCGCAATATCTCCTCCACTATGTCGCATTCGCGATATACATCTATCATATATGAAGGGGCCTTCACCAGCGCACCGGCCGCATCCTTGCGCACGAATTCATACTGGAGATATTCCAGTATCCTCACTATTGTGTCCGCTCCTATCTTCTTGCCTATGAAAGACTCAATCCTCGCAAAATCTATCTCCACCTCTTTCCTATTGATTTCCTGACTGTAGACCTTCTGAAGGCCACCTTTTACAGTAGCGCCGGCAAGCGAACATATCAAATCCACAGCACGGCAGGCAGCCCACTCCGTAACGAGGGGGTCGGCACCGCGTTCGTAACGGAAGGATGCGTCAGTCTTGAGAGTGTGACGCTTGCTGGTCTTGCGGATGCCGGCGGGAGCGAAATATGCGCTCTCGAGGAACACGCAGGTCGTGTCCTCCACCGTACCGCTGTTCTCGCCGCCGAACACTCCGGCTATGCACATGGGATGAGTGGCATCGGCTATCACGAGATCCTTTGAAGAAAGGGTCCTGCAGACACCGTCGAGGGTGGTTATATGCTCTCCCTCTCCGGCCCAACGCACCAGAACCTTGCTGCCGCCTATGCGGGAAGCGTCGAATGCGTGGAGAGGCTGTCCTATCTCCATAAGCACGAAGTTGGTAATGTCCACAACGTTGTTTATGGAACGGAGTCCTACGCTCTGCAGCTTGGACACCAGCCATTCGGGGCTGGGACCCACCTTCACGTTTTCAAGCAGTACACCGCTGTAGCGTGGAGCTCCGTCAGGGGCGGTAACCTCTATCTTTATGTCGCCTGAATCTCCTTCAGGAAGGGGCTTCACCTCGGGAATGTTCAGTTTGCAGGGAATGTCATTGAGCCTGAGGTATGCGTACAGGTCGCGCGCCACGCCTATATGGGAAGCGGCATCCACCCTGTTTGCGGTAAGGCCTATCTCTATGACGGTCTCGTCCTGAAGACCGAGGTATTCCTTCGCCGGAGTACCCGGCACAGCCGAAGGATCCAGCACCATTATGCCCTCGTGGGAAGTGCCTATGCCCAATTCATCCTCGGCACACAGCATACCGAAGCTCTCCACTCCGCGTATCTTGCTTTTCTTTATCTTGAAATCAGGGCCGAGAACCGTGCCTATCGTGGCAAGAAGGACCTTCTGTCCCTTTGCAACATTGGGAGCGCCGCACACCACCTGGAGAGGCTCGCCTTCTCCGGCATCCACCTTGGTGACGTGAAGATGATCTGAATCAGGATGGGGTTCACATTCCAGGACCTGGGCCACCACTACACCCTTCAACCCACCCGGGACAGCTTCAGTGGTTTCAACCGCATCCACTTCGAGGCCTATGGCCGTCAAGGCCTCAGCCACCTGCTGAGCATTCAGATCGCACTCAAGATAATCTTTCAACCAGGAATAACTTATTGTCATAACTTATCGTTTAATTTCACTGTTGTCAAAAAGGCCATCGACGAATTCTTTTCTGTCGAAGATCTTGAGATCACCGACACCTTCGCCTACGCCTATGAGTTTCACGGGTATCTTCATCTGGTCCACTATGCCCACGACGACTCCGCCTTTCGCGCTGCCATCCAGCTTTGTCAGCGCCAGGGCGGTGATGTCGGTAGCCGCCGCAAACTGCTTCGCCTGCTGGAAGGCATTCTGGCCTGTGCCCGCATCAAGCACCAGCAGAACTTCGTGAGGAGCATCCGGAACAACCTTACGCATCACGTTACGTATCTTCGTAAGCTCGTTCATCAAATCCACACGGTTGTGCAGACGGCCGGCCGTGTCTATTATCACCACATCGGCCCCGTGAGCCTTCGCCGAAGCGACGGCATCATAGGCAACCGAAGCCGGATCCGAGCCCATCTGCTGGCGTACTATATCGACACCGGCACGTTCGGCCCATATTGACAGCTGTTCCACTGCGGCGGCCCTGAACGTATCTGCCGCCCCCACAACCACCTTCCTGCCCTGCGCACGAAGCATTGCGGCCAGTTTGCCTATCGTAGTGGTCTTGCCCACACCGTTCACACCCACCACCATTATCACGTACGGTCTGACGGCATCATCGGTCAGGACCACTTTCTCCTGACCTTCAACATCCATAAGGCTGGAAATCTCCTCCCTGAGCATAGCCATCAGTTCGTCGAAGTCCATATATCTGTCCTTCTCCACCCTGTCCTGAAGGGCATCAACTATCTTCAACGTAGTGTCCACCCCCATATCGGAAGCGATGAGGGCATCCTCGATATTGTCGAGGATGTCGTCACTGACGGTGCCCTTGCCGCCTATGGCTCTCGAAATCCTTTCGAAAAAGCTCCTTCTGGTCTTTTCTATGCCCTCTTTTATATCGCTCATACGCCTCGGAATATCCTACAAAGATATAAAAAATTTTGGCTATCTTTGCAACATAAAGCGACGGTGATGAAGGTATTCTGCAAGTTGATATGTTTGGCGCTCGCAGCGGCTTGCACAAGCTCCTGCGCGGAGGTCAAATCATTTATGACATCCCATTCCGGCCGTCCCGACATGTCGGCGGAGGAACTTTCCGGGCTACTGCATCCCAGAGGTACGATAAAGGAAGTGTACTACAGGACCTCCGTCAAGGGACCTTCGCGACGCCGTATGCTGGTATATCTTCCCGAAGGCTATGAATCCTCTCCCGAGCGGCGTTATCCCGTACTGTACCTACTGCACGGAGCCAGGGGCAACGAAACGTCCTGGCTTGTGGACGGTGATCTGGTCCGCATCAACGACAGCCTCCAGACGGCCGGCCTGACCGAAGCATTCATCACGGTACTGCCCAACATGAATCAGTACGACAATGACAAGGACTTTGCGAATTCCCGCTTCAAACGTCCCATAGAATCGCTCTTCGGGCCTGACGGAGCCGTAGAGGCCAGCTTCACGAGGGATGTGATGGCAACGGTGGACAGCCTTTTCCGCACCATACCGCAGAAGGAGGGAAGAGCGATAGCCGGACTTTCCATAGGCGGACTCCAGGCCATAAACATTTCAGCCAATCAGCCTTACACATTCGATGCGATAGCACTGTTCTCCCCCATGCACAAGGCCTTCATCAAACCAGGCGACTATTCGGACTACTATTGGAATCTCCGAACCAAACAGCGCGTGCAGTTCAGCAAGCCGCCCCGTCTGTATTCCATCTACATAGGCAAGAAGGACATATTCTATTTCAACGTGGAATATTACCGCAGATATATGCACTCCAACGGATTCCCATTCCAGTACACGGAAACGCGCGGAGGCCACGACTGGAAACGTTGGCGCAATTTCTATACGATGTTCATCCAGTCCTGCTTCTGAGAAACCGTTCCGAGTGCAAAAAATCCCGATGCCGTTCAGACATCGGGATTCTTTCATAGTATGGGTGATTATTTCTTCTTGAAATACTCGCCTGCCTTGTCAGCGTCAACGAGTTCCTCATTGAAGATATAGGCACCTGTCTTGGGAGATTTCTCCATCTTGATGCATTTTACCATTTTCCTCTCGCCTGATTTGGCGTTGAAGGTTGCAACTGCTTTCTTTGCCATAGTTTAATCTCCTTATTTGATTTCACGATGAACAGTGACTCTCTTCAGATAAGGATTGTATTTCTTACGCTCCAGCCTGTCGGGAGTATTCTTCTTGTTTTTAGTGGTGATGTAACGAGACATTCCGGGAACACCACTTTCTTTCTGCTCGGTGCACTCGAGGATAACCTGTACCCTGGCGTCTTTGGTTTTCTTTGCCATAACTCACTAAAATTAATAAATGTTAATAAAACCTTTCTTACGAGCCTCGCGCAGAGTTGCTTCAAGACCGTTTTTCTCTATCGTACGCATACCCTTGGCGGAAACGCGCAGAGTGATGAACCTGTGTTCCTCCTCTGACCAGAATTTCTTGGTCCTGAGGTTGATTTCGAAGGTGCGCTTTGTACGCAGCTTGGAGTGGGCGACATTGTTGCCGACCATTCTTTTCCTTCCTGTCACTTGACAAACCTTTGCCATTTTTCTATACTTTTAAAATTATTACTTACTAAAGTTGGTCTTCAGGAATCTCTTCCATCGGATATTGTTAGGAAATTTCTTCGATGCATCTATTGACAGCCACACGATCGAGGGCTTCCCGACGATATGGTCTTCAGGAACAAAACCCCAGTAACGGGAATCCAAAGAATTGTGCCTGTTGTCTCCCATCATGAAGTAATAGTCCCGGGCGAAGGTGTAACTGTCCGCAAGGCTACCGTCAATATAGATACCGTCCTTTCCAGTCCTCAGCTCGTGTCCCTCGTAGTCCCTTATTATCCTCTCGTAAAGAGGAAGCTTTCCGGGAGTCAGGGCAACGGTTGCCCCGGCCGAAGGTACCCACAGAGGTCCGAAATTGTCCCTGGTCCACGGATAATCTTCACTGAAAGGGAAGATCAGAAGGGCGTCATCGGGATAATCCGGAGGATAGACATCCACATTGGCCTGCACCGACACGACATTCGCAAGCAAAGAGACCTCCTTCGCCTGAGCCGCTGTCATATTCATTTCAGGGTAGGCGGAAATCCGTGCGTTGAACATCTGTTCGGTCTCGTTCAATCCCAATGAGGATAACCTGTGGGGATTGATGCGCGAGCCGTCGGTAGTCACCGTATATGAGGTCTGCAGGCGGTCATAGACCGGAGCCGCAACACCGTTCACATACAAAACTCCGCTTTCAATAAGGAGAGTGTCACCGGGTATGCCGACGCAGCGTTTCACATAATGGTCAACCTTGTCCATCGGACGGACCTTCACAGGGCCGTACTGACGTACTGCGGTCTCACGTCCTATCAGGCGGCAGAGCATATAGTAATCATCCGCCGGAGCCTTGGTAAGGACAGTGTCACCATTTGGGAATCCGAACACGACAGGGTCGTAGCGCTTTACGCGGCCGAAGCCTTTCAGGCGGCGATAGTCATTCTGAATCAGAGTACTGTAGGACTCTTTCCCGAAAATGACGTTGTGCGTGAACGGAATGGTCAGAGGAGTCTGCGGGACTCTCGGGCCATAGGCCAGTTTGCTGACAAACAGGTGGTCTCCCGTCATCAAAGAGCTTTCCATCGAAGATGAAGGAATCTTGAAAGCCTGGAAGAAAAACATCGTCAGGAAGGTGACTACGATGACGGCGAAGATTATTGCATCGACCCATTCGGTAAGAGCATTTCTTTTAGCCTTGTCGCGGGGCACCCAGAAAGTCCAGTTGACTTTCCCTGTCACGGTCATGTCGAAAATGACACCTGTACCGAACAGCCACCAGTAATTTCCCAACCAGATTACCCAAAGCACGTAGAGCAAAGTCCAGAATCCGAACCTGACCCACTTGTTCGAGTATATATCCTTCAGCTTCATCTATCTACAAGCCTATTTCTTCACTGATTTTACAACAGCTTCGAAAGCGGCAGGATTGTTCATGGCAAGGTCTGCAAGAGTCTTGCGGCTGAGGCCGATACCCTTCTTTGCGGCAGCACCCATAAACTGTGAGTAAGTCATACCATACTGACGTACGGCAGCGTTGATTCTCTGAATCCAAAGAGCACGGAAATTGCGCTTTTTGTTCTTACGGTCACGATAGGCATAAGTCAAACCTTTTTCATAGGTGTTCTTTGCCACCGTCCACACATTCTTCCTTGAGAGGAAGTTACCGCGGGTCCTCTTGAGGATCTTCTTGCGGCGAGCCTTTGAGGCTACATGATTTACACTTCTAGGCATAAACTTGATTTTTTAAACATTACTACATTCCCAACAAAGCTTTGACCCTTTTTTGATCGGCCGGAGTAATGACGGCAAAGTGGTCCAGATTTCTCTTCTGCTTTTTGGTCTTCTTGGTGAGGATGTGGCTGTGATAAGCGTGTTTCCTCTTTACTTTACCCGTTCCGGTAAGCGCGAAACGCTTTTTTGAACCGGAGTTTGTTTTGATTTTAGGCATAAACTTAACTTTTTAACGGTTGATTAATAATTATAGTGTCCAATCACTGGATTCTTATTTCTTCTTTATAGGTGCAATCATCATTATCATACGCTTGCCCTCGAGCTTCGGCATCTGCTCCGCGCGGCCGTATTCCTCGAGTTCCACAGCGAAACGCAACAGCAGTTTCTCGCCCTGCTCGGCATACACGATGCTGCGGCCTTTGAAGAATACCGACGATTTCACCTTGCTGCCCTCCTGCAGGAACTCCTGCGCGTGTTTGAGTTTGAAGTTGAAATCGTGCTCATCGGTATTGGGACCGAAACGTATTTCCTTGATTACAACCTTGGAGGAATTGTTCTTCATCTCCTTGGCCTTCTTCCTCTGCTGATAAAGATATTTCTGGTAATCCAGAATCTTGCACACAGGGGGATCGGCCTTTGCAGATATCTCCACCAGATCAAGCTCCAACTCATCCGCCAGCGCCATCGCCTTCGCAATGGAATATACACCCGGCTCAGGGATATTATCCCCTACAAGGCGAACCTGAGGAGCGGTAATCTCCTCATTGATGTTAAGCTCGTCCTCCGCCTTCTGCTTCATCTGAGGCTGACGAGGTCCCTGCGGCCTGGGGGCCGGTTTGGGACGATAAGTTGATTTGAAAGGTGCGATAAAAAAACCTCCTATCTGTTTAACTGTTGTTTTACTTCGTTCTTCACAAGTTCTGCAAAATCGGCAACCGGCATAACTCCAAGGTTGATTCCACCCTGTCGCCTAACCGATACCGTTCCGTCGTTCTCCTCCTTCTCCCCGACGATGACTATGAAGGGTATGCGCTGTAACTCGTTGTCACGTATACGCTTACCCATAGTCTCGTTACGAGAGTCTATGGAGGCGCGAATTTCGGCATTATTTAGCAAATCACCAACTTTTTTTGCATAATCTTGAAATTTATCGCTCACCGGTATCACAGCGACCTGCTGGGGAGTGAGCCACAGAGGCAGTTTTCCGGCAGTGTGTTCCAGCAGCACGGCGACGAAACGCTCGAGGCTTCCGAAAGGTGCGCGATGTATCATTACGGGGCGGTGCGGCTTGTCATCTTCACCGGTGTATTCCAGCTCGAAACGCTCGGGAAGATTATAGTCCACCTGAATGGTGCCCAACTGCCACTTGCGGCCTATGGCATCCTTCACCATAAAGTCAAGCTTGGGACCGTAGAAAGCGGCCTCGCCATATTCCACAACGGTGGGAAGACCCTTCTCTGCCGCGGCGTCGATGATGGCCTGTTCCGCTTTTGCCCAGTTTTCGTCAGTTCCGATGTATTTCTCCTTGTGATTGGGGTCACGCAGGGAAACCTGGGCCGTATACTGTGTGAATTCAAGAGTCTTGAACACATAAAGGATGATGTCGATAACTTTCAGGAACTCCTCCTTGAGCTGGTCGGGACGGCAGAAAAGATGGGCGTCGTCCTGGGTGAAGCTGCGTACGCGGGTGAGTCCGTGAAGCTCGCCGCTCTGCTCATAACGGTAAACAGTACCGAATTCGGCGAAGCGCAGGGGCAGATCCTTGTATGAACGGGGCTTGCTGCGGTATATCTCGCAGTGGTGCGGGCAGTTCATGGGCTTGAGCAGATATTCCTCACCCTCCTGAGGGGTGTGGATGGGCTGGAAAGAGTCCTTGCCGTACTTTGCATAGTGGCCCGATGTCACGTACAGGTCCTTGTTTCCGATATGGGGAGTGATTACGGGCAGATAGCCGTAAGACTTCTGAATCTTCTTGAGGAACTCCTCCAGACGACCGCGCAGATCGGCACCTTTGGGCAGCCACAGAGGCAGACCGGCACCGACGCGCTGGCTGAAAGTGAAAAGCTCCATCTGCTTGCCTATCACACGGTGGTCGCGTTTCTTGGCCTCCTCGATCATCGCCAGGTATTCCTCCATAAGGGAAGCCTTGGGGAAGGATATGCCGTAGATGCGGGTAAGCTGCTGACGATTCTCGTCGCCGCGCCAGTATGCGCCGGCGATTGCGGTGAGCTTCACAGCTTTGATTATAGAAGTGTCGCTGATATGCGGACCACGGCACAAATCGGTGTAGTTTCCATTGGTATAGAAGGAAATCTTGCCGTCCTCAAGTTCCTGAATCAGCTCCACCTTATATTCGTCACCCTTCTCCCTGAAGGTCTTGAGAGCCTCCTCCTTGGCCACCATCTTGCATTCGAAGGTTTCCTTGGTCTTGGCAAACTCCATCATCTTCTTCTCGATTGTTGCGAGGTCAGCCTCCGTAAGCGTACGGCCTGCGAGATCGACATCATAGTAGAATCCGTTCTCGACAGCGGGTCCGATTCCGAACTTCACGCCGGGATACAAGGCTTCGAGAGCCTGGGCCATCAGGTGTGAGCTGCTGTGCCAGAATACTTTCCTACTTTCCTCTTCGTCCCAATTGAAGGGTTTGTTCGTTCCGTCAGGATACTTGATATATGCCATAATCTTTTCTTTTATTCACAAGCGCGCAAAGATACGAAATTTATGCAAAAAATCAATTTCTTTTCACATCGCAATTTTATTTCCCATATTGCAAATTTATCGTATTTTTGTGGAAATAACATGACAATAATATGAAAAAGACATGCATTTCAGCCATTCTGGCCATTGTTTCCATCACAGCCTTCGCAGCAGCCAGGCAGCACACGCTGACCTCGCCTGACGGAAAAATCACGGTGAACGTGAATACGGATAAAACACTCGAATACGCCGTAAGCGTGGACGGACTGCAGGTCCTTGCCCCTTCGGAGATTTCCCTCACGCTCGGCGACGGCAGCGTCTATGGCGGCACGGCCTCCCTGCGCAAGGCCCTGAAAACAAGTGTGGAAAACACTATCAGCGCGACCGTTTACCGCAAAACCGAGGTACAGGACAATTACAACCAGCTGGAACTGCAATACAAAGCGTTCAAGGTCATTTTCAGGGCATACGATGACGGTGTGGCATATCGCTTCGTAAGCCTTTCCAAGAATCCTTTCGAGGTAAAGAGCGAAAAAGCGGATTTCACCTTCCCCGAGAAATGGAACGCATATATACCCTACGTCTGCCAGAACGATGAGGGAGAGTTCGACGAGCAGCTCCACAACTCATTCGAAAATACCTACAAATACGAGAGCATAGGAAATTGGGACAAGAAACACCTTGCCTTCCTTCCCCTTATGATAGATGCTCCGAAAGGTATCAAACTCTGCATCACCGAAGCCGACCTGCTGGACTACCCCGGAATGTTCCTTTACAACGGGGAGCAGGGCAACACCCTTTCAGGCTATTTCCCAAAATATCCCACTAAGAAAACCATCGGTAACGGTGACGGCCGTTCATTCTATGTTGAGGAAACCGCCGACTGCATAGCAAGGCTCGACAAGGGCTGCAACCTCCCCTGGAGGGTGATAGGCATTTCCCGCCACGACTGGGAGATGGCCGACAACGATATGGTTTACCGCCTCGCATCGGCTCCCGCCCCCGACGTTGACTACAGTTGGGTGAAGCCCGGCAAGGTGGCCTGGGACTGGTGGAACACCTGGAACATCTACGGAGTGGACTTTGAGTCCGGCGTCAACAATGACACGTATAAATATTATATAGATTTCGCCTCGAAAAACGGCATCCAGTACGTCATTATGGACGAAGGATGGTCAGTAGGATTTGAGAATCTCTTCACCGTGGTTCCCGCCATCAATCTCGAGGAACTCATAGCATACGGAAATGAGAGGAACGTCGGAATAATCCTGTGGGCCGGCTACGGTCCTTTCCAGAAGGATATAGAGAAAGCCTGCAAGGTATATTCCGAGATGGGTGTGAAGGGATTCAAGGTCGACTTCATGGACTCCTGCGACCAACCCGTGGTCGCTTTCCACCGCGAGGCCGCCGAGATTGCAGCCAAATATCATCTAATGCTCGATTTCCACGGCACATACAAGCCCACAGGCCTGCACAGGACCTATCCCAACGTAATCAACTTCGAGGGCATCTACGGCCTCGAGAATATGAAATGGAACGCACACAACGATCAGGTGACCTACGATGTCACTCTTCCTTTCATACGCTTTTTCGCCGGCCCCGCCGACTATACCCAGGGGGCGATGCGCAACGCCAACAGGGAGAACTTCCGCGCTGTAGGTTCCGAAGCGATGAGCCAGGGAACACGCTGCCGCCAGTTGGCCGAATACGTGATTTTCTCTTCACCTCTGAATATGCTGTGCGACTCTCCTTCCAACTATATGAACGAGCCTGAATGCACGCAGTACATCGCTCAAGTTCCCGAGGTTTGGGACGAAACCGTGGCCATCGACGGTGAAGTAGGCAAGTACATTGTTATCGCCCGCCGCAAGGCTGACATCTGGTACGTCGGAGCCCTCACCAACTGGGATGCGCGTGATCTCGAAATAAAGCTCGACTTCCTCGCTGACGGAGAACACACCGTGACCGTCTTCAAGGACGGCGTGAATGCAGAAAAAGCCGCAAGGGACTACAAAAAGCTCATCACGACACTCGACGGCAGGACCATCAAGGCCCACCTTGCCCCCGGCGGAGGATTCGTGGCAATCATCAAATAAGCATTACAATGAGAAATTCAGTGGATTTCAAGACAATATGGCACTCGGCCGGGGTGCCCGGCGTAGTGCTGGCCGCTGTCAGCACTGCCTATATGCTGATAAATTTCCAGATTACCAGCCATCCCTTTACCGGAAGCGGAGTCGTCAATTTCATTCTTGACCTGTCGAAAATCGTGGCCTGCATCTGGCTGATGTACCGTTTCCTCGCCAAGTTCAAGGAGGATTACACCGAGGCTACCGTATTTGACGTGAAGAGACTGGGCAAATGGATAGCCATACTCTCCGCCCTCATTTTCGCCGCGCTGAATATGGCCTTCTATATGATGCATCCGGAAATCATCGAAGAGACATTCGATGCTTTCCTTCAGACCGCCGGTCCCAAAATGGACAAGAACAGCATCAATGCGCTTGAGAATATGCAGAATTCCTTCCCTCAGATAATGTTTGTATCGCAGTTCATCTACTGCAGTCTGTTCGGATGGGTGCTGTCCGCAATTCTTGCAAGAAGGGTTGCTCCCGTCAACCCTTTTGCCTGGGAAACGGAGGACAGGAAAAACGAAGAAGAATAATGGACTACCCTTACGACATTTCCATAATAATCAGCCTTCTCAATGAGGCTGAATCATTGCCCGAACTTTATTCCTGGATAAGGAAATCCCTGGACGGGAAGTACAGCTATGAACTCATCTTCGTGGATGACGGCAGTACAGACGGCTCCTGGGACATAATCAAGGGCCTGCCGCAGGACGGCCCGAACATCCGCGGAATACGTTTCAGACGCAATTACGGCAAATCCGCCGCACTGTACGAGGGATTCAAGGCCGCAAGCGGCAAGGTGGTGGTCACTATGGACGCCGATCTTCAGGATTCTCCGGAAGAGATTCCCGGAATGTATGAGAAGCTTCTCGGCGAAGAATGGGACATAGTCAGCGGATGGAAGCAGAACCGTCAGGACAACAAACTGACCAAGAATCTGCCTTCGAAACTGTACAATGCCACGGCCCGCAAGGTGACAGGTATCAGACTTCACGACATGAACTGCGGCCTGAAGGCATACAGGAACGAGGTCGTCAAGAGCGTCGAGGTTTACGGCGATATGCACAGATACATACCGTTTCTGGCAAAGAACGCCGGCTACAACCGCATCGCCGAGGTCCCGGTACACCACCAGAAACGCAAATACGGCAAGAGTAAGTTCGGCGTGGACCGCTTCGTGCACGGCATACTGGACCTTACGACCCTGTGGTTCACAGGCAAGTTCGGCAAGAAGCCCATGCATTTCTTCGGAACCACCGGCATACTCAGTTTCCTTATAGGCGGCTTCCTTGCGGTATGGCTGATAATCCGCAAACTGATCTATCAGTCCAACGGAGACCGTTTCCGCGCAGTAACCGACCAGCCCCTGTTCTACCTCGCCCTGGTGATGCTCATAATAGGCGTTCTGTTGTTCTGCACGGGCTTCATCTGTGAGATGGTGTCACGCAATGCGGGCGGCCGCAACGACTATAATATAAAGGAAGAATTCTGATGACAGCCTGATGCTGCCAAAGTGCCTACGCCACTTCGGGAACGTTTTAACATGGGGATATTGTTCACGAAGTGCAGGGGCTCTTTTACCGGTTCATTCGTCCAGGTGGGTGAACATCCATAGGGCATCCGTTCATTCTCCGTTCTGAAACGTCAGAATTTTATCTTTGCAAAAATTGCCATATGACTCAACTGGTTTTGAATATAGAAGACAAGAAAATGGTTGCAAGTCTCAAGCGGGTTCTTGCGACAATGAATGGCGTGACCGTTGCCTCGTCAAAGAATCTCAGCCCGTACGAGAAATCAAAGATTGAAGCGCGGAACGGCAAAATCAATACCTATGCTTCTGTAGCCCAACTTTTTGCCAAAGTTGGGCTGTAATGTACAACCTCAACACCACCAATCAGTTTGAGAAGGATCTCAACTGAGAAAGGGCGGTCGTTTATCCAGCAAGTGACTTTGATTTCAATTCTGCCGAAACCATTTTCCATACAGACTCATCGATGCCTTCCTCTTTCATATAATCATGTAACTTCAGAAGAACGTCCTGTGTTCTCTCGATGATTTCTCCAGGCCTGTTTATGTCATACTGCCGGCCTACTGATATCATATCCTCCCTTGTTATTCCCGATTTCTTTCCGCAGATGCTGAGGAACTGTCCTTTCTGGACTTCCAGGACCGAGGGATCGATACTGTAAACCATATCGTATGCCGGGGCCAGAGACCACTTCCCGGATTTATCCATGACAAAGGAGAAGTTCCTGGAGTGGTCATCTATATTTCCAGCCAGGACATTGAATACCATTCTCCTGTACAGCTGCTCGAAATCTGAGTATTCAAGATCAAGCTTCCTCATAGTATCAAAGGCCTCTTCGTAGGAAACAACATCTCCGGCCATAGCGAGAAGCGACTGCATATGCACCTTCCCCTCCGGGCCCCTGTCGAACCTCTTGGTGATGAAATGGCTTGCCGTCTCAAAGCGCCTCAGTTCAGAGTCGCTTATCTCTATCCCGGCATCCCTGCATAAGCGCCAATATACATACTCCATCCTGGCGTAAGGGAAGGCGTCCGTTTCATTATCATACTTGAGGATGTAATAGTCATATTCCGGAGGGAGCAGGGACTGCCCTGACTTGATTTCTCCCGTTGTCTTATTTATCGCAATCAGCGCCTTTGGCCTTTTTCCTCCGGGAGAGGTCCCAAGCTTGACCAGATCCTGCCATAGCAGTTCCCTGTCAGAGGAAAACGTCAGTTTTGTCTTCTCGTCCAGTACACTTTGAGCAAACAGATAGAGTTCCCGGATGTTGACTTCACAGGCTTCATCTTCATATCCGACCAGTGAAGGATGGTATTCGAGCGCTCCCATGGCTCTCTTTCCGACAAAAGCCAGAAGATCCACCGGAGATATCCTTTTCATCGAGATGTTGTGTTCCTTTGCCCAGGCCCTGAAGATGCTGTTGCCCCAATGGTCCGGCAATGAGTCGGCAAATACAGGCGGAAGTCCCTTGAAGGCATCCTTGGGATTGCCGCCTCTGAGCGGTATGCCCGCCTTTCTTGCCGGTGAATGGATTGACATCTGCAGGGGAGATATGTCAAGCCCCTTTTCAAGGAAGAAACTGTCGAATTTGAATACGGACGACTCTTTTCCCCAGTCAGAACTATCCCAAGTAAGATATCCGACTGTGTGGTCCCATAGGGTAATCTTTACAGTATTTTCCATAATGGTCTATTTCTTTCTGTTCCACATCTTTTCAGGATCTATGGAAGGGACGTCAGGAATCAAATCCATAAAGGTGTTTCCAATTTCCAGAGCATTCAGAAGGGAAAGCAAGTGGGAGAGGGAAAGCCCCTGTCCATTGCCGTTCTCGAAGCTGCTTATCGTGAACAGGGACACACCTGTCTTATTGTGCAGCTGTTTCTGTGACATATGAAGGGCCTTCCTATAAGCCTTGAATCTCTGTCCCAATAGAGCTATTGTGTCGAAATTTGTCATACCGCCGCTCTTATATGATAACTGATATATCAACTATTTTTGGCAAAAATACTATAAAATAACTGAAATATCAAATATAATATTCCTTCCTGCTGCCGGCAAGCGAGTCCATGGCTACATTTGCTTACTCCCATAGAAAATCAGAGGAGTGAGTACACACCAACTCTGAATCATCCGTCCAGACGAATGACCGGATTATCAAACGAGCCCCTGCACTTCGGGAACAATATCCCCATGTTAAAACGTTCCCGAAGTGCAGGGGCTCTTTTACCGGTTCATTCGTCCATACGGGTGAACATGAAACGAGCCATAGCACCTCAAGGCACATAACCCATGATACAAAGTGCCTTGAGATGCTATGGCTCGTTTCAAATGCGCTAGACGAGGCTCTTGCCGGTCATCGCTTCGGGCTGAGGGATGCCCATCAGCTTGAGTATGGTGGGAGAGACGTCGCACAGGGCACCGTCCTGAACCTTTTCGGCTCCGGCATTGATGACTATGAACTGTACAACGTTGAGCGAGTGGGCCGTGTTGGGGGTGCCGTCCTCGTTGACAGCGTAATCGGCATTTCCGTGGTCGGCGGTGAGCAGGATGGCATAGTCCTGGGCGATGGCGGCCTCAACAACCTCCTTCACACATTCATCCACAGCCTTCACAGCCTTGCAGATTGCATCATACACACCGGTATGTCCGACCATATCGCCGTTGGCGAAGTTGAGGATTATCAAATCCTCCTTGCCGGTATTGATAGCCTCAACCAATTTGTCCTTCACCTCATAGGCCGACATCTCCGGCTGAAGGTCATAGGTAGCCACCTTGGGTGAGTTGACCAGTATCCTGTCCTCCAGGTCGAACTGCTGCTCACGGCCGCCGTTGAAGAAGAAGGTCACGTGGGCGTACTTCTCGGTCTCGGCAATTCTGAGCTGGCGTTTGCCTGCCTGAGACACTATCTGACCGAGGGTCTGCTCCACATTGTCCTTGGGGAACAGTATGTGCAGTCCTGTAAATGATGCGTCATACGGAGTGAGGCAGCAATAGTAAAGAGGTATGGTCTTCATTCCGAAGTCAGGCATATCCTGCTGGGTAAGGACAGAAGTTATCTCGCGTGCCCTGTCGTTGCGGAAATTGAAGAAGATAACCACGTCATTGGGCTGTATCGTAGTCAGGGGTTTGCCGTCCTCGCCGCATATGCATACGGGTTTGATGAACTCGTCGGTAACGCCCTCGTCATAAGAAGCCTGAATGGCATCCGTGGCTGAAGTTGCCTTTGCGGCTTCACCGTTGACCAGCATATCGTAGGCCAGTTTCACACGCTCCCAGCGTTTGTCCCTGTCCATTGCATAATAGCGGCCGCATACAGTGGCCACCTTGCCTGTCGTCTTTGCCATCTCCTTCTCGAGATCGGCCACAAAACCCTTTCCGCTGCGGGGGTCGCAGTCGCGTCCGTCCATAAAGCAGTGCACGAACACCTTGTCCAGACCACAGTTCTTCGCCTCGGCGAGGAATTCATATACATGAGCAAGCGAAGAGTGTACGCCGCCCATGGAACTCAGTCCCATAAAATGGATCTGGCATCCCGTTTTCGCAGCATAGTCATAGGCTGCCTTTATCTCGGGATTCCGGAGCAGCCTGTGCTCGCGGCAGGCCATATTTATCTTCACCAAATCCTGATAAACCACACGGCCGGCACCGAGATTGAGGTGTCCCACCTCCGAATTGCCCATCTGTCCGTCGGGCAAGCCGACATACTCTCCACAAGCCTGAAGATGGGTAAAAGGATATTTTGCGCGAAGCGAGTCAATGAAAGGCGCACCCTGCGTATAAATTGCATTGGAATGATCGTGACGGCCTTCTCCCCAGCCGTCAAGTATCATCAAAAGTACTTTCTTTGCCATTATTCTATATAGTTAGTTCCTATTTCAGACCCCTTCCCTTTAGCAGAAATTCCGGATTGGGGTCGCCCCCACGGAATTCGCGATAAAGGGTCATAGGCTCCTCGCTGCCGCCGCGGCTGAGTATGCAGCTGCGGAAACGCATTCCGGTCTCGTTGTTGAGTATACCTTCCTCCACGAAAGCCTGAAAAGCGTCCTTGTCCAGAACCTCGGCCCAGAGATAACTGTAATAGCCTGCAGAATATCCGCTGGTTCCGAATATGTGATTGAAATAAGTGCTGCGGTAGCGCGGAATTATCTCATCCACAAGACCCATCTGCTTTGCAACCTCGGCCTCGAAGGTATCCACATCGACACCTTCCACGCTGGTCAGTTCGTGCCATTTCATATCGAGTATGGAAGCGGCGCAGAGCTCACCGCAGGTAAAGCCCTGGTTGAAATTGGAAGCGGCCTGTACCTTCTCCACCAGCTCAGCGGGAATAACTTCGCCTGTCTTGTAATGGAAAGCATAGGTTGCCAGCACCTCGGGCTGGAATGCCCAGTTCTCGTTTATCTGTGAGGGAAGCTCCACGAAATCGCGTTTCACGGCCGTTCCACTCAGGCTGGAATAACTGCACTGGCTCAGAAGTCCGTGCAAGGCGTGACCGAACTCGTGGAACATAGTTTCCACCTGGTCGATATTGAGAAGGGCGGGAACGTCACCTTCAGGCTTGTTGAAATTGCCGACATTGACAATCACGGGACGTATGTTCTCACCCTCGGCATTCACCCACTGCTCCACAAAATTGGTCATCCAGGCACCTGCGCGCTTTGAACTGCGGGGATAATAGTCGGTAATGATGACACCGATGAGAGAACCGTCCCGGTCTGAAACCTTGAAAGCCTCGCACTCGGGATTGTAGAGGCTGACGCCTTCAACCGGCTCGAAACTTATACCGTAGAGGCGGCTTGCATTGTCGAACACACCCTTACGCACGTTCTCCATCTTGAAGTACTGCATAACCTCAGCCTCATCAAGATCGAAACGGGCCTTGCGCACCTTCTCGGCATAGTACATATAGTCCCAGGGACGAATTTTCGTGCCGGCGGGAAGAAGACCTGCGGCAATGTCCCCGTCCATCATCTTCTGCATATCGGCAATCTCTTCACGCGCACGGGCCATACTGGCGTTCATTATGCCTGCGAGGAACTCATCCACGGCCTTGGAATTGCCGGCCATCTTGTCGTGCAGAATCTGGTTTGCAGGAGTGTCGTAACCCAGAATACGGGCCTTCTCTATCCTGAGCTCCATAGTACGGATCACATTTGCCTTGTTGTCAAATTCGTTGCCGTTGTTGCCGCGCAGCGAATAGCCCTTGAACACACTCTCGCGAAGATTGCGGTCTTCGATGGAAGCCATCCTGTCATAATAGTTGGCCACTGAGAAACCGAATTTCTCCTTGAAAGCGTTGCTCTCCGCAAGTATGTTGTTGCCTATAATCAGTGCCAGAGAGGAAAGTTCGCTGTTGATTTCCTTCAGACGGGCCTGCTTGTCTGCGGGCAGGTCTATGCCGTTGCTCTTGAAATCCTCGTAGAAGGACTTCACCAGCATCTGGTCCTCACGTGAGCGCTCGAGCATCTCGGGATCCTCATACACGGTCTTGATACGCTCGAAAAGGGCGGGATTCATAGTGATATTGTCGGAATGTTCCGAAATGAGGGGCATAGCCTCCTCCACTATGGCATTGAGCGTCTCGGTACCGTCGCTTTCCACCAGATTGAGCATTACGCCCTCAACCCTTGACAGCAGCTTGCCGCTGCGGTCGAGAGCCACGACGGTGTTCTCGAAACTGGGAGCCTCGGGATTGTCGATGATTGCCTGTATCTCCTCCTGATGGGCCTCGATTCCGGCCTTGAGAGCAGGGAGATAATGGCACTCTTTTATCTTGTCGAAAGGGGGGATTCCATAAGGTGTGTCCCATTCCTCAAAGAAAGGATTGTTCGTGTTGCATGATACTGCCATAAGAGCAAGTGTTGCGTAAATGAGTTTTTTCATGATCAATCTATCTTATAAATGGAAAGTAAGGTTTATTACCACCACCAGGATTCGTCTCTGGGGTTCTGAGCTTCAACCTTGGCCTGAATATCGGCTGGAAGGTTCACGTAAAGGTCTATCCCAAGCTTCTCTTCAAGCTCATCGATAGACATAAGCATAGTTTCCGGGAGAGTCTTCGAGAAACTCTTGTTGGGATTGCTCTTGTTATCGAAATACGCGGCCAGTCCGATATAGCTGTTGTCTTTCTTGTTGTATGCCAGAACTGCGCGCCATATTGCATTCGGCACAGTTATCTTCTTGGGCGAGGAGGCGTTGTCCTCCACTTGATACTTGCTCTCGGAACAGTCTGTTCCAACAACTATGTACAAGGTGTCGCAATTATTCACCCAGGTACGTTCCTTTGTTTCAAGACTTGACCAGATTCCGGTATTGAGAGCTGAGCTCTGGGGCATAATGTTGCTTGCAAGGAAAGCATCCAGCTGACGACGGCCTCCCCTCGACGCATTGGGCATCATATGACCTCTGACAAACTCTTCTCCTCCGAAAGACCTGTTCTGGTAAGACTTTGTGAGGTCGGCCTGATATTCCGGCTCAATGAGTGGGTCATAGGCGTAGGAATCGGGACGGGCGTCATTCTTGTCCGATGAGCAGTAAGGATAGCAAACCCAGGTCGAGAGCCGCTTTTCGGTATCGAAATATGCCGAGTAGTTCCTCTTTCCGCTGTTATCGAAATGACACAGATAACTCAGACCGTCATTCTCCGATGTAGCGGGAAGTTCAATATATCCGGCTTTAGCCTTATCGGCCCTGTATCCGGGATAATCGCCGGGCTGCTTTGCCTCAAAATAAGCCTTATCTGTCTCTACTATCTCATAGTGTGTCTTCTTCAGGGCAACGATTGTGATTCTATCACCTGCCTTTATTCCAAGCTTGGAGAAATCTTCGTTTGCGCCGTCCTTCTCGGGAGCCAGGCCGTAAACATAGATGTAGCCCGTTTCATCCAGCAGATACAGGTCTCCGTATTCCTCCTTGGAGATTGAGACCACCTCTCCGACAAGCCTGTACCAGTCGGTTGTGCTGTCCTTGAGATTCCTGAATTCGGAAATTGTGATTTTCTTTATTCCGTCATCTGCAAAACCGGCATCCTGGCTTACTGAAACACTCGCCGTCTTAGTGCCACAGGTAAAATTTATGGTAGCGGTCCTGGCCTCATCCATATTGGCAGGCACGGTAACATCTATGGTTCCGTCAAGGTTACCGCCACCGAACTGGCTGAGTTTGACCCAGGTCCCTTCGACTGTCGTGCTCCAGGTCCCTTCAATTCTTACTGTCAGTGGCTGACTGCCTCCGTCTTTCGTAAACTTAAGCGACGCGGGACTTACGGAAAGTTCTTCCTTTTCGCCGGGATTAGGGGTGGGAGTTGTCTTTGAACAGGATGCTGCAGCCGTGGAAAGAATAAGCGCAACGGCAAGGGCTCGTAGTGATTTCATATAGTCTATCAGTTGTTTATATATAATCCTTATCACAAAATTAGGAATTTCAAACCGTATTTTCAATAGAAAATTCGCACCCGCACCACTTTTGATTGTAGAAATTCCTCTCTCTGATGATTTCATTGCGGCGTTCCTGAAGACCTCCCTTGCGCCAGTTGCGGTCCCACCACACCAACGGCTCGACGGGAACGGCGGGCACAGCGGGCTCGGGGGAGAAACGAGCCGATAGCACTTCACGGCACGTTTTATCATGGTTTATGTGCCGTGAAGTGCTATGGCTCGTACCGGTGGGCTCGGGGGATTCGCCCTGTGGAAGCTGAGTCCTGGAATTATCCAGTTCACGCCACGAGACTGCCTCGGCATTAGCCTTCTCCACCGCCCAGAGGCCCGCTGCATTCACCTGATTGAGATTCTTCCACCGCGAAGATGCCAGAGTCGTGGCCAGAGTATCAAAACCGTGATGTACAGCATATTGCGCCGACGAGAGCAGACGGTGACGAAAGCATTCCGTGCAGCGCGCTCCCCTCTCCGGCTCGTGCTCAAGCCCGCTCACGCATTGGAGCCACACATCGTGATAATAGTCGGCATCCACCATCTCCAGACCGCAGGCAGCGGCATACCTGGAGCACTCGTCCTTGCGCTTGAGGTACTCCTCTTCCGGAAAGATGTTGGGGTTGCAGTAGTATATGACCGGCTTTATGCCCTCTTTCAGCAGGGTCTCGACTATGGCTCCGCTGCAGGGAGCGCAACAGGTGTGCAGAAGCAGTTTCATCGTCACAATATCAGGGAAAACACGGAAAACACTATGAACGCGCTCAGCCACGCCACCACGATGCTGCTCACCGCGCTGCCTATGGTCCAGCCCCAGCTGCCCAGGGTGCGCCGCAGGGCGACGAAGGTGCCGACGCAGGGGAAATACAGCAGCACGAACACCATCAGGGCCAGCGCTCCGGCAGGTGTGTGGGTGGCAGGAAGCGCCTCCTTCAGAGACGGTCCGGCATCGCTGTACATCACACCCATTGTGCTGACTATCAATTCTTTGGCTCCCACTCCGGCAACTATCGCCACACCGTCCTTCCAGTTCATCCCCACGGGCGACAGCACCGGTTCGACGGCGTGCCCGAGCATGCCTATGTACGACTGTTCCTTCTGCTCGAAGGCAGACGCACCCTGCTCTGCCCTGGGGAAGTATCCGAGCACCCACAGAGCCACCGAAAAGACCAGTATCGGGCC